>NZ_CP166919.1:2400000-3000000 GCF_041379765.1 Thalassotalea sp. Sam97 | reverse complement strand
CTTATCCGTTATTGGTACTTTCAAAAATTTTATCGGCCGAGGCGGCAACAAAACCAGTGTATAACGTGCCGTCAGCTTTAGGGTAGCGTTTTGCAAATTCGTAAAAGCAACTTGGGATGCTGGTGGTGACGTCGGTAAAAGCAACGTCAGCTTTGTCGGCCATCGTCGATGACTGCTCAAGCATCACACTCGCATCACCTTTGATTTCGCCGCCAGAGCTGTTTAATGCAAAGCCACCATCTTTAATGGCTTGGTTTACATCGGCGATATTATCGTAATTTGCTAAGTGATTAATACTTACCGTAAAGTGGTTCGCGCGGTAACCCCAGACAGCAAGCCATGCAGCGTATTCACTTTCGTCCGCTAATTGTTGGTATTCTTTAAAGCTGATATCCCAATTGCGACCGGCATATAAGATGCTTGCATCATCCATGCTATTCGCGTCAATATCATCAACAATACGCTGGATGATTTGTTGTGCGTCAGTAGATAATTGCTCAACTAACAGCTCGCTGATAAATACTTTTGGTAGCGTGTCATCGGCGTGTTCAAAATGTTTGGCGTAAAGCTTCTTCGCTTCAAAATGATATTCACCACATTCGCGATAACCAAGTTTAATTAAGTGTTGAGCTAACTTGTCTAAGTTAACTTTCTCTAAATTGAACGTGCGATAGGCAACGTGATCGTTAATGATGTCTTCACCATTGCCCAGTAACTGGTGCACTTGTTGTGCTGATGGTGTGACTTCAAGGTATTGTTGCCAAATGTTTGCGAATAGTTGTTTTACTTGATTACTCATAATTGTTCCCCAATTAGATTTATACCGTTATTTCGATACCTGATCGCCTTGGTATGTGTGTATGTCTTATTGTTGTTAGTGAAGGTGCTCAATGAGTTCGAATGATAACAGACGAAGGGGAGCACCTTCGCCTGTTTTTTATAGGTTATCAACCGCCTTAAAAAAGCTCGGTTTGATACTCGCTACTTGCAGTTGATAACGTAACAGCATTTTGCATCAATGCATTAAATGCTAAGCCCAGGGCTTAATTTTTCTGGCAGAGTTACTTGCTCAGCCTCAACAGAAGCAACTGGGAACGCACAGTAATCGGCCGCGTAGTATGCGCTTGCTCTATGGTTACCACTGTCACCAATGCCACCAAATGGTGCAGCACTACTTGCGCCGGTAATCGGTTTGTTGAAGTTTACAATACCAGCACGAATGCGCTTAAAGAAGTGTTGGTAAGTGGCTTCACTATCACTTAATAAGCCCGCTGATAAACCAAAACTGGTGTTGTTGGCTTCATCAATCGCTTTGTCTAAATCGCTGTAGCGATACACTTTAAGTAGTGGTCCAAAGTGCTCTTCATCCGGAAGATTTTTAACGTTGCTTACATCGATAATGCCCGGTGTGACAAAGCCAGTTTCTGTGTTTGGTTGAGTCAGTTCAACCAATACTTTGCCACCTAGCTCAATAATTTTTTGCTGTGCGCCAACCATGCCTGAAGCCGCCTTGGCGCTGATCATCGAACCAATAAACGGTTGTTGTTCATCATCGTAGTAGCCGACCTTAATTGCTTTAGTCGCTGCAATTAATTTCGCTAAAATGGCATCGCCATTAGCATCGTCTTTTAAAAATAGGCGGCGTGCACAAGTACAACGTTGACCCGTTGAAATAAACGCCGACTGAATAATATCGTGAACAGCCGCATCAACATTAGCCACATCATTAACGATAAGCGGATTGTTGCCACCCATCTCTAGCGCTAAAATCTTGCCTGGCTGACCAGAAAATTGCTCATGTAAAAGTTTACCTGTGGTCGAGCTGCCAGTGAAGAATAAGCCATCGATCGCAGGGTGAGAGGCAAGTGCTTTACCGGTTTCAATTTCACCTTGCACTAAGTTGATTGCACCTTCAGGTAGTCCGGCTTGTTGCCATAATTTCATGGTAAGCTCGGCAACCATAGGGGTTAGCTCTGACGGTTTGAAAACAACCGTGTTACCAGCAATAAGAGCCGGCACAATGTGGCCATTAGGTAAGTGACCAGGGAAATTATACGGGCCAAATACGGCCACGACACCGTGTGGTTTGTGGCGAATAAATGCCTTTGCACCTGGCATGGCATTTTCAACTGTGCCAGTGCGCTCATTATAGGCTTTGATTGAAATATTGATTTTACCAATCATGGCACCCGCTTCAGTGCGCGTTTCCCATAGTGGCTTGCCTGTTTCACGGGCAATAGCAATAGCCATTTCTTCTTTGTTGTCTGTCAACACTTGCATAAAGCGGTTAACAACATCTAGGCGCTCTTCTACTTCTAACACGCCCCAGCTTTCAAAAGCTTTACGAGCGCTGGTAATGGCTTGCTCGACCTGTTCAGGTGTTGCACTGGCGCCTTGCCAGATCATTTCATTGGTCGCTGGGTTTAGCGAGGTCATTGGCTGACCAAGGCCTGCAACCCAGTCACCATTAATAAATTGTACGTTATTTGTCATAACTTCTCCCACGTTATGCTTTTGCCAAGCGAATAATATCGCCAGCGTTAACTTGTAGAGCTTTTGCTGTTTCAGTACTTATGGTGGCAATCTTACTGTCAATATCAGTTCTGACCGGCTGGTATACTGCACGGAAATTTTGCACGTCTTGATTAATCACCATGTGACGTTCTGCATCACTAACTTCACCGATGGCTACCTGATAACGCTCTGATGTGCGTACTGTTTTGATGTTTGTCAGTTCACACTCAACGGTCGGGCCGGCATCGAAGATATCGACATAACCGCGGCTGACAAAACCTTCTCGCTCAAGTAAGCGCAGTGCCGGTACGGTATCTTTGTGAACTTGGCCGATCACTTGCTGTGCTTCTTTGCTTAGTAAGCTTACATAAATCGGGTACTTAGGCATTAATTCGGCAATGAATGCTTTTTTGCCAATACCCGTTAGGTAATCTGCCGTTGGAAAGTCCATTGAGAAAAAGTGCTCTTCCAACCACTGCCAAAATGGTGAGTTACCATTTTCATCGGATACACCGCGCATTTCGGCGATCACCGTTGAATTAAAGCGCTGCGGATGCTCAGCCATAAATAAAAAGCGAACTTTCGATAAAAAACGACCATTGTTATTCGCGCGATAACTGTTGCGTAAAAACAAGGTACATAGCTCGGAAGCTCCGGTGTAATCGTTGTTCAGCGAAAGTACATCAATATTGTTGTATATATTTAGCTCGCGTGATGAATGCACAACCTTACCGACATGATAATGGTAAAAAGCGTCGTTTAAACCAACCGCGGCTTCGATACCGCTGGTACCGACGACCTCACCCGTTTCACTATCTTCCATAACAAACAGGTAACTTTCATTACCGTCAAAGTTGGTTTGTTTATGAAACGACTGGTTGGCGCCATTAATGCGATTTAATAGCAGCTCTTCATTTACCGGTAAGCTGGTAAAGCCGTGCCCTGACTCAATAGCGATTTGATGCAAGGCATCATAATCGCTACTTCTAATAGGTCTAACAATGATCATATCATCGATCCTATTGTGCTTAGGCGTTGACGATGCTAGCTACGGCTTGCTCAAAACGATCTAAGCCTTCAACAATATCGGCATCGGTAATAACCAAAGACGGTGCAAAACGGATGATGTTGGCACCAGCAACTAAGGTCATCAAACCGTGACTCATTGCTGCATTTAGAAAGTCTTTTGCGCGACCTTGATATTCGTCAGTTAACACCGCGCCGATTAATAAACCTTTACCGCGGATTTCTTTAAATACATTGTATTTTTCATTGATGGCCATTAAGCCTTGTTTGAACTGTTGCTCTTTCGCTTTTACGCCTTCTAATACCGCGACATCGTTTACGGTATCAAATGCAGCTTCAGCTACGGCACATGCTAATGGGTTACCACCGTAGGTTGAACCGTGGGTACCAATTTTTAGGTGTTTAGCAATCTCTGTTGTGGTTAACATTGCACCAATCGGGAAGCCACCACCCAGTGCTTTAGCCGTTGTTAAGATATCAGGAGTTACGCCTAAGCCCATGTAAGCATATAACTCACCTGTACGACCAACACCTGTCTGTACTTCATCGAAAATAAGTAGAGCGTTGTGTTTGTCACATAGTGCACGAACACCTTCAACAAACTCTTGCGTTGGTGAAACGATACCACCTTCACCTTGTAGAGGTTCCATTACAACTGCACAAGTCTTGTCACTAATTAGTGCTTCTAGTGATTCTAGGTTGTTGTATTCTGCGTGATCGATGGCGCCAGGCTTTGGACCAAAGCCGTCAGAGTAGGCTTCTTGACCACCCACGGTTACGGTGAAGAAGGTACGACCGTGGAAACCTTGCTTAAAGGCGATGATTTGTGATTTATCTTCGCCATATACATCAAGTGCCCAACGACGAGCTAGCTTCAATGCCGCCTCGTTTGACTCTGCGCCAGAGTTAGCGAAATAAACTTTTTCAGCAAAGGTGTTGTCGACTAATTTCTTTGCTAGGCGTAATGCTGGTTCGTTGGTCATCACGTTTGATAAATGCCAAATCTTTTCACCTTGGCTAATTAGTGCATCAACAAGTGCAGGGTGACAATGACCAAGGCAGCTGACGGCGATACCACCAGCAAAATCGATCAACTCATTATTGTCTTGATCCCAAACGCGAGAACCTTTACCACGCACTGGGATAACCGTTGACGGTGAATAGTTAGGCACCATAACGTGATCAAAAAGTTGACGATCTACTGCAAATTGCTCAGTCATATTCTGTTTCCTCATCCAAAAATTTAGGTAGTAAGCCAATTGTTAATTAACATGAATAGTTGTAATTGCGCGCATGCTGGCGCTGGCTTTACTAAAAAGAGCCAATATTATCGCAGATTTGGCAGGTTTTGTCTGTATCAAATCTAGCGCAAGCCCTGTAAAAATAAGGGGTTGCTTGGTTTTATTCAGTTTTGCTGCATAACTATTTTTTCACTTTTTGATGGTGATAAACACGCAGTGATTAGTAAATAAAACATCAAACAATGGTAAGTGGTGTTAATGGTTTGTATTGTGCTAGGTGATTAACTGCTGGATTAGCTGGTTTTGCTGGGGGGAAAGATTGACGAATTTAACGCCTAAAATAAAGTCATCGTGGGCGCAACGACGATTAATCACCAGGCGACAAGGGAGTTGCTCTAGCGGATGGTTGCTAAAGCTAAGATTAAACTCGATGGGTAACTTTTTAAACTGGGTTAGGTGCTCGACTGTTTGCTTATTAACACCAATTTCCATCCCCAATAGTGATAAATTTTGGCTTTGCGCAGGCCATTCGCTACCGTCTTTGGCAACTAATTGAACAGGAGTGATGTAGGTTTTACGAGGGCTAAAGCGTCGTTCATGTAACATGGTTTTTTGTTATTATTTAATGTGTTAATAAACGGTAACCATTAAAGTAACGAAAAAATCAAAGCTTGTCATCGGTAATGATGAATTTATATCACTTTAGCTGTAAAAAATTATTGAGTAACTGGTGACCTTGTTCAGTCAAAATGGATTCAGGATGAAATTGCACGCCGACAATGGCCAGAGTTTTGTGTTGCAAACCCATGATTTCGGCGAAATTGCCCTGCTCATCTTCACTCCAAGCGGTGACTTCTAAGCACTCAGGTAGGCTATCAGCATTGACGATTAATGAGTGATAACGGGTAACTTGTAGTGGATTATTTAAGCCAGTAAATACACTTTGGTTATTGTGCTTAATTAGCGAGGTCTTACCGTGCATCACTTTTTGCGCTTTTTCGACCTTGCCACCAAAGTGCTGGGCAATACTTTGATGCCCTAAGCAAACACCTAAAATAGGGATGATACCGGCAAACTTAGCGATAATGTCTAGTGATAAACCGGCGCTATTTGGATCGCATGGGCCTGGCGAAATCACGATGTAGTCAGGTTTTAAGTCTTCAATATCTGCGATGCTGATTTCATCGTTGCGATATACTCTGACATCTTGACCAAGTTCTTCAAAGTAGTGGACAAGATTAAAAGTAAAAGAGTCGTAGTTGTCTATCATCAACAACATTGTGGTACGCCAAGTTAGTTAAATCGTCGGCATTATACAAATAATCGTCGCTTATTTCAGCTTAACTTTTGTCGTATCTTAACGAATAACCTTTAGTGGTTCACCCTGGTGAATAACACCTTGATTGAGTGGCACGAGATTTTGACCAAAATTAATATCACCATTATCTGCACGACGATAGCTTGCCAACGTTGTTAGCGGCTCTTTATGCTCATCTCGCTCACCAGTCTTGCTATTTACTGTGGTAAAAATACAGCGGCTACATGGTTTAGCGATGGCAAAGTGCACCTCACCAATTTTTATTTCCTGCCAGTCATCCTCTGCAAATGCAGGGCAATCGGCAATCACTAAATTTGGGCGAAATTGGCTCATGCTTACCGGCTTATTTAAGCGGCTATTTAAGTCATGCAATGAACCATCACCAATAAGTAAAATCGGATAACCATCGGCAAAACTCAGTTGGTTTTGATAACCTTGCACCTGTCTTGATGAGTGAGTACCTAAAAAATATAATCGACATTGTGTTGCTAGAAATTGTGCAAACCATTGATCGGCTTCGCTACCAACATGTTGGGCATCGATGGTATCTTGCCAGACTTTAACTGGGCTGTAATGTTCGCTAAAGGCGTCTAATTTCAGCTGTAATGCTGGCATATTAGGAGCTTGAAAACGCACATAATCGTCATTATTTATGGTTAGTAGTTGACACTCAATATGAACCATATTGGCTTTGGTCCGGCCGGTAATGAATTTGCCGTTGTTGTCAGTTATCACAAAGTAGCGATCAAAGGGGACACCGCGCTCACTGATAAAGGCTTGCTGCTGACGCTGTCCTTTGCCGGATTTAAGAGGATAACTGTATATATCTTGCAAAATCATGTTCATTCCCTGTCGTGATGAAAGCGCGGATAGATTATAACACTTAATGGTTAAAGATCCGTTATACTAGGCTCACTGCGAATATCAATAGCTGTACCTCACCCGTTATGCCACACACTGACGCGCAAACCATGCAAGCGAACATGAAAATCTTATTGCCTTTATTGGCCTCTGTTGTTGCCATTACCCCGTTGGCACTCGATTTATACTTGCCTGGCATGTTATCTATTGCTGATTATTATCAGGTTTCGATTGCCGTTATTCAAAATTCATTAAGCGTGTATTTGGCGGGATACGCACTTGGTTTATTATTGTTTGGCCCTGTTGCCGATAGCATCGGTCGTCGCAAACTGGCTTTAACGGGTTTGCTGTTGTTTTCTATATTGTCACTATTATTGGCTTTTGCGCAAACCGCTGAGCAGTTTACTAGCTTGCGGTTTGCTCAAGCATTTTGTGGCAGTGCTGCAACGGTGGTGGTGCCGGGCGTCATTCGCCAGTTTTACGGCCAAAACACCGCAAAAGGCATGTCGTATGTCTCGATGATTATGATGCTGGCGCCGTTGGCTGCTCCCACACTTGGCAGTGCTATTATGTTTGTTTTTAACTGGCAGGCGATGTTCGTGTTTTTATCAGTCTATGCGTTACTGATTTTTATTGGTTGTTTACTCAAGCTCCCCGAAGTGCCTGCTCGTGCTGGTGGTCAGAGCAAGCCGAAAATAGATATTATTGGCAATTATAAAACGGTATTTTCGAGTAAGCCTGCCAGACCTTATATTCTCGCTTCGATGCTAGTATCGCTGTCGTTTTTTGCCTACTTAACGGCAATACCATTTGTTTATTTACAAATATTTAAAACCAGCGAATTTATGTTTAGCTTTTTATTTGGTCTAAATATTATCGCGCTCATGCTCGCCCATGTGTTTAATACTAAAATGGTTGGCAAATTAGGATCGCAACGCATATTAGTTGGCGCATTTTTTATGGGAACGATAGCCGCAGCCTTGTTAGTGCTCGTTAATACCTTTGGCTTACCGCTCTTTTGGACTGTGATCTGTATATTGCCACTGATGTCGTCCATATCATTAATCGCGGTGAGCGCCGACTCACTAATATTGATCAGTTTTGCTAACAATACCGGGACCGCGACTGCGGTTATTGGTACCTTGCGTTTTGGTGTTGGTGCCTTAGCTGGGCCTATATTGACGTTTTTTCACAATGATACCGCCATTCCGTTTACGGTATTGATGTTTGTTTCTGTGCTTGCCATAGGTGTGTTTCAGCGCGCGAACATTAACGATGTCTTGTTCGCCAAGAAAAGCGATAGCTAAGCATAACGATAGCAATAGGTAGCGATAATACCTAATGTTGCGGTCTTGGGCTGGAACGATATTCGATGCAGCAATTTTACTCCAAGCGGAATGATTTAAGCTAACTAATTCGCTTACTATTATAACTTGTTATACAAAATTGGTTTGTGATTGATTACTTACAATCGAGCTCAATCGCACTGGCTTGATTAGTCTTTTTGTTCAGCTGATTTTTTAAGCTCAGCTTGTTGAATTCGCCATTTTTGTAATTCGCTATAGTAAAAATCCCACACACACGGGTTACACGAACCACTTTCACAACACTCGCCGTCACCCGGTGGTAATGGTTTTTCAATAACGTCTATCTGCTCTGTCATATTGATCTCTAATCTTGTTTATCGCGCGGTTAACCTGTTACTTACTAGTACGTAACCTGATCATGCGGTGCTCACTATCATGTGATTTTACTGTGCTTTGTTGTAATAAAAAACCCTGCATTTGCAGGGTTTTGTGATTCAAAACGGGCCGACTATCGATTACTCAATATCAGCAAGCTTTTTCTCAAGGTAGTGAATGTTGGCACCACCACGAGCAAACCCAACATCGGCCATGATGTCTTCTTGCAGGGTGATGTTGGTTTTAATACCATCGATCACTAGCTCATCTAAGGCGTTTTTCATGCGCGCGATAGCAACATCACGAGTTTCACCGTAAGTGATCAGTTTACCGATCATTGAGTCATAATGAGGCGGCACTGAGTAGTCAGTGTATACGTGAGAATCCCAACGTACACCCATACCACCTGGGGCATGAAAACGTGTTATTTTACCCGGTGAAGGGATAAAGGTACGCGGATCTTCAGCGTTAATACGACACTCAATAGCATGACCTTTCACTTGGATATCTTCTTGCTTCAGGCTTAGCTTTTCACCAGCGGCAACGCGCAATTGCTCTTTGATTAGGTCTACACCAGTCACCATTTCAGTCACTGGGTGCTCAACCTGAATACGGGTATTCATTTCAATGAAGTAGAACTCACCGTTTTCGTATAAAAATTCGAAGGTACCTGCACCGCGGTAACCAATTTCGATACACGCATTACAACAACGCTCACCAATTTTTGCACGTACTTCTTCAGTAATGCCAGGAGCAGGCGCTTCTTCAACCACCTTTTGGTGACGACGTTGCATTGAACAGTCACGCTCACCTAAGTGAATTGCACCACCTTGACCATCAGCAAGCACTTGAATTTCAACGTGACGAGGGTTTTCTAGGAATTTCTCCATGTACACCATGTCATTGTTGAATGCGGCACGGGCTTCTGCTTTGGTTAATTGAATTGATTCAAGCAAGTCGGCTTCATCGCGTACAACACGCATACCACGACCACCGCCACCACCTGAGGCTTTGATGATTACTGGGTAGCCAATACGACGACCATGTGCAAGGTTTGCTTGTTCGTCATCAGTTAGTGGGCCATCTGAGCCTGGTACACAAGGTACGCCAGCTTTTTTCATCGCTTCGATAGCCGATACTTTATCACCCATTAGGCGAATCGCATCAGCTTTTGGACCGATGAAGGCAAAACCTGAATCTTCTACCTGCTCCGCAAAATCAGCATTTTCTGCAAGGAAACCATAACCTGGGTGGATCGCATCCGCGTCGGTTACTTCCGCAGCGGTGATGATGCGTGGAATATCAAGGTAGCTTTCTGTTGCTGCTGGTTTACCAATACAAATGGTTTCGTCGGCTAGCAACACATGTTTTAGATTTTTATCTGCCGTTGAATGGACAGCAACCGTTTTGATGCCGAGCTCTTTACAAGCGCGTAAAATACGCAAGGCAATCTCACCACGGTTGGCTATAACAACTTTATTTAACATGGAATTAGTCTTCCCCGATTGCTTATTCGATTACGAATAACGGTTGATCAAATTCAATTGTATCTTCGTTTTCAGCAAGAATTTGTTTAATAACACCTGATTTATCAGCTTCGATTTGGTTCATCATTTTCATCGCTTCAACGATACATAGTGTGTCGCCAGCGTTAACGTGTTGACCAACTTCAACAAACTTAGGTGCATCAGGAGATGACGCTGAGTAGAACGTACCAACCATTGGTGAACGTACAATGTGACCAGAAATCGCTTCTGCCGCTGGCGCCGCTGGAGCAGCTGTAACTGGTGCTGCAACTGGTGCCGCTACTGGCGCCGCAACTGGTGCTGCCATTACTTGACCGCCACGGCTGATGCGTACCGACTCTTCGCCTTCTGAGATTTCTAGTTCGCTAATACCTGAATCTTCAACAAGCTCAATTAGTTTTTTAATTTTACGAATATCCATTAGTACACCTTAAATAATGTTTTTATGTATTTTTATTCAGTTGATAATGGGCGTGTTGCAAGGCATATGAGTAGCCATGTGCGCCAAGCCCACAAATTACACCATCGGCTATATCCGAAAGGTATGAATGTTTTCTAAATTGTTCGCGTGCATGAACGTTTGATAAATGCACTTCAACAAATGGAATGTCGACTGCTAACAATGCATCCCGTAACGCTACGCTGGTATGAGTAAACGCCGCAGGGTTAATAATGATGTAGTCGACAACACCATATGCTTGGTGAATGCGCTCAATAAGTTCGTGTTCAGCGTTGCTTTGCAACTGCGACAGTTCGATATTTAGTTGCTTAGCTTGTTGGCTTAGCGAATCTATTATGTTGGCCAAAGTTTGCGAACCGTACAGATTAGGCTCACGTTTGCCTAGCATGTTTAAGTTCGGACCATTTAACACTAAAACTTTATATCTTGTCGTCATCTGCAGAGAAATCCATATTAATTTTTATTTTTAATAAACTTGCTCGTTTTTTTAGTCGAGCAACTTTGAGTTTATCCTAATATGACACGGTTTTTTTAAATTGCAGCACATTATAGAGATTTTCGCAGAAGTTAGCAGTAAAATACTGGTCTAATCACTACAGATTGATTTTGGTCAATAAAAAAGCCCCAATAAGTAAACTTATTGAGGCTTAGCATTAACACTGATTATTTTATGAATTGAAAATGCGTTTTATGTGAGCAGCGAAGGGCTCAGCTTGCATAAATCCAGTGACGCGTTGTTGCGTTAATTCGTTGCCATCTTCATCAAAGAATAAAATTGCCGGCAAGCCAAACACGTTAAAGTGTTCCATAATTTCAACGCTAGCATCAGAGCCAGTGTCGGTTAAATCGATTTTGACTAATAGCGTGTTGCTGAGCGCTTGTTGCACACTCGCTACAGGGAAGGTGTATTTTTCAAACTCTTTACAGGCGACACACCAATCAGCGTACAAATCGACCATCACCGTTTGGCCATTACTATTTGCGTCGCGAACCGTTTGTTTAAGTTCATTTAAATCTTTAACAACAACAAACTGTTTTGCTGTGGCTTGTTGGCTCACAGCGGATTGACCAACTAAGGTTTGATAACCGATGGTAGCGGCAAAAAACATCAACACAAAAATAACTAAGCTGCGCAGGCCAAACCAAAAGCCTTTATTGCCATTGTCGGTTTGCGAATTAACAACGTAAAAATAGGTTGCGGTGACCAGCAGTAATGCCGCCCAAAGTAAGTTCGTTACCGTTTCTGGTAAGAAGCGTTCAAGCAAAAACACGGGGACTGCTAACAATAAGAAACCAAATACATTTTTAATGATGTTCATCCAATTGCCTGCTTTTGGCAATAACTTACCACCTGAGCTACCTAAGATAAGCAGCGGAATCCCCATACCAATACTTAACGCATATAGAGCTGAGGCACCAACCACGACATCGCCCGTTTGCGCTATATAAATTAGCGCGCCAGTTAATGGTGCGGTAGTACACGGAGAGGCGACTAAGCCCGAAATAGCCCCCATGGTAAATACCGAACCAATGGCACCACCTTTTTGTTCATTACTTAATTCGGTCAGTTTATTTTGCCAGCTCGATGGTAAGGCGAGGTTGAAAACGCCGAACATAGATAAAGCCAAAATAATAAATAATATACTTAGCGCAATAAGCACGATTGGGTGTTGGAATGCTGCTTGAAATTGCGCACCAGCCATCGCCACAACCACGCCTAATATGGTGTAGGTGATTGCCATACCTTGTACGTAAGCAAACGATAGCGTTGCCGCACGTTTGGTGGTGAGTTTGTTACCTTGACCAACAATGATACCGGTAAGAATTGGGTACATTGGAAACACACATGGGGTAAATGACAATAATAAGCCTAAGCCAAGAAAACTTAACAACACCAGCAGCAGGTTGTCGGAACTCAACTTAGCAGCCAGCTCATCTTGCTGACTAAGAGGAGCTTTGCTGATGTTATTCGTACTACCAGTAGCATTACTCACAGCCTCATTAGCCGCGCTATTATCGGCAGCGCTTAAACCGGCAAGAATGGCGTCGCTGCTGGCGCTATTGACGGCGTTAAGTGGAATAAGCTTTTTCGTTGGCGGGTAACACAAGCCTTTGTCGGCACAGCCTTGGTAGGTAATTGTTAGCTGTGCATTAGCACTGGCCTGGGCTATCTCGACGATAAATTTGGCTTGTTGATAATAAACTTGCTGAATACCAAAGTATTCATCTTCATGTTCAACGCCCAAAGGCAGGATAGATGTGCGCAATTGACCATTGTCTATGCTGAATTTGAATTTATCGCGATATAAGTAATAGCCATCGGCAATGCCAAAGTATATTTCTACCTTGTTGTCTTGCTGATAAAAGTCAAAGCGAAACGCTTCGTCAACCGGTAAAAACTCTTCCGTATTGGATAAAGTATTATCAATAGCGGAGGTGTCAAAAATTGAACTTTGCGCATGTGCCTGCAATGGAGCGAACAACAGCAGCGCTGAAAATATTAACGTTATTAATTGCATCAGTTACTTCACAGATTCTTTTAGCCAGTTTAAATACAATGGATTACCTTGGTTGATATCGATTGCTATGATCTCACACACATCATAAGGATGGATAGACTCAATGCATTGCTCAATCTCGCTAAATAACGATGTTTTACTCTTGATCAATAAGGTGACTTCGTTATCTATTTCGATATTGTCTTGCCAACGATATACTGAGCTGACATTGGCGATTATGTTAACACAGGCGGCGAGTTTATCACCTACTAATCGTTTCGCAATAGTGGTTGCTACTTCGTTGTTCGGGCAATTACATAAAACAATTTGATACATAGTTTTTCGCTTTCTTTCCAATATGACATCCGTTGGCATTACGCCTTGATTTTACGAGCTTTGTCTAGCTTATAACAATGTGCTGATAGCAGAGCATAATGCTTTATGGCGGTTTCGCGTTATGACGTTTGCTTGAAATAGACCTGACAACCCCAATATTAGTTACAAAGATTATCGTTATAGTAAACGCACAAGAGCTCTTAAATGTTTAAAGTTTTATTTTTATTATTTGTCATCATGCCGATTATCGAAATTATGGTATTGATGAACGTTGGTGCGTTGATTGGTGTATTACCGACAATAATATTGGTGATCATTACCGCTTGGCTAGGTGCCGGTATGGTGCGTCAGCAGGGCTTAGCAACCTATCAGTCGGTGCAACACAAACTTGCCGCAGGGCAAATGCCATCAGATGAAATTATCGCGGCATTGTTATTATTGGTTGCTGGCGTTTTACTGCTAACCCCAGGATTTATTACCGATGGCTTTGGCTTAGCGTTATTGTGGCCTGTATCGCGACAGGCGATAGTGAAAATAATTCAAAAACAACTATTGAAATCGCAACAAAATGGCACCACGTTTTTTTACAGCAGCTATCAACATCAACAACAAGGCCGTTATCAACAATCGGCAGATGATGTCATTGACATAGAAGTATCAAGTAAAGACGTTGATGCTGACGAAAACCAACCCAAGTTGGATAAATAACAGAATTGGCTACTAATAATGCAAAAATATTGTTAGTGACCCTTGAAAAAGCAAAAACATACCCTTATTTGCTTTAAACATAATGATTTAAAAACAACTTTTAACTTGTTTCAGGAGAAAGTAAATGAGCATTCGTCCTTTACACGATCGTGTGATCATCAAACGTAAAGAAGTAGAAACTAAATCTGCTGGCGGTATCGTGTTAACTGGTAGCGCTGCTGAAAAATCAACCCGTGGTGAAGTTGTTGCTGTAGGCAACGGCCGTATCTTAGAAAACGGTGATGTACGTCCACTAGACGTTAAAGTAGGTGACCAGGTGATTTTCTCTGAAGGCTACGGCGCAAAAACAGAAAAAATCGATGGTGAAGAAGTTCTTATTTTAAGCGAAGCCGACATTTTGGCTGTTGTTGAATAACAACCCGACTCATTTATAAAAATATTAGAGGAATTAAAAATGGCAGCAAAAGACGTATTATTTGGTAATGATGCTCGCGTTAAAATGCTAAGCGGCGTTAATGTTTTAGCTGATGCAGTTAAAGTTACATTAGGTCCAAAAGGCCGTAACGTTGTTTTAGACAAAAGCTTTGGTGGCCCAACAATCACTAAAGACGGTGTAAGCGTTGCAAAAGAAATCGAACTAGCAGACAAGTTCGAAAACATGGGCGCACAAATGGTTAAAGAAGTTGCGTCAAAAGCAAACGATGAAGCGGGTGACGGTACAACGACGGCGACCGTATTAGCGCAATCAATTGTAAACGAAGGCTTAAAATCAATCGCAGCGGGCATGAACCCAATGGATATTAAGCGCGGTATCGACCAAGCGGTTGTTGCAGCGGTTGCCGAATTAAAAGAGCTTTCTACGCCATGTGCTGACAACAAAGCAATCGAGCAAGTGGGTACCATCTCAGCGAACTCTGATGCAACCGTTGGTCAAATCATTGCCACTGCAATGGACAAAGTAGGCACTGAAGGTGTTATCACTGTTGAAGAAGGCCAAGCCCTTAACGACGAACTAGACGTTGTTGAAGGTATGCAGTTTGACCGTGGTTACCTTTCTCCTTACTTCATCAACAAGGCAGAAAACGGTACCGTTGAACTTGAAAACCCATTCATCTTATTAGTTGACAAAAAAGTATCTAATATCCGTGAACTACTAGGTACGCTTGAAGGCGTTGCCAAAGCTGGTAAGCCACTATTAATCATCGCTGAAGATGTTGAAGGTGAAGCATTAGCAACACTAGTTGTAAACAACATGCGCGGTATCGTTAAAGTTGCTGCGGTTAAAGCACCTGGCTTTGGTGATCGTCGTAAAGCAATGCTGCAAGACATCGCGGTACTAACCGCTGGTACCGTAATCTCTGAAGAGATCGGCATGGAGCTTGAAAAAGCAACTCTTGAAGATCTTGGTCAAGCAAAGCGTGTTGTTATCTCTAAAGACAACACGACTATTATCGATGGTATCGGTGAGCAAGCTGAAATCGAAGGCCGCGTAGCGCAAATTCGTCAGCAAATCGAAGAAACATCGTCAGACTACGACAAAGAGAAACTACAAGAGCGTCTAGCTAAATTAGCTGGCGGTGTTGCAGTAATCAAAGTGGGTGCAGCAACTGAAGTTGAAATGAAAGAGAAGAAAGACCGTGTCGAAGACGCGCTTCACGCAACTCGTGCTGCAGTTGAAGAAGGTGTTGTTGCCGGTGGTGGTGTTGCTCTAGTTCGTGTTGCTGACAAGCTAAAAGGTCTTGAAGGTATCAACGAAGATCAAAACCACGGTATTAAAGTTGCCCTTCGTGCAATGGAAGCGCCTCTACGTCAAATCGTAACCAACTGTGGTGACGAAGCTGCAGTTGTACTAAACGCAGTTCGTCAAGGCGAAGGTAACTTTGGTTACAACGCTGGTAACGGTACTTACGGTGATATGCTAGAGATGGGTATCTTAGATCCAACTAAAGTAACTCGTAGCGCACTACAGTTCGCAGCATCAGTAGCAGGCCTAATGCTAACTACCGAAGCTATGGTAACTGAAGCTCCACAAGACTCAGCAGCTCCTGCAATGCCTGACATGGGCGGCATGGGTGGCATGGGTGGCATGGGCGGTATGATGTAATCCCCCGAGCTAACCATAGCTTCAATAAAGCCTCGCACTAGCGGGGCTTTTTTGTGTCATAAGGTTAGAGAAAATTACGAAAGTTTTGCCTAGAACAGGCTTTCTTAAATGTGGTTAAGTTAGCGGATATATGAGGGCGACAATGTTGTAAGTTATTTATATACAAGACTTATACTTTGATTTTTTGCCTTTACTTGGTTGTTTGTAATCAATTTGATATGTTGCTACTTTAGTCTTTGGGTTAGCGAAATATTAATAAGGGTCACCAAGGATGAAGCTTAATCAAGTATTATCAGCAGTAAATCAATTCGAAAAATCTAAGTTTATTACAAGTTTAGATAAGCTTTGTAATAGTGCTGGAGGGAATGAAAAAAAACTGGCTAGAGTTATTGAAAAAATTGATGGTCAAATTAAAAATGCTAGTAGTAGTGAGATAAATTTACTATTTAAAGCTGTTGAGCATTTATTCAAGAGAGAAGTTAAAGAGCAGTTATCGATGACTTCTGCCCAGCTTAATTTACTTATAAATATACTAACACGAGACGGTAACTGTGTTGCACGAATAAGTTGGATTGAAACGTTATATTCCAAAGAGTGGAAAGCTCTAAATGTACTATCTCGAGATTTACAAAAAGAAATAGCGCAATCTGATTCAGAAAGCATCGAAGAAAGATCTTACAAGCTAGATATCTACAAGTCATGTATGGAAGAAGCATACAGGAACGATGAAAAATACAACAGACAGGCCAAAGTGACTGATGAAGAGAGAACAATATTAAATAGATTAGCATCCAAACTTCATATATCAGCGGATGAATGTGCAGCTATTGAGCACTTAGTCGACCCTATTCCCAAAACCGGTGTTTTAGATGCGCTAAATATATTGCGTGATATGGGGGTGCTGTTCATTAGTAAAAAACGACAAGAAGTGTTTGTTCCTGATGAAATGGTTCGTGTTTTAAATCAGATTCAAGGTAAAGATCTTCAAGAAAAATACATATTGAGAATACTTAGAACATTTTCTGATGCGGAACTATCAAATGTACTGAAGGTTCACGGGAGAAAAATAAGGGGAGTATCTCGTTTAGACAAAATTAGTCAAATACTTCACCTAGGCATTACTGGCGCTGTGTTACTAACTCGTGACATGTTTGGCGGTGGAGAGCCAATAAACCAGCGAAAAGAGCGTTTAAAACAGCTTATCAGTGACTTAGACATCGAAACAGACAAACTGGGAACCACCATACAAGAACGAGTTGAGTTAATCATTTCATATTTACAAAACTCGACAGAAAAAGAATTTGATTCACTGAGTGCTAGCGGTTTTAAAGAGTTATTGAAAGCTTTAGAACTTCATCATAGCGAGCTGTTTATCGAAATTAAGCACGCTTTCGAATTGGAAGAAAATGAAGCTATAGATACTGAAAAGCTTAGAGCATTATCTATCACTCCTCATGATATTTTATACCTATTAACTAATGAGAAAGTAAAAGAAATTAGAGATGCGATGGGACTCAGTAAAAAAGGTAACCCAAGATTTCTGATTTTAGAAAGCTTCGCTAGCGCCACGGATAGATTAATAGATAATTATGCGTTACTTGCTTGCCGAGATTTAGCTGGATTAAAAAATGTTGGGATCGATATTGCGGAAGCTGATATAGGGGTGAAGTTTGAGGAAGTAACAAAGGCTATTTTTGAATCTTTGGATTTAAATGTTGATGAGGATCTAAGAAAAGATTTAAATACTTCAAAAGATAAGGCGGATATAGTAATCTCATTAAGCGATGATGATATCATTATTGGAGAGGCGAAAACGTGTAAAAATGGTGACTTTGCGAAGTATTCTACAACGTCGAGACAAGTGAAGTCTTATGTAACTAGGGCAGAGAATAACGGTAAACGCGTAGCACAAGTGCTAATTGTTGCCCCAAGTTTTTCAGAAGACTTCATCGAAAGTGCTGAAATGGATACTGAAGTAAATATTTCGCTGCTTGAAGCTGAAGGATTGAAGTTAATTTTGGATGCCTTCAAAAGTAAAAGAAATCCTAAATTCTCCCCGAAGTTATTAACAAAAGGCGGTTTGTTAAAAGCGAATTTAATAGCCAAAAATATCTAAAGTAAAGGTTGCATATTGCCTCGCACTAGCGGGGCTTTTTTATATCTGTAGTTTATCAGTGAGTTTTTGCTATCACTAATAAACTGGCAGGTTTACTTTACGGTTATTCAGCTCTTAACTTAGGGGGCAATTACGCTAAAAATTTAGGCTGTTGCTATTCTAAGTGTCAGAGTCAGCAATAGGGTTTCAGCTAAATGTAGACTGTCTAGCGTTATTTAGTCATCATACAGTACAGCTTAAGGCGGTCGATATTTGCAGTAAATAACAATAACTATCAAACTTTTACAATTTTTAGAAAACTTTATGATAGTGGTTGTTGTCTATGTATTATCCGTTGCAGTCAACAAAAGGTAAAAAATATGAGATTAGTGAAAAACATAGCGTTTGCATTGGCTGGTAGTGTAGCGGTTGCCGCGACAAGTTACGCAGGTCAAGCAGAAGTAAACTGGGTTGATCCACAGAGCTACACTGATATACGTTCTGGTGATGAATCTCGTAAGCGTTTTGAAGAGCGAGTCTTTAAAGAGTTGGAGCAACACATCAGTGAGTTAGCAGCCAAGCTACCGGCTGAACAAACCTTAAAAATGGACGTGGTAAACCTCGATTTAGCGGGTGAAATTCGCTATATGGTTGGCCCTAATAACGATAGTATCCGTGTCATCGAAGATTTATATTTCCCAAAAATGCGTTTTAACTATAGCCTGCTAGATAAAGACGGCAAGGTGCTGGCGCAAGGCAAAGAAAACATCAAAGATATGGGCTTTTTCAACAGCACTCATCAGCGCTTAAATCGCGAGTCCTTTACTTATGAAAAAGCGATGATCAGTGATTGGTTTGAAGAAACCTTTGATGTGAAGTAATCAGGGTAATTCTCAGGAGCTGGATTTACCAACAGTAACATTTATATAAAACAGGCCTATATCTTTACAGATCAGGCCTGTTTTTTTGAAGCTAAGTTTGAGCAAACTTGGTACTCAGCCAACGTTCTTGGCGACCATGTTAGTGCTGGTAATGGCCTTCAAGCTTGGCGAGTAAATCATATAACAATTCAATTTTCTTCACCATAGACGCGAGCAGCTGATTGTCTTTATTTTGTTGCCATACCAATAGCTCGTCCGCTAATTCTTGAATGTAAGGCTGAAAGGTGTCTGCTTTTACTTTGAAAGCCGTTTGCTCAGGAAATAAGGCGCTGAACTTGGCTTTGTTGTTACTGCGCAACTCTTGTAAAGCGCTATCGGCAACCAAAGAACGCTTTAATAGCTGTGAGATATTATCAATTAAGTGTTGTTCGACACTTGCAGTCATATGTGTATTACCTTGCTACGGTTGGTGGTTAAAGGTTAAAAGGGGTTTTACTGGCTTCTTGAGCGAGTTCTTGTACCATTTTAGGCATCAAAAAGCCCGGCAATGTGGCTAACATTTGTTGGCCAATATGTTTTGCCCGCTCATGGCTCACATGAAAGTGGCTTGCGCCTTTCACGGGGTCAAGTAAGTGCAAATAATAAGGCATTATACCTGCTGCAAATAATTTTTCAGAGAGTTCACATAAGATATTGGCATCATCATTGACTGCTGCCAATAATACGCTCTGATTAAGTACGGTGATATTGGCTTGCTTCATGCGTTGCACACCCTTGGTGAGGTTATCGCATATTTCATTAGGGTGGTTTATATGCAACACCATAATAGTTTGCAAACGACTGTTGCTCAGCATATCAATTAAAGCCTCATTGATGCGACTTGGAATAACCACTGGCAAACGAGTGTGAATGCGTAATCGTTTTACGTGCTTTATAGCGCTAACTTGCTCAATCAGCCATTGTAAGTGATTATCTTTCGCCATAAGCGGATCTCCACCTGAGAATATAACCTCGTTAATTTCTGGGTGGGTGGCAATGTAATCTAATGCGTTTTGCCAGCGTTGTTTGTTGGGACTGTTGTCTTGGTATGGGAAGTGTCGTCGAAAGCAATAGCGACAGTTTACGGCGCAGCCTGGTTTTACAATCATCAGCACGCGGCTTTTGTATTTATGCAGTAACCCTTCTGCAGCGGTGTCGTGCTCACCGACAGGATCAGTGATAAAACCGTCTTGGTCGATAAATTCGTCGCTTAATGGCATCACTTGACGCAATAGTGGATCGTTAACATCACCTGAGCTCATTTTGCCAATGAAAGGCTTTGGTACCCTAACCGGAAATAACTTGCGCGCCTTAAAATGGGCACAATAGTGCTTGTCGTCTATATTTAGCATAGCCAACAGCTCTTTTGGGTCTGTGATCACATTTGCTAACTCTTTTTCCCAAAAGCTATGCAAATCTTCTCCGATTCGGGTTATTATTTGCGACATTAACAATCTCAAATGCCAATACATGTTTCTTGGTGGCAGATTTTAATCGATTAAAGAACACAAAGATATAAGAGAACACTATGGGAAATTATAGTACGAACGAATTTAAAGCCGGCTTGAAACTAATGATCGACGGCGAGCCGTGTAATATTTTAGAGAATGAAATCGTTAAGCCAGGTAAAGGCCAAGCGTTTAACCGAGTGAAGATTCGTAAGCTAATTTCTGGCAAAGTGCTAGAAAAAACTTTCAAATCAGGTGAAAGCGTTGAAGGTGCAGACGTAATGGAAACTGATTTAGCTTACCTTTATAACGACGGTGAGTTCTGGCACTTCATGAACAATGACACCTTTGAACAAATCGCTGCTGATGAAAAAGCGGTAGGTGATTCTGTTAAATGGTTAAAAGACGGTGACATGTGTACCATTACTCTATGGAATGGCTCACCGATTACGGTTACACCACCAAACTTTGTTGAGCTAGAAATCGTTGAAACCGATCCTGGCCTAAAAGGTGACACGGCAGGTACTGGTGGTAAGCCAGCAACACTATCTACAGGTGCGGTAGTTCGTGTGCCTTTATTCGTACAAATTGGCGAAATCGTTAAAGTAGATACTCGTAGTGGTGAGTACGTGTCTCGTGCTGGTAAGTAATAAAAAGTAAGTTATCACTTACTTTTGTTGGTATTTTAAAGGTTAGCCTTACGGTTAACCTTTTTTATTTACAAACATTTATACGACACAAATTTAGTTTAATAGGATTTATTTCTAATTAGGGCGCAGTATGCAAAATTGGCAACCGAACGCAAGCATCGAGAGTTTACGCGAAAGGGCAAATATCTTAGCCACTATTCGTCGCTTTTTCGCTGAGCGAAATGTGATGGAAGTTGACACGCCGTTATTATCGTCAGCAACCGTCACCGATATTCATTTACAATCGTTTGCAACCACATTAGAAGCAGATCAAACAGCAAACAATCAAAACCTTGAGTTGTTTTTACAAACGTCGCCTGAGTTTGCCATGAAGCGCTTATTAGCCGCTGGTAGCGGTTGTATTTATCAAATGGGCAAAGCCTTTCGTCATGAGCTGGCAGGGCGTCACCATAACCCTGAATTTACCATGCTTGAATGGTATCGAGTTGGGTATGACGATAAGCAGCTAATGGCGGAAATGGACCAGCTTTTACAAGCCGTGTTGGCTTGTGAACCGGCGCAGATGATGAGCTATCAGCAAGCATTTAAACGTTATGTCGGAATTGATCCGCTTACAGCCCAAATAGAGCAATTAAAAGCAAAGTTATTGTCATTAGGTTGTGGCGACGATTGGTTACAACAAGAAAACAATATCGATACATTATTACAGTTTATGTTTGCAGAATATGTGGAAACAAGTATTGGTAAACAACGACCGTGTTTTATCTACCATTTTCCGGCATCACAAGCAGCGCTGGCTAAAATCGACAACGATGACCCGCGTGTCGCTCGCCGCTTCGAAGTCTATTTTAAAGGCATTGAACTTGCCAACGGCTTTGATGAATTACAAGATGCCTCAGAGCAGCGCAAGCGCTTCGTTGACGACAATAAGGTGCGTGTTTCAATGGGCTTACCAAGCAAGCCAATCGATGAAAACTTACTTGCGGCATTACAACATGGCTTGCCACAATGTGCCGGGGTTGCTCTGGGCGTTGATCGCTTAATTATGTTGGCGCTGAATAAGCCGCATTTGTCTGATGTACTCAGCTTTGATGTTAACAGAGCTTAACAAAAAATACCTGTTATACTAAAGGAAGTGTGATATTATCACTATCTGTTGTTTTTTCTCGCTTAAAGCTAAGCTTTGGGCTTTTTTTAAATAAGGTTAAGCATGTTAGACAGACTGGGTATTACCGCTACCTCTTTATGTGCATTACATTGCATATTATTACCCATACTTTTGCCATTACTGTCATTATTTGGTCTCGAGGCGTGGGCGTCGCATGAGGCTGAGCATGTATTTTTATTTGCGACCTTAATCCTAGGATCTTTTGCCTTATTTTCAGGCTTTAAGCGTTATCACCGTAAAATTTATCCGTTTTATTTGCTATTCCTTGGTGGCTTTATTTACTGGCATAAACACAGTGTCGATGAAAGCGTGCAACCGCTGATGATCATCGTTGGTGCTAGCTTATTAGTGGCGGCACACGTAATAAATCTCAGGTTATGTAATAGCTGTCGCACCTGTAGCGAGCACGAGTGTGGCTCAGAAGAAACAGTCAGTTAAACGCATCTGAAAAAAGGAAGCTTAGCTTCCTTTTTTATTTCACATTAAATCCCGCATACAACGTTAAATTAAGCGATACTCACCGTTTACACTAAGGGCTTAGTGTAGCTCTTTTAACTTACGTGTTAGTGTATTGCGACCCCAGCCAAGTTTCTTCGCCGCTTCTTGTTTATGGCCGTGGGTAAAATGTAGCGCTCTGTCTAAGCAAATACGTTCAAATTCAGGCATCGCATAAGACAGAATATCGTTGTCGCCATTGGCGAGCTTTGTATCTATCCACTGCGATAACAACTCTTGCCATTCGCCAGATTGCTCAGCGCCTTGTTTCGAACTGGTCGAGTGGGTAATTTCGCTAGGCATGTCACTGACTAATATTTCCTGACCACTGGCCATGACCGTTAAATAGCGACAGGTGTTTTCTAATTGTCGGACATTACCAGGCCAATCACATCGCTTTAAAAATTCAATAGCTTCTTTGGATATAGACTTGCACTCCACCCCCAACTCTTCAGCGGCATGAGCAAGAAAGTGTTTCGCTAATTGGCCGATATCTTCACGGCGCTCTTTGAGGCTTGGCAATTGAATTCGAATCACGTTCAAACGATGAAACAAATCTTCTCGGAACTCGCCTTTGGCGACTCTGTTTTCTAAGTTTTGGTGGGTAGCTGCAATAATACGTACATCGACTTTAATGGGGTTGTGACCACCAACCCGATAAAACTGACCGTCGGCCAATACCCGTAGTAAACGGGTTTGTACATCAATCGGCATGTCACCAATTTCATCTAAGAATAGCGTCCCACCATGTGCTTGTTCAAATCTACCTTGGCGCACAGAATTTGCTCCTGTAAAGGCACCTTTTTCATGACCGAACAGCTCAGATTCAATCAAATCTTTAGGGATTGCGGCCATATTTAACGGGATAAAAGGCGCATTCTTACGTGGACTGTGTGAATGCAAGGCATTGGCAACTAACTCTTTACCGGTGCCTGACTCGCCATTTATTAACACGCTAATGCTTGAGCGTGATAAGCGACCGATGGCGCGAAACACTTCTTGCATCGCTGGTGCTTCACCAATGATGCCAACACTTGAGGTCTTATTTTGACGACTGCTTTGTCGCGCTCGCTGTTCCTGCGCATGGGTTAGTGCTCGTTTGGTTAAACTCAGCGCTTCATCAATATCGAAAGGCTTGGGTAAGTATTCAAATGCACCACCTTGATAAGCATTTACTGCGCTATCTAAATCGGAGTGAGCGGTCATGATGATAACGGGTAGCTCAGGAAATTTGTCATTAATGATCGACAGTAAGGTCATGCCGTCCATACCCGGCATGCGAATATCAGAAATAATTACTTGCGGCTGACTGACATCAAGCGCCGCGAGTATGTCGTCAGCATTGCTAAAGGAAGCACAGCTGATATTTGCGCTTTTGAATGCGCGTTCAAGGACCCAGCGAATTGAGCTATCGTCATCGACAATCCAGACGTGTTCAGCATTCATGTTACGATCTCTTAGGTAAAGGTAAAATTATGGAAAATTCGGTGCGACCTGGGTAGCTATGACAAACAAGTTTGCCATGGTGCTGGTGCACTAATGTTTGGGCGATAGAAAGACCTAGGCCGGTGCCATTGTCGCGACCTGAGACCATAGGGTAGAACAAGGTATCTTGTAATTCGGCAGGGATACCAGGACCATTGTCAATAATGGATAATTTTACGGCGAGCTTAACTTTTTTGCCGTTAATGGTCTGATTGGTGGCAATGCGCGTTTTAATGGTGATTTGGCCATGTTTATCAAGCACGGCAATGGCATTACCAACGATGTTTAATAAGGTTTGCTGTAATTTCTCAGTATCGAGCATGATATTGGGGATCGACGGATCATAATCACGCACAAAAGCGATCTCCTTGGGGTTATCTAAGCTCACCAGCTGATAAACCTTTTCTGCGACTTCATGAATATTATGTAGCGCTAAGTCGGGCAGTTGATTGGGACCAAGCAGACGATCAACTAGGTTGGTTAACCTATCGGCTTGCTCAATGATCATATCGGTGAATTCACGTTGCTCCGTGTCTATTTCACGTGATAGCAATTGCGCAGCGCCCCGTAAGCCACCAAGCGGGTTTTTTATTTCGTGGGCTAAACCGCGAATCAGATCTCGAGCCGCCTCCCATTGCTGTGCTTGGAAAACTTCAGATGAAATTTCCTTTTGCTTATCAATACGACGGCACTCTAATAAGATGTGCTCTTGGCTATGAAACAATGCTACCGAACCGTTGATTTCGAGGCTAACATGATGCCCCTCGATGAACTCTAATTGCACGTCTGAATCGGTAAAATCCTGGCCACTACGCAGTACTTGATGCAATCGCTCAGCCGTTAAGGTGCTATGGGTAAATACTGAGAGAAAATCTTGTTGATAAAGACGGTTGAGGCTTTTACTTAATAACGCTTCTGCCGCGGGATTTAAATACTGAACTTGTAAATGCTCGTTAAGGACGACGACTGCCGTGACCATTTGCCCAATCAATTGGGTGGCATATTGCTGTCTAATTTCTTTCAGGCTACTGTTGCTAAACAAGGGGAACTCCAAGCGCACCAATGTGGTGCATCGATTTATCCAGTGTAATAAATCGCCGCTTTAATTGCACCTAAATGGAGATGAAATGATTAATTTACTCTAGTCCGATGCAAATAAATGGTCTTTTCTTTGGATGATGCAATAACCTTGCCTTGATTGTCTAACAGCTCTAATTTTATTTTGTGCTCACCTCTATCGATATCGCGCAAAATAAATACCGAGCGAGTCTGTGGCTCACCATAGACTTCGCCATTGAATACTAAGCGCACGGTTAAGCCTCGCTTAAATACCGGCGCAACCTGACCGGAGATGTAAACAGAGCCTGAATTATCACGAATGGTTGCGTGATCTTCTGGCTGGGCAATCTCAACTTCGTACTCTTCTGTTGTCAGCCGAGGGGTAATATCAAGAATTGATGTATCAATCGATGAGATGATGGTTTGTTGATCTTTAACTTCGATTTCTTCAGCGCCTGGTTTTGGTGAGTCAGAGAATACTAGCTCTCCACTTTCATTACGCCATACGTATACTTTAGTGGCTGTTGCTAACATCGGCGCTAGCATTGATAAAACGAGAATGATGAGTACTGCACACCGAACCATGTACGTTAGTCCTTCGTTGTTAAGCATTTGCTTATATTTATTATTATGGCATAACATAACGCGAAAATTTTCAGCGCTATCAGCTAATTTACCGAACAAATCGCCTTTGATCTAGTATTTGTTTAACATTGTTGTAACAAAGGGTTTTTCATGCCAGCTAACGATTTAATTGGACCATTCGATGATTCGCTTTTGGTGAGTTTAACTTGAGGCGAAAAAAAACCCGCATCACTGCGGGTTTTTAGATCACTTACAAGCGATTATACGCTGTAGTACATTTCGAACTCAACTGGGTGAGTTGTCATGTTTAGGCGCTCAACTTCGTCACGCTTAAGGGCGATGTATGCGTCGATCATGTCGTCATCCATAACACCACCAGCTGTTAAGAACTCACGATCGCTGTCAAGAGCAGTTAATGCTTCTTCTAGAGATGCAGCAACTTGTGGGATCGCAGCTGCTTCTTCAGCTGGTAGATCGTATAAGTCTTTATCCATTGCATCGCCAGGGTGGATCTTGTTCTTGATACCGTCAAGGCCAGCCATAAGCATTGCTGAGAATGCTAAGTATGGGTTAGCTGTTGGATCAGGGAAGCGAACTTCGATACGACGTGCTTTTGGTGAAGGTACTACCGGAATACGGATTGACGCTGAACGGTTACGTGCAGAGTAAGCAAGCATTACTGGCGCCTCGAAACCTGGAACTAGACGCTTGTATGAGTTAGTAGAAGCGTTAGTGAAAGCGTTTAGTGCTTTAGCGTGCTTGATGATACCGCCGATGTAGTAAAGCGCAGTTTCAGAAAGACCACCGTATTGGTCACCTGAGAATAAGTTAACACCGTCTTTCGCTAGAGATTGGTGAACGTGCATACCAGTACCGTTATCACCAACTAATGGCTTAGGCATGAAAGTAGCTGTTTTGCCGTATGCGTGTGCAACGTTGTGTACAACATACTTGTAGATTTGTACTTCGTCAGCTTTGTTAACCATAGTGTTGAAACGACAAGCGATTTCGTTTTGGCCAGCAGTTGCTACTTCGTGGTGATGAGCTTCAACAACTAAGCCCATTTCTTCCATTACTAAACACATAGCTGAACGTAGATCTTGTGAAGAGTCTACTGGTGCAACTGGGAAGTAACCGCCTTTTACGCGTGGACGGTGACCGTGGTTACCTTCTTCGTAGTGTGTTGCACTGTTCCAGTGTGCTTCTTTGTCGTCAATGCTGTACATAGCACCAGACATATCCGCTTTGAATTTCACGTCGTCAAAGATGAAGAATTCTGGCTCTGGACCAATTAGTACAGTGTCTGCAATACCTGTTGAACGCATGTACTCTTCAGCACGCTTAGCTACTGAACGTGGGTCACGGCTGTAACCTTGCATTGTTGCAGGCTCAAGAATGTCACAACGAATGTTAAGAGTTGTTTCTTCAGTAAACGGGTCTAGAACAGCAGTTGACGCGTCAGGCATAAGAACCATGTCTGATTCGTTGATACCTTTCCAACCTGCGATAGATGAACCATCGAACATTTTACCATCTTCGAAGAAATCTTCGTCGATTTGGTGGTGAGGTAACGATACGTGCTGCTCTTTACCTTTTGAGTCAGTAAAACGCAGGTCAACGAATTTAACGTCATTTTCTTTAATTAGATCTAAAACTGCTTGTGACATGAAAGTCTCCGTATATATTGCAGGTTGATTATTAAAATTATTTGTCGATATTCGACTGATGCCAAGTTGTAAGCGATAACCGTGCCAACTTTATAATCTCTTAATTATAAAGGGATTTATGTAATTCGGCCTGGCGGAAATCTGCTTTTTGGATCTTCGTGGTGCGCATTTGCACTGTTGTGGTGCATGGTTTGTTTGTGGGCGCTCATTACCTTATTACGAAAGAAGATCCTTGCTGATCCATTGCTGTACGGAGAATAACAACCGACTACACACTTGTCACACATTTACGTCATTTTGATTACTTTTAGTTACAATTTGTCGTTGCTTGTTGTGACAGTAGTCATTTTGATAACGATGCTTATGGCTCGATAAAATGGCTCTAGCATGCCCAGGCATAAAGAATATAAAAATGTGAGCCATATGACTCACATTAGGAAAGAAAGTAAGTGGATCAGATGGGGCTTTATTCAGCTGGTGGCAAAATGACAGAGTCAATAACGTGAATCACGCCATTGCTTGTCTTAATGTCGGTCTTGATCACATTGGCTTCATTTATCTGCACGCCAGTGTCGGATACCGTAACGGCAATATCGCCACCTTGCACAGAAGTTGCTGAGCTGAGCGAAACAACGTCGGCCGCCATAACTTCACCAGCGACGACGTGATAAGTCAGAATTGCAGCAAGTTTGTCTTTGTTTTCTGGCTTTAAAAGATCTTCCAATGTGCCTGCAGGCAACTTAGCAAAAGCCTCATTGGTTGCTGCAAATACAGTAAAAGGACCATCTCCCTTTAATGTATCTACCAAGTCCGCAGCTTGAACGGCAGCAACGAGAGTTGAGAAAGTATCATTAGAAGCTGCTGTGTCAACAATGTCTTTTTTTCCGTAGCCGCCTCCTGCAAAAACCGATGCTGAATACAACAAAATTACAGCTACAAAAATTTTGGCTAGACTGATTCTGGTTACGTTCATTATGTTTTCCCATATTTGTTGTGGTAAGTAGTACGAGCACTCATTACCGCATGACATGTGCCCGCTGTTCTATTTGACGTTGAAAAATACGCATGACTTAAGTGAATAGTTCAAAAAGCATTCAAATTAGTTGGCCTTGTAGTTGTCTACAAGCCATACAGCAAAAAATAAAGGCGGTGAGTTATCTGAGAAATATTGCGGTTTATTTGTCGGAATTAGTTTATAATACGCGCGATCAAATTTTTATACTCAATTTAACAGCCTTGGTGCAAGGCTGAGAAGGGCTAGAAACGTGTTAGATAAATTACGTAACATCGCTATCATTGCGCATGTTGACCACGGTAAAACAACTCTTGTAGATAAATTATTGCAGCAGTCAGGAACGCTTGACTCACGCGCTGATGTTGATGAGCGTGTGATGGATTCAAACGATATCGAAAAAGAGCGTGGTATTACCATTTTGGCAAAAAATACTGCGATTAACTGGAACGACTACCGTGTAAACATCGTTGACACCCCTGGTCACGCCGACTTTGGTGGTGAAGTAGAGCGTGTTATGTCGATGGTAGACTCTGTGTTGTTGATTGTTGACGCGCAAGAAGGTCCAATGCCGCAAACGCGTTTCGTTACGCAAAAAGCATTTGCACAAGGCTTAAAGCCGATTGTTGTTATCAACAAAATCGACAAGCCAGGTGCACGTCCTGATTGGGTTATGGATCAAGTATTCGACTTATTCGATAACCTTGGTGCAACTGATGAACAGTTAGACTTTAAAGTGGTTTACGCGTCAGCTATCAACGGTTGGGCTTCTCTTGAAGAAGGCGAAACTGGCACTGACATGACGGCATTATTCCAAACCATCATCGACGAAGTACCGTGTCCAGATGCTGACGTAGATGGTCCTTTCCAGATGCAAATCTCTCAGCTTGATTACAACTCGTACGTTGGTGTTATCGGTTTAGGCCGTGTTACCCGTGGTACAGTTAAGCCAGGTCAGCAAGTTACTGTGCAAACAGCTAACGGTAAAATACACAACGGCAAGGTTGGCTTAGTATACGGTTACTTAGGTCTTGATCGTTACGAAGTTGCATCAGCACAAGCGGGTGATATTATCGCGATTACTGGTTTAGGCGATTTAAAAATCTCTGACACCATCTGTTGTCCAAGCGAAGTTGAGCCACTACCACCATTATCAGTAGATGAGCCAACGGTTACCATGACGTTCCAAGTAAATACCTCTCCGTTTGCGGGTCAAGAAGGTAAATACGTTACTTCACGTAACATCCTAGAGCGTTTGGAAAAAGAATTGGTTCACAACGTAGCATTGCGTGTTGAAGAAACCGATGATCCAGATAAATTCCGTGTATCAGGTCGTGGTGAATTACACTTAGGTATCCTTATCGAGAACATGCGTCGTGAAGGTTACGAGTTAGCGGTTTCACGTCCAGAAGTAATCATGCGCGAAGTTGATGGTCAAATCGAAGAACCGTATGAAACAGTGACGATTGATGTTGAAGAAGAGCATCAAGGTTCGATCATGGAGAAAATGGGTCTCCGTAAAGCCGAATTAACCGATATGGCACCTGACGGCAAAGGTCGTATTCGCATGGACTTTATTATGCCAAGCCGTGGTTTAATTGGTTTCCAAACTGAATTTATGACGCTAACGTCTGGTTCTGGTTTGATTTACCACACGTTCTTACAGTACGGTCCGCACAAAGGTGGTGAAATCGGTCAACGCCTAAACGGTGTATTGATTTCTAACGCACAAGGTAAAGCATTAACCAACGCGTTATTTAACTTACAAGATCGCGGTCGTCTAATGATTGGTCACGGTGTTGAAGTATACGAAGGTATGGTTGTAGGTATTCACAGCCGTGATAACGACCTAACCGTTAACGTGTTAAAAGGTAAGCAATTAACTAACGTACGTGCTGCCGGTACTGATGATGCACAGGTACTTACGCCGCCAATTAAGATGACCCTTGAGCAAGCGCTTGAGTTTATCGATGACGACGAGTTAGTAGAAGTAACGCCAGAGAACATCCGTATTCGTAAGAAGTTCTTAAAAGAGTCGGATCGTAAGCGTGAATCTCGCAATAAAAAATAATCGACCGATTATTTAACCAGATTAAAATGCCAGCATTAAGCTGGCATTTTTGTTGTTAGCCATTTGAACATGACGTTGTAGCTGGCGTCGCGGTGGGCTTTTTGTGTTTTGTTTCATCGAATAAATAATAAAAAAGCGACCATATATGGTCGCTTTTTCAATTAATGCCTTTAGTTGGCGCTTAGCAATTAAGCAGTGAAGTTTGCGTTTGCAAATTCCCAGTTAGCTAGTGTCCAGAACGCTTCCATGTAGCTAGGACGAAGGTTACGGTAATCAATGTAGTATGCGTGTTCCCACAGGTCTACAGTGATTAGTGGCTTAACACCTTCTTCAGTTAGAGGCGTAGCAGCGTTAGAGGTGTTAACGATGTCTAACGTGCCGTCAGCTTTTTTCACTAACCAAGTCCAGCTTGAACCGAAGTTGTTTACAGCCATGTCGTTGAACTTAGCTTTGAACTCGTCAAAAGAACCGTACTGAGCGTTGATAGCGTCAGCTAATTCACCAACAGGAGCACCAGTACCGTTTGGTGTTAGTGAGTTCCAGTAGAAGGTGTGGTTCCAGATTTGTGCAGCGTTGTTGAATACACCGCCTTCAGAGTTTTTAACGATTTCTTCTAAAGATGCGTCAGCAAAATCAGTGCCTTCAATTAAACCGTTTAATTTTACAACGTAAGTGTTGTGATGCTTGCCGTAGTGAAACTCTAGAGTTTCTTGAGAAATATGCGGCGCAAGTGCGTCCATTGCATAAGGTAATGCAGGTAATGAAATTGCCATAGTTGTCTCCAAAGAAATTTTATTAAAATGTTCAGCGTTTATAGGCTTGATTCTGCTTGGTATTTTAACGTGAATGGCACGATTTACCAGCGCAGCTTTATAACCTTTCGTTGTTTGATAGTCACTCGCAACGAATCTTTTTACTATCTGCATAGCTCTATGGGGGTGACTCGGTATTAATACAAGAGCGATTTTACTATTGTTGCAAAAAATTGATTAATTATCGCGCCAAGTGTAAGGTTGTTGCGTTGCTGGTTGTTTCAATAACTAGCTGATAAGCATATAAATTCATTTTTGGGGGATGTGTGATGAGCACAATGGATATTATTAACTTTTTATTTCGCTGGGCGCACGTGTTGTTCGGTATCGCTTGGATAGGTTTATTGTATTACTTTAACTTTGTTCAAGGTGGCTACTTTAAAAAGGCCAGCGCTGAAGCACTGGCTGACGCGAAAAAGCATTTAGCGCCAGAAGCATTATGGTGGTTCCGTTGGGCGGCGATGTTCACCTTTATCACCGGTGTATTGTTATTAGTTGGCGTTACTAAGCTTAACGTGATGAATAACTACATTGTTGTTGGTGCGTTATTGGGGACCTTAATGTTTTTGAATGTTTGGTTAATTATTTGGCCAAACCAAAAAGTGGCTTTAGGTATGGTTGATGGTGATGCCGCTAAAGCTGGCGCAAAGGCATTGTTGGCATCAAGAACCAACGTGTTATTTTCTGCACCAATGGCATTTTTCATGTTGGCAGGCCCGCATTTTGCTGGTTACGGTAAAGGTTGGGGCTCTGACGCGATGTGGATTTGTGTCGGCTTAATCGTACTGTTAGAAATCAATGCTATCGTGGGTAAACAAGGCCCAATGACAACAGTACGCGGTGTTATCCATTGCTCGTTATTGTTAACAGCGGTATTGGTTGGTTTACTGCTTGCGTTGTAGTGATAAAACCATAGGATAACGACAAAAAAGGTTGAGAGTGCTCAACCTTTTTTATTGTTTCTGAATAAGCTAAGTTGCGGTTTATGGTGCGCCTTTAAAGCGGGCTGCATCAATAATCGACCATGCATGAAAGATCAGGCCGATAATGGCGAAAATCCAAGTGAAATAAAGCACGCCCGTAATAACAAAAAATAGCAATGCGGCGATAATACGCCCTTGTACTAATTGACCTAAGCCTGGTATGAAAAAGCTACAAATAGCTGCTAATACATTGCCACCTGAACCTTGTCCAGCCATATAAATCCCCCAATAAATCCTGATTTGTAAATCAGAGTTAGTTATACATTTCAATTAAATCTAGTATAGTTGATGCAAAGTTAATGTATATAAATACTGTTCGATGAAATTGTCACAAATTGTGAACCATTATAAGCCTTTACGTGTTGGTGTCGACTTTGTTCAGCACTTTGCGTCCCGTTGTCGGCAAGACCAAATTCAAGTGTCCGCTGGCTACTTGTCGTATGTTACCTTAATGTCATTAGTACCTTTGGTTATGGTGGTTTTTTCTATTATTACCGCCTTTCCGGTATTCGCTGAATTTAAGCAGGATATTGAGAACTTCATTTTCACAAACTTTGTGCCAGCGGCTTCAGAGTCTATTCAAGAGAACTTAAATGGTTTTGTGAATAATGCATCGCAAATGTCGGCAACAGCCATCTTGGCGTTAATGTTATTATCAATGTTACTTATTTCGTCTATAGATAAAGCGTTGAATCGAATTTGGCGGGTCTATAAGCCACGTAAAACCATTACATCATTTGCGATTTATTGGATGATTTTAACCTTAGGACCTGTGTTGGTGGGTATTTCTATTGCCGCGACCAGTTATATGGTGTCCTTGGTTTCTTTTGGTGGCCAAGAGGTTAACAACTTTTTACTTAAAGCTTTGCCGTTTTTCGCATCATGGATGGGCTTTGTAGTGCTTTATTTGTTTGTTCCCAATACAGATATAAAGTTAAAGCACGCCTTTGTTGGCAGTCTCGCAGGTGCCGCATTGTTTGAGCTGGCGAAGAAAATATTTTCAGCCTACATTACCCATTTACCGTCTTATGAAGCCATTTACGGTGCGTTGGCAGCCATTCCTATCTTATTTGTTTGGGTGTATGTGTCTTGGTTGGTGGTGTTTGTTGGCGCTGAATTTACTGTGTGCTTAGATGAGTTTGATGTTAGCGACCCTGTTGCCAAAGAAAACGAGCCAAGATAAGGCTATCAACACCATACGGCAAATAGGCTAGACTTAGTAACAACCGCCTGTTGTGAATAATCCAAGGAATGCCAGTGCGATCACTGTATCCAAAAATTAATATAAACCGAAAGGATTTCATCGAACGTGATGGTCATCGGATTTACGTGGAACAAAGTGGTGCAGAAGGTGGTATTCCCGTAGTGTACTTGCATGGTGGACCGGGTGGTGCCTCAAGTGAGGATCATCGTCGCTATTTTAATCCACTTAAATACCGCATTATTGTCTTTGATCAACGCGGCTGTGGCAAATCAACACCTCATGCTGCTACAGATGACAATACCACCGCGCACTTGATAGAAGATATGGAAGAGATCCGTGAGTTACTCGCTATTGAACGATGGCTTGTTGCCGGTGGGTCTTGGGGAACAACACTTGCGTTGGCGTATGGCCAACAATATCCGCAGCGGGTAACGGGTTTTATCTTACGTGGTATTTTTCTTGGTACAGACGATGAAGTCGATTGGCTTTACGGTCACGATGGCGCGGCCGGTTTTTTTCCGGAATATTATCGAGATTTTTGTCAGCCAATCAGCGGCTACCAAGCGGCAAACATTGTCAGCCAGTATCATGCCTTGCTTACATCAAGCAATGAATTAACGCGAGTTGCTGCGGCTAAAGCGTGGACCCTTTGGGAAAACCGCATTTCTGCTTTGCATTTAGATAATACTACCAACGAAAATGTGGATGATAATCATGGTGCAATTGCCATGGCCAGTATTGAAAACCATTACTTTGTGAATCACTGCTTTTTAGAGCCTAATCAGTTATTAGCTAACATGGCAAAAATATCTCATTTACCAGCGTATATCATCCATGGCCGTTATGATATGGTGTGTCAATTAAAGCAAGCTTATAAGCTTAGTGACGCATGGTCTAATGCGCGTCTTGAAGTTATCCCCAAAGCTGGTCATAGTGGCTTTGAAGAAGGAACGATTGACGCCATTATCCAAGCATCTGATGCAATGGCTTTGTTTCTTGAAAATAAAAAATAATTATATAACTCAATAGTTTCATCTAACGTTCGCAAATATTTAATTTATCATGATTGCATTAATACAAAGAGTAAGTCACGCCAGCGTGAGCATTGCTGGTACCGTGAATGGTCAAATTAACCAAGGAATTTTAGTCTTATTGGGCGTTGAAAAAGGCGACGATATAAAGAAGTGCCAACGTCTTGCCGACAAAGTCGCTGGCTATCGAATGTTTACCGATGAAAATGGCAAAATGAACCTAGATGTTGGTCAGATAGGCGGTGATATTTTAGTGGTATCGCAGTTCACGTTAGCGGCCGATACCAACAGCGGTAAACGCCCAAGTTTTTCTAATTCGGCAGAGCCAACCTTAGGTAACGAGTTGTACTTAGCGTTTTGTCAGCTGTTACGAGACAAAGGCTTTAAAGTGCCTACCGGTGAATTTGGTGCTGATATGCAGGTATCGCTAACAAATGACGGTCCGGTAACCTTTTCGTTAAAGGTATAGGCAGTGGCGTTTACATTAGTTACCCCGCAGAGTGAAGCGGATTTCAAAGTGTATCATCAATTGCGCTATAAAGTGCTGCGCCAACCTTGGGGTCAGAAGCCGGGAAGCGAAGTCGACGATATAGAACAACAAGCGGTACATCGTATGTTGACTACCAGCGATGGTAATGTCGCTGCGGTTGGCCGCTTGCACAAAACCGCTAGCGATGTTGCCCAAATTCGCTTTATGGCGGTTGATGATAAATATCAGGGGCAAGGCATTGGTAAGCAATTACTTGATGCACTAGAGCAAGAAGCTCATCGGCAAGGTGTAAGGCGCATTGACTTAAATGCTCGTGAAGTAGCGGTGCCTTTTTATCGGGCTTGTGGCTATCAGTTGCATGATAAAAGTCACTGTCTCTATAACGAGATTCAGCATTACAAAATGAGTAAATCATTGAAGAAATTTCACAATGATTTTAGCGACCAGCTCGATGCGCTTGAGCAGATCTGGCACCAGACGATTCCCGTATCGGCATTTATGAATATTCAGCCGGTAAGTTTGGTTGCAGATCAATTAACCGTGTGTGCAAGTCGCGAGGCCAACGTCAATTTACATAACACCATGTTTGCTGGCAGCATCTACACCTTGGCCACACTTACCGGTTGGGGGCGCGCTTATTTGTTATTAACTGCAGCTGGGTTGCAAGGTGATATTGTTCTTGCGGATGCTAATATGCGTTATCATAAGCCATTACAGGGGCAACCGTTAGCGCAAACTGTTGCAGTGCAAGGTGATGTAGCTGCACTCGACCTTGGTCGCCGGGCGCGCTTGAGCATTGATGTCAAAGTAAAAGATGGCGATTTAACCGTAGCAAGTTTTACGGGAAAATATGTTATTTTGCCTAAAGATAGTTAACAAGTCGGCGAAGCAAGCTGTATAGGTTTAAGTGAATGATAAATAACAAGGCAACGCATGTCGCTGTGATTGGAGCAGGTTGGATTGGTTATCCGTTAGCAAAACATCTGATCGCAAAAGGTATGGAAGTGCTGGCTACCACAACATCAGCTACGAAAGTGGCGCAGCTTAACCAGCAAGGAATTCGCGCTTGTATACTAAACACCCCGCAGCAGTTACCACTAGCGCTTCACCAGTATCCACATTGGATTATTTGCATTCCGCCGGGAATCCGTCAAGGTAAGAGCGATTACGCTGATAAAATCCAAGCCCTCGTTGATTTTGCTACTAGCTCTAATGGTCGTGTAAAACAGCTTATTTTGTTGAGTTCGACGGCTGTGTATAACGGTTTAGCTGGCGTGGTCACAGAGCATAGTGCACTGGATACCAAAGACACTAAGGTCGCCCTTTTACATGCAGCGGAGCAGGTAGTTTTAAATTCGTCTGTTACTTACAAAACGATATTAAGGCTTGGTGGTTTGTTTGGTTACGATCGCCAACCCGGTCGATATTTCACGCACAAAGCGGTACCCAATCCAGATTCGGTGATTAATTTTATTCATCAAGATGATGTGATTGCCATATTGCAGCAATTACTTGCACGCTATGATACGGTGGCGAATATCGTCAATGGTGTCTGTCCTCATCATCCGACACGTCGCGACTTTTATCAAAAAGCGCTGTTAACATTAGCGCACCTAACCCCTGAATTTGCAGAGCAACAGGAACAGCAAGGCAAACAAGTTGATAGTGTTTACTTAGCTGATATCTATCCACAATTTCAGGTTGCTGATCTATTTGCTTACTTCGACAGTAAATTTGCTAAGGAATATCGTGCCTAGTTCTAAACAATTAGCTCTGTTTGCGATCATTTTAATGCTGCACCTTAGCTTGCTTAATTTGTTTTTTGTTACAGCAAACGGGCCGGTGTTTTTGTGGCAACAGAACATGCGCTGGCAAACCGTGCTAATCCATGTGTTCACGGTAGCGCTAGGCTCTGTTATTCTTTGCTTGATAAACTATATTTATCAACGCTATATAAATAAAACCAATGAGAAAAACGATGAAAATTAATAAGCGATGTAAATCTTTAGCCGCTATTATTGCCGCCTCTTTTATTGCCGCCTGCGGCGCTGCGAATGAAAGTACGGATACAGCATCAGCACAAGTAAAGCTGATGCCAACGCAAAGCGATGTGATTATTCCTTGGGGAATGGTGCAGCTTGCCAATAATGACTTATTGGTATCGGAACGCACAGGTAAACTGCGTATTATCCGTGATGGTATCATGGTCGATAAAGACATCACTGGCTTGCCTAACATCATTGCCAATAATCAAGGTGGTTTACTTGATGTTGCTCTGCATCCGGATTATGACAAGAATGGTTGGATTTACTTTACATTTTCCAGTGATAAAGGTGAGGGCAAAGGCAGTAACACCGCATTAATTCGTGCTAAGTTAACAGATTTTCAACTAACCGATTTGCAATGGCTTTATAAGGGGAGTGAGAACAGTGAGCGCGGTCATCATTACGGCTCTCGTATTACTTTTGACAAGCAAGGCTATGTATATTTTTCCATTGGTGATCGTGGTGCGCGTGATGTGAATCCACAAGATCTAACTCGCGATGGTGGTAAAATTTATCGCCTTCATGATGACGGTCAAATTCCAGCAGACAACCCGTTTTTCGGTATGAACAATGCCAAAGCCGCAATCTATAGCTATGGTCATCGTAACCCACAAGGCTTAACGACTCATCCTAAAACCGGTGCGATATGGTCACATGAGCATGGCCCTAAAGGTGGTGATGAAATCAACTTAGTCGAGGCGGGTAAGAACTATGGTTGGCCAGTGATCAGTTACGGCATTAACTATAATGGCACGTCGTTTACCGATTTAACCGCCAAAGAAGGGATGGAGCAACCGAAACATTACTGGGACCCATCTATCGCGCCATCGGGTTTGATTTTCGTAACGTCTGATAAGTACCCTGAGTGGCAAAATAAAATGCTACTGGGTTCAATGAAGTTTGGTCATCTGGTTTTGGTTACCTTAGATGGTGATAAGGTCGTTGCGACTGAAAAACTGCTCGAAGGTGTTGGCCGTGTGCGTAATGTTTATCAAGGTCGAGATGGTTTCATATACATTGGTGTTGATGGCCAAGGCATTAAAAAATTAGTACCCAATGGTTAATCAATACTGTGATGAAATTTGAACATACATTTACCTTAGATAGAGAGCATTTTAACGAGTGTTTTGAGCAATCTGCGATGTTACGCGACCAAAGCTGGCGCCGTTACACCAAAGCGATTATTTTATTTGCCTTGGGCTTTTTAATTGCTGCGGCAAACATCGAAAAGCTTAGCGGTCATTTAGGTTATTTCTTTTATATCTTAGCTGTTGTTGAAATACTGAGTGTGCGGTTTGCCAGAGGTTTTTGGGTAACCAGACAAATGTTTTCTAAAGCTTCAGGATCCGATGTAAACATCAGCTTTGATGATCAAGGTATTGAAATTTACTCTGACTACGTGAAAAAGTCGCTCCCTTGGGCAGAGATTGATAAAACCATCATGACCGAAAAGGGTTACATCGTTTTTGAAAAAAATGGCAGTAATAGTTACATCTCACGCAGTATATTAACGGCCGATAGCGAAGCGTTTTTAAAGAAAAATTTGGCGATAGATTAATCGCTATATTTTAGCAATACGCAGCAAATGAAAAGCCGAGGTACACTTCATTGTGTACCTCGGCTTTTTTGTAGCTGACTTAGTTGCCCTTCAGGTGAACAAAACTTTAGGTATAGTTTATATATTTATACATCTATACAGGTATATAAATATGCGCTCACCTAGCTAGCTATTTAGCTAGATAGTCTTTGTTTACTTGCTGACCTGATGTGACTTATTTAATCCCATAGTCATCATCCACTGCTCATAATTGAGTAAGTTAGCAGGCAGTACAACTTTGCGGTTTTGTTTGCCTAGCCCTTGCATTTGTTTCAGGTATTGTTCGCTAAGCTGCATCTCAAGTGCTTGCTGACCGCCATCTTGATTAATCACATGCGCGACTTTGCTAATCGACTCGGCAGTTGCCTTGGCGAGCGCTAAAATTTCCGCCGCTTTACCTTCGGCGGAATTAATACGACGTTGCTTTTCACCTTCAGAAATATTAATCATTTCTCGCTTGCTACCTTCAGAGCGATTAATACGACTTTGCTTTTCACCTTCACTTTTTGCCATAATCGCGCGTCGTTCACGCTCTGCGTTGACCTGCATTTCCATCGCGTCTCGTACCGTTTGTGGTGGTGTTAAGTTTTTAATCTCATAACGATGAACGCGGATCCCCCATGATTCACCCGCCGCGTCCAGTACTTCAACGACTTTTGCGCTGATGAGATCGCGCTCTTCAAACGTGCGGTCCAGATCCAAAGTCCCGATTACCGAGCGCGTCGTAGTTTGTGCTAATTGCATGGCTGCAAATCGGTAATCGGTAATGCCGTAGCTCGCTTTTACCGGATCGGTTACTGAGATATAGATAACGCCGTCTACTTCAATATTTACTTCGTCCATCGAGAAACACTCTTGCGGTGGCACATCGATGGTTTCTTCTTTCAAATCTTGGATGTAAGCGACTTTGTCGATAAACGGAAATAACGCATGGAAACCTGCTTCCAAGGTTTTGTGGTATTTACCCAAACGTTCTACCACGTAGGCGGATTTGGTCGGTACCAGTCGAATGGACTGGAATAACTTAACAATAAAGATAAAAAACAACAGTGCCCATATTGCCAGTACCGCAATGTCGGTTATCGGTAGACCTTCAAAATGTTCCATTATTTCGCTCCTTTAGCCGTTGCTGTGACCTTGTCCATGCCTTCAAAAAAGCCTTCTAACTTAGCGATGTCCGTTGGCAGTATCGATACGTCAGCATGTTCTAATACGCGACCTGTTTGGGTGATAAACTCCTGCATTAAGCGCATCTTAATGGCATCATGACCACACGGCTGATTAGCCGCCGAGGCGATTAAACTCATACCGGTTGCTGTTGCATCAGCAATGATCTCTATCTCACGAGCGCGGCCTTCCGCTTCATTAATTTGTTTTTGCTTGTCACCTTCTGACAGGTTAATCGCTTCTTGGCGTTCGCCTTCCGATAAGTTAATAACGGAGTCTCGCTCAGCGTTGGCTAAGGTAATTTCGGCACGTTTTTGTCGCTCCGCTTCCATTTGCTTTTCAAGGGTATGAATGACATTTGGCGATGGGGTGATATTACGTACTTCGTAACGTAAGACTTTAATCCCCCAAGGATCTGATGCTTTGTCGATTTCGCGAACAATGATTTCGTTCAATGTATCGCGTTCACTGAAGGTTTGGCTCAGATTGAGCTTACCGATTTCACTGCGCATGGTCGTTTGCGCTAAGTTAACGCTGGCGCGACGGTAATCTTCGATGCCATAACTGGCTTTCGCGCCATCCATGACTTTGATGTAAACCAGGCCATCGACATCAATTTGAATGTTGTCCTTGGAAATACAACTTTGCGCGGGAATATCCAATACTTGCTCACGAGTTTCATGGCGATACGCTACCTTGTCAAAAAACGGGATCAAAAAATGAAATCCAGGCTGCATCACAGCGCGAAACTTTCCTAATCGCTCAACCACACATACTTCGCGCATTTCGACAATGAGCACCAATTTATACAGAATGAATAATATGACCAAGAAGGCCAGAGTTAATATAAACACGCAACTCTCCTTATTACTTTTGGGGTAAATGAGCCACTATATGAGTGCACCGCAACTTACCGGTTTATTTTTAAAGTGAACTTTTTAGGGTGACTGTGGAGGCTGTTTTTCAACCACATACGAAATATTATCGCGGCACACAATTGTCGCTGTTTCGCCTTTTTCGATTACGCTACCGTCACCGAGCGCGGTCCATTCGCTCCCTTGAAAGACGATGCGACCTTTTTTATTACCAGGACCAATGGTTGCGATAACCTTGACCTGTTTGCCGTAAACGTCGAGCTCTTCATCAGTATTATCGACTCGGCTATCACCACCGACCATTGACTGACCAAGATTACGAAAAAGTAGCAGTAAAATGATCGACAATATAAACCACATAGTGAAGGCGTGTATCCAATTGTCGATGAGGCCAAATTGCAGCGATAGGGCCACGGCCAGCGCGGACGTACCAAGGAAGACCACAATACCGCCAGGAATAGCTAACTCAGCAATCATCAGCATGAGACCAACACAACCCCAAGCAATCACATCGTTGCTTATATCCATAGCCTTTCTCCATGCGTGGTTAATACATTGTTAATCATCATAGCATCGTTTTTTTATAAAAGCGACATAATATGTCAAGATTGATGTTTGCTGTTTTTTCTAAGTTACTGAACTGTATGTGATATGTGGCTTATCAATGGTGGGTTGGCGAACGCTTTTAAGCGATGGCAATAAAGTTATCTCATCATTGATTAAAACTAAAATTGCACAGCCAATTGTGAAAATTTTGCTAGCTTTAAAGATAAGAGGTTAGTTGAGGACAACACATTGCACGAAAATGGTGATAATTTAGATCCAAAAAAGCAATCCGACAGTTCGGCCTATAAAATGCGGCAAAACAAATATTACCCATTAGGCAATGCGCTTTTTTGGATTGTCGCGCTGTATTTACCCACCATGCTACTGAGCTTTGTATTCGCGGTTTATGCCGATACCAGTAGCGCGATTGACGATCCTATCCGTTGGTTTTTTGATGGTGATACAACCGCAGTGTTTGGCATATTGATGGCGTTGGTTACCTTACCTATGCTTTATGTCATCACCTTTCGAGAACCTAACAAACGCACTTTTTTTGCTTTAGAACATCGCTTTTCTATGGTGGAGTTTCGCCCTTATTTTCTAATCACAGGGATTTATATATTTGCCAGTGTTGCCATTCATACTGCTATCAATACACAGATGCCACAGTTTATGGTCGATATTCTCAATACCACGGACTACGTATGGCTAAGCGTGTTGGCTATTTGTATTGTCGCACCGATTTTTGAAGAAATTGTATTTCGAGGTTATATTTTTAGCCGTTTAGCCTCAACCCGATTAGGGCGCTCAGGTGCTTTACTGATCACCGCGTTATTATTTACGTTTTTACATAGTCAATATCAAGGCTTGGTATTAATCGACTTATTTGTGCTAGCCCTAATTTTGTCGTGGACCCGTTATAAAACGAATAATCTTTATTATTGTATAGCCATTCACATGCTCAATAATATGATGTCAATGTGGCTACTTTATTCGGTAAACTAGGGTCAACAGATCCTAGAGCGTGTTGATCTTTTGAGGTTGTTTTTGCAGCAATTTATGATGTTTTTATACAAGGCAGAACTTATGTTGTGTGGTTACTCCGCATAAGTAATTGATAACACTGTAGAAAGGCGTCATAAAAGCTGTCTTTTGGATTCGTTTAAATGCATTTTTTTCATTGTTACTTGCTCTGTGCGTAGAATAACTATGCGTATCACAAGTGCCGCGATAAAAATGCATTTAATTCGAACAAAATTTAACCCTGAAAGATCAACACGCTCTGTTGTTCGCTATGTTGTTTAATATTTAAAGATTATGTCTATGCAAAAAAATAATGACCTTCCATTACTTCGTAACCATTCCTATATTAATGGTCAGTGGCAGCAAGCCGAAAATCAATTTGACGTGATCAATCCTGCGACTCTTGAGGTTATCGCTGCTGTTTCTGATGCCAACGCAGGCGATGCTGAATTGGCGATAGATGCTGCCAAACAAGCGCTGGTTGCGTGGCAGGCGTTATCGGCAACAGAGCGTAGCGCTTTATTGCGTGCATGGTTTGAATTAATTATGCAAAACCAAGACGAACTGGCGCGATTGCTCACCTTAGAGCAAGGCAAGCCATTAGCTGAGGCGAAGGGGGAGATTGCTTATGGTGCATCCTATATTGAATGGTTTGCCGAAGAAGCCAGGCGAGTTTATGGTGATACCATTGGCGCACCTTCTGCAGATAAACGAATTATTGTTATCAAACAGGGGGTTGGTGTCGTAACCGCGATTACCCCGTGGAATTTCCCTAATGCCATGATTGCGCGCAAAGCGGCAGCTGCATTGGCCGCAGGTTGTACCTTTGTTTGTAAGCCTGCCTCGCAAACACCGCTATCGGCACTTGCTCTAGCCGAGTTAGCACATCGTGCAGGTATTCCTGCTGGCGTGTTTAACATGGTTGTTTCAGAAGATGCTAATGCCATTGGTAAGGTGTTAACGCAACATCCCGATGTTGCCAAATTTACGTTTACGGGTTCTACACAAGTCGGTAAACAACTGAGTGAGCAATGTGCAACAACGGTAAAGAAAGTATCGATGGAACTTGGTGGCAATGCACCGTTTATTGTTTTCGATGATGCCGATATTGATGCCGCTGTAGAAGGCGCTTTAGCCTCGAAATATCGTAATGCTGGGCAAACGTGTGTCTGTAGCAATCGTATTTTAGTTCAGGATGGCATTGCTCATGAATTTACCAAGAAGTTTGCTAACGCGGTGCAACACTTAAAGTTAGGTAATGGCCTCGAAGATAAAGTCACTATCGGGCCGTTGATCACTACCGAAGCTACACACAACATCCATAGCTTGGTGCAAGAAGCCATCAGCCTAGGTGCCTCGCTAGTTTGCGGTGGTAACTTCGCTGATCATGGTCAACAGTTTTATCAACCCACCATTGTTACCAACGTAACTAATGATATGGCGCTTGCTCAGCAAGAGATCTTTGGCCCGGTAGCACCGATTATTACTTTTACCGATGAACGTCAGGCTATTACCATGGCTAACGATACCCCATATGGCTTGGCTGCGTATTTTTATAGTCGAGATATTGGTAGAGTTTGGCGTGTTTCCGAAGCATTGCAGTTTGGTATGGTAGGCATTAACGAAGGCCTCATCTCAAATGCTGCAGCGCCGTTTGGTGGTGTTAAGCAATCGGGATCAGGTCGAGAAGGATCAAAATATGGTTTGGACGATTACTTAGACATCAAATATTTATGTATGGGTGGTATTTAGCCTTGCTACAAAGCAGCGCCTAAATGAGCTATTTCAATACTGAAGATCCGCTATTGTGATTCACTTGCACTGCGAGCAATACTCTAATGGAACTAATGATTGCTCGCCAACCCAGAGCCAATGTGCGATTGCTTACATTGTGTACAAATATTTCATATCCAAAAGGCTTGTATTTCAGTATAATCCGCGCCGACTTATTTCTTTGGCATTATGTTGGTTATTTTCGAGGTCAAAATGCAAGACGCTATCAGCAAAAAACAGGCTCACAATTTCAATAAATTGGAAAAACGCATCCGTCGTGAGGTGGGTAAGGCCATTGCTGACTTTAATATGATTGAAGACGGTGACAAGATCATGGTGTGTTTGTCTGGTGGTAAAGACAGTTACACTATGCTGGACACGCTAATGCATATGCAACGCGTTGCACCGATCTCATTTGACATTGTTGCTGTGAACCTGGACCAAAAACAACCGGGTTTCCCTGAGCACGTTTTGCCAGAATACTTAGCCTCAATCAATGTTGAGCATTTGATTGTTAACGAAGATACTTACTCAATCGTTAAAGAAAAGATCCCTGAAGGCAAAACCACGTGTTCGCTTTGTTCGCGTTTGCGTCGTGGTATTTTGTATAAAACAGCGAAAAAATTAGGGGCAACGAAAATAGCGTTAGGTCATCACCGTGATGATATCTTAGAAACGTTATTCTTGAACATGTTCTACGGTGGCAAGCTTAAGAGTATGCCGCCTAAATTAGTTACCGATAATGGTGAACATATTGTTATCCGCCCACTAGCGTATTGCCGTGAAAAAGACATCATTCGTTACGCTGATCACAACGAATATCCAATTATTCCGTGTAACTTGTGTGGTTCACAAGAGAACTTACAGCGTAAAATCATCAAAGAGATGCTAAACAGCTGGGATAAACAATTCCCAGGACGTATTGAAACCATGTTTAAAGCGGTGACTGATGTGGTGCCTTCACACTTGGCCGATATCAACCTTTATGACTTTGCCGGTTTAAAAGCAACGGGTGCACCATTTGCTGATGGCGATATAGGCTTTGATAAGCCTGATATCCCTGCCAACCCTGCAGTTATTGACGAGGATGATCAGCAAGAAAAGCTTGCTAACCAAGTGCAAATCATCAATTTAAGTTAGTTGTTTGCCTAGTCGTTTCTAGCTCGCTAACTCACTAGCTGCTTATATCGCTATAAACCAGCCAACGTTTTATATATTAAGTTATATAAATGGGGCTGGTTTTTTCATACCTACATAATTTAACGTCTCTCATTTTAGGCCCTTCATATTGCACTATATGTCGACATATTCTTTAAAGTAGAACGAAAGGTGTCTATATTTGAAATTTTAATCTTACAATTCGAACGCCATAATGTTCTATGACGAATTGGTTAAATTTAGGAGTGAGCAATGGGCTTATTGATTGACGGCGTTTGGCACGACAAATGGTATGAAACGAAAGAGACTAACGGTCAGTTTCAGCGTGAGAGCGCGCAAATGCGCAACTGGATAACAGCTGACGGCAGTGCTGGCGCTAGTGGCAAGGGAGGTTTTAAAGCCGAAAAAGGTCGTTATCATTTATACGTGTCTCTGGCATGCCCTTGGGCGCATCGCACATTAATTTTTCGCAAACTGAAAGGCCTCGAAGAATATATCGATGTGTCGGTTGTCAGCCCTGATATGCTTGAGCACGGCTGGACCTTTGATCAAAATACTGGCTCAACGGGTGATGCGTTGTATCAGTCTGAGTGTATGCATCAGATTTACACCAAGAATAAAACCGATTATTCAGGTCGAGTGACGGTCCCCGTGCTTTGGGATAAGCAGCAACAATGTATTGTTTCGAACGAGTCAGCAGAAATTATTCGTATGTTTAATTCGGCGTTTAACCAACTAACAGGTAACGATGCTGATTTTTACCCAAAATCATTGCAGAGTGAAATCGATGAGATTAACGAGTTTGTTTATCATAACATAAATAACGGCGTCTATAAGGCGGGGTTTGCCACCACGCAAGATGCTTACGAGCAAGCTTTCGAGCAGCTATTTTCCGCCCTTGATAAGATAGAGCAGCGATTGACGAATAATCGTTACTTGCTTGGTGATACACTAACCGAAGCCGATTGGCGTTTGTTTACCACCTTAATACGCTTTGATGCCGTGTATGTTGGTCATTTTAAATGTAATAAACAAACCATTGAACAATATACTCACTTAAGTGGTTACCTGCGTGAGCTTTATCAATACCCTGGTGTTGCAGAAACGGTTGATTTTTATCATATTAAGCGCCATTACTACTTTTCGCACACCATGATTAACCCAACTCAGGTAGTACCTGCAGGGCCTAACATTGATTACACCAGTGCACATAACCGTGGTGTGTAAAACCGCATACACACAGTAACAATCAAAAAGGACGCTTTATGGATCAACTATTACGAATAACACTCGAACAGTGGCGTATGTTTAGAGCCGTCGTTAATTATGGTGGCTTTAATCAGGCGGCGGCACAGATCCATAAAAGCCAATCGAGTATTCACAGCGCGGTGAGCAAAATAGAAGACTCGCTTAACCTAAAGCTATTCACTATTGAAGGGCGTAAAACGGTATTAACCGAGGCCGGTCAAAAGCTATTGCAACGCGCCGATTACTTGCTGCAAGAAGCGGCTAAGCTTGAAGCGGTGGGGATCAGTTTAGCGCAGGGCGAAGAAACCACGCTGCGTATCGCAGTCGAAGAGATTTTTCCTACCGATATTTTATATCAGGTACTTGAGAACGTATCGGCGCAATTTCCTCATCTTAATATTGAAATTCGCGAGTCTATTTTAGGTGGCGCTAAGGAATTATTAGAGCAAGACGAGGTCGATATTGCCATTTCGCCGTTTAAGCTAGATGGCGGTTTTAATGAGCAAATCGCTCGCGTTAACTTTTGTGCAGTAGTCAATCCTCAACACGCTTTACTCAATGTTAAGCGGCCATTGGCCGTGGAAGACTTAAAGTCGCACCGGCAAATTGTGATTCGAGATTCTGCTTTGCAAACCAATACTGATGCGGGTTGGTTAGGCGCAGAGCAGCGTTGGACGGTAAGCCATCTGCGTACCTCGATTGATATGATAAAAAACGGTTTGGGTTTTGCTTGGTTACCGAAAAGCTCTATTAAACAAGAGCTGGCATCGGGCGAGCTGCAAGTTCTTAATACCAATTTTGATAATAATCGAGAAGCGTTTCTTTACGTGATTTTTAAAGATGGTGATCATTTAGGCCCAGCAGCAAAGTGCTTCTTAGGTGAACTGCGTTTTTTATCAGCCTTGTAAGCGGTTTACCGAAAACGAGCTTTTTTCAAAGCCTTCGTGGATTCTAGCATATTTATAACTTGTTGCTGTTAACTGAATAGTAAAATGACGTGAAAGTTTGGCCATATAAGTAAAAGTTGCGCAGTGATATGCGCAAACTCTATATAGTACATACAATAAATGTGCTAGTAACTGCCGTAAACCCACCACATTCAAGTTGGCGGAAGTTTGATTTCAACTTGTACTAATATTAATTGCAATCCTTGAAATTAGATTCCAAACATTTAAGAAACATATGTTCTGCTTCTTCCATTTCTTGCTTTGTCATTATTAATCTTAGGTCGTTTAGGGTGCTTTTTGCATCCGGCACGTCATTTCGCAAAGCAAACACTAGCCACATATATGCTAATTTGAACTGTTTGGTAGAAAGGTATAGTGACGCCAAATCATATTGCGCTAATGCAAAGCCTCTAATTGCAGCTTTACGTGACCAAAATTCTGCTTGGTCAAAATCTTCAGGTACGCCTAAACCTAGTTGGTACATAGAACCAAGCGCATACTGTGCTTTCACATGTCCTTGTTCTGCCAATGGTTTAAATATTTTAATAGCTGCTTCGAAGTTATTATTTGCGTAAAGCATCGCGCCTTCTTTAAAATCAGCAGATTGAGCTACAGATGTAAAAAGAGCAAAAATAAAAGTAATAGTCCGTATCATAAAGTGTCCTTTAAATTAATTGAATAGGTCAAAATCCCAAATTAACTTTATTTATAGAAGCAGGTTAGCCAATCTACTTAAGCTTGATCTCAGTAAATTCAAGCTGGTACGTATATACCCTATATTTTTAGAGTTATGCTCGAAATTCGGATGAATATTACGAGATCTGAGCGATTTGTCAATGCAAAGGTGTTGTTTTGGTTAAGTTTAATGCCTAGTAAGTTTTCTATAGATGCTTATTGATCAGTGAACCAGATTGACTTGCATCTTCCCATAAATTAAAGTTTTCACATTACTGTCTTACGTCTAATCAATATCTTAGTCAATTCACGTTTAAACCTTGGCCAACTCTGCAATACTTTTCAAGGATGATTATGCTTAAAAAACTATTATTACCAACCCTTCTATCTTTTACTTTAATTCCAGTCGTTAATGCCAGCTATGAAGATGGAGAAATTGCCTTACAAAAACAAGACTATGAAACGGCTTATGTTCATTTTAGAGAGATGGCAGACCAAGGCATCACAAAAGCTCAGCATAATTTGGGGTTATTGTATCACGATGGGAAAGGTGTAGAGCAATCATATACCGAAGCAATACAATGGTTCACAAAAGCGGCTCAGCAAGGATATCCCGAAGCACAGTATAATTTAGGGGTACTTTACAACCAAGGAAAAGGTATAGAGCAATCATATAAGGAAGCAGCCAAGTGGTATACTAAAGCAGCGATTCAAGGCTTAAAGCAAGCACAATATGATTTGGGGACCTTCTATGTTCATGGAAAAGGGGTAGAGCAATCATTTAGTGATGCAGTCAAGTGGTTCAAAAAGTCAGCAAATCAAAACTTAAAACAGGCTCAGCATAATTTGGGATTCGCGTATGCAAATGGATATGGTGTAGAGCAATCATATAGCGAAGCAGCCAATTGGTACGCAAAGGCCGCAAAGCAAGGATTCTCTGAATCACAGTTTAACTTGGGTCTATTGTTTAATAACGGAAAAGGTGTAGAACAATCGTATAGTGAAGCTGCTAAATGGTACGCAAAAGCGGCCAGCCAAGGTTATGTTAAAGCGCAGTATAATTTAGGTGTATTCTATGCGAATGGGGACGGTGTAGAACAATCGTATAGTGAAGCGATTAAGTGGTATACAAAAGCGGCGAACCAAGGCTATGCTAACGCACAGCATAATTTGGGAATATTGCATGAAAATGGATACGGTGTAGAGCGATCATATAGCGAAGCGGCCAAGTGGTACGCAAAAGCGGCAAATCAAGGATTCTCGGAATCACAGTATAATTTGGGAGTATTTTATGAGCGTGGATACGGTGTAGAACAATCGTATAGTGAAGCGATTAAGTGGTATACAAAAGCGGCGAACCAAGGTTTTGAGCCAGCCCTTGATGCTATAGAGGTTATGCTAAAATCCTACTAAGCACCAAAACTTATACCAAGCTATTCTTAAGTATCCAATTATAGTTGCTCGTGAGAGGATTGAAGGAATCATAACGTTAAGGTTCGATATTTATGCCAATGGTAATTCATAAATATCGAGTTAATCAAATCAAAGTAGTCGAAAATGATTGAGATGCAAGCTAAAAAGGTTGCGAAAATGGATGCTAAACCCGTAAAAATTTATAAATAGAATTGTTACAATGTAGTTTAAATTAGGCTAACTGTTAAATCGTGAATATTTAGACCGTGGCTAACACATTGTTTGTTTTTAATATGTGATAGCAATCATTTAAATGAATATAAAAAATAAACAAGAGTGAGCGTATAGCTAACGACACCTAACCCCAGAGAATAGCGGTACGCTTTTCTGCAAAACACTACAAACGGCATGCAAGCGCTCGGTACGAGCTTCAATGAGCTTGTTAAACGAGTCATACTAACTTTGCTTCCCTGAAAGCTTCTTCATGTAATTTTTTCGAATAACACCTATATCGCTATTCTCCATATTGCCCAAAACGTCATCTAGAATTTATCCAGACCTATAAGTGGGGTTATTTTTAGTTCGATTTTTGGCAAAAAAAAGGTTTGTGTTTTAGTTGGAACCTTCAAAATCTCTTTTGAGATTTCTCGTCTGTAGCAAGCATTCCCACGTAGAAAAAATTTACTTTTAACATGCATTGCACAGATTCGAGCAAAGTACTGTTATTAGCTCCTACAGCTTGTATATACAAGTGATGTATGGCAAACTTCGCCCCTATCTTGTATAGACAAGTTATTATTCGTGGTATGTATCGTGGCAAAGCCTAAATTCGTTGAAATTAAGCAGTATATCTTTGAGCAAATAGAACTGGGTATATGGCTTGAAAATCATCAAGTGCCTTCAGAAAATGAGCTTGCTGAGCTATTTAACGTGAGCCGTATGACGGCGCGTCGTGCGTTGCAAGAGTTGACCGACGAGAATGTACTGCTTCGTACCAAGGGTAAAGGCACCTTTGTTGCCAGTTTTAAATCGCAATCATCGCCATTAGAAATTAAAAATATTGCCGATGAAATCCGCGAACGTGGTCATCGTTATCACGCACAAACGTTACAAATTTGCGAGCAATCATTACCTACGAGTTTAGCGCCTTTATTTTCATCAATGGCTGAAAACAGTGTGTTCTACAGCGAAATTTTGCACTTTGAAAATGACGTGCCGATTCAATTGGAACAGCGTTACGTTAATGCCTTGCTTGTCCCTGAGTACGCTCACCAAGACTTTGCTAAGCTTACCCCACACGAATACTTGTCAAAAGTTGCACCGTTAACGGAAGCAACTCACGAGATTGAAGCGATAATTGCTTCATCAAAAATTAATCAGTTGTTGGCGATTGATAACCAACAACCTTGCTTACAGGTAAAACGCCGTACATGGTCATCACAAGGTGTGGTTAGTTTTGCCATATTGACTTCGCCGGGCGATAAATATCGCCTTGGCGGACATTTAACATTTTAATTAGTTATTAGGAGATCACCGTGACGTTTAAATATGGTGTCGATCGTTTAGATCTTAATATTGTTAACGGCATTGCCGATGGTAGCATCAAAGCGGAGTTGTGTTCGCAAGCGTTGCAGCAAATCAATACCAGCCGTCAAAATGTTGAAAAAATGGCAAGCTCCGATAAAGCCGTTTACGGTATCAACACGGGGTTTGGTCCATTATGTGATACGCAAATTTCCCCAGAAGAAACCCATTTACTGCAAAAGAACCTACTCATCACTCATGCCGTAGGTGTTGGTGAGCCGATTGCTAAATCGATCTCAAAGCTTATGCTAATTACCAAGGTTCATGCACTAAGCCAAGGCTTTTCGGGTATTCGCCTTGAAGTGGTGGAGCGCATGTTAGCGTTTCTTGATTTAGACCTTATTCCTGTAGTACCAGAGCAAGGCTCAGTGGGTGCATCGGGTGACTTAGCGCCACTATCGCACTTATTCTTACCATTAATTGGCGAAGGGGAGTTCTGGCAAGGTGATAAAACCGTCGCAGCAAAAGAGCTGTTGAGCCAACATGGTTTAGCACCGTTAGAATTACATGCTAAAGAAGGTTTAGCGTTAATTAACGGTACGCAATTTATTTTGTCACACGCGATTACCGCATTAACCAAAATGCGCTACTTATTGGATCTTGCCGATTTAGCAGGGGCGATGAGTATTGAAGGCATGCAAGGTAGCCAGTCGCCATTTAGAGACGAATTGCACCAAACGCGTGCTTTTAAAGGTAACTTAGAAGTTGCTGCGCGTATGCGTCGTTTCTTTAAAGACTCACAAAATATGGCGTCCCACACCGATTGTGATCGTGTGCAAGACCCGTATTCACTCCGTTGTATTCCGCAAGTTCATGGTGCCTCACGCAATGCCTACTACCACTTGAAAGAGTTGGCAGAAATAGAAATGAACTCAGTTACCGATAACCCAATTGTTATCAGTAGCGAAGAAGCCATCTCTGGTGGTAGCTTCCACGGCCAACCACTTGCAATGGTACTTGATTACGCGTCAATTGCTGCCGCTGAGTTAGGTAATATCGCTGATCGTCGTTGTTATTTATTGCTCGAAGGCTTACACGGTTTACCACGCTTGCTAACCACCTCGGGTGGTTTAAACTCTGGCATGATGATCCCGCAATACGCAACAGCAGCACTTGTCACCGAAAACAAGTCGCTATGTTTTCCACCGTCAGCGGATAGTGTTCCAACCTCTATGGGCCAAGAAGATCACGTCTCTATGGGCAGTATCTCAGGCCGTAAGTTAAACCAAATCTTAGGTAACTTAGACAAAATTTTTGCCATTGAGTTAATGTACGCAGCACAAGCGATTGACTTTAGACGTCCAAATAAATGTTCAGATTTAGTCGAAGAAAACTTTGCTTTAATCCGCAGCAAAGTCGCCAAGCTTGAAGAAGATCGCCTATTAAAGCCAGACATCGATGCCATGATAGCATTGGTGAAATCACAAGCATTTAACGTTGCTGGCGATTACAAATAAGGGATAATAACGATGAATGATGTAATCAATTTTCAACAACAAATTAAGCAAGGTATTCCAAGTGAATTACCGGCTGCTAAACCTTACCCTGCCGATGCCAACCGCGCACCTAAGCGCAAAGATATTCTTAGTGCTGAAGAGAAACAATTAGCGGTACGCAACGCGCTTCGCTATTTCCCTAAAGAGTGGCATCAAGAGTTGGCGCAAGAATTTGCCCAAGAGCTAAAAGACTTTGGTCGTATTTACATGTATCGCTTTAAACCAAGCTATGCATTAAAAGCACGCTCGATCAGTGACTACCCAGCAAAATGCGAGCAAGCTGCGGCAATTATGTTGATGATCGACAACAACCTTGATCCTGCGGTAGCACAGCACCCAGAAGAGTTGATCACCTACGGTGGTAACGGTGCGGTGTTCCAAAACTGGGCACAATACCTATTAACCATGAAGTACTTAAGTGACATGGAAAGTGATCAAACATTGCACTTGTACTCTGGCCACCCTATGGGTTTATTCCCGTCGTCTGTTGATGCACCGCGTGTTGTGGTGACCAACGGCATGATGATCCCGAATTACTCTCAGCCAGATGATTGGGAGAAATTTAACGCCTTGGGTGTGACTCAATACGGTCAAATGACCGCGGGTTCGTTTATGTACATCGGCCCACAAGGTATTGTTCACGGTACCACGATTACGGTAATGAACGCGTTCCGTAAAGTGTTAGCACAAGGCGAAGCGCCAAAAGGAAAAATCTTCCTTACCGCGGGTCTTGGTGGTATGAGTGGCGCGCAACCAAAAGCCGGTAACATCGCTAACTGTATTACCGTTTGTGCTGAAGTTAACCCTAAGGCGGCGACAAAGCGTCACCAACAAGGTTGGGTTGATGAGCTAATTGACAACATGGATGACTTACTTGCCCGTGTCAAACTGGCGCAAGCGAACGAAGAAGTGGTGTCGATCGCTTACATTGGTAACGTGGTTGATGTTTGGGAGTCATTCTACGAACAAGAAATTTTTGTTCACTTAGGCTCAGACCAAACTTCATTACACAACCCGTGGTCTGGTGGCTACTACCCAGTAGACATTAGCTATGAAGAGTCAAATCGTTTAATTCGCGAAGAGCCAGAATTGTTTAAGGTGAAAGTACAAGAAACCTTAAAACGCCACGCTGATGCGGTAAACAAACACACCGCACGAGGCACGTACTTTTTCGATTACGGTAATGCGTTTTTACTTGAAGCATCGCGTGCAGGCGGTGATGTTATGGCGGAAAACGGTATTGATTTTAAATACCCATCATACGTGCAAGATATTCTTGGCCCTATGTGTTTTGACTATGGTTTTGGTCCGTTCCGTTGGGTATGTACCTCAGGTAACTCTGACGATCTAGACAAAACCGATGCCATTGCTGCTGAGGTGTTGAATAAGATCATGGCTGAGTCGCCAGCGGAAATTCAGCAACAGATGCAAGATAACATCACTTGGATCAAAGATGCCAAGCAAAACAAGCTAGTTGTTGGTTCTCAAGCACGTATTTTGTATGCAGACGCACAAGGCCGTATGGAAATCGCTAAAGCCTTCAACGATGCTATTAACCGCGGCGAGATTGGCCCAGTGGTGCTAGGCCGCGACCATCATGATGTCAGTGGTACCGATTCACCATTCCGTGAAACGTCAAACATTTACGATGGCAGCCGTTTTACCGCCGATATGGCCATTCATAACGTTATTGGTGATGGTTTCCGTGGTGCAACTTGGGTATCAATCCACAACGGTGGTGGCGTTGGCTGGGGCGAAGTTATCAATGGTGGCTTTGGGATGCTACTTGATGGAAGCAGCGATGCTGAACGTCGCTTAAAGTCGATGCTATTGTTTGATGTAAACAATGGTATTGCCCGTCGCAGCTGGGCGCGTAACGAAGAAGCGAACTTTGCAATTAAGCGTGAAATGGCACGTACACCAAAGCTAAAGGTTACTTTAGCAAACTTAGTTGAAGACGATATCTTAGATAACTTATCGTTTTAAGCGAGTTACTTAAATAAAAAAGCGCGTATGGTTATCTATACGCGCTTTTTTGTTTGTTTTTGTTTATAGAGCGGAAATATAACACGTTCCACTCGTCCTGCAATAACCAATACAAATATCGGCTATTAACCGGTTTGTGTTATCAACTTCTTGCCATCGTTGGTATCAGTCGTAGGGTTTGTTAAAACTGATATTTGATATTCAGCGCGCCATGACGTCCTTGACCTGGGAAGTAGCGATCGCCAGAAAATCGAGTGTAATCGGCACGGTTAGCATAACGCTCAGCGAACAGATTAAACACTTGCAACTGGAGCTGTAAATTATCGTTAACGTGGTAATTATTGTACCAATTCACTAATTGGTGACCTTGATAGTAATGATCATTTTCTGCGTCAGTAAAATAACCATCAACAAAACGGTATTCAATCTCGCTGATAAACTGTGGCGTTATTTGCCAGTTTAAACCCGCCGTATGTAAATGCTTTGGCGCTGAGTCCATGTCGTTACCAGCGATGGTAGCGGTACTGTTATTATTCCCGTGCGTGTAGGTATGACGGTTAAAACTACTATGTTGAAAATAGCGTAATTGCTCGGTTAACTGCCAGTTGATGTCGAGCTCGATACCTTGATGACGAGAGCCCGCGCCATTGATATTGAAAAAGTCACTATCACGAATAATCACATCCTCTTTTTCGCTGTAATAACCCGCCACTTTTATATTGAACTGACTTTGCTTGGTACTTATGCCAAGGGTGATGCTGTCGGTTTGCTCTGCGTCGAGTTCGGCTACCACTTGTTGTCGTTGTAAGCGATATAGTTCGGTTGCTTGTGGCGCTCTAAAACCATGTCCTGCGTTAACAAAAATTTGCGTTGCAGAGCTCAGTTGATATTGCGCGTTAAATTGTAATGATGGCTCACTGAAGCTGTCTTCGCGGCTTTCTGGTCGAGTGTAGCGACAGCCATCAAAACCACAAATCTCACCGTTTTCGTCTGTTCGACCGCTTACCATGAGGTTTTGATAATCATAGCTTTGATAGTCTTGACGCAGGCCAAATTGCAGAGCAAATTTATCGCTGGCTTGCCAATGCGCTCGAACAAATGCACCAGCGTACAGCGCATCTACATCATAGTCGTAGTGCTTACCTTGCGGTATTGTTTGCTGTAAATAAGCTGAGCCTTGCGTTGGCTTATCTTGTACTTGTAACAAGCCGGCTTGGGTGTATTCGCTATCGATGCCGACAAGCCAAAACCAGTTATCACTTTGTTGCAGTCGATACTGACTTTTGAGGCCGACACTGCGTTGCCAATTTTCTTCAATCGGTTGCCCTGGTAAAAAATGCATCAAAAAGTCCATTTCAGCGTAACGCAGATAAGGCGTTATATTGATCACATCACCGTTGTGACGTTGATGCTCGATATGGCTCGCAAAGCGCATACTCAATGCATTGCGATAGGCTTCAGGATTAGGGTTGGTTTGGCTTAGATCTTTATCTTTATAAGCATTGCTACCGGTAATATAGCCTGCCGTTTGTTGATCAAGGTGGTTAATATTGAAGGTTGAGGTGATTTGCGTATGTTCATTGGCATAAGCATGTTTGAGCTGTAATTGCTGTTGCTGAAAGCCAGCGTCGTCGCGCCAGCCATGGTTATCGGTCAATGCCAATTGTGCGCGCACTTGATTGTCGGCATCGTTTGCATCAACAGTTAACCGGTAACTATCATCAATTGCCAATGTTGAGCCAAGGTACACGTGGTCGTCGGCCAATACATCGGCAGTAACAATGTTAATCACGCCACTTTGTGCATTAGAGCCAAAAATAGAGCTCCACGGACCTTTAAATACTTCAATATATTGGCCTTGGTGTAATGGCGCCTCAAATAACTCGTTAATGTTACAAAAACCAGCAGCGCGCAGTGCAATGTTATCGATTAAAGTCAATATACTGCCACAGGCACCAGCCCCGGTTAACACAGGGGATCGCAGCGAGGGTAGGTACTCAACGCCACTACCACGCTGTAAGTTAGCGCCACTGATGCGTTGCATGATTTGCTCAATATGCTGCGGATTAATGTGTGCTAGCGCCTCACTGTTTACGCTATCAGCGAACGTTTCGGCGGATGTCGATGTGGTAACAACGATGCGCTCTATTGCTGCCGACGCGCTTTGTTGCTCGGCGTAAACATAACCGCTAGCAACGGCGACTGTAAGACTAAAACTGGATAAAATGCGAGATGTTAACGACATAAAAGCTACTAAACCGTGATCAAAACCTTATACCAATTACACTAAGTTTGTGCCCAACTCAGAGTTAGGGCAGAGGTTCAGTTACAACATAGATTTCATTGATATAGATATTCTATATTAATGAAATATAGAGCCGTAAATGGGCCTCTGGTGAACTCCCTACGGGTGAGTTTTAAAGGCTTTTATGCTGCGTAACAGATTTTGACAATGGAGTAACCATTCTCTGCAATCAAAATCTTGCCTAAAAGCCTTTAAATTCTCACTGAGTGAGCAATAACTTAATGTGATGGGTAGTACATTAATAAGGTCGTTATTATTATTGCTACCTATAGTAACACTGCTGGGTGATATATAAACGGCATAAATTATTTAAGTGATGATACGCGACGTTAATAACGATTGCTCACACCGGCGTTAGCTCTATAGGCTACGCACTTGTTGCTAGGGGCTGTTGATCTTTGCTGTAAAGTTTTGCAACAGCCCCTAATAAATGCCAATCTTTGCATACGATTTCATTGGTAAAACAGTTTTGTCGTTTGCTCAATACGAGCTCACACCGTAAAATAGCGCCGATAAATTATTAGCAATATCTGGGATTTTGTAATGCAACCGAACTTATGGCAAACGGTGTTTATTAACGCCAATATCGCAACCATGACGCAAGCCGGCACATCGTATGGCGCACTTGAAGATGCAGCGCTAGCAGTAGCTGACGGTAAAATTGCTTGGTTAGGCTCTATGGCTACCTTACCAGCCATCTCTGAAAGCGTAACGGTTGTCGATGTTGCTGGTAAGTGGTTAACACCGGGATTAATCGACTGTCATACCCACTTGGTTTATGGTGGCCATCGCGCCAATGAGTTTGAACTACGTTTACAGGGCGCAAGTTACGAACAAATTGCGCAAAATGGTGGTGGCATTGTGTCTACAGTAAAAGCCACACGCCAAGCCAGTGAAGATGAATTATTTGCCAGTGCATTAAAGCGTTTGCAAGCATTGCATAACGAAGGCGTGACAAGCTTAGAGATTAAATCAGGTTATGGACTGAATCTTGAGAACGAATTAAAAATGTTACGCGTTGCGAAGCGTTTACAAGAAGCGTTACCTGTTGATATTGAGAAGACCTTTTTAGGCGCACATGCATTACCGGTAGAATACAAAGACGATAGCGATGGTTATATCGATCTTGTGTGCAATAGCATGATCCCTGAGGTAGCTAAGCAAGGTTTGGCCGATGCTGTTGATGTATTCTGTGAAGGTATTGGTTTTAATATTGAGCAAACCGAAGCGGTATTTAAAGCGGCGACTGAGCATGGTATTCGCGTTAAAGTACATGCTGAGCAGTTATCGGATCTTGGTGGTAGTGAGCTCGCGGCAAAGTATAATGCGTTATCGAGTGATCATGTTGAATTTCTAAGCGAGGATGGTGCTAAAGCGATGGGCAAAGCGGGTACTGTCGCTGTATTATTACCTGGCGCGTTTTATTTTCTGCGTGAAACCCAGTTGCCACCGGTACAGAGCTTACGTGATCATAACGTGCGTATCGCCATCGCCAGTGATGCTAACCCAGGTTCGTCGCCTATTAATTCGCTGCAATTAATGCTTAATATGGCCTGTACTCTGTTTCGTTTAACACCGAATGAAGCGTTAGCTGGGGTAACGTGCAATGCGGCACGAGCATTAGGTATTGATGATCGTGTTGGTGAGCTTGCTGTCGGCATGCAAGCAGATATCGCTATGTGGGATATCAGTCAACCAGCAGAGTTGTGTTATCAATACGGAGTAAACCCACTAACGGCGCTTTATAAAGCCGGTCAACAGGTTAAATAAAGTCTTTTATTAAAAATAGGGCTTGGTTAACCGAGCCCTATTGCTTGCGATAAGCTCGTTATTCAATATCGAGAGGGTCTTGCGATAAAATAATACCGGTATTATCGGCATAAATATGATCGTCAGGTAATATGGTAACGCCGGCAAAGTTAACAGCGACATCGACTTCGCCTACATCCGTATCATCAGCACCAACAGGAATCGACAGCATAGCTTGAATGCCTATTTCAATGTCTTCCAATTGGTCTACTTCTCGCACGCTGCCGTAGCAAACAATACCTTCCCAGCCGTTTTTTTCTGCGGTTTCGGCAATATATGAATCAATTAAAGCACGTCGATTTGAACCACCGCCATCAATGACCAACACTTTACCGGTGCCGTCTTGTTCAATGGTCGTGCTAATTAAGCCATTAGACTCAAAGCACTTAATGGTAACCACGCTACCGCCAAACGATGTGCGACCGCCGTAGTTACTTAATAGGGGTTCAAGTACGTCAATTGAATCGCCGTACAAGTTGCATAATTCAGACGTGTTGTATTGCATGTTAACTCCAAATTCCTTTATTACCGTTGTTATTGGAACCATCAGCGCTGTGGTCAATTACAGTATAACCACAATGTGACAGCCGACAAGGCCAAGTTATTGGATTAACACGACCTAAATCAAACAATGGCGCGATGTTTTACTTGTACTCTGTCGCTATAAGGTTATCGATACATTAAAGGTAGTTGATTACGTAAATCTTCATAATCTAATAACTTTGGACCAGGATAGATAACACTTGGCCAGTTGAGTACCGCATAGGCTAACACATTACGATGCTCTCCGTGACTGAGATTATCGCTACCACTCAAAGATAAAATCATGTTTTTGTTGTTATCAACAGCTCCATTGATATGTTTTTTCACCGCTGTGAGTGTGGGGTGGTTATTGAGCCCCGCAAGTAAATAACACAAGCCGATTTCGGCCAGAATATCTTCTTTAGCATAAGCTAAAATACGCTGCTGTTGCTGCTGAAAGTACTTTAATATCCAGCGATGTTTGCCCGCCGAAACCGGGCGTTGATAATAGTGGCTGTCTGCCAATATGATGTGGGTTAAGCCATACAGTTTATTGTTAAATTCATGACGGTCGAGTTTGTCATCACGCTTATCTGGGTAGGTAAATTGAAATGCAGAATGAAAACTCTCTCGCCAATCAAAAATATCAAGTTGTTTTAACCAATATACATAATTAGCTGCTTGTGCCGCATAAGCCTTAATGAAGTCACTCGACATCATTAGCTCATAAAGCTCCGCTTGCTTAAGATAAGCGACAAACAGATCATGTGACGGATGTTGCAAGCCATATTCGTCAAGTTTGGCCATTTGATAAATAAGGTGCATGGCAAAACGCTTATCTGCGGTGTTTTTTAGGGCTTTCTTTCGTAAGGTGCCACGGCGTGTTAACGGTAACTCGTCAATCATCTCTTGTGCTTTGATTAAGCGCCATGACTTACTTTGTATATTTACAGCGTAAGTATTTAGGCGAGCACTGATTTGTAGCACTTCATCGACAACTTGCTGAGCATAGTAATATTCACCGGTAAAACGATACATGCGTGTCGCATAATGATTTTGTGCTTTATCGGTTAGCATCATGAAGTTGCTATCATAATTAGCGCGAATGCGGTTCGCGGTCTCTTGATAACGGTTATGGTCGGCTTGTGCATATGCCATGTTATCGCTTTTTGTCAAAATCATGAAACTAAATAACAGTAGTAGCGATGCTACCAAAACAAATTTATGAGACATTAACGCTCTCCGTTACCGCGATTGGTATTATTAAAAACGTGTTCAGGTAATAGCCCGTCGATACTTGGCAGTTGTTCAAAGTGGGGCCCTTGGTGAAGCGTTTGGGGCCAGCTTAGTAGCATCAAGGCTAATACATTGCGGTGCTCTGCTGAGGCAAGCTCCGCTTTACCAGAGACGCTCGGGATTAAGCCAACGGTCGGATCAAATGCCTGAATTAACGAATCTTTACTGATACTAACCATAGGATGCTGATGCTGTTTCAGCAACAAATAGCTTAAACCCACTTCGGCGATGATATCGGCGCTCGCCTGTTCTACGATCCGCTGCTGATTACGGGTAAAGTAATTTAAGACCCATGAAAATTTTGATAACTCAAGATGTTGCTGGTAATAGCGTGAGGCGGCAAAAATAAAATGGGTTAAGCCGTAGAGCTTGTTGTGAAATTGCCATCGTGATAAGGCATGATCGTTATGATCCGGATAGGCGGCTATAAACGCTTGTTGATATCGCTGGCGATGATCGACGATGCCTAGTTGATCGAGCCAATACACATAGTTGGCTAACTGCGCAGCCCACGCATGGATCATCGCTTGATTGGTCAGTGCAGGTAAAAAATCGTAAGAGGCTAGGGCATTTCGCACAGCCTCAGGCACGTCGATACCAAATTCATTGAGACGAGCAGCGTAGCGCAGTAGGGCATCGGCATAAAAGATAAATTCTGGAAATGGTTTCAGCGCTAGGCGTCTTGCCTTGCCACGTTTGCCAAGGCTTAGCTGACTGATTAACTGCGCACTTTTATCGGTTATGTAGTTAGGCTTATCAAGGTTACTAACGATAGCATGCAGGCGGTCGTTAACAACATAGTAATCATAGAGCGCTGCAGATAAGTATTTTTTGTCACCGGTTAGCCGATACAAGCGAATGGCATAATGCCCTTGAATACGCGGCGGTAACTGATATAAATGCTGCTCGAATGTATGTTGAATACGTGTCGCAACTTGCTGGTAAGATACTGATTTCGTAGCAGCTTGATGAATGCTATTGGCAGGTAACTTAGCATCTACAGTGAGCAATGTTTGATTACTATGACAGCTTAGCAAAAGACAGCAGCAACTTAGCAGTATGACAAACATGCGTATTTGTCGGCACGTGTTGTTAACTACGTTGGCTTTAATCGTTAAAGTGCTCTTTGGCATAAGCGACTCGTTTCGCAACCGGCTTGATGCGGCGGTGATCCAGTTTTTCGATTTGTTTAAGTCGTGGCAACATACCCATACCATTGGCGATTTGAATCGCTAGTCCTGGTCGAGCATTGAGCTCTAACACCATCGGCCCTTTTATTTTATCAATAACGATATCGGCGCCTAGGTAGCGCAGCCCAGACATTTCAAAGCAGCTGGCGGCAAGATAAAGCAAACGATCCCAGTCACTAATGGCAATCTCGGCGAAGGTCATGCCGGTATCTGGGTGTTGAGTGACTGGCCGATCAAATTGTACTGCACGTTTGGCTTTACCTGTTGCGATATCGATACCTACGCCAACCGCACCTTGATGCAGGTTGGCTTTACCGTCACTTGCATGAGTAGCCAAGCGAAGCATAGACATCATAGGGTAGCCTTGAAAGACGATGATGCGAATATCTGGAACACCTTCATGGCTTAGCCCGGAAAATGCGGGATCAAATTCAATTAAGGCTTCAATTAAAGCAATATCAAGTGCACCACCTAAACTAAATAAACCGGCGAGAATATTGGATACATGACGGATGACTTCATTTTTATCGACATACTCACCACTCGCTTTCATATAGCCTTTTTCATCGGTTTTTAAGATCACTAATATGCCTTTGCCGCCACTACCTTTTGCGGGCTTTATACAAAAGCCATTATGACCGTCGAGTAAAGCAAAAACCTCATTTACCTGATGCTGAAAACGCACCACACCAATGAGATCAGGGACCGAGATATCATGCTCAATAGCAAGCTGCTTGGTTTTTAGCTTGTCATCAACGTTGGGGTATAACGAGCGATCGTTATAGCGACCAATGTAGGCAAAATTACGTCGATTCATGCCCATAACACCGCGTGCTCGGAGCTTAAATGGGTTGGCTAAGTTAAACACTTGGTCTCCTAGTTCTCAAGCATGGGTTTAAAGCGGCGTAACTCTAACAGGCGATAGCCAGTGTACTGTCCCATGATCAATATGGCAGCCATGATCAAGGCATGGATCCCTAAGAAATTAAATGCCCAATGACGCAGTAGGTAGTTGTCCATTAGGAGGTAGGCAACGACAGCCACGATCAAACTGCCACTGCCTTGGATCAATACTTCCTTGCCACCTTCTTCTTCCCACAAAATACTCATGCGCTCTATGGTCCAGGCCATAATGATCATCGGGAAAAATGTGATAGTGAGCGCTTCGGTAAGGCCGATGCGAAAGGCAAACACCGTAAACACAGTAATGATGCCTATTACCACAATCACGACAGCTGAGATACGTGACACCAACAACAGATTAAGATGTGATAAATAAGAGCGGATCACTAGCCCTGCCGAGACAATGAGCAAGAAGCCTAATAAACCGTTCATTAATTCAGTTTGAATAAACGACGTGGCGATAAGGATGGGCATAAAGGTACCGCTACATTTTAAACCAACGATGATACGCAAAAATACTACGGCCAAGGCACCAATTGGTAATAATAAAATGCCCTTAAATAGGTTCTGCTCTTCTAGGGGTAATTGGTAAAGACCAAAATCAAAAAAATCACCTTGGGTACTATTTTTATTGGCTTCGATGACGGCGCTGGTGGTGCTACGGCTGATAGAAAACCGTACTTGAGAATTACGTCCACCGACCACATCCAATAAACTAGGCGCACCTTGTAACCATACGAGAATGGGTAAATCATCATCAGAGGTATCGGTTTCAAGATCGATAAGGTGCCAACTATCATCATAATAACTTTGAATTAACGGGATCAGACTTTGTTTACGGCGTCCATCCTCAAGCACTAAGCCACGCACTAATTTGGCGGGGATATTAGCCATAATCATCAGTCGTTCGAAAATTTCAGACTTACTAAACTGGCTCCGTAACATAGCCATGTTTTGATTATCCGATTTTAGGAGTAATCTTACTTGCGAAACTAGGGACTCGTTATCACCTGATTTACTGTATGCTTCATCAAGCAAAGCGCGATAACAGCGCTGCAGTGGCTCGGCAATGGGAGCAAGCTCGGGTAGCTGGCTTGGTGCAGGTATCGGTTTGGGCGTGATGGCATTTTTATAGGACGCTTGGTAGTAAAGTAATTGCTCGCCTGTTACTTCTCGCTTGCTCCAAGTAACATGGGGGATATCGGCATCTCGCACCAAATTAACACCATAGGCTGGCGATGCGGTGAATTCGTCTACCAACTCATAATTGGGATCGTTGGGCAACGTCAGCTTGGCGGTAACCGGATTATTATTGGCGCGAAACTCAACCGTGGCTTCGATTTGCCATATATCGATTTGTTCGCCAGGTGTTAACGGTACGCCCATTTTGGCGTGACGATGATAGATACTGGTGATACCGGCAATAATCAGTAGTGCTACGAGAACAATAAATGGAGTGCGTGAGGCCACAATCAGTTTCCACCTTGTAAGTATTTAGAACTGACGTCGACTACGGCAATATCACGTAAAAATTCACGGCCAATTAACACTTGATACTCTAAATGGGCGCGATCGGCGAGCGAGAACTCGGCGCTATAGTCTTTGCTACCAATGCGAAAGCGTAATTTTATTACCGGGCGTCTGCTGACATCAGTGCTACTTTGTTGCACGATTCGAATGGTGCGCTCTAAAGGGTACTCATAGACAGGTGCTTGCTCACCTTCTTCTAGGGTAAAGCGAATCCACTTTTTACCATCGCGTTCAAAGCGCACTTTGCTGTAAACCCCAATTGAAGATGTCACGGCACCGGTATCAATGCGGGCGCTAAAGGTAAGTTGCTCTTTGCTTAAATGAACATTTTCAATTTCCCCAAGCATGATTTTATCTGCATATACCTCGCTCGTTTGTGTGTCACCGGTGACCGAGCTGTGTTGGTTTGAACAGCGTTCAACGTAAACGGTTTTGGTTTTAATGGTCGGTTTTGGTGTAACGGAATCGGGTTTAGGTTGTGCCGCTTTAACGGCGTTAACGATATCACTGACTAGCTGTTGTTCATCTTGCTCGCAATACCGGCTGATATGATCAACAAGGTTTTGTTCCATCTCATTGAGGTGGTTGTTCATGCTATTGAGTTGCTGGCTATGATCAACAGGCGGATTGGTGGCTAAGCATGCAGATAACAGTACGCTTGTTAAGGCACAACTTAGATACTTAAACATAGCAATTTTATGGTCGATGAAAGCGTACTTTAAATTTTAAGACAAAATTCAGAATTTGTTATTTTTTCGACATTTAACCGCGATAGTGGGAGATGTTTATGTGCCGTAAGGCAGATTTTACGAATGATTTGAATGACGCTGTGTCAAAGTAAAGCAACGTTGATGACACTATATTGACGCTGGATAAGGTTACACAATCGTCGGCATCGAAAAAACAAAAAAGGCGCTATCAGCGCCTTTTTGTAAAACATTTCGTTTTTCGCAAAAATTACTTCTTGCCAAGCATGCCGAAACGTTTGTTGAATTTGTCTACACGACCACCGGTCTCAGCAGCTTTTTGCTTACCAGTGTAGAATGGGTGACACTCAGAACATACGTCAAGGTAAAGATCTTTACCTAGAGTAGAACTAGTCTCAATAACGTTACCACACGAACAAGTTGCCTTGATCGCTACGTAATTTGGGTGAATACCTGCTTTCATGGGGTTACCTCGGTTTAGGCCGTATCGCTATCTGATCCAGTGCCAGACACCATACGAGTTACAATTTAAGGGTGCGAATCATACGGTATCATTGGTTAATGTTCAACCTAAATTTGTTAAAAACAATAAAAAATATTGATGTTTTTTATGTCTCTACTGGCTTTATTAGGCTTTGCGTTAGCTGTCCCTTAGTGGTTTGTTATTTAGCGAGTATTCAGATGTGGCGATAAAGGCCTAATAACAAGCAATCATTCCTTGCTAACGGATAATTATTTATCACCGGCGTGGATTTATTTTACTTGGCAAATGCGATGCATGTCGTCACAATATTTCTAATATTTTTCATACCTTGATAGTGATATTTGTGGACGCCGTACAGGATAAATTCGTCGAAGTTGCATTAATGGTTCCGATGCGACAAACCTTTACCTACCGACTACCTGCCACGTTATCGGAGGTCGCTGTGGGCGATCGACTCTTGGTACCATTTGCTAACCGTCAGCTGATAGCTGTAGTGATGGCGCTTGATGTGCCATGCGATTTGCCTACAGAAAAAATTAAAGATGCCATCGAGCAGTTACCAAGCGCGGGTAATTTGTCGTTATCAAGTTTGCAATTCTTACGGCTGATCAGTCGTTATTATCATCATCCTATTGGCGATGTTGTTTTTTCGGCGCTACCAGTATTACTGCGTCAAACTAACCCGGTTGATTTACAGCAAGAGCCGTGCTGGCGCAAGAACGAACAGCTATCATCTCAACAGTTTGCTGATATCAAACAAACCATTCGCCCATCGGCACATCAACAGCGGGCTCTACTGAATTTTATTGGTGAACACACTCAAATTACATGGCCAGAAATCCGCATGGCGGGCTACAGTAAAGCTCAATTGCAAGCTTTAGTGACTAAGCAACTGTTAGTTGAAAATGTGGTTCCTGAGGTGGCTTACCAATATCAAGAATCACAGATTAACCAGCAAAATAAACCCCAGCTATCGGTAGAGCAATCGGTGGTGGTTAGTGCCATTAATAGTGAGTTAAATCACTTCGCTTGTCATTTACTCGACGGTATTACCGGAAGCGGTAAAACCGAGGTTTATTTACAAGTTATTGAACAAGTACTTAAACAAAATAAGCAAGTGCTGGTGCTAGTGCCTGAAATAGGCTTAACACCACAAACATTAAATCGTTTTGAAAAACGCTTTAATGTGCCCGTAGCGTTGCATCACTCAGCGTTAACGGATAAAGAAAGACTGCATACATGGCGGCAAAGTAAATCGGGGGCCGCAGCCATTATTATTGCCACTCGCTCAGGCGTTTTTTCACCATTAAAGAATCCCGGTTTAATTGTTATTGATGAAGAACACGATAGCTCTTTCAAGCAACAAGAAGGTTTTCGTTATCATGCGCGTGATATTGCCTTAATCCTCGCCCGTCAATGGGATGTGCCAGTATTGTTAGGTAGTGCAACACCTGCATTAGAAACCTTGCATAATGCGCTTAATGGAAAATACCGCTATCACCAACTTACTAAACGCGCAGGGGTGAGCTCAGTTGCCAATATTGAGCTTATCGATATGGCAAAAGAAATCAGCGAGTTTGGTTTATCGGGTAGCTTAAAGGCCGCTATCGAGCAAACGTTGGCAAAAGGTGAGCAAGTATTACTATTTTTAAATCGTCGTGGCTATGCGCCAGCGATCAGTTGCCAAGAATGTAATTGGCTATGTGAGTGTCAGCGTTGCAATAAGCCATATACGTTGCATCAAGGGCAAGGCTTATTGGTATGTCACCACTGTGGCAGTCAAAAGCGTGTGGTTAAACAATGTCAACAGTGTGGCAGTATTCGTTTAAAGCCACTCGGACAGGGGACGGAGCAACTTGAGCAGCGTTTGCTGGCGTTGTTTTCAGATTACTCATCGGTACGAATCGATAGAGACAGTACTAGGCGCAAAGGCGAGTTAGCCAAATTATTACAGCAAGTGACCGATAATCAGCATCAAATTTTGGTGGGGACACAAATGCTCGCCAAAGGTCACCACTTTCCAAACGTGACCTTGGTAGCAGTGCTTGATATCGATGGTGCTTTGTTTAGTTATGATTTTCGCGCTCCTGAGCACATGGCGCAATTGTTGGTGCAAGTTGCTGGCCGCGCAGGACGAGAAAGTAAACCCGGTAAAGTGTTAGTGCAAACGCAATATCCTGATCACCCCTTACTGCAAGATTTGGTCAACAATGGCTACGCGCACTTCGCTCGCTATGCGTTAAGCGAGCGACAAATGGCGTTAATGCCGCCATATAGTTTCCAGGCTTTACTGCGAGCTGAAGCAAACTACGCCAATTTACCTGAAAGCTTTTTGCGAGATATTAGCGCTAATGAGTTTACAGGTTGTATGGTGAGTGGCCCATTGCCGCCAGCGCAGGAGAAAAAAGCCGGTAAATATCGTTTCCATTTGCTATTGCAAGCTAAGCAGCGCAGCACCTTACATGCAGCAGTGCAACAGATTTTGGCTAATGCCGAGCAGCATCCGTTAAAAAATAAAGTGCGTTGGTCATTGGATATCGACCCACAAGAACTGACATGGTAATCGCAACCGATAAAGGGCTGTACATTGCCTATGGGTTGTTTAAAATTGCGATAATTTAATTAATAAAGATAGGCAGTATGGCTCAAAAACGTGGCGCAGCGAAAAACACCCGTAAAGCAGCGCAAGCAAAAAAATCTTCTCAAGCGACTCATTCAACCGTTGGCAGTGGTAAAAAGGCACTATTGGCCATTGTGATTTTGATTGGCGGTTTCGCATTTGCGTTAAAATGGTTGACTGATAATGCCCCGCAACTATCCGATACTACGAACGAACAACAACAGATCTCGGATAAATCAGCAAACGACAGTAACACAAGCAAAGAAACATGGCGTTTTATGGAAGATTTGCCGAATAAAGATGTCGCTGTAGAAACTTACCAAATTGAACAAATGGGCCCTTATGCAATGCAATGTGGCTCGTTTCGCCAACAAAGGCAAGCAGAGCAGTTAAAAGCGACGATTGCGTTTTCTGGTTTCAGTAGTGAAGTTCGCACCAGTGAATCCGCTAATGGTGTTTGGTATCAAGTTATACTCGGTCCTTTTACAAAAAAACGTGAAGCAGAAAAGACTAAACACGCTTTGCGAAGCAACGATATTAATTCTTGCTTAATCAAACCTTGGGCTTGAAAAATCTCTTAACCGTGCCCACATACCTCTACAGGAAGAAATCTTATGCCCATGCTTTAGGCGTGGGCTTTATCTACAGAGGTTCAACGTGACAACCATAGTTTCAGTTCGCCGTAACGGCAAAGTATGTATTGGCGGTGATGGCCAAGTAAGTTTGGGTAATACTGTGATGAAAGGTAATGCCCGTAAAGTCCGTCGCTTGTACCACGATAAAGTGTTAGCGGGTTTTGCTGGTGGCACTGCAGATGCGTTTACTTTGTTCGAGCGTTTTGAAAGTAAGCTTGAAATGCATCAAGGTCACTTAACCAAAGCTGCGGTTGAACTTGCCAAAGATTGGCGTAGCGACCGCGCCTTAAGACGTTTAGAAGCGATGCTAGTGGTTGCCGATGAAACCGCGTCACTTATCATTACCGGTAATGGAGATGTGGTACAGCCTGAAAACGATTTAATCGCTATAGGCTCAGGCGGTAATTACGCGCAAGCAGCGGCGACTGCATTGCTTGAAAATACCGAATTATCAGCGCGTGATATTGTTGAAAAATCACTGACTATCGCTGGCAATATCTGCGTATTTACCAATTTACATCATACAATCGACGAAATTTAAGTACAGCTGTTGCCTCGCTCGCTTTAGGTGACAGAGAAGGAATATATTTTTATGTCTAATATGACTCCACGTGAAATCGTCCATGAACTGGACCGCCATATTATCGGCCAAGATGATGCTAAAAAAGCGGTAGCCATTGCGCTTCGTAACCGCTGGCGTCGTATGCAGCTTAACGATGAGCTGCGCGCTGAAGTTACCCCAAAAAATATTTTAATGATCGGTCCTACCGGTGTGGGTAAAACTGAAATTGCTCGTCGCTTGGCGAAATTAGCCAATGCCCCATTCATTAAGGTAGAAGCCACTAAATTCACCGAAGTAGGCTACGTTGGTAAAGAAGTAGAATCTATCATTCGTGACTTAACCGATATGGGGGTTAAGTTAACCAAAGAAGTTGAAATGGAACGCGTTAAATTTAAAGCCGAAGAAGCGGCTGAAGAACGTATTCTTGATATCTTATTGCCAAATCCTCGCAACACCTTTGGGGAAGAAGAACAAGCCGATAACTCGTCTACACGACAAGTGTTCCGCAAAAAATTACGTGAAGGTAAGCTTGACGATAAAGAAGTGGAAATCGATGTCGCACAACCGCAAGTTGGTATGGAAATCATGGCGCCTCCAGGCATGGAAGAGATGACCAACCAATTGCAAAGCATGTTCCAAAACATGACTTCAGAGAAAACCAAAAAGCGTAAATTAAAAATTAAAGATGCGTTAAAAGCCTTACAAGAAGAAGAGGCAAGCAAGCTGGTTAACACTGAAGATCTAAAAGAAAAAGCATTACAAGCGGTTGAGCAAAACGGTATTGTCTTTATTGATGAAATCGACAAAATTTGTAAGCGTAGTGACGTTTCAGGTGGCCCAGATGTGTCACGTGAAGGGGTACAACGCGACCTGCTACCGTTAGTCGAAGGCTCAACGGTAAGCACCAAGCACGGCATGGTAAAAACGGATCACATCTTATTTATCGCCTCAGGTGCGTTTCAAATGTCAAAGCCAAGTGACTTGATCCCTGAGTTACAAGGCCGTTTACCTATTCGTGTTGAATTGCGCGCCTTGAAGGTTGATGACTTTGTTCGTATTTTAACTGAGCCAAATGCGTCTCTAACAGAGCAATACTGTGCGCTATTAGCGACCGAAGGCGTTAATGTTGAGTTTAGCCAAGATGGCATTGAAGCCATTGCTAAAGCAGCTTGGCAGGTAAACGAAACGACTGAAAATATTGGTGCGCGCCGCCTGCATACGGTGATGGAACGTTTGATTGAAGAGTTATCTTTCCAAGCAGATGCGAAATCTGGCAGCACAGTAACCATTGATAAAGCATACGTTGAAGACAAGCTTGATATCTTAGTTCAAGACGAAGATCTAAGTCGCTTTATTCTGTAATACCAATCCCATTAAACTTTTACTCACTCAGCGAGAATGTAAAGGTTTCTAGGTAAGTTATTGATTGCAGGCAACGGTTACTTCCTTGTCAAAATCAATAAATTCAGTTTGTTGTAAATAAAAAGGAGCGTAGCTATAGGTTACGCTCCTTTTTTTGTATAATGTCCAATAGGTTAAATAATACGGAATGGCTATGCAGATACAGCGCTTTACCCTCGACAAACGCCAAGCAGAACTTGCGATTGTTTTCGTTGATGGAACTGAGCAGCAATTGAGTTTTGAGTTGCTGCGGGTTTACTCTCCGCTGACTCAAACGGGTCAAAAGCACGTTGTAAGTCATAAAAAAATGGTGCAACTGTTGGCTATCGAGCCGGTTGCAAAGCATGGTTTTCGTTTGTTATTTGACGATCAACATAGTGCTGTTTATAGCGAGTTATTATTATCTCAACTCGCTCAAAATAAAGAGAGTATGTGGCAGCAGTATTTACAGCAACTGCAAACAAGCGGTCATAGCCGTGAGACAATGATTGATATAAAACAAGTGTAAGGTCTGATAATGACAAATAATGATATTTTGCGACGTATTCGCTACATCTTTAGTTATAGTGATGGGGATATGTTGGCTATTTTTGCCGAGGCTGATGCCAAAGTCGATTTACAGGCTATGCACAACTGGTTGCGTAAAGACGACGATCCTAAATTCGTTAACCTTACTGATACTATGTGTGCAGTATTTTTAAACGGTTTGATTAACAAACACCGTGGCAAGCGTGATGGTGAACAGCCAAAGCCAGAGAAAAAGCTAAACAACAACATCATCTTACGTAAATTAAAGATCGCTTTTAATCTTACCGATGTCGACATGGTAGAGCTACTTAAACTGGCAGGTTTGGCTGTTGGTAAAGCAGAAATATCGGCTTTCTTTCGTAAAGAAGGGCATAAACACTACCGCGAATGTAAAGACCAGTTTTTGCGTAATTTCTTAAAAGGTATGCAAGTTAAGTATCACGATAATAATCCGTGGCAGCAAACGAAATAAGTTTATAGCCTGTTGCGATTGGTCTTTATCATGCGTTATTTGATTTTAGCTGTTGGCTTTGGTTTTGTTGGTTTGGCTATTTTAGGGGCTTTTCTTCCTGTGTTGCCTACCACGCCATTTTTATTAGTGGCTACAGCGTGCTTTGCTAAATCATCACAGCGATGGCATCGTTGGTTGTTGAATAATAAGTTGTTTGGGCCAATCCTGCATAACTGGCACCATAACCGCTGCATCCCCTTTAAAGCCAAATGTATCGCTGTACTTTCTATTGCTTTATTTGGTGGTTTTTCACTGTTATATGCGGTGCCGGGCTTTTATCCTAAGTTGACGACAGGCGCATTATTGGCTGTTGGTTTAGGTGTGGTGTTATCGATAAAGACGTGTCCGCCTCAATCATTATCCAAGCATTCATCAGGGGCAAAGAAAAACTGATAATAATTGGTCATCTCCTCGCTGGCCAGTTGTTGCGAAACGTCCATAAAACGTACCCGCTGACCTGGTCTAAGTTGGCTAAGACGGCAGGCATCTTTATGTAATACACTTCCTATGACGGGATAGCCTCCAATGGTTTGCCGGTCTTTGAGTAATACCATGGGTTGGCCATTACTGGCAATTTGGATAGCGCCAAAGCAGGTTGGTCGAGAAATGCTTGGAGTATTAGATAACTCTATCGCCTTACCGTTTAATCGATAACCCATACGATTGCTTGCGCTATCTATTTGGTAAGAGGCCCCGCTTAATACCTTTCTTGTTTGCGCAGCTTGCTGTTGCCACAACAAGCTCGCGTTAAAGCGCAACAGTAATTCTTGACTGTAATCGACTTGATACAACAGTGGCATTTGTTGTGATTTTTTACCTTGTAGTACGTCGCATTGGCTTACTGAGAATTTACTCCCGTCATGTAATCCAAGAGGTTGCCTACTAATATCCGGTTCATTAATATTTGTCGCGGCTGAATGATGGCAGGTAGGCACTTGCCAGCGTCCAGCAATAGCAATATAGGTACGCAGGCCTGTTTTGGGGGCCTGCAATTGCAAGATTTGGCCTTTATTGACTTTGATGCTTTTGCCAATAGCCACATATTGGCTATGCGTTGATGCGACTGCAGAACTTGCTGACTCGACGATGCGAGCGTTACAGTTAGCGCCCGTCATCGCTATCGTACAAGCGTCGCTAAATTGCAGTTGCGCTTGGCCAAAGGTAACTTCCAATGTTGGCGTACCAACTGGATTTGCAACCAATTTGTTGGCCCACATGTAGGCATATTCATCGGCAGCCCCACAGCTGGCAAAGCCTAAATTCTGCACCTGAGGGCGACCTAGATCTTGAAATAGCATTAACGGACCGGACTTTATCACGTTAACTGTGAGCGTCTTTAAATGATTCATCGTCTACTTTCAGGTCCTTTATTCTCTCGCATGAGTATCCCCCCTTGTGATGCAAACTGTTGTTTATCGATAGGACGAAATCGAACGCTATCGCCCGGTAACAGGCGTGGCTGCCAAGATTGCGGATCACTTGCTCGTTTATTCATGAGTGAGTGAGCCGTTTGCCCGAGTATTAACCAACCACCGGGAGAGGCATAAGGATAAACTGCGGTTTGCTGATCGGCAATGGCAACGGCGCCTTGCGGTATTTGTAGTCTCGGTGTTGCTTTACGAGGCAATTGTAACGTTTTATCAACAATCCCCAGATAAGCAAAACCCGGCATAAAACCATTGGCAAAGACATGGTACGTTGGTTGGCTATGACGTTTAATCACTTCTGACACAGATATCCCTGTCTGTTCACTAACTAAGGCTAAATCCCAGCCACTGTCGGTGCCATAGTAGACATCGATGACATGATGTTGGCCTTGATAATGGGCTTGTTGACTATAGCTTGAGATAAATTTATCGACGGCGGAGCAGATGTCATCGAGCAGGGCTGTGCTGGCGGTGTAAGGAGGGCTAAGTTCTATTAACAAACTGCTATACGAACATATAATATCTGTGATCTTGCCGGCAAAATGTTGACGTAACATATGTGTACAAGCGATGAGCGTTTGATTGAGGCGAACATCAATGCTTTCACGCCAGTAAAGTGCGATGGAGGTCGCCGATAAAATTTCAGCCTGCTGTGGTAATAATTGCCGGTGGTTATTGCTGTTCATGTAAGTCATTTATTAGGCGTCGTAGTGATTTTACAATCGCTATGGCTTGTGGGTTATCTCCGTGAACACACAAGCTGTCGGCTTTTATCTTAATAATTTGCGCATCGTGGGTTTGTATTTCTTGATGAATTATAAGCTGCTGTACTCTTCGCTTAATGTGCTGACGTTCATGTAACACCGCGCCATTCTCCTTTCGAGATACTAAACTGCCGTCGGGGTTATAGGCTCTATCAGCAAATGCTTCATAGATCACTTCAATGTTGTGCTCTGTCGCAATGGCCTGATGCAGTTGGTTATCAACTAACGCTTGAAGCATTAATGTTAACTGACAACCATGTTGTTGATTAAACAAAGCGACTGTTTCACAAATATCTGCAAATAACCGCAAGTCTTGCATCATATCGTTGTAAAGCGCGCCATGGGGTTTGACATAGCATAATTCGGTTTGATGTTGTTCACATTGATGAAGTAGGGCGTGTATCTGTTGGTTCAGACTATGTTGCAGTTGTTGTTTGCTCAGTGCCATACTGATGCGACCAAAGTTTTCTTTATCTGGGTAACTTGGATGAGCACCAATCATAACTTGGTGCGCTTTTGCTAACTGCACTGCGCCACTCATGCTGTCTTTATCCCCTGCATGACCACCACAGGCAATGTTGGCCATATCGATGAGTGGCATAATCTGTTGATCAGGATGTGGCTCACGATGTTGCGTATTAAGCGACGTATCTTGAGCGTTGGCAGAATAGGGGAGCTCCCCTAGATCACAATTTAACTTCATTACCGTAAATAACCTAACTCTATTAAATATAAGTAATTAGGGTCAGCAGACCCTAATTACTTATTGCTGAGACCATGTTATGTTACGCAATAAGCGGTGCTTATGTCGACTATTGCGATAGAAATCGGCTGCGACTGGTTTGTCCCCCTAGTCAGACTAAAAATAATTTTATGATGTTTAAACCTTTTTGGTTGAAGGTGCATCATAACTTACAAAGCAATCAACAGGGCATGTTAGAGCAAGGCCCAGTAAGATTCGGGAACGAAAACATTGTCAATGGAAAACACGGTAATTGATGCACAGCAAGTCTTTGTTGACCAGCAAGAGCAAGACTGGATAAGTGCCGCCAAAATAGGTGATCGCCAAGCATTTGCCAAGCTTTATCACTTGCATGTGGGGAAAGTGTTTGCGCTTTGCTTACGTATGCTGTCGTGTCGCGAGCAGGCCGAAGATGTGACACAAGAGGTGTTTGTGCAAGCATGGCTGAAAATGGAGAATTTTCGAGGTGATTCGAAGTTCTCGACATGGCTACATTCAGTCGCCACCAATACGGTACTAAGCCATATGCGTAAGCAAAAATCTTGGTTACAAAAAGTCTTTAGTATTGAAGATAAACCGATGCTTGAACAAGCAGGCAATGAAATAGAAAACTTATCGGATTTAGATAAAGCGATATTAAGATTACCAGAAAAGGCACGCTTGGTTTTTGTTCTTTTTGCCGTAGAAGGGTATCGCCATGAGGAAATTGCCAACATGTTAAATATGGCCGTAGGGTCGAGTAAATCGCATTTTCACAGAGCCAGACAGTTATTAAAAGAGTGGTTATCAGTATGAGTAAGCAGATAACAGATCAACAATTGCAACAGCAAATTGATGCGTTAAGTAAAACCATTGAGCCAAGTCGTGATTTGTGGCTTGGCGTAGAGCGGGCGATTGAGCATCAAAGCCAGCACCAGCCAACGCAATCTCGTCAATCGAACTATATGCCAATGGCATGGGCAGCGTCAGTCGTGTTTGCGGTGTTATTAACGTGGCAATTATTACCACAAGGGCAACAGCCACAGCCTGTTGTTGCGCAAACACCGGTTGAAATATTGCAACAGCAATATCAGCAACAGCGAGAAACCATGTTAGTAAGTTTTGGTAAGCCTGATATCAGTCAGTTGCCTAATGATATACAACAGCAATTTATTGAACTCGAATCAGCAAGAAGCTCGTTACTACAAGCACTGCAAGATGATCCTAACAATAAAGATTTACTGAATTTATTGAAATGGACACAGCAACAAGAACTGAGTTTGTTAGAACAATTATTTGCCCCTAAATGGCAAAGTATTTAGGTTCGACCTCGATAGACGTTGGTATTTGGAAAGTAACCATGATGAGAATGATTATGACAGCATCACAAGGTAAGGTTTTTGCTAAGGCGAGCGTGTTGATGGCGCTATTATTGAGTGCCACCACAACCTTCACTGTAACAGCACAAACCATCGATGAGCGAAAAGACGTTGCTGCGACAGCGAACATTGAGATAAAAAATCTACGCGGCAAGGTGGTTATTATCGGGAGCGAACAAGATGAGGTATGGGTGAAAGGCCGTATCGATGAAGAGGCGACTAATTTTATTTTCGATACTGAGGGCGATACCACACGCATTTTTGTAAAAATGCCAAGCAAAATGAATAATCATTGGCGCTACAACGATAAGCAAACGGATCTGGTCATTCAGGTACCTCAACAGGCGAGTGTGCATTTTACTGGGGTATCTACCGATGTCGACGTCAGTAATCTTCGCAATAACACATTCATTAAAACCGTAAGCGGTGATGTCAAAGCCAATAATCTTAAAAATGATATCCAGCTTCACTCAATAAGTGGTGACGTAATTAGCGATAACTTATCGGGTACCGTTGAATTATCGAGTGTGAGCGGTGAAATATCAGCGACGAATACGTATGGGGATGTCAGCTATCAGGCGGTGAGCGGCAAAATAGCTGCGTCGTGTCAATGTGAAAAGGTCAAGGCGACGATTGTTTCTGGTGATATGGATATTCAGCTTAGCGATGTGCGTGATGCAACGGTATCGACAGTAAGTGGTGATGTTGATGCGCAAATGAATATTAAAAATGATGGTTTAGTACGTATGTCGAGTGTTAACGGGGATATCGAGCTGAAGCTACAAAAAGATCTCAATGCGGCCATTAAAGCGCATTCTAGTGGTGGTAAAATTATTAATCGTATTAATGATGATAGTGTACAAACAGCTGAGCATGGCCCATCGTCAAGATTAGTCACTCGTGTTGGTGAAGACGGCGCGATGATCAAGGTCTCTACCATCAATGGTAAAGTGGTATTTTCCTACCATTAAAGGCAATGTTTTTTTAGGCTCAAGTTAATAGGCATTGGCATTGATTAGAAAGCGCTCTCATGAGCGCTTTTTTTGTGACTTTTGTTTTTCTCTGCGCGACCAATGTTTTTTATTTAGCTCCTTTTAAACTCAAGCTATACCTAGCGTGCAGGGCATTTTTAGATGCTCAAACTAATCCCGTTCGATGTTTTTACAGTATTGTTAATGTAAGGGGAATCAATAGCTTGAGAGATGGCTAAGTTCGTCGTTAGTACACTTGCACTTCTTGGTATTTGTGCCATGTTGTAGTTAAGAGGATTTTTCTTACGTTTGCCCAAAAGCGTGCTGTGGTTACATTTTAATCCTCAATTAACAGGCACTAAATCGCTGTTTTCTCGGTCTATATAAGAAACAGCACAATTTCTTAAAGCACTTAGCATCAATTAGGGGGCGTTATGGGTATTTTTGAGCATTATCAAAATCGATACGAACAAGCCCAACATCAAGAGTTGAGTTTGCAGCAATTTCTCGATATTTGTCGCGATGACAAAATGGCGTACGCGAATGCCGCAGAACGGTTGTTGGCAGCCATTGGTGAACCGGAAATGATCGATACCGCGAAAAATCCGATTTTAAGTCGAATATTTTCCAACCGGGTTGTCGCCCGTTATCCAGCGTTCTCTGAATTCTTTGGTATGGAAGATGCCATTGAGCAAATCGTTTCTTACTTAAAGCACGCCAGTCAAGGGTTAGAAGAAAAGAAACAAATCCTATATTTGCTAGGACCTGTAGGGGGCGGTAAATCATCATTAGCCGAGCGCCTTAAGTCCTTGATGCAAAAAGAACCCATTTATGTGCTATCGGCAAACGGTGAGCTGAGCCCGGTAAATGACCACCCGTTTTGTCTGTTTGACAGTCAATCCGATGGTAAAATTCTAACCGAAGAATACAATATTCCTGAGCGCTACTTGTCGGGCATTATGTCACCTTGGGTAGCGAAGCGCTTGCAAGAGTTTAATGGCGACATTGCGAAGTTTAAAGTGGTTAAAATCTATCCATCAATTCTTCATCAAATAGCGATTGCAAAAACTGAGCCGGGCGATGATAACAATCAAGACATTTCAACACTAGTAGGTAAAGTTGATATACGTCGCCTTGAACATTATGCGCAAAATGATCCTGACGCTTATGGTTATTCCGGTGCGCTGTGTCGTGCTAACCAAGGCATTATGGAATTTGTTGAGATGTTCAAAGCGCCAATTAAGGTGTTACATCCGCTGTTAACGGCGACCCAAGAAGGCAATTACAATCCTACCGAAGGTTTATCCGCGTTGCCATTTGATGGCATCATTTTAGCCCACTCAAATGAATCTGAATGGCAAACTTTTCGTAATAACAAAAACAATGAAGCATTTTTAGACCGTGTTTATATTGTTAAGGTGCCTTACTGTTTACGAGTAAGTGAAGAAGTCAAAATTTACCAAAAATTGCTCTCCAACAGTGAGCTGTGTGACGCTAAGTGTGCGCCAAACACGTTAAACATACTCGCTATGTTTAGTGTGTTATCACGCCTTATAGCGCCAGAAAACTCCAGTATTTATTCGAAAATGCGGGTGTACAATGGCGAAAGCTTGAAGGATACCGATCCAAAGGCTAAATCTTATCAAGAATACCGTGATTTTGCTGGCGTCGATGAAGGCATGAATGGCTTATCAACACGTTTCGCTTTTAAAATTTTATCACGAGTATTTAACTTTGAGCATGGTGAGGTTGCTGCCAATCCTGTGCACTTATTCTATGTTCTAGAGCAACAAATAGAGCGTGAACAGCTTCCTAAAGAAACAGCAGATCAATATCTTGAATTCATTAAGGGCTACTTAATCCCTGAATACATAGAGTTTATCGGAAAAGAAATTCAAACGGCCTACTTAGAGTCGTATTCAGAGTATGGCCAAAATATTTTTGATCGCTATGTCGTCTATGCCGATTTTTGGATTCAAGATCAGGAGTATCGAGACAGTGATACGGGGCAGATCCTTGATCGCAGCGCATTAAATGACGAGTTAGAAAAAATCGAAAAACCAGCAGGGATCTCAAATCCTAAAGATTTTCGCAATGAGATCGTTAACTTTGTATTGCGTGCTAAAGCGAATAATAACGGACAAAACCCAGCTTGGACCAGCTACGAAAAACTGCGTACCGTTATCGAGAAGAAAATGTTCTCGAATACCGAGGACTTATTGCCAGTGATTTCGTTCAACACCAAGACATCATCAGATGATCAGAAAAAACATGATCAATTTGTCGAACGCATGGTGGAAAAAGGTTATACACAAAAACAAGTTAGACTATTGTGTGAGTGGTACTTGCGGGTACGCAAGTCGTCATAAAGCAAAGAGGAAATTAATAAGCGCATTTATAGCAAATCATATGAGGTCGTAGGTAATAGGTATGGCAAATTTTATCGACAAACGTCTTAACGGCAAAAACAAATCTATGGTTAACCGCCAGCGGTTTGTACGTCGCTATAAACGACAAATTAAAGAGTCGCTAGCTAAGTCAATTACCGACCGACAAGTCACTGATCACAAGTCAGAACAAGTTGTTACTATTCCAGATAAAGACCTCAAAGAGCCGATATTTCATAAGGGGAGTGGTGGGCGTCGCGATGTTGTATTACCTGGTAATGATCAGTTTAATACCGGCGATAAGATAGCCAAACCTCGCGGTGGTGGCGCCGGTCAAGGTCAAGGGCAGGGCAATGCATCCAATACTGGCAGTGGCGAAGATGAATTTAGCTTTGCTATTTCCGCCGATGAATATATTGATTTGTTGTTTGAAGATCTTGAATTGCCTAACCTTGAGCGCAAAGATGACAAGCAGCTTACCGAAACCAGCTTAGTGCGCAGTGGTTATAGCAACGATGGTGTTCCAGCCAACCTTGATATTGTTCGTTCGTTGCAAAAATCCATGGCGCGAAAAATGGCGATGACCAGTTCTGTTCGTGCAGAATTGCGTGGTTGCGAAAAGCACCGTGAAGAGCTTTTGGCGTTGCAGCTATCGGAGCCTACGACGCAACGTCAGCAACAACTTGACGATCTCGAACTGCAAATTCAGCAATTGAAAGATAAAATTGCCAGTGTTCCGTTTATTGATACCTTCGATTTACGATTTCGCAATTACAAAGAGCAAAGCAAGCCTAGTTCTAAAGCTGTGATGTTCTGTGTTATGGATGTATCAGGGTCAATGACTCAGCAAACCAAAGACATGGCCAAGCGTTTTTACATTATGCTGTACTTATTCTTGAGTCGTAATTACCAGACCATTGAAGTGGTTTATATCACCCACCATACCACCGCAAAAGAAGTCACAGAACAAGAGTTTTTCTACTCTCGAGAAACCGGCGGTACCATCGTGTCGAGTGCGTTGCAATTAATGAGTGACATTATTAGCAAGCGCTACTCACCCAGTCAGTGGAATATTTATGGTGCCCAAGCCAGTGATGGTGATAACTGGCAAGATGACAACGACAAATGCTGTCGCTTGTTACAAGATAAAATCTTGCCCCAATGTCGTTACTTTACCTACATCGAAATAAATAAGTTAGTGCCAAAAGCAATGTGGCAGCATTACCAAAAAATGGCCAATGCAAACCCGCATTTTAATATGAAACAGGTTAAAGATAGCGGTGATATTTATCCGGTATTTCGTGAACTGTTTAAAAAGCGTGACGATGCAAAGGTGGCTTATGGATGATTTTAAAGGTGCATTAAAATTTGAACGATACGCCCAACCGCTTGACGATGGACCCGACTGGACCTTCCCGCTGATAGAGGAGTATCAGCATCACATTGAGCGCGTCGCCAATTTATATCGTCTTGATTACTATCCAAATCAAATCGAAATGATCACCTCTGAGCAGATGATGGATGCGTACGCCAGTATTGGTATGCCGATTGGTTACAATCATTGGAGTTACGGCAAAAAGTTCATTCAGACTCAGCAAACCTATCGCCGTGGCCGCATGGGCTTAGCGTACGAGATTGTCATTAATTCTAATCCATGTATTGCCTATTTGATGGAAGAAAATACCATGACGATGCAGGCGTTGGTAATGGCGCATGCGTGTTATGGGCATAACTCGTTTTTTAAAAGTAATTACTTGTTTCAAACATGGACAGACGCTGACTCGATTATCGATTACCTATTGTTTGCCAAGAACTATATTCACAAGTGCGAGTTAAAATACGGCATTGATGCGGTAGAGGATACCCTAGACGCTTGTCATGCGTTGATGAACCTTGGGGTTGATCGCTACAAGCGACCACAAAAACTGTCGGTTTCTAAAGAGCGAGAGAAACAAATCGAACGCGAGAAGTTCTTGCAGTCACACCTTGACGCGCTGTGGCATCAAGTAGATAAACATAATCAACCGCAAGCAGATAAAAAGCAACCAACATTTCCAGAGCATCCGCAAGAAAACTTGCTGTATTTTATTGAAAAAAATGCACCGAAGTTACGCACGTGGCAACGGGAAATTGTCCGTATTGTGCGTAAAATTGCGCAGTATTTTTATCCGCAACGACAAACCCAAGTCATGAACGAGGGCTGGGCGTGTTTTTGGCATTACACGATTATTCAGCACTTATTTGAAGAAGGGTTGTTATCTGAGCGTTTCATGCTTGAATTTATTCACCATCACAGCAATGTCATCACTCAGCTGCCGTACAACCATCCTGGCTATTCTGGCATAAACCCATATGCACTGGGGTTTAATATGTTTACCGATATCCGCCGTATTTGCGAGCAACCGACGGAAGAAGATAAGTTTTGGTTTCCTGATTTTGCTGGTAAGGACTGGTTAGAGACAGTGCATTTTGCTATGCAAAATTTCAAAGACGAAAGCTTCATTAGTCAGTTTTTATCCCCTAAAGTGATGCGCGATATGAAACTGTTTCAGTTACACGATAATGATCGTGATAATTTTCTCAGTGTTAAAGCGATTCATAATGAGCAAGGTTACCGACAAGTGCGTACTATGCTCGCCAAGCAATATGACCTAAGTTACGCTGAAGTTAATGTGCAAATCATTAATGCTGATATTAATGGCGATCGCTCGCTGACGCTAGAATATATACCTGTTGATGATGTGCCACTGGCCACCAGTCGAGAAGAAGTGCTCAAGCATTTACATTTCCTTTGGCAATTTGATGTCAAGTTAGTGCAAAAAGATAAAAACGGCGAGCGGTTTATTATTGCTAAATGTCCTGAGAGCAATAAATCGTAAGTATGTTTACCCGCTAGCGCTGTAACCAACGATTAGAAATTAATCGCTATTCCTCTGTAAAAGGCTGCTTGAAATTGTTACTGAGCGGTAGTTTTTACTTCAATTTTTTGCTGAGATCGCTTAAATTGAACACCCTATTATTCAATACCTTCTACTTACGGAATGATTCGCAACTATGGCGCAAAAACAAGCGACTAATCAAGGCAAAGATAAACAACTAGAGCAAATAAAAATTGCCCCTCACTCAATGGAGGCGGAGCAATCAGTACTCGGCGGACTGTTGTTAGACAATAATGCCTGGGATAACGTTGCCGAACGCGTTGTTGCCGAAGACTTTTACTCTCGTGGTCATCGATTGATTTACCAATGCATTGGTAATTTGATTGAAAAGGGTAACCCAGTTGACTTGATTACCCTATCAGAAGCATTAGAAAACGAACAACGAATCGATGATGTAGGTGGTTTTGTTTATCTCGCAGAGATGATGAAAAACACCCCGAGTGCGGCCAACATCCTTGCATACGCAGATATTGTCCGTGAACGTGCGGTAACCCGTGAATTAATTGGTGTCGCTAATGAAATCGCTGATGCAAGCTATGATACCAGTGGTCGCAGTAGTGCTGAGTTACTTGATTTTGCTGAAAGTAAAGTATTCGCCATTGCTGAGCAGCGTGCGAATAAATCAGAGGGGCCAGAAAGCATTCATTCCATTATGGAAAAAACGGTCGATAAGATAGAGAAGCTTTATGGCCAGCCACATGATGGTGTTACAGGGGTGTCTACTGGTTTTACTGATCTCGACAAGATGACGGCTGGTATGCAGTCATCTGATTTGATCATTGTTGCAGCTCGTCCTTCGATGGGTAAAACAACCTTTGCTATGAACTTGGTTGAGAGTGCGGCAATGACTCATGATAAGCCGGCACTGGTCTTTTCACTGGAGATGCCATCAGATCAGATCATGATGCGTATGTTGGCGTCATTAGGGCGTATTGACCAAACTAAAATCCGTACCGGTCAACTGAATGATGAAGATTGGGCGCGATTATCGTCTACCATGGGATTATTGGTTGAAAAAGGCAAACTGTTTGTTGATGATGCGGCGGGTTTGACGCCAACCGAAGTGCGTTCGAGAGCACGTCGCGTTGCCCGCGATCATGGCGGATTATCAATGATCATGGTGGATTACTTACAACTTATGCGGGTACCACAATTTAGTGATAATCGTACCCTTGAAATCGCCGAAATATCGCGCTCACTAAAAGCGTTAGCAAAAGAGTTAAATATTCCTGTGGTGGCTCTATCTCAGCTTAACCGTTCATTGGAACAACGTGCTGATAAACGTCCAGTTAACTCGGATCTTCGTGAATCAGGCTCTATCGAGCAAGATGCCGACTTGATCATGTTTATTTATCGTGACGAAGTCTACAATGATGACTCACCAGATAAAGGTACTGCGGAAATTATCATCGGTAAGCAACGTAATGGTCCAATTGGCCGAGTTCGAGTCACCTTCCAAGGTCAATATTCTCGCTTTGACAACTTCGCCGGCCCTGGTGGCATCATGGACGAAGATTAATAAGGTAAGCTATCGCCATGTTTCGAGCTCAGCACACTGCAACCGCTACTATTCATCGCCAAGCACTGTCGCATAATTATCAGCGCATTAAAAGCATGGCGCCAGGTAGCAAGGTGCTGGCGGTATTAAAAGCCAATGCTTATGGGCATGGCTTGGTTCGTATCGCCAAGAGTTTGCCACAAGCCGATGCATTTGGTGTGGCTCGTATTGATGAAGCGTTAGAGTTACGACAAGGTGGTGTAGTAAAACCCATTGTGTTATTGGAAGGTTTTTTTGAGTTAGATCACCTACCTATTCTTGCAGCCAATAATTTACAAACCATTGTTCATAACCGTCAACAACTCGAAGCCCTTGAGCAAGCTCAATTAACGGAGTCGATAAAAGTATGGCTTAAAGTGGACACAGGTATGCATCGCTTGGGTGTTGAACCAAGCGAGTTTGCCGAGTTTTACCAGCGATTAAAGCAGTGCTCCAACGTGCAAGATAACATTCTGCTAATGAGTCACTTAGGTTGTGCTGATGATCTACAGATGGTGAATACCACAGAGCAAGTCGCTTTATTCGAACAATTAACCGGTCATCTTGCCGATGAAAAATCATTAGCGAATTCGGCAGGTATTTGTGCCTGGCCACATAGCCATTATCAGTGGGTACGTCCTGGCTTGATGTTATATGGTATTGATCCGTTAGTTGCTAACCATGATAAAACTCTCGATTTACAACCGGTTATGACCTTGCATGCCAGTTTAATTGCTAAGCGGCATATTAAGGCTGGCGACAGTGTCGGTTATGGGGCAACTTGGCAAGCAAAGCAAGATACTTGCATTGGTGTGGTGTCCATTGGCTATGGTGATGGTTATCCTAGACATGCACCTACAGGTACGCCAGTACTAGTTAATGGTCGAAAGGTATCGATCGTTGGCCGAGTGTCGATGGATATGATAACCGTCGATTTAGGTGCCGATGCCAAAGACAACATTGGTGATTATGTCGAGCTATGGGGAGCAAGCTTGAATGTTAATGAGGTTGCAAAATGGGCAACCACTATCCCTTATGAGCTACTTTGTAATATAAGTAAGCGAGTCAAAATCGAGTTAGTGTAAGTTGCTAACGCTTTCTTGCAATACCGCAACGTCTCTTCAGTCTGATTAGACATCCCTAGAAAAACTTAAGTAAATTTGAGTAATAGTTATTTGCTGTCTATAGTTTTATAAATCAATGTCATTGAATTTGCTTGTTTTATTTTTAATTCCAGTGTTGGTGTTACTGCTTAATTAAGGGGGACGGATGGCAAGCGTAACAAGTGATGTGACGGTGTTGTATTACAATCAAAACGATTTAACCACGGTGTGTACTGATGTATTAACAGATCTTACCGTGAGCTCTGATAAGCGTGTATTATTATCGCCAGACTATCGTGATGATAAAATTATCATTGCCGTATTTGATGGTCATTGCCAGCTACGTAACGCGCTTGGTGATAGGACAATTTTCCCTAACGAATCGAAGCGAGCGAGTTAACGTTAATCACAATAAAAAATTAACGTTAGCTAAGATACTCCCAATCAAGCAGTTATTGACTTTGCTCTTGGCATTGGCGACACGTGCCGTGTGCTTCAACAACTTGGCGATGAATGCTAAAGCCGCTCGCATCTGCCATCGCCCGTAATGCCAAATCTAAATTATTAGACTGGATCTCTTCAACCTTACTGCAACTGTCACAAATAAGTAGTTGCACAGGGTGATTACACTCACTGAAATGATCACACAATAAAAACGCATTAATCGATTCAATTTTATGGACAAATCCTTGGCTAGCAAGAAAATCAAGGGCACGATATATTGTTGCTGGCTTGGCACCAGGGTCGACTGCTTTTAGTTTTTCCAGTAGATCGTAAGCACCAATAGCACCACGATTTTGTGCAAGTAACATAAATACTTGTTCACGCGCAGGTGTCAGTCTTGCGCCATTTTTTTGGCAATGGCGCTTGGCTTGCTCAAGTAGTTGATTCGCGTCCATAAAACTATATATAAAGATGAAAGTGCACCTAGTTTAACACAGCAAATTTTGCATGCCACTACTCTATCGGAGCATGAGGTCGTTGTTGCCTTGATAGAATATTTGTCTGCTTTGTTGATAAGGCTGATATTCTAAAAATTTTCTATGCTAAAATATGGCAATTTGATGCTCACCAGCGAAACAAGGTTTGTTATGACTTTTCGCTAAGAGGATTTAACTTATTGGGGGTGTTCGGCTTAATCAGCGGCAACCCATTGTATAGGTAGTTAAAGAATTTCTATGAATAAGCCGTTCACCGAACAACTCTCTGTCGCGCCAATGCTCGATTGGACTGATCGTCATTGTCGTTACTTTTTGCGTTTGTTAAGTAAACATACTGTGTTGTATACCGAAATGGTCACAACGGGTGCTATTTTGTATGGTAAAGGGGATTACCTTGGCTATAACCAAGAAGAGCACCCATTAGTCTTACAACTTGGTGGTAGCGATGTGCAAGCGATGACTGAATGCGCGAAAATCGCTGAACAAAAAGGTTATGATGCCATTAATATTAACGTCGGCTGTCCATCAGACCGCGTGCAAAATGGTCGTTTTGGTGCTTGTTTAATGGCCGAGCCTGATCTTGTTGCCGAGTGTATAAGCTCGATGCAAAATGCTGTATCGGTGCCGGTTACGGTAAAGTCTCGTATTGGTATTGATGATCAAGACAGCTACGAGTTTTTACATCAATTTATTGATATCGTAGCCAAAGCTGGCTGTGAGCATTTTATTATTCATGCCCGTAAAGCTTGGTTAAGTGGTTTGAGCCCGAAAGAAAATCGAGAAATTCCACCGCTTGATTACAGTCGTGTTTATGACATTAAAAAAGATTTTTCAGATTTATCCATTTCAATCAATGGTGGTATCAAAACGCTAGCAGAGTCGCTTGAGCATTTGCAGCATATTGATGGTGTTATGATTGGTAGAGAGGTATATCAAAATCCATATTTGCTAAGCCTTGCTGATCAACAGATTTTTAACCAAGATCACCCACAAGTCTCTCGCCAACAAATTATAGAGCAAATGTGCGAATACATTGATAGGACCATTAGTGACGAAGGTCATGGCCCAAGAGTTTGGCATATCGTTCGTCATATGCTTGGCTTGTGTAATGGCTTGCCGGGAGCGCGTAAATTTAGACGCTACCTGAGTGAAAATGCAGGGCAACCAGGTGCAGATTCGACAGTATTGCGACAAGCGTTTGCATTAACGGGTAACCCAGTAAGCGAATAATCGGTTTATAACAATACTCATAAAATGCCGAAATAAGTATTTATAATCTTATTTCGGCATTTTTTTAAACCTTTTTTTTATTTGTCGCGACTAATAGCATATCAACACCATAGTCACTACTACAATTGAGGAAAAGATATGTATCCGTTAACAGAAATGTTTTTCATTTTATTGGTTCCTGGTGCATTAACTTTGCTGTGTTCATTGGTTTTAGCTGTGACTGAAAAGCTGTAACTCAAGCGTTAACCCTCACCTACAATACTTCTTGGTTATTTATTATCAGCTCTGATTTGGTGATTTCTCTATATTAATTAATGTGTTACCTAACTATCGATACTTCAAGCAGCGAATAGCTGCTTTTTTTATACCTGCGATTTACAAAGTCGCGATCTTATTGAGTGGTTAATTTTACTAACGTGTTGGTGAAATTAACTAAATGATGGGTTTGTGAAATCTATGTTAATTCTTGTGTGGTGTTGATTCGCTTTGATTAAATCCTTTTAAAACATGTGTTTAGGTGTGTTTTTAAAAGTTGGCACACAGATTGAATTAGTAATGACAAAGTTGGCGAAAGTTAAGTGGTAGGCGCCATAGCTAATTATCTCAAGATGGGAATTAAGGAGAAGACAATGAAAAACCTAACGAGTAAAGCAGCCTTAGTAGCAACTCTATTAACAGCATCAGTAATGGCGCCTGCACAAGCTGAAGAAGTATCGCTAGAAACTTATGTAGGCTACATAGTGAGCCAGCAAACAGAACATGTGGTTGAGGTGTTGGCACAAGAAGTCGCTAATAGCGTTGAGCAACAAGTTGCTAACTTTTCAATCGATTCACTGTTATCTACTGACAAAGGTGTACCAACAGTAACGATTTTAGAAGCACCAATTGAAGTAGCCGAAGAGCAATAAGAAACCTTAGGAGTATATCATGGGTATGTTTTCAAGATTCACAGACATCATCAACGCAAACATCAACGCACTGCTCGAAAAAGCGGAAAACCCGGAAAAAATGATCCGCTTGATCATTCAGGAAATGGAAGAGACGCTCGTTGATGTGCGCACCGATGCTGCCAAGTATTTAGCTGAAAAGAAAACGGCTGTACGTCAACAGCGTCAATTAGAAAGTAAAGTCAGTCACTGGCAGCAAAACGCCGAGCTTGCGCTAAGCAAAGGCCGAGACGATTTAGCTCGTGCCGCGTTACAAGAAAAACAAAATGTAACAGCGGAATTAGATGCTCTGAACACACAAGTCGAATCGGTGAGTGCGGTTCTTGACGATATTCAAACCGACTGTGTCCGTCTTCAGGAAAAGTTGCAAGAAGCTAAACGCCGTCAAGAGGCGATTACCATGCGCCAGCAGTCAGCATCGGTACGACTACAAGCCAAGCAAGTGTTACACACCACCAATATTGATGGTGCTATTGCAAAGTTTGAACGTTATCAACAAAAGGTTGATGAGTTAGAAGCGCAGGTTGAATCATTTGATTTCACTGCAGGCAAAACCTTAAATGAAGAAATTGCTGCATTAGAAAAAAATGATGATGTTGAGCGTGAGCTTCAAGAATTGAAACAAAAGGCGGCAAACGCATAGTCGTTTGCGCTTTAATGCGGGGTTGGGGGGAGTATGTTTCCATTATCATTAGCAATAACCTTATGGTTAGTTCCGGTTATTACTTTTTTTGTTGGCGCTGGCGTATTTGGTATAGCGCAATCATTTAAGTAAAGAGATAGCGAATAGTCGCTAACCATTAATGCTATGGCGTGGTTGCCGTAGACTGAATATGAATTTTTATCTGTTGGAGAAATAACATGAGATATAGCAGCGATCACAATACATTACGTAAAGATATGGCAAATAAAACCGTTTCAGGTGTTTGCGCCGGTGTTGCTCGTTATTTTGATTTACCAACTATTGGCGTTCGCGCCGCGGTTGTTGTGTTAGGGTTCATGATGCCAATGACAACGATTGTTGCCTACTTTGTTGCTGCGCTTGTTATGCCAAGTCGTTATTAAATCGATCATTTAATTTTGGTAAGCAAATCATTTAAATAAATGTCGCTTAATGCAGGAAATTGGTTATGAAGTTTTTTAAAGCCTTATTGTTAGCTATTGTTGTATCTGTGCTACTGACGTGGGCGCTTGGTATCTCAACCTTAGAGTTATTAGGAATAGGCGATGCTTTAGCTGAGCAGCATATTAATTTATTATCCGCGGTGAGTTATTCGGCGTTGGCTGTAGTGGTTATAGGTATTGTTCTAACGGTGATACTTGTAAGTGTATTTGGCTTGATTGCGTTTATCGGTATCTCAGTCGTTGCTGGTCTATTGGCGTTGGGCGTTGGTATGGCATGGCCGTTTATATTAGTCGCTTTCGTTATTTATTTTTGCACTCGAGAGCGACCAATAAAGGCATGCTAAATAGACATAAAGAAACGAGTGTGTCGACTGTGGTATAGCGCTTAAATTATTGTAAATCCTTTAATAGTTGATTGTGAGGAGGTTAAAAATAAGCGATGATGTAGCACAGATTAGATAACCTGAGGCTACGATGAAACGATTAACTCTGTTGCTTACAACCCTATTTTTACTATTTTCAGGCCAAGTCAGCGCGCATCATTTGATCATCAGCGATCATTATGTAAAAGAAACCATTCCTGGTACCAAAATCAGTGCTGCTTATATGCACATTCATAACCATAGTGAGCAGCAACGTAAACTGGTCAACGTCACTTCTGATATCAGTGAACGTATCGAATTGCATCAACACATCATGGATGGTGATATGATGAAAATGCAACAAGTTAATAGCATTGCAATCGAAGCTAACGATTATACGGTTTTGCAGCCACACGGTTATCACATCATGATTTTTGCGTTGCAACAACGTTTACACGCGGGGCAAGAAATTGAATTAAGCCTATATTTTGACGACCAAACTACTGCTACTATTAAAGTACCTGTAAAAGGGCTTGCTCGACAATAATTCTGAAAAGCTTCTGTAAGGATATGATATGGCGTTAAATGTCTCTACCAAATCGATAGCCGGTGTTGTTGCTATCGTGTTTTTATTATTTTATTTGCTTGGTGTTTTTTGGAGTTTTGAACCCGACAGCTTTAACGTAAGAGAAGTCGCACTTAATGACGCAAAAGTAGATAATGTTAAGCCTGTTGTCGGTTACACCACAACAACTACACTAATTGAAGTCGCCGAAACGGTATTAAATAAGCCGGGTGGCTATTTGGCTAATGATATAACCCCACCATCGGTATTACTTGATAATATTCCTGCATGGGAGTTTGGCGCATTAGAAATGATCCGCGATATGTCGCTTGCGATGCGACAATCATTTTCACGCTCACAGTCGCAGTCATTAGAGAATGCGCATTTAAAGCAAGCCCAACCAAAATTTAATATTGATCATCGTAATTGGGCAATTCCTTCTGCTGAAGGTGAGTACCAGGATGCTATTCAAAATTTATACGCTTATCGTAAAGATCTTGCTGATCCTCTAGTACAGGATGCCCAGTTTTATGCGCGTGCAGATAATTTAAGTGATTGGCTACGTGAAGTCGAAAAACGTTTAGGTAGCTATTCACAACGACTGAGTGCCAGTGTCGGTCGTAATCAACTTAACACCGACTTAGCTGGCGATCGCACGGCGCAACAATCGACAGTCAGTGCATCTTCGGTTATGGTAAAAACTAGCTGGTGGCAAATAGATGATGTATTCTATGAGTCGCGTGGCGCATGTTGGGCTTTATTGCACTTATTACAAGCAATTGAGGTCGATTTTGCCGATGTTCTTCAAAATAAAAATGCTAGCGTTAGCGTTAGCCAAATAATTAGAGAGCTTGAAGCTACTCAGGAAACGGTTTGGAGTCCTATGATTCTAAATGGCAATGGGTTTGGGTTAGTCGCTAATCATTCCTTGGTTATGGCTAATTATATCTCCCGTGCCAATGCGGCCCTGATTGACTTAAGAGAGCTCCTTAGCCAAGGATAAAATAATAATGAAAAAGACCGCTGCATTACTCGGTTCAATGATGATGTTAACCAGCCTGAATGCCAATGCTGATGTTATTGGTGTATACGCTGGTGCGCAATTATGGGATATGTCTGCTGAAGGTAGCTATGCAGATAGCTCTATGCAAACAGAATACGATTTTGAGAGTGAAAAACAAAATCGCTTATATATTGAAGTTGAACACCCTGTACCACTGATTCCTAATGTTAAAATTGCTCATAGTGAATTAATGACTGCAGGTTTCGAATTTGGTTTCGATGCGATGCTAATCGACGGTGAGCTCAACGGTGAGGTTGATGTAACGTACACCGATTACACCTTGTACTACGAGCTATTTGATAATGGCTTGTTCTCATTCGATTTTGGTTTAACCGCCAAAGACTTTGGTGGTGACTTTGTGACCTCAAATGGTGATAGCTTAAATGTAGACACGTACATTCCAATGCTATACCTATCTGCTGAAGTGGCGTTGCCTCTAACGGGGTTAGATGTATTTGCTGAAGGTAATATTTTGGCGATTGGCGATAATACATTAGCCGATTACCAAGCCGGCGTTGCTTACGCCCTTGTTGACAATATGATTGTTGACGTTGATGTTCAGCTAGGTTACCGCGTTGTTGAAGTTGAACTTGATGATGTTGACGATATCTATGCAGACCTTAAATTTGACGGTGTGTTTGCTGGTTTAGAAGTACACTTTTAACTAGCAGTGTATTCATACTTTATATGACTAAGGCCTGAGCAATCAGGCCTTTTTTGTATCAACCACAATTATTCTGAAGAGTCCGCTAGGTTCAATAGCGCAGCCTATCTACCATGGGGTATTTTTTCGATGACAAAAGTTGTCTATAAAGTGCTCGGCAATACAACCTGTGTAGCTTTATGTCTATTTCCATAGATATATAGATAGCAGACATTTTACCGGTGTTTATTGAACGCCCTTAATTGAGAGTTTATTCATTGCACTAGTTATGAAAAACTGCCATCAAACCCCTGAAATAATTTACTTAAAATTTGATTTTATTATCATGCAGACTAGCCTTTTACTAGGTAGTTAGGGAAAACTTGATGAAGTTTCAAGCTGAGTTAACCTAGCTTTGAATCAACTAGATCGAGCAATATAGTCCGCAGTATACGAGCGGTTAACTTACAAAAAGTGGCGAGGTCAACTACCTCCCAGAGTTGTAGGTGCATGTTGTTGCGTTTGCATCTATGTATCCATGTTTACAAGAGGAAACAATGATGGAAACCTTATTACCCGTAATTATTCAACTGATAAGTGGTGCTGTTGGCGGCAACGTAGCAGGCAGTTTGATGAAAAACTTATCTCTTGGTACCTTACTAAACTCGCTTGTTGGTATTCTCGGCGGTGGATTAGGCGGACAAATTCTTGCCATGTTTGGTATGGATATTGGTACCGGCGGTATGGATTTAAGTAGCATTCTTGGTAGCGTTGCCGGCGGTGGCGTTGGTGGTGGTGTACTACTCGTCATTATAGGCTTTATTAAAAAGTTACTCGGAGGCGCTTCGTAGGGTTAACTGCTTAAACAAGCCAAGCTAGCGTCCTGATCTAGGCCGTTATTAATCTATATGCCGTTTTGCTGAATGTAAGTCTATTATTGCGAGGACAGAATATAATAGGCTTACTTCAGATGACTTTGTTAATTTCTCTAATCATTGAAATACCCGATACGTAAAATTTTGACATGATTAACCTGATATTCTCCCTATATTCTCCAAAGATATAAAAAATCCTTTTTTATTCTTTTATGTTTTAGTTAGTGCTAGTTATTCTTTGTTCACGTTAGATAATTTTTATTAGTGAGCAAAAGCATTATGTCACGAGCAGCAGATCACAGTGTGGCAGCGACCTCTTCTACCTTGTCGTCAAAGCAGCTAGCAGAGCTTCAACAAACTATATCGATATATTCTCCTTTGCAGTTAGCGTGGGCGAGTGGTTACTTGGCGGCGAAAAGTGAAAATGGTTCGCCAGATACATCCACGGTAGCTGCGGTTAGTGTTAGCCCTGAGCTAACCATATTATATGGCTCGCAAACGGGTAACGCGAAAGCGATAGGTCAACAAGTATTTGCTGCGGCGCAACAGCTGGGGCTGACGGTAACCTTAACCAATATGACAGAGTTTAAGCCGAAATCATTAAAGTCGGAGTCGTATGTACTTATTGTTGTAAGTACACATGGGGAAGGGGAGCCACCCGATGATGCAATGGCGCTACATGAGTACCTATTTTCTAAGCGCGCTGCCAAACTTAATGACTTGTCTTATGCTGTGTTAGCTCTTGGTGATTCAAGCTATGAGTATTTTTGCCAAACAGGTAAAGACTTTGATGAGCGTTTGGCTGAGCTTGGTGCCCAGCGTTTATTTGCACGGGTTGATTGTGATGTCGACTTTCAAGAGGCTGTACAACAATGGCAACAACAGACGTTAGAAAAACTCGGTAAAGAATTTTCTAACGCTATTAATCAGCAAAATCTTGATAACATTGTTAGCTTGCGTCCTTCAATAGAATCAACAACCAAACCTTATAGTAAAATCCAGCCCTTTTTAGCGACAGTGATTGATAATCAGAAAATAACTGGTCGCGATTCAAATAAAACGGTTCATCATCTTGAACTCGATGTTGAAGGCTCAGGGCTAACCTATCAACCTGGCGATGCCTTGGGTATTCTACCAACTAATGAGCCACAGCTTATTACACGTATAATCAATGAGTTTTCGCTTGATGCAGAGGCGCCTGTTGTAGTGAGTGAGCAAAATATGACGCTATATAAAGCGTTAGCCGAGCATAAAGAAATTACTGCAATCAACAAAATCGCGTTAGTAAAATATGGCGCAATGGCTAGTCATGGTGAACTTGAGCAATTGTTAGCAAATGCCAATAGTACTAGGGATTATCTGAACAGCATGCAGTTTGTCGATATTATCCAACAGTTTCCAGCGCGTTTAACGGCTCAGCAATTGGTTGATTTACTGCCAGTACTAACACCTCGCTTGTATTCCATTGCTTCGAGTCAGGCGGAAGTCGAGAATGAGGTGCATTTAACGGTTGGTTTACTTAGTTATGATGTTAACGGTGGTGACATTGAACAAACCGAGCAACGCCGAGTTGGTTGTGGCTCGGGCTATCTCATTGAGCGTTTAGCTGTTGATGAACAGGTTAAAGTGTTTATCGAACCAAATCCGAACTTTCGTTTACCTGACAACCCAGACACTAAGGTGATTATGGTTGGTCCAGGTACTGGTGTAGCGCCATTTCGAGGTTTTTTACAGCATCGCGATGCGACGAATGCCAGTGGTGAAAACTGGTTGTTTTTTGGCGAACAAACCTTTACCCAAGATTTTTTATATCAAGTCGAGTGGCAAAGCTACGTAAAGTCTGGCTTGCTGACTAAATTAGACGTCGCATTTTCTCGTGATCAAGCGGAAAAAATATATGTGCAACACAAGTTGCGTCAACATGGTGCACAAGTGATGCAATGGTTAGAGCAAGGTGCCCATTTATATGTGTGTGGTGATATGAGCCGTATGGCAAAAGATGTACATCAGGCGCTAGTTGACATTGTGGTTGAACATGGTCAACAAAGCGAAGAGCAAGCCGAGCGGTATTTAAAACAATTACGTATCAACAAACGTTATCAGAAGGATGTCTACTAATGTCTCGTCAATCACAAGCAAAAATCGTTATTGGTAAGTTGGCTGACAATGAGCGCATTAAAGCTGAGTCGAATTATTTGCGCGGCACCATCAGTGACGATCTTGACGACCCGATAACGGGAGGCTTTACAGCGGATAATTTTCAGTTAATTCGTTTTCATGGCATGTATCAGCAAGATGATCGCGATATCCGTGCCGAACGCAGTAAGCAAAAGCTTGAACCGTTACATAATGTTATGCTCCGCGCGAGAATGCCAGGCGGCATAATTAAGCCTAAGCAATGGTTAGCAATCGATGCTTTTGCGGATGAATACACATCTTATGGCAGCATTCGGCTTACAACGCGACAAACATTCCAGTTTCACGGTGTGCTTAAGCGTCATATAAAGTTGATGCATCAAACCTTAAATAAAATAGGTATCGATTCTATCGCCACAGCGGGTGACGTAAATCGCAATGTGCTGTGTACCTCGAACCCGGTGCAATCAGAATTGCACCAACAGGCTTATCTATGGGCAGCCAAAATCAGCGAACACTTATTGCCTAAAACCAATGCGTATGCCGAAATTTGGCTAGACGGTGAAAAAGTAGAGCAAACAGAACCTGTTGAATCGGTGTTAGGTAACACATATTTACCCCGTAAATTTAAAACCAGCGTGGTGATCCCCCCCGATAACGATGTTGATGTTCATGCCAACGATCTGAGTTTTGTTGCCATTGCAGAGCAGGGTAAGTTAGTCGGCTTTAATGTGCTTGTCGGTGGTGGCCTAGCGATGACCTTTGGCGACCAGTCGACCTATCCGCGTCGAGCCGATGATTTTGGTTTTATTGCGCTTGAGCATACTTTAGCCGTGGCAGAGGCCGTGGTAACTACCCAGCGAGATTGGGGCAATCGCGTTAATCGCAAAAATGCGAAAACCAAATATACCTTAGATCGGGTCGGTGTTGATGTATTTAGGCAAGAGGTGGAGCATCGAGCGGGTATTTCGTTTGCTGAGTCGAGGCCATACCAATTTACTTCTCGCGGTGATCGCATTGGTTGGATTGCGGGAGTAGATGGCTTGCACCATTTAACCTTGTTTGTTGAGAATGGCCGTATTTACGACAATCAACATGCTCCTTTAAAAACGGGAATGCGCGAGATCGCCAAAATACATCAAGGTGATTTTCGCATGACCGCCAATCAAAATATCATTATTGCCGGCGTTGCAGAGCAAGATAAAGCCATAATCGAACAGTTGGCTATACAGCATGGGCTAATAGACTCAGGTCAATCACAGCAACGGCAAAATTCGATGGCTTGTGTGTCATTTCCTACCTGCCCTTTGGCAATGGCAGAAGCGGAACGGTTTTTACCAGGCTTTGTCACGCAAATTGAAGGATTACTCACTAAGCATGACATTGCGAATGAACATATTATTTTCCGGGTTACTGGGTGCCCTAATGGTTGCGGTAGGGCCATGTTAGCGGAAGTTGGTTTAGTCGGGCGAGGGCCTGATAAATATAATCTCTATCTAGGTGGAAATCCGGCAGGTACACGCATTCCTAAATTATTCCGCGACAATATTTCATCGTCGCAGGTGCTTGCGGAAATGGATGAGCTTATTGCCGCTTGGGTAGCAGCTCGGCTTGGTGATGAAAGTTTTGGTGATTTTGTTATTCGTAGCGGCATCGTCGCCGAAGTAAAAGTCAGTAAAGACGACTTTTATGGGTAACCTCATGGCTGATAACCGATCTTTCATACCATCGCCAACGTCAATAACCGATACCGAGTTGCAGGCTTGTAATACCATATTACGGCCAATGTCGGCGCAGCAGCGAGTGAACTGGGCCATGACCAACTTACCAGGGGAATTTGCGCTTACCTCAAGCTTTGGTATTCAGTCGGCAGTTATGTTACACATGATGACGCAAATTAAAGCAGATATCCCTGTAGTATTAACAGATACGGGGTATTTATTTGCTGAAACATATCGATTCATCGATCAAATGACAGAACGGCTGCAACTCAATCTGCATGTATGTCGTGCCAAATTATCACCTGCGTGGCAACGCGCCCGTTATGGCCAACAGTGGAGTCAAGATAAGCAGGCATTAGCACAATACAATCTAGCAAATAAAGTTGAACCTTTACAGGATGGCTTAGATAAACTTTCCGTACATACTTGGTTTTCTGGGATCCGCAGTAGCCAAAGCGATCATCGTCAGACCTTATTGCCATTGCAGGTACTAAGGGGGCGTTTTAAGGTGCACCCCATTTTGGAATGGACTAACCGTGACGTACACCAATACCTTAAAGCACATGATTTACCCTACCATCCATTATGGGATAAAGGTTATGTATCAGTCGGTGATGTGCATTCAAGCAAGCCGCTAAGTCATGGTCTGAGTGAGCAAGATACCCGCTTTAATGGCATGCAGCGAGAGTGTGGTTTGCATACCGATGGTGACGGTATTTAATGATCTTGTGAGCATGGTTAATAGATTAACCATGCTAAAAATAATAAGCCCGCTATTTACTGTTCACGTCAGCTAGCGGGCTTAGGATTTTAATTTTTACGTAATTAAATTTGTCAGAATACGGTAATTAAAGTACCGGCGCGATAACCAATGAAACGATAGCCATAACGTTTATCAAGATATTCATTGATGGACCTGACGTATCTTTAAACGGATCACCAACCGTGTCACCAACCACCGTCGCGGCATGCACAGGGCTACCTTTGCCACCTAAGTTACCCTTTTCGACAAACTTTTTAGCGTTATCCCATGCGCCACCGGCATTAGCCATCATCAATGCCATCAGTACACAGCCAAGCAGTGCGCCACCTAAGGTACCACCAAGCGCTTCCGGGCTTATGCCAAAGCCCACAATAACGGGGACACCAATGGCGATAATACCGGGTAATATCATTTTCTTTAACGCTGCAGTGGTGGCAATATCGACGCACCTTGCGGTATCTGGCTCGGCTTTACCTTCAAGTAAACCATCTATTTCACGAAACTGACGGCGAATTTCATGAATCATTTCAAACGCGGCATCACCAACGGCATTCATGGTAATAGATGCAATTAAAAACGGTACCATACCACCTATAAACAAGCCCATTAGGACCTCAGGATTGCCTAAATGCAATGAGAAATTGGGAATTTTAATTGACATGGTTTCAACATAGGCAGCGATAATGGCCAGCGCTGCTAATGCTGCTGCACCTATCGCAAAACCTTTACCAATTGCAGCAGTGGTATTACCTAGCTCATCAAGTGAGTCGGTTATTTTACGTGTCTCTTCACCAAGCCCAGCCATTTCAGCAATACCACCGGCGTTATCGGCCACAGGGCCATACGCATCAATCGCCATGGTAATACCGACAGTCGCTAGCATGCCGACAGCGGCGATACCAACACCGTATAACCCGGCCATAGAGGTTGAGGCAAAAATAATCGCGCTTAACGTGAGAATAGGAATAACTACCGATTCCATACCCACCGATAAACCAGTGATCATCACGGTTGCCGAGCCTGTCTCGCCTGCTTTGGCAATCTTCTCAATAGGTTTACTTGAGGTATAATATTCGGTGACCAAGCCAATGATGATACCACCGATGGCGCCAGTCAGTACTGCACCCCAAACATACGAGTTAATGCCCATGGCATCAACGGTAAAGTAGGCGGCAACAATGAATAGCAACGCCGCGCCCATAGTACCACTTCGCAAGGCAACTTCGGCTTTACTTGATGACATCATTTTTACTAATAAAATGCCTAATATGGAGCAAATTAGACCAACGGATGCTAGCACTAAGGGTAATGCCATCAACGCACTGCGCTCACCTAGGGCATCGACCGCCATGGTTGAAGCAATAGCTATTGAAGCGATCATCGAACCACAATAAGACTCAAAAATATCCGATCCCATACCGGCAACATCACCAACGTTGTCACCGACATTATCAGCGATAACGCCTGGGTTACGCGGATCATCTTCTGGGATCCCAGCTTCAACCTTACCAACCAAGTCAGCGCCAACATCGGCACTTTTGGTGTAAATACCACCACCGACGCGCGAAAACAGTGCGACAGAAGATGCCCCCATACCAAAGCCATGAATATAATGAGCTGTGGTCGGGTCACCACCAAAATACCAGTAAAGAGTTCCTAAGCCTATGAGGCCTAAAGAGGCAACACACAAACCCATTATAGAGCCGCCGAAAAAAGCCACGGTCAACGCAGACGCAGCCCCTTTTTCATGTGCGGCATTGGTGGTGCGAACATTTGCTTTGGTTGCGGTAAACATCCCAATGTAACCGGCAAGCGCTGACGATACCGCACCAACGAGAAAGGCTAGCGCAGTTTTGGGGGAAACAAAGAAATAAAGCAGTACTAACAGGACAAGAGAGAAAATCGCCAGCATTTTATATTCTCGGTGCATAAATACCATGGCACCTAAATGGATTTGATTGGCAATTTTTTGCAGTGCTTCACTGCCTGGACTGTATGACTTGATTATTTGGTAAAGAATAAAAGCGAATAGTAAACCGACAAGACCTAATATCGGTGATAAATACAATATGTTATCCATGGTGTCCCCATTTTTGTTGTTATCGGAGAAAACCTAACCGCAAAACAGGTTTTATATGCAGCCGTAAGCTACGTTAATGTACATACTACCACCAAGACATCGACACAAAGAGGTTAGTATTATTTTCTTATTAATTAAGATGTTAGCTCTGTTGTGGAAAAAAGTGTAGTTTCTATTAGGAAAAAACTAAGATATTCAGGCATTGATGAAAAAAAATATTATACGCGATCAAGCTAAGGTCGCTTATTTACCGGTATTTGTTGGTGAAAAATTGATGTATTTAATATTTAACGGGGTATAATAAGCGACCTTTAAATATCATTAAATTTTAAGTGGGAAATTCCATGAGCTTAAATCTAGTACCAGCGGGTAAGAACCTGCCAGATGAAATCAATGTAATCATCGAAATTCCAGCTCACGCTGATCCGGTAAAATACGAAGTTGACAAAGATTCAGGCGCTATCTTTGTAGATCGTTTCATGTCTACTTGTATGCACTACCCAACGAACTACGGTTATGTACCTCACACATTATCTGAAGATGGTGATCCAGTAGACGTATTAGTTCCTACTCCATTCCCACTAATGCCAGGTGCTGTTATTACATGTCGTCCGATCGGCGTTTTAAAAATGACCGATGAGTCTGGTGAAGATGCAAAAGTTTTAGCGGTACCTGTAGACAAGTTATCAACTATCTACCGTGGCATTAACGAAGCAACAGAAATGCCTCAACTATTGCTTAACCAAATCTCTCACTTCTTTGAGCGTTATAAAGATCTAGAACCAAACAAGTGGGTTAAAATTGAAGGTTGGGACAATGCTCAAGCTGCCAAAGATGAAATCACAGCAAGTGTAAAACGCTACGAAGAAGCTGAAGTTAAACCAGCATTCTAAGCGATTATCTTATTGCCTAAAAATAAAAAACCCGTTGTATAACAACGGGTTTTTTTATGCCTGAAGATTCATTTCATTCGCGATATCAGCAAATATAGTCTACAAAAAATGAATGCCCTTAAATCGCAGCGATATATTGTTGTGGTTTTCAATGTGCATAAAGCAATTTGAAACGCCAAATTTAAACGCTTGTTTAAAAATGTATTGATTTGCATAACCAGACAGGGCAAACTCGAATAACAAAAAAGTGACTTAACAAGAATATAAATAAGTCGTTGAACAACAAGAATATAATCACGAAGGAGAACGGCATGATTTTTCAAGGCAATAGCCTTACTGCCAAACTGCTAGAAGACGGTATCGTTGAGTTATGTTTTGCATCGTCAGGATCAGTTAATGTGCTCAACCTTGCAACGCTGCAAGAGTACAAGCAAGCGATTATCGCTATTGCGGCATGTGCAGAGGTGCAAGGCGTTATCGTTACATCGGCAAAGCCAGCCTTTATAGTTGGCGCAGATATCACTGAATTTACCGAGCTATTTAAAATAGCCGATGACAAAATAGCAGGCACCTTTAAGGCATCAAGCGATATCTTTGATGCCTTTGAAGATCTATCCATTCCCACTGTCGCGGCAATTAATGGTTTTGCATTAGGTGGCGGATGCGAGACCGCACTGGTTTGTGATTTTCGCATTGCCGATACCACTGCGCGTATTGGTTTACCTGAAGTTAAACTCGGTTTAATGCCAGGTTTTGGCGGAACGGTGCGTCTACCGCGTATTATTGGTGTTGATAATGCGCTGGAGTGGATGACCACTGGTAAAGCACATAAAGTAGAGCAAGCGCTCGCCTATGGCGCAATTGATGCGGTTGTTGCGCCTGAGCATTTGCGCACAGCAGCGCTTGATATGGTAAAAGCAGCAATCGCTGGAAAATTAGATTGGCAGGCACGAAAACGTGCTAAGTTAGAACCGGTATTGCTATCTGAAACCGAGCATTTAATGAGCTTTTCTACCGCCAAGGCAATGGTTGCAGCACAGGCGGGTAAGCATTATCCAGCTCCCGTTGCTATGGTTGAGTTGTTAGAGCAAGCGGTGAAGTTACCGCGTGAACAAGCCATGTTATTGGAAAATAAGGCTTTTGCTAAAGTTGCCAAAACTGACCAGTGTACAGCGCAAGTTGGGGTATTTCTTGCTGATCAGGTAGTAAAAAGTAAAGCAAAAAAAGCCAGTAAATCGGCAACCAAGTTAGTTGAACGCGCGGCGGTACTTGGTGCAGGTATTATGGGCGGCGGGATTGCTTACCAGTCAGCCTATAAAGGCACCCCTATTATCATGAAAGATATCAGTAATGATGCACTTGATTTGGGCTTAACTACGGCGGCAGGAATTCTCAGTAAATTAGCAGATAAAGGTCGAATCAATGCCAAAAAAATGGCATCGGTACTTAACAGCATAACGCCGACGCTAACCTATGACAGTGTTAAGCAAAGCGATATTGTCATTGAGGCGGTGGTCGAGAACCCGAAAATTAAAGCCGCAGTACTTAGCGAAGTAGAACAGGTCGTTGGCCAAGATGCGGTGATTACGTCAAATACATCAACAATTTCTATTGATTTATTGGCGCAAAGTCTTGATAACCCAGAGCGCTTCTGTGGTATGCACTTCTTTAACCCTGTGCATAAAATGCCTTTAGTGGAAGTTATTCGTGGTAAACATACCTCTGATGAAACAGTTGCCAATGTTGTTGCATATGCGACGAAAATGGGTAAATCAGCGATTGTCGTTAACGATTGTCCAGGCTTTTATATCAATCGCGTGTTGTTCCCATACTTAGCCGGCTTTAGCCAGTTATTGCTTGAAGGTGCAGACTTTACTCAAGTAGATAAGGTAATGGAAAAGCAATTTGGTTGGCCTATGGGACCAGCGTACTTACTTGATGTCGTAGGTATTGATACCGCTGATCATTGTACGGATGTGATGGCGCAAGGTTTTCCATCTCGTATGGCAAAGCTTGAGCAAGATCCTATCGCTCTTATGTATGCTCATGACAAGCTTGGTCAGAAAAACGCTTGTGGTTTTTATCAATATTCAAAAGATAAGCGTGGCCGTCCTGTTAAAGTCGCAAGCGAATCGAGTATCGATTTATTAGCGACCATCTGCGCTGATGTAAGTAAATTCGAACGTGATGAGATTATTGCTCGTCTTATGATCCCTATGGTTAACGAAACCATTCGCTGCTTAGAAGAAGGTGTTGTTGATAGCGCAGCTGAAGCTGATATGGGACTAATTTATGGTTTAGGCTTCCCTGTATTTAGAGGTGGCCCTATCCGTTACTTAGAAACAATGGGCTTAGATAATTTTGTCGCCTTAGCTGATCGTTATGCTCACTTGGGTGAAATTTATCAAGTCACCGATGGTCTTCGTCAAATGGCGGCTTCAGGTAAGTCGTATTTCACAACCGATGTAAAAATAAAATAGGGCGGAATAGTTTATGAATGATGTAGTAATTGTTGATTGTATCCGTTCGCCAATGGGGCGTTCTAAAGGCGGTGCGTTTCGAAATGTTCGTGCAGAGCAATTGTCTGCCGACTTAATGCGTAATTTATTATTACGAAATCCTGCACTTGATCCTAACGATATTGAAGATGTTATTTGGGGTTGTGTTAAACAGACTAAAGAGCAAGGTTTCAATATTGCCCGTAACGCCGCCCTAATAGCTGGAATTCCCAAGTCGGTTGCCGGCGTTACGGTAAATCGCTTGTGTGGCTCATCGATGGAAGCATTGCATCAAGCGAGCACCAGCATTATGGCGGGGCAGGGTGACGTCTATCTTATTGGTGGTGTGGAGCACATGGGCCATGTCCCTATGATGTACGATGTTGACTTTGCCCCTGCAATGGCCAAGTACATGGCCAAGGCGGCGGGTAACATGGGCTTAACGGCGGAATTACTAGGACGTCAGCATGCGATAAGTCGAGACATGCAAGATGAATTTGCGGCACGTTCTCACCAGCGCGCCTATATGGCTCAGCAAGAAGGTCGTTGGGCCAGTGAAATCGTTGCAATTGAAGGTCATGATGCGGCAGGTGCGCTAACGTTAGTAGAGCAAGATGAGGTTATTCGTGCCGATTGTACGGTGGAAAGTTTATCCTCTCTACGACCGGTATTTGATCCGGCAAACGGCACCGTCACGGCAGGCAGTTCATCGGCTATCTCTGATGGAGCAAGTGCCATGTTGGTGATGTCTTCATCTAAAGCTCAACAATTAGGCTTAACTCCACGAGTGAAAATCCGAGCAATGGGCGTAGCTGGTTGCGATCCGGCAACCATGGGATTCGGTCCTGTGCCGGCAACACAAAAAGCATTGAAACGTGCGGGCTTATCTATTGCTGACATTGATGTAGCTGAGTTCAATGAAGCATTTGCAGCACAAGCGTTATCATGTATTAAATCATTAGGCATGCTGGATGTGATGGACGATAAGATTAATTTAAATGGTGGCGCTATCGCTTTAGGTCACCCATTAGGTTGTTCTGGAGCCCGAATTTCCACAACCTTGATCAACATCATGGAAGATAAAGATGCGACAATAGGTTTGGCGACAATGTGTATCGGCTTAGGGCAAGGCATTGCTACAGTATTTGAACGCGTATAGTTGAATTTGTGATTAACAACTTAACTCGCATAAAACAATAAAGGGGCATCGGCCCCTTTATTGTTTTATGCGATCTGCGTGACGACCACACAATTGACTTTAAATGTGAAACTTGACTGTTTTTTTGCTTTAAAGAATTATTGGGTCTAAAAACGACGCAATGAATCATCTAGTCGAATGATACACTGTAAGCATTGAGCCACGTCTAGGTATTACATTGCATATTATCACTCATTAGTGTGCGCGAACTTTGCTTCATCAGCACCCGCCTTAATCGCAACTTGGATCGCCGTCTCTTCTGTTAATCCCGCTTTAACAGCCATATCAACGATCACTCTGACTTGATCTTTATCTGACGATGCAATAGCGGCTGTAACAATTTGCTCTTTGTTGTCTTCAAAGTTTGCGAACAAGCTTTCTAACAATGACGGCAGTTTATTTGGCAACTCCGTGAAGGCGATATTCATTAATTGGCCAAAATCATCTGGGTATTGATGAATGATACGGGTAATCACACTATTAGCGACTACGGGTTTGGTTTGTAATGCGGTGATAAAAATCCCATCCCGCTCGTTAGGATGCAGTTTGCTGGCGGTAATCACAATATCATCAGCATAAGCCGGTTCTTCATTGATCGCGTACTTTATAATGTCAGTACATTGTGCAACTTCGTGACTTAACGCTTGCTTGATGACAATGCTGGCATAATTAGGATCAGCTTTAAGCGTTCCTCTAATTATTTGTTGGTAGTTATTCGGATATTCTGCCAATGCGATGTTTATCGTTGATTCATGTAATTCAGGATAAAGCTTTAGTAAGCTACTCACTGCTCGCTCTACCGATATTTCCTTTTCTACGGTTTTATTGAGTAAACTGGTAAGAAACTTTTCCTGGGTCGAGGTGCCCATAGCCCATGTATCATTGACTGTCATAGATAAGCAGACGAGTAGTATAGATAGGGTTATTGTTTTCATAGTTAGACCGTACATTATGTTATTAAGAAATACACAAGTAGCGTTGCTATCTCTGTTGGTATCTCAAAAGTTAGCAAGATCGCATCGCTGCCGGTTCGCTGTATTATAATCAGCAATATGACAGTTAATATAACGCTAAGTTCAAATTTTAATCAAGTTATAACTTTGCTCATGAAAATGAAGAGATATCGCTAACGGTTTGTTGGTTTTTTGTTGCTTTTGTTTGTTATTTGCGCTGTATCAAATTAATTGTCAGTTTTTTCAAAAAAACAGTTGACCTTAAATCAAAAATCCCTAAAATGCGCATCCACTTCAACGGCACAGCCAATAAGGCTTCACAGCAGTTGAAGTGCTGAAGTTTGTAAAAATAACGAATCCAATTCAGTGTTTTTACAAAGCCTCGTTTTGATAAGTTAAGTTGTTCAATATGAGCCTTAACGGTCAACAAAAACTTTTGAAAATTAATTTTCAAAAAGTGTTGACATCGAAACTGAGATGCGTAAAATGCGCATCCACTTCAACGGCAAACGCCGATGAAGTTCAAGTAATAACGAATGCGATTATTACTTAATTCTTTAACAAATAGTTATCATGCAATTTGTGTGAGCACTCACAAGAAAATGGTTTTACCATATTGTCTTTAAGACATAACTTGATGAGTGACACGCAAAACGACATATGTCAAGTTGGTAGCAATACCAACAAGCGTAATTCATTGAGTCGATTCTTCGGAATCACGATTTAATTTTTAATTGAAGAGTTTGATCATGGCTCAGATTGAACGCTGGCGGCAGGCTTAACACATGCAAGTCGAGCGGAAACGATTCTAGTTTACTAGAAGGCGTCGAGCGGCGGACGGGTGAGTAATGCTTGGGAATATGCCTTTAGGTGGGGGACAACAGTTGGAAACGACTGCTAATACCGCATAATGTCTACGGACCAAAGGAGGGGATCTTCGGACCTTTCGCCTTTAGATTAGCCCAAGTGAGATTAGCTAGATGGTGGGGTAATGGCCTACCATGGCGACGATCTCTAGCTGGTTTGAGAGGATGATCAGCCACACTGGGACTGAGACACGGCCCAGACTCCTACGGGAGGCAGCAGTGGGGAATATTGCACAATGGGCGAAAGCCTGATGCAGCCATGCCGCGTGTGTGAAGAAGGCCTTCGGGTTGTAAAGCACTTTCAGTAGGGAGGAAAGGGTAGTCGCTAATATCGGCTATCTGTGACGTTACCTACAGAAGAAGCACCGGCTAACTCCGTGCCAGCAGCCGCGGTAATACGGAGGGTGCGAGCGTTAATCGGAATTACTGGGCGTAAAGCGTGCGTAGGCGGATTGTTAAGCGAGATGTGAAAGCCCAGGGCTCAACCTTGGAACTGCATTTCGAACTGGCTGTCTAGAGTATTGTAGAGGGTGGTGGAATTTCCAGTGTAGCGGTGAAATGCGTAGAGATTGGAAGGAACATCAGTGGCGAAGGCGGCCACCTGGACAAATACTGACGCTGAGGCACGAAAGCGTGGGGAGCAAACAGGATTAGATACCCTGGTAGTCCACGCCGTAAACGATGTCAACTAGCTGTCTGTGGACTTGATCCGTGGGTAGCGTAGCTAACGCGCTAAGTTGACCGCCTGGGGAGTACGGCCGCAAGGTTAAAACTCAAATGAATTGACGGGGGCCCGCACAAGCGGTGGAGCATGTGGTTTAATTCGATGCAACGCGAAGAACCTTACCATCCCTTGACATCCAGAGAACTTACTAGAGATAGTTTGGTGCCTTCGGGAACTCTGAGACAGGTGCTGCATGGCTGTCGTCAGCTCGTGTTGTGAAATGTTGGGTTAAGTCCCGCAACGAGCGCAACCCCTATCCTTATTTGCCAGCGCTTCGGGCGGGAACTCTAAGGAGACTGCCGGTGATAAACCGGAGGAAGGTGGGGACGACGTCAAGTCATCATGGCCCTTACGGGATGGGCTACACACGTGCTACAATGGCGGATACAGAGGGCAGCAAGACCGCGAGGTGGAGCGAATCCCAGAAAGTCCGTCGTAGTCCGGATTGGAGTCTGCAACTCGACTCCATGAAGTCGGAATCGCTAGTAATCGTGGATCAGAATGCCACGGTGAATACGTTCCCGGGCCTTGTACACACCGCCCGTCACACCATGGGAGTGGGTTGCAAAAGAAGTAGCTAGTTTAACCTTCGGGAGGACGGTTACCACTTTGTGATTCATGACTGGGGTGAAGTCGTAACAAGGTAACCCTAGGGGAACCTGGGGTTGGATCACCTCCTTACCTTAAGTAAAACATTCCTTGTCGAGTGTTCACACAAATTGCATAGATAACGATTGTAAGAGAAGTATCTCAGTAGTGGGGCTATAGCTCAGCTGGGAGAGCGCCTGCCTTGCACGCAGGAGGTCAGCAGTTCGATCCTGCTTAGCTCCACCATTTACTGAAACTTTGGTAGACATACCTATGTAGTAGGTCTGTAGCTCAGCTGGTTAGAGCGCACCCCTGATAAGGGTGAGGTCGGTAGTTCAAGTCTACTCAGACCTACCATTTTACTTCTCAAAGAACTCAAACATAAGCGTTGACGTTTATGTTTGAGTTTTTAACTCACTGTTCTTTAAAAATTTGGAAAGCTGATATTAAACCCGGTATTTCATAGAAGACTATGTCGCGTAGTTCTTCATTAACATATGAAATACCAAAACGAAGAAGAAATTCTTCAAAAATTGATTTTTATAAATCAATTTCTTTCAAGACATTCTTATGAATGCGTGAACATGTCAGACATACATTTGGGTTCGGTTTTGTCACCGAATCACTCGAAACTTTTTGGGGTTGTATGGTTAAGTGACTAAGCGTATGTGGTGGATGCCTTGGCAGTTAGAGGCGATGAAGGACGTGTTAATCTGCGATAAGCTGTGTTGAGCCGATAAAAGGCGTTATAAGCACAGATTTCCGAATGGGGAAACCCACCTGTCATAAGGCAGGTATCGTTAAGTGAATACATAGCTTAACGAGGCGAACCGGGAGAACTGAAACATCTAAGTACCCCGAGGAAAAGAAATCAACCGAGATTTCCTTAGTAGCGGCGAGCGAACGGGAATTAGCCCTTAAGCGGTTTGTGAATTAGTGGAATAAGCTGGAAAGCTTGACGATACAGGGTGATAGTCCCGTACACGAAAATGACCTTACCGTGAAATCGAGTAGGACGGAACACGTGAAATTCTGTTTGAATATGGGGGGACCATCCTCCAAGGCTAAATACTCCTAACTGACCGATAGTGAACCAGTACCGTGAGGGAAAGGCGAAAAGAACCCCTGTGAGGGGAGTGAAATAGAACCTGAAACCGCATACGTACAAGCAGTGGAAGCCTTCGGGTGACTGCGTACCTTTTGTATAATGGGTCAGCGACTTACATTTTGTAGCAAGGTTAACCGATTAGGGGAGCCGTAGCGAAAGCGAGTGTTAACTGCGCGTTTAGTTGCAAGGTGTAGACCCGAAACCCGGCGATCTACCCATGGGCAGGTTGAAGGTTGAGTAACATCAACTGGAGGACCGAACACACGTATGTTGAAAAATGCGGTGATGACCTGTGGGTCGGAGTGAAAGGCTAATCAAGCCGGGAGATAGCTGGTTCTCCCCGAAATCTATTTAGGTAGAGCCTCGGACGAACACCACTGGGGGTAGAGCACTGTTAAGGCTAGGGGGTCATCCCGACTTACCAACCCTTTGCAAACTCCGAATACCAGTGAGTGATATCCGGGAGACACACGGCGGGTGCTAACGTCCGTCGTGGAAAGGGAAACAACCCAGACCGCCAGCTAAGGTCCCAAAGTCTATGTTAAGTGGGAAACGATGTGGAAAGGCCCAGACAGCTAGGAGGTTGGCTTAGAAGCAGCCATCCTTTAAAGAAAGCGTAATAGCTCACTAGTCGAGTCGGTCTGCGCGGAAGATGTAACGGGGCTAAACATAGCACCGAAGCTGCGGATTTGAACTTAGGTTCAAGTGGTAGGGGAGCGTTCTGTAAGCCGTTGAAGGTGTGTTGTAAAGCATGCTGGAGGTATCAGAAGTGCGAATGCTGACATGAGTAACGATAATGGGGGTGAAAAACCCCCACGCCGAAAGACCAAGGTTTCCTGTCCCATGTTAATCAGGGCAGGGTAAGTCGGCCCCTAAGGCGAGGCGGAAACGCGTAGTCGATGGGAAACAGATTAATATTTCTGTACTTCTTATAATTGCGAAGGAGGGACGGAGCAGGCTAGGCAAGCATGGCGTTGGTTGTCCATGTGAAAGTATGTAGGCTGGGAATTTAGGCAAATCCGGATTCCTAAGGCTGAGATACGAGACGAGACTCTACGGAGTTGAAGTTGTTGATGCCATACTTCCAGGAAAAGCTTCTAAGCATCAGATTATAAGGAACCGTACCCCAAACCGACACAGGTGGTTAGGTAGAGAATACTAAGGCGCTTGAGAGAACTCGGGTGAAGGAACTAGGCAAAATAGTACCGTAACTTCGGGAGAAGGTACGCCGGCTAGTGTGAATCCCTTGCGGAGTAAGCACCGGTCGGTCGAAGTAACCAGGTGGCTGGAACTGTTTATTAAAAACACAGCACTGTGCAAAATCGAAAGATGACGTATACGGTGTGACGCCTGCCCGGTGCCGGAAGGTTAATTGATTGGGTTAGCGCAAGCGAAGCTCATGATCGAAGCCCCGGTAAACGGCGGCCGTAACTATAACGGTCCTAAGGTAGCGAAATTCCTTGTCGGGTAAGTTCCGACCTGCACGAATGGCGTAATCATGGCCACACTGTCTCCACCCGAGACTCAGTGAAATTGAATTTGCGGTTAAGATGCCGTATACCCGCGGCTAGACGGAAAGACCCCGTGAACCTTTACTATAGCTTGACAGTGAACATTGCTCCTACATGTGTAGGATAGGTGGGAGGCTTTGAAGCGAGTACGCCAGTATTCGTGGAGCCAATCTTGAAATACCACCCTTGTATGCGTGATGTTCTAACCTGGGCCAGTAATCCTGGCTGGGGACACTGTCTGGTGGGTAGTTTGACTGGGGCGGTCTCCTCCCAAAGCGTAACGGAGGAGCACGAAGGTTGGCTAAGTACGGTCGGACATCGTACGGTTAGTGCAATGGCATAAGCCAGCTTAACTGCGAGACAGACACGTCGAGCAGGTACGAAAGTAGGTCATAGTGATCCGGTGGTTCTGTATGGAAGGGCCATCGCTCAACGGATAAAAGGTACTCCGGGGATAACAGGCTGATACCGCCCAAGAGTTCATATCGACGGCGGTGTTTGGCACCTCGATGTCGGCTCATCACATCCTGGGGCTGAAGTCGGTCCCAAGGGTATGGCTGTTCGCCATTTAAAGTGGTACGCGAGCTGGGTTTAGAACGTCGTGAGACAGTTCGGTCCCTATCTGCCGTGGGCGTTTGAGAATTGAAGAGGGCTGCTCCTAGTACGAGAGGACCGGAGTGGACGAACCTCTGGTGTTCCGGTTGTCACGCCAGTGGCATTGCCGGGTAGCTATGTTCGGAACTGATAACCGCTGAAAGCATCTAAGCGGGAAGCAGGCTTTGAGATGAGTTCTCACTGGAGCTTTAAGCTCCCTAAAGGGTCGTCGGAGACTACGACGTTGATAGGCAGGGTGTGTAAGCGTTGTGAGGCGTTGAGCTAACCTGTACTAATTGCCCGTGAGGCTTAACCATACAACACCCAAGAGGTTTTCCTCAGGTGTATATGGTCTGACATGAAATAGTTCAAGCATTCATATTGAAAGAAAAAGTTAAATATCAGATTTCCGAATTTATAAAAGTTTTTTGTCTGGCGACAATAGCACTTTGGAACCACCTGAACCCATGCCGAACTCAGAAGTGAAACGAAGTAGCGCCGATGGTAGTGTGGGAGTTCCCATGTGAGAGTAGGTCATCGCCAGGCTTCCAATTCCGAAAAGCCCGTTCGTTTGAACGGGCTTTTTTCGTTTAAGGTATTGGCTCGACCTACTACGTAGGTCACAAATAGAAAACGTTCATCCATGAACCTATTTGCATTTGTACATCCATGTACATCATCGCCAGGCTTCCAATTCCGGTACCGTCCCAGAAAGTGTGTCTCTCTTATTTTAATTTCAGTTTCAAATTACCTAGTTAAACAAGTTACTTTTCTCAAAGCGACTTATCGGGTATTGGTAAGTCGTTTTATTCATATCCAGTGCTACCTTACTTAGAATGGTTAATACAGAATCAACACTTGGCATGGAATTCCTTATTTTTAACGTTCGTTTGAATGATTTATTTAATCGTTCAATCCAGTTGGTAGTATAAATCATATTGCGGATGATCGGCTCAAAGTCCAAGTATGTGGCGTAATACTGCAAGTACGGCTTATCAATAAACATCTTAAAGTTAGAATATCTCTTACCCCACTTCTCATATAACCACCGAGCGCGGATCATAAGTTCTTCACGGTCATCTGATTGATCATCTAAATTAAAGACAAACCTCAAATCATCAGCGACTTCACCACGATGAGACTTCTTCACTTTTTTTAAGATGTTGCGTTTCATATGTAAGACGCACTTTTGAATTTTACATTGATAATGCCGTTCAATGGCCGAATCTAAGCCCGATAGGTTATCAATCACAGCAAGGTCGATTTGCTTGAGGCCACGCTCCTTTAAATCTAACAAGATGTCATCCCAATTGGCTGCTGATTCGGTCGGTGCATTGTAAATACCAATCACTTCACGAGTCATGTCGTGCTTTACCGCTAAAACGATATAGTAGGCTTCGCTAGAAACCGTTTCACGCTTTGTTTTGATAAATGTCGCATCGAGATAAATGATGGGGTAATAATCGCATAACTTCTGTTTTCTGAAGTCTTCCATTTCCTCATATAGGCTCTTAGTAATGCGCGATACGGCGCTTCGAGTGAGCTGTTGGCCATAGATAGATTCAGTTATTGATTCAATTTCTCGAGTTGTAAGCCCCTTGGCATAAAGCTCAAAACAAAGTTCGTTCAGTGTATCGCTTTGCTCTTTCATGACATTGAGGATCCAAGGCTTGAATTGATTTAATCGATCACGAGGTACCTGTAAAGATAGAGCATCACCTATACCTAAGCCTGCCACAGGTCTATAGCCATTGCCTTTGTTACCTTGAGAAGATCTTAGGTATTCCGTTCGCTCAGCTTTCATAAATGAATTAAGGGCGAGCTCTAATACCTGATTTAGACCACCTGGCTTTTGGATTAAAGAATCTAATGCTGCTTGAATTTGCTTACTATTCAGCGTTAAATTAGTCATAGTCTCTCTCCGTTTGTTGTTGATTGTTTTTTGGTCGAAACTTTCAACTAAACTAAGAGAGACTTTTTTATTTGTCTAGTGGGACACACTTTAGTGGGACGGTATGCCAATTCCGAAAAGCCCGTTCCTTTGAACGGGCTTTTCTCGTTTAAGGCATTGCTCGACCTACTGCGTAGGTTCACGATGTTTTTCTCTCCATGAAACATCGTCATACCGTCCATCCATGGACATAACCGGCAGGTGAAAATTTAAATAATGGCTGTGCATTATGCAGATTTTTCCCAATCGGTGCTATTCAATCTTGCCGTCTCATTAGTACTACGAGGTTACATCCAACGACATGAAATCTGACATGGCACATTTTAACTTATACCAATCACATCAAGTTATTGCTCACCCGTAGGGAGTTTATCAGAGGCCCATTTACGGCCCTATATTTCATTAATACAGAATGACTATATCAATGAAATCTATGTTGTAACTGAACCTCTGCCCTAACTCTGAGTTGGGCACAAACTTAGTGTAATTGGTATTAATCTCAATTCGGGTTAATCGTAGCGTCGCACATTTGCTTGGTAACACTGCCAGAACACGACTGTCAAATGACTATAGTTGCGTTATGATTTGATCAATAGGAAGGTTTGCACTCCGTCACCCCGCTTTAAAACGCAACTCCTTCGGTAATGAGCCGTAGCTCCACCCAAACAAGCTCCGCATTAAATATAGGATGACAGAACGCAAAATTAGATACGTTACGCTTTTATATTATCACGCAACAATTCTACTTCAAGTAATAAATAACTATGTAACAGCTGGCAAATGTTTTGATAAAAACCAGAATTGTTAATGCGAGTCATTCTTGCGAGAAATAAAGGTAACCAAATAAGAATTTTATTCTCGATAAAATCCAACTGCTGTTTGCAAACCTGCCTGCTATCGCTGGCTTGTAATGTTGCTAAAACCAAGTTTCCTAAATAGTCCAGTTGGATGGCTATATGATCTGCAGGTTCATTAAACTCATCGACGATCGCCAATCCTTGCTGTTTTAGCAATGCAACCATTTCATTGTGTGCTTGTTGGAACATTAACTCTTGCTCTGATAAATAGATCGACGCATATGGTGGCGCGCCCGTTTTATTGTCCATCAGAAAGAGTTGGCTAAACTCTGCTTTACACTCAAGGTAAGGGTGTTTGTGCAGGTTAAGTTTAGCCAACGACTGTTTGATTGCGTCGACGTCTTTTCTCAGCATAGGCTCCAGTGCTAGTTGGTTGAGTAAATTAGCTCCTTCGCTATTTGCATATCCAGTAAATTGGCTTTGTGTTAACTCTTTACTTAATAAGGTGGCAAACCACCAATATATACTGGCTCTGATCTCAACCAAGTGGGCTTCGGTCATTCCGTTATCTCCGTAGGCTGATTAAACGCGGTTACTGCGGGGGCATCCCCTTTGAATTTTTCAATCTCAACTAAACAAGTGAAGGCGCTACATGCTTGCGCTAGCTTTGACGTGCCAATATCCATTGTCAGTGTGTTTGGGTCGCCGTAAGTATCAATAGAACCTATCTTTTCATCTAGAGGACCATACCATGCTCCCTCTTGAATACGAATTAAGCCTGGTGGGTAATTGGCGTCGATGACTGCGCCAGCGATGAGTTGTCCCCGGTCGTTATATACACGCACTAAATCTCCGTTTTGGATATTTCGCGATTTAGCGTCTTCAGGGTTAATAAATACTGGCTCTCTACCTTGTACGGTGTAGGTATTACGAAAATCGGTCGACTCGCACATCTGTGAGTGTAAACGCTTATCAGGATGACATGACTGTAAGCCCAGTGAATATTTGTCAGATCCTGGACCGCCATGAGAGCGCTCTGCTTTTTCCATCCAAATGGGGTGACCAGGGCAATCATCGTACCCAAACCGTTCAATCTTACGAGAAAAAATTTCGATAAATCCTGATGGTGTGCCAAGTGAGTTTAGCTCTGGATCTTCGCGAAAATCAGCGAGTCGAGTCCATAAAGCGCCGGTACCGAAGTCAACTACACCTTTTTGCCAAAACTCATCAAATGCAGGCATGTCAAATTTACCTTTATTTGCTTCGACACAACCGTTGTACAGGTACTTGACCCATTCCATTTCGTCTCTATTTTGTGTGTATTTACGGTCTGTTCCCATGCGTTTACAGAACATGGTAAATATCTCAAAGTCTGTTTTAGATTGATAAAGTGGATCAACTAACTTGTGCATAGCGATAACGCCACGACCTGAGTAACTACCATAGAGATCAATGTCGTTACGTTCATACTGCGTACAGGCTGGTAGAACAATGTCTGCAAAGCGGCAAGTAGCATTCCATGAAAAGTCAATCGCGACAACGGTTTCGAGCTTACGAAATGCCTTTTTCATCTTATTTTTGTCTTGATGGTGATGCCAAGGGTTATTACCTGAAAACATCGCCATCCGTACATCAGGGAATGTCACTTTTGAACCATTGGCGTCAATGGTTTGGCCAGGATTAAGTAACATGTCAATCCATCTAGCAACGGGGATTACAGAACTTGCGCCTTTAAAATCGTTACTCTTATGCTTTATGTCGTCTTCTGAATCAGGGATGCCTGGAAAGGCACCTGGCCCCGCTGCACCTGTTGAAGATACGCCAATGCCCGAATAGTGGTGACCATAGCTGACACCGCCCCCGGGCAAACCGATGTAGCCAAGCATCGCTGCGAATACCGCGCCCATCCAATACGGTTGCTCACCGTGCTGTTGGCGCTGTATACACCAGCCAAACATGATTTGAGTACGTTTGGCTGCCATGTCACTTGCAAGGGTTTTGATGCTCTCAGCGTCAATACCGCAAATGGATGCTGCCCAGTCAGGGGTTTTGGCGATGCCGTCCTTTTCACCAAGTAAATAAGGTAGAAACTTATCAAAGCCGAGTGTATAGGTGTTGAGGAATTCTTTATTGTATAAATCATTTGTATACAGATGATGGGCCATGCCCAGCATTAAGGCGACGTCAGTTTGCGGATTCACATATTGGTGTTCGCAATTAAGGTAATTCTGCGATTTACTTTTCACTGGATCGATGGCGATCACGCGGATCTTTTTATCGGCAATTTTTTGTTTTAATTGTTCAAGGTAAGCATACGATTCATGTGTTTCACAATTCCAACCTACTTGCAGTGTCTTATAAAGATCATTAGCCCATAAGACTACAATCTCACTGTTATCTAAAATATTTTCCCACGAGGTGCCTTGCGCGTAGACTTCGGTAGAGCCCATCACATAGGGTAAAATGGTTTGTCCCGCGCCAGTTGAATAGTCGCCAACTTTGCGAACAAAGTTGCCGTGCATGGCTACGGCACGAAACATATGATTACCACAGCTGTGCACTTGGCCCGTTTGTCTCCACCCTGTATGACCAGCATATAAACCCGAAGGCCCATAAGTGGTTTGTATACGTTCAAGCTCTTGATAAAGCATATCGATGGCTTCATCCCAGGTAACCCGAATAAAGCGGAAGTCGCCCCGCTGACTGGTATCACTTTTATGGCGTTTAAGGTAATAATCGTAACGTACCATGGGGTAACGGATCCGCGAAGGGCTGTAAATGATCCCTTTAATGCCTTTGAGCATGTCGGTAGGGTATTTATCTAAATCAAACGGTTTTATCTCTTGTACTGTGCCAGCTAAAACTCTTGCTCTAAAAGCGCCCCAATGTGATCCGGACACTTTCCAAACACCGTTTTTATTACTAGCTTCTGCAGCGACTGATTTAGCCGCGGCAAGTAAACTTGGTCCAACTAACGAAGCGGTACTGGTTACTAACAGACCCTTTAAAAATGTGCGTCTTGAAATGCTCATGGTTCGCTCCCTCATTAATGGTCTTTATTAAACGTCGATGAGTGCTTTTGCAGGTACTTGAGCACCAGAGCTTGAGTGTCGCCGTCTAAGTTTACAAACGACAGCATCCCGTTAAACATGCCGGGCCAGGTGTTGGCGTCAAAGTGGTTGACTGCAGGTTGCGAGTGACATGTAGAACAGTTCTTGTCATAGGTTGTTTTAGCAAATTGCCATAAATCATCGGTTGATGTTGCCAGTGAACCCGCGCGCATCCATGTTGTAACCTCTATTTTCTGCCATGGTAAACCAGTCAGGTCGTCTTCCACTTCGTCGCCCGTTGCGGTAACAAATTGTTCGCTTTTTGCTACTTCAGGCGTTAAGTAGCCATTGTTTATATTGAGCGAAAAGTCTTCAAACATGATGCGACCAAAGCCTTTGTTTTTTCGCCAGACATCGAGTTTTACTTTTAAAGCTTCGCCACTTTTTTCCAGCACAGTCACTTTCGTTGCTGCATTGAGTTGACCAGCACTGATTTGTAATGCTTTATCTTGATACAGTGGTAATTGACGTACGCTGTAATAACTTTCGCCCTCATTGAATCGTGATGTAGACATGGCTTCGAGCTCAGCTAAGGCGCCTTCGTTGGCTAGTACGCTATCGGGTAATTCATGGGCAATGCCTTTATGACAGTCAATACAACTTTGATCGCGCTCTGCGGCCATTTTCATTTGAACTCGCGCACGTTCGCTCATGGTGTCAAAGTCCATAGATGCGTAGTCGTGACAATTTTTACACTCTAACGAGTTATTCGCGGTTAGCCGATCCCACTCATGTTGTGCCAACTCTGCTCGCTTTGCTAAAAACTTTTCGCGGGTGTCGATGGTACCAAATACCGTGCCCCAGACTTCTTTAGATGCCTTCATTTTGCGTGCCATTTTATCGGTCCAGTTGTGAGGGACGTGGCAATCGGGACATGTTGCTCGAACCCCAGAATGATTTTTCCAATGAACTGTTTCTTTAAGCTCTTGATAAACGTTATCTTCCATTTCATGACAACTGATGCAGAATTCTTCTGTGTTGGTTGCTTCCAGTGCCGTATTAAAGCCACCCCAAAACAAAATACCAGCGATGAAGCCACCAAAGGCGAGGGTACCCAAGCTAAAATAGGCGCTGGGCTTTTTACAAATAGATAAAAACTCTTTTACTGACTTAAGCATGTTTCGCTCCCGTGATGAATATGAACTAACTGTCTGTTAGCCATGCCCAGGAGGACCAAGCGTTGCCTGTAACATCCAAACAATAAATCCGTAGGCGCCAAACACAACGGTTAATAAAATAGGGAAAAAAAACAGAATAATGAACATGAAGGCCTTAAACTCTTTGACTTTGGTTGCACTATCCTCTTCGGTGTCAGTGGAACTTAAATTTGATTCGCTCACAACGATACCCCAGCAGAAAATGAGTGCTTATAAGTATAGTGAAAATTTAAGATTTGCTCGGTATTCGCATAAGTTGGTTGGTAATATGTAGCGTCGGCGCCTTGATACTTGCTTCACGAAATTGCTCATTAACGCGAAGAGTAATATCTGTCTCAAGGGCTTTTTCGTATTTAGTGTCGAGGACATAAACTTTTAAGGTAAGTTTGTAGGCAATAAATTGATTGGTAACAACTTGGCTGATAATTACATTAATGGGTTTATTTAAATAGGTAAATTTACTCAATGCGGCACATTCGCGAATAATATCTTGTGCTTTGGCTAAGTCTTCCTCAACGCCAATATGAAATGATATGGCAACTTGCATATCCAATTCGCCGTAGTTACCGCATGAGGTAAGCTCATTGAGAAAGATATTATTGGGAATGGTTACAACGTTATCATCTAAGGTTGTCATCTTTACAGAACGCAAGCCTATAGCATTAATATCACCGTACTCACCGCCAAATTGAACTCTATCACCCACCTGAAAAGGTCGATCAAACATGATGATAATGCCAGCAACTACTGAGGCAGCAAGGTCCTTCATGGCAAAGCCTACGGCAACGGCAAGTGTCCCCCCTAAAATCGCCAATAACTCTTTGCTAAATTCAAAACTCAACAATACCGAGGCAGAGATCGCAAAAAAATAAATGAGAAACTGGAAAAACACTAACGCTTTTTGTAATAACAGTCTTTTTTCGGCAAATACCTCGCTTAAATCATTAACGATAGACTTCATCACTTTAAGCACAATCCACACCACAACAAAGAGCAGCACCGACATTAAAATGCCGCCAGGTTTTATTACTTCAGCAAGTGTATTGATCACTTGTAGCTCTTTCGATACTTGCTCTTGTGCGGCCGCTGGTGTCGATATACAAAACATCAAGATTAACCTGTAAAAAGCGATAGCCCGAACGTTCATATAGACTCCTATCGAGGTAATAAATTTTGCCGAGCTAAATATTTCGACACGGGGCGAAACCATAGCCAGGTGATTTGGTAGCGGCCTGCGACTTGCTCCAGAATGCCTTGCGCGACGCAGGCGGCGATGGCAGAGTTGACAACCAAGCCATGTAAGCGCAGATTTTTTACGATATCATTAACAGAGCAACGACCAAATTGGCATATGACTCTGAGAACCAGCAGGGTATTTATTTCAAATTGTTCGATGATTTTATTATCTGGGTAGAGCGGGATCTGCGCTATTACGTTTTTATTATCAACTTTTAACGCTTGTGCGAGCGTGCGGCAGGCGATTGCAGGGTTACCTTCTGCGTAACCCCAAATAATGCGCAAGATGCCATATTTGTTGCGAGCTTCAAAATCGTCTTCTTCGATATCGACTAATTGTTTAGGAATCGATAGTTTACTGTAGTCAACATCAATGCCCGCTTGTTGGCAACGTTGATCAAATAATTCACAGATTTGTTCTTCGCTCCATGAATGCATTTGAATGCTACTGGCATAAAAGCCACTGGCGATGCCCAATGCGTTGAGCAAGGTCCAGCTGCTGCGATCAAAGCTCAATATCCACAAGGCCTGACCTTTAAAGTCTGTTATCCAACCATACAAACGGCGCATCTCGCGTTGACCACTGACTTCTGGGGTGAGCAGGCGGTGACAATTATCAAGCAAGATCAAATCGATGCCTTGCTCTTTAACGGCAGCCATGACATCGCTAGATTTACTCTGTTCAGTATCTAAATTTAATTGCTGTTTAAGCTGTTCAATGATGTCGTTGAAATCTTCACTGCAACTTAACATGAGGCTTTTCGGATGTCGTTCAGTGAGAGTTTGCAATAAGTGGCTTTTACCTATGCCACGTTCACCGATAACCGCAATATGTGATCTTTCTTTTTGCTCTACCATCGCCATGATCTTCTCGACTAGTGGTTCAATAATCGATGCAACATGCTCGCCATTACCGTGGATTAAAAGATCACTGACACCCTCATTGAGATTGGCCATGTTTTTACTGTCTTCAATGAGTTGGGCATTATCATTAAGTAGTTTTTTACGGTAAATTTCCGTGGTAATACGACGTCCTGATTCAACTTTTGAAATCAGGTTGAGAAATTTTTTGGACAATGAGAAGTACAAGGCGAAAATAAAGGCAAAACCTGCGGCCAAAAAGCCTTTAATCCCGCGCCTATTTTTTAATAAGCTATGAACAATCTGGGGGGCGTCTCGTTCTTGGTCGACATAATTAAAAAAGTCATCTCGCCAACTTTGAATGAAAAATACGTAAACAGGTATGAGTAATGTTAAGAATAGCGTACTTAGCCAACCCAATATGGTTGTTTTGGTGATAACAAGCTCGGTTAATGCGGTGACCAATTTAAATAAGCCGGCCCACCAAATTACTGTTTTTAAAGATACCGATTGCGCGCTACTGATATTGCGTAACACATTTTGTTTACCGCGTTGAATCACCTTACTTAGAAACGTATAAGCAAAACTGGTCAGGCAAAGCCAGAAAACAATGGTTTGCAGAACATTGATCAGTAGTGGTAACTGAAACAGCTTGAGAGCGTTAATAATCACATAGAAAAATATAAGCCATTCAAGCGGTTGACGAGTTTGCTCTAAATACCAAATAGCTCGGGCAACTTTTATTCTTGCGGACGTTCTCGGCCTAACCGCAAGGATATTTTGTCGCCATTGAGGCAAACCTTGTATTGCCCATCGACGCCAGTTAATAAATACATATAAGGCGATAATAATAATCAACACTTGTTTGAATATATCCATAGGCGCTAAATTTATTAGCGCGGGTAATTCTTTTGTTCGTTGCACTGCCGCTTTACTTAACACGCTTGCTTGAAGGCGAACAAATTGACTCTCAAGTTTTGCTTCTTCAAGCCCTGTTATACGAAACGAAGTAAGTGAATCACGCAATGCAGATGGTGCACTGGCAAAAATTTGTTCTCGCAACTGATAGTAGCGTTGCAACTCCTGATAGCGTTGTACGAGCGTCTTAAATTTTTCGGTGTTTCGCCATTGGCTTAATAAACTTAAATCGACATTAGGTTGATCGGTGAGTTGTTGGAGTGCTTTAGTTTTCTCAGCAATAACGGGACGAATTTGAAAATATAACCGTTGATATTGTTCACGATCGGCATCGTCTTCTGTCTGATCGTTTTGTAGTGCGGCAAATTGATTTTCAAACTGTCGTAGTAAGCCTGTGCTGACAAACTTATTATTGGTATCTTGGTTATTGGTTAGTGATGGTTTATTAGGCAATGAGTTTGAGCCTGCAGTACCTTCGGTGACTTTGTTGGCGATTTTTTTAGTGCTATCGTCTTGGTCATTACTTTTCGCTTGGCCTTTGACCTTGTTGGTCTGCGCGTTTTCTTGCTGTTGTGCTTGCTCGTTTTGCGAGGTTATAGATGTGGGCGTTGATGTTGGTAAAGAAGACTGAGTCCTCGATGCTTCGAGCGAGGTGAAAATAGTTGCTAAAGGCAACGATTTAGCGTTGGACTGAAAAGGAACGCATAACACGACAAGCAGGCAAAAACAGTGAAATACGGTTAGCCGTTTAGCCGTTTTTATTGATGTTGATATAAGCAAAGCATTACCTGCAATAAGGGTTCGCGTTAATCGAATAGGTATCGGTTATCGCTAGAAAGTATGATGCAGATTTACTGATTTTGCGCAGAAAAGCGTTAGATGAAATTTAGATGGTTTGATTTTGTCGTCGTGGCGATGCGGATACTTTATAGCAATACACCGGTGTTGGTGATGTATTGCTATTTAAAGATGATATAGCCTACTGATAATAGCTCAGGCAGATTTCAACTTCTTCGCGTGAGCCTAAAATAACTTCAACACGTTGATGGATATCGTTTGGCATAATCTCCATGATACGACCTTCGCTAGTCATGCTTAGGCCGCCAGCTTGCTCAATAAGAAAACTCATTGGGTTGGCTTCATAAAGCAGGCGTAATTTATATGGCTTGTCTGCATTTTTGCTGTCGGCCGGGTAGGTGAATATACCGCCTCGCACTAATACACGATGCACGTCGCCAACCATAGCCGCAACCCAACGCATATTAAAATTACGGCCTCGAGGACCTTCGCTACCGGCAATTACGTCATTAATATAGTTTTGCATGGCAGGTTGCCAAAAGCGCTGGTTTGACATGTTAACTGCAAATTCTGAGGTTTGTGGTGTAACTTGTACATTGCGTTCGGTTAGCATAAAGCTACCATGAGTGCGATCTAGGGTATAAAAATGGGTTCCTTTACCGGTGGTCATAGCAAGCACGGTAGACGGGCCATATAACACATAACCTGCACATACTTGAGCTGTACCTGGCTGCATGAAGATATTTGGGTCTTGTGGATCGGTATCCTCATCGACTTCCATAATTGAGAAAATCGTACCCACTAGCGAATTAATTTCAATGTTTGAGCTGCCATCGAGAGGGTCGAAAGAAACGATGTATCTACCGTTAGGATTACCGGCAACGGAAGTATCTTCTTCTTCTGAGGAAATTGCTTTAACAAAGCCGGATTCAAGAATAATGTCTTTAAACAGCTGATTGGCAACCACGTCAAGTTCTTTTTGTACTTCACCTTGGATGTTTTCATCTAAAGTGGAGCCCATTACACCGCTGAGATGGCCTTGTCCGACACGGAACGAAATCTCTTTGCAGGCAGCAAGGATGGTTTTTATAAGGGAAATCAAGTCTAAAGGGACGCCGTCTTCACGCAGCGCGGGAGCTATTCGTTGCATTATTTATTAGTACCCTGAATTAGTTTTGTAATTGCATGTGTAAGTTACCGTTATGGGTAACGCGTTCATTGTACTAAATCTATGCGCAGATCGCTAAATAAAATAGCTAAATAAAACAGACCTTGCTACAGCAAATAATTTTAGTGATAGCTCACTTTTATTAGTCAATTAGGGTATATTGGGGCGTAATAATAATCATAATTAGGGATTTTTCATGCCGCTGATAACATTGTGGGGACGCGCTTTGCTCGCTGTTGCCATCTTCTTACCAACTCTCGTTTTTGCCGCTTTTAGTGATAACAAAACCCGTCTTGACGGTTTTATGCCGTTATTAATCGACGATGCCAGTGGTAAAGTGTATTTACAAATAGATGATTTTAATCAGCAGTTTTTATTTCAAAGTAGTTTGCCACATGGTGTGGGCTCTAACGACATTGGTTTAGATCGAGGTCAATTAGGGGCAACCCGATTAGTACAGTTTGAACGAGTCGGTGATAAAGTGTTTTTGCGCCAATTTAATACCGACTATCGTGCTACTAGCGACAATGTGCTTGAGCGCCAAGCCATCGATGAAGCGTTTGCCTCGTCGATTATTTGGGGATTTACGATAGCAGAACGTGATGAGCAACAGGTATACATTGATTACACACCGTTTTTACTTTCGGATATCCATAACGTCGCCGATACCCTAAAAGCGACTAAACAAGGTAGCTTTAAAATTGATGTAACTCGTAGCGGTTTATTCACTGCTCGCACCAAAGCTTTTCCGGATAACACTGAACTTGAGGCGACGATTACTTTTACCGGGAGTGGTGCAGGTAACTACCTTAAGGCGGTGACCCCAGATGCAAAGGCGGTTACAGTGAATATGCATCACTCATTAATCCGACTTCCTGATGATAGTTACCAAGTACGACAATTCCATCCGTTTTCGGGTATGTGGTCACTTGCGTACGCCGATTACGCGAGCGCCATTGAAGATCCTTTATTAACTCGTATTATTCCGCGTCATCGTCTACAAAAAAAATATCCGCAACAAGCGGTGAGCGAAGCGGTAGAACCCATCGTTTATTATTTAGATCCTGGGGTACCAGAGCCGGTTCGTTCGGCGCTGATTGATGGAGCACTTTGGTGGGATCAAGCGTTTCAAGCGATTGGTTACAAACATGCCTTTCAAGTGAAATTGTTGCCAGCAGATGCCGATCCTATGGATGTGCGTTATAACGTCATTCAATGGGTGCACCGTGCTACCCGTGGTTGGTCTTATGGTGCATCTGTTGTCGATCCGCGCACAGGGGAAATTATCAAAGGGCACGTCACCCTAGGTTCGTTGCGGGTGCGTCAAGATTATCTTATAGCCCTTGGTTTAACATCACCGTTTAATCAAGATAAGGTTGATACAACCGCGCAAAAAGAAATGGCGTTAGCGCGTATTCGTCAATTATCTGCGCATGAGGTAGGCCATACTTTAGGTATCGCTCATAACTTCTCTGCCAGTGGTAATAATCGAGCATCGGTGATGGATTATCCGCATCCATTAATCACCTTAGACGACGATGGTCGAGTTGATTTGAGCCAAGCATATGATGATAAAATTGGTGAATGGGATAAGCACGTCATTCTTTATGCTTATGGTGATGCGAATGATGCCACATCGTTAAAAGCAATAGTAAAAGCGGCTAAAGATAAAGGCTTGCGTTATATGTCTGATCCAGATGCAAGACCGAAAAGTGGCGCCGACAGCAATGGTCACCTTTGGGATAATGGCGAAGATGCGGTGGCTGAGTTAATGCGCTTGCTGGCGGTGCGTGAGCAGGCACTTGCCAATATGGGGGGCAATAGCATAGCCGATGGCAGACCATACTCTGAATTAGAAAATGTGTTAGTGCCGATTTATAACTTGCACCGTTACCAAGTGGAAGCAGTAGCCAAATTATTGGCTGGTGTCGATTACAGTTATGCGGTTAAAGGTGAAGATGACGTGCCACAAACGGTTGTTGCAGGAGCACGCCAACAACGTGCGTTAGAGGCGCTGTTAAATACACTGGATGTCAAGCTTCTAACCATTCCAGAGCATATCGTTGCCCTTATACCACCAAAAGCTTACGGCTATTCACGCAGCCGTGAAAGTTTTGCTAGCGCTACCGGCTTAACCTTTGATCCGGTAAGTGCGGCACAGGCGAATGCCACTCATACATTAAATTTATTGCTTAACCCAGCACGCTTAGCTCGCCTTAATCAGCAATATACGCAAGATGCATCATTACCATCGGTTCATCAATTATTAGCTAAAACCGTCACATCGACCATTAAGCGTCCTGCGACAAGCGGTTTACAAGTTGCCGTGCAACAGCGCGTAAATCAGCAAGTATTGGATATGTTGATAGCGCTTTGGCATAACGCTGAAGTGGTAAGTGAAGTGAAAAGTCAGGTGTATGTTACTATGCTAGAGCTACAAAACTGGCTTGATAAACAGTCGAAACAGTACTCAGTTGAGCATCCATTCTATGGACATTATCTGTTGCTGAACAAACAAATTGCCTTCAGCTTTGATCAAGGTAATGTGATTATTAAACATCAACCGGTGGCATTACCGCCGGGCTCGCCTATTGGTTAACGACAATAGACGGTAACGTAGGAGTAAGTTATGAGTCAGCATATCCATATTCTTGGTATTTGCGGCACATTTATGGGCGGTATCGCGGCCATTGCCAAACAACTTGGTTTTCGGGTGTCGGGTAGCGATGCTAATGTATACCCACCAATGAGTACCCAGCTTGAGCAACTTGGTATTGAGCTCAAGCAAGGCTACAAAGTGGAACACTTAGATGACTTGCCGGATATGGTTATTATCGGTAATGCGATGTCACGCGGTAACCCTATGGTGGAATATGTGATGGAGCGCAATATCGCCTATACATCAGGCCCTGAGTGGTTGTTACAAAATGTGCTTAAAGATCGTTGGGTTCTCGCGGTTGCTGGTACGCATGGTAAAACGACGACCACATCGATGCTGGCTTGGATCTTAGAATACGCTAAGCTTAATCCGGGTTTTTTAATTGGCGGTGTACCGCAAAATTTTGGTTGTTCGGCAAGGCTGGGGGACAGCCCTTTTTTTGTCATTGAAGCCGATGAATACGACACCGCATTTTTTGATAAGCGATCTAAATTTGTCCATTACCGACCGCACACCTTAGTGCTTAACAACCTTGAATTTGATCATGCTGATATCTTTGATTCACTCAAAGATATTCAAAGGCAATTTCATCATTTAATGCGCACCGTGCCCGGCAATGGCTTGGTGTTGGTGCCAAATGATGACACAGCATTAAATGATATGCTCGCTATGGGGTGTTGGACGCCACTTGAGCGCAGTCACAATGCCAACGGTTGGCAGGCGCGGAAGCTCACAGACGATGGCAGCGCTTTCGATGTGTTTTTTGCTGGCGATTTGCAAGGCACGGTGCGTTGGGATTTGATTGGCGATTTTAATATGGATAATGCCGTGATGGCGATAGCTGCTGCACGTCATGCTGGTGTGCCAAGCCATATCGGCTGCCAAGCGTTGATGGAATTTGTTAATACCAAGCGTCGTCAAGAGCTGCGTGGCGAAGTGAGTGGCATTCGTGTTTACGACGATTTTGCCCACCACCCCACGGCAATACAAAAAAACCTTGCGGCTTTTCGCAGTAAAATAGGCAAACAGCGACTTATTGCTGTTCTAGAGCCTCGCTCAAATACCATGAAATCTGGCGTGCATCGTGATACGCTTGCGCCGAGCTTAGATGACGCCGATGTGGTGTTTTTATATCAAGATGAAGATGTCACTTGGTCGGTTGCTGAATTAGTCGACGAGTGTCGTGGTGAAGCCTACTTTAACGACGATGTCGATGACTTGGTGGAGCAGGTGGCTAACTTTGTCCGTCCAGACGATCATGTGGTCGTAATGAGTAATGGTGGCTTTGGCAGCTTTCATACTAAGCTTTTGGATAAGTTAACAAAATTAAGAGGTTAATTGAGCGTTGTTTAAAGGCAAAATCACCTTAGCAATAACCGGTGCATCAGGTAGTGCTTATGCATTACGGTTATTAGAATGTTTGGTTGCGGCACAATATCAAGTGTATGTATTAATTTCTTCTGCAGCGCGTGTTGTCTTAGATACCGAAGTAGGATTGAAAGTACCCGCAAATCCAGATGCGGCAAGTGCATTCTTTATCGAGCGTTATCAAGCTCAGCCTGAACAAATTCGGGTGTTTGGTAAAGAGCAGTGGTTTTCTCCTGTCGCATCAGGTTCTGCGGCGCCGAAAAAAATGCTGGTTTGTCCGTGTTCAACAGGCACCTTAGCGGCAATTAGCCAAGGCATGAGTGATAACTTAATTGAACGCGCCGCTGATGTGGTGATAAAAGAGCGTGGCCAATTGATTTTGGTACCTCGCGAAACGCCTTTTTCTACCATTCACCTTGCCAACATGCATAGTTTATCGCAAATGGGCGTTACCATAATGCCGGCCGCACCGGGTTTTTATCACAACCCTGAATCGATTGAAGATTTAATTGATTTTATGGTGGGACGCATGCTCGATCATTTAGGTATCGACCAAGACATTATGCCTCGCTGGGGGTACACTAAATAGTGCTTTAGCAAGGTTCGTTAAATCGAACCTTTTTGTTACCGCAAAAGACAAGCACTGCAAGGTGCTTGTTACATATAATCATCAATAAACTCAAACTTACCATAATATGCCTTGCCTGCCTTTACAGGGCTTGCGCAATATGTTTTATTTCCCTACATCCAAAATCATCTGCACGTAGCCAAGTATTTTTATAGAGCTACTGTGCCACACATTAATAACAAAGGTTTACTGCATGTCTTTGAACAAGTTCACCGCTAAGCGTAGCGTGTTAGCTGCCACGCTTGGGTTAATGCTAACTAGCGCACCGGCGTTGGCAAGCGCCGACGAAAAACAAGAAAACAAACAATGGTCTGTAAATGAGCCAATGGGCGACTTCTACGACGTAAACATCAAGGTTGATAACGGTACCTGGATGAACGTTGACATCTCACCGGATGGTAAAACCATCGTATTTGACTTACTTGGTGATATTTACACCATGCCGGTTTCTGGTGGTAAGGCAACAGCGCTAACTCAAGATATTGCCTGGCAAATGCAGCCGACGTTTTCGCCTGATGGTAAATACATTGCGTTCACATCCGATCAAGGTGGTGGTGATAACATTTGGGTAATGAATGCCGATGGCTCGAACCCAGTGCAAGTAACCAAAGAAACGTTTCGTTTGGTGAATTCACCTGCTTGGAGCCCTGATGGTGAATTTCTTGTTGCTCGTAAGCACTATACTGGTACTCGCTCACTAGGTGCTGGTGAGGTATGGATGTACCACAAGTCTGGTGGTAATGGCATGATGTTGACTAAACGTCCTAATCAACAAAAAGATTTAGGCGAACCAGCGTTTTCACCTGATGGCCGTTATGTTTATTTTTCTCAAGATGCGACACCAGGCAAAACCTTTCACTACTCAAAAGACAGTGAAAAGGGTATTTATAAAATCAAGCGTTACGATTTAGAGACAGGTGACATTGACGTTATTTTATCTGGTCGTGGCGGGGCCATCCGCCCGACACCATCTGCGGATGGTAAAAAGCTTGCGTATGTATCTCGCGTTGATTTTCAATCGACCTTATTTGTTTATGACTTAGAAACTGGTGAGAAAACGGCCGTTTATGACAAGCTCGATCGTGACATGCAAGAGACATGGGCGATTCACGGTGTTTATCCGACTATGGCATGGACGCCAGACAATGACGCCATTATTTTTTGGGCCGGCGGTAAAATCAACAAGTTAGATCTTGACAGTGGTGACAGCCAAGTGATCGACTTTGCCGTTGAAACGACTAAAAAGATGCAGCCTGCAGTGCGTTTTACCCAGAATATCGATGTTGATAAGTTTGATGTGAAAATGCTACGTGACGTGGAGATATCACCCGACGGTAAGCGTGTTGTATTTGAAGCTTTAGGTCATATATACACTCGCGATTTGCCAAACGGCAAGCCAAAGCGTTTGACTCGCCAAAGCGATTACTTTGAGCTAAACCCGAGCTTTTCACGTGATGGCAAGCATATCGTTTTTGCCACATGGAACGATCAAAAGCAAGGCAATATCCGTGTGGTATCGGCAAAAACCGGTCGCGGTGACAACTTACTTACCGAGCCTGGTAAGTACATTGAACCAACGTTTTCACCCGATGGCAAAACCGTGGTGTTCCGTAAAATCCGCGGTGGTTATATCACATCTCCACAGTTTGGTTTAAACCCAGGTATCTACCAAGTATCAAGTGATGGCGGTGAGGCTCAGTTGATCACTGAAAATGGTAAGCAACCGCAATTTGCTGATCGTAATGACCGAATTTATGTCATGCGTCGTGGTGAAATGCCTGAGCTAGCACGCATTGATCTCGATGGCAAAAACGAACAAACCCTATATACCGGTAAGTACGCGACTGAGTTTCGTGTTGCGCCTAATGGCAAGTATTTAGCGTTTGCTGAGCGTTTTAAGGTATTTGTCACGCCTCTGACCGAGCGCGGTGATGTGATTCATATTGGCCCTGACGCCAAAAACATACCTGTTCACAAATTATCGGCACGTGCAGGCGAGAACATCAGTTGGAATGCACAGTCTGATACCTTGTATTGGAGCCTAGGTCCAGAGCTTTATCAAGCAGGCCTTGGTAAGATGTTTGATATCGGCTATGCCAGCGATACTGATGTTGAACCAAGCGTAACGAACTTAGGCTTTAACCATGATGTGGATGCACCTGACGGGGTTATCGCATTAGTTGGTGGTAAGGTAGTTACCATGGAAGGTGATGAAGTTATCGAAAATGGTGTGGTACTGGTTGAAGGTAAGCACATTAAAGCGGTTGGTACGCGCGATGAGGTAAGTATTCCATCAAGTGCGAAGGTTATCGACGTAGCTGGTAAAACCATTGTTCCTGGCTTTATCGATGCCCATGCCCATGGCGCTCAAGGTAGCAGTGAAATTATTCCTCAACAAAACTGGGTGAACTACGCCACCTTATCACTGGGGGTGACCACGATCCACGATCCGTCTAATGATACTACGGAAGTCTTTGCCGCATCCGAGCTACAAAAAGCGGGCGATATTGTGGCGCCACGTATCTTCTCGACAGGTACCATTTTATATGGTGCATCGATGCCGGGTTACACATCACACGTTGACAACTTAGATGATGCTCGTTTTCACGTGGAGCGTTTGAAGAAAGTTGGTGCATTTACCGTTAAATCGTATAACCAACCGCGTCGTAATCAGCGTCAACAGGTAATCCAAGCGGCTCGTGAAATGGAAATGATGGTGGTACCAGAGGGTGGCTCATTATTGCAGCATAACTTAACCATGGTTGCTGATGGTCATACGTCACTTGAGCACTCTATCTCTACTGCGAAAATTTATGATGATATTCGTCAATTCTGGCAACAGTCGCAAACGGCTTATGTACCAACCTTAGTGGTTGCTTACGGTGGTATTTCGGGCGAGCACTACTGGTATGATAAAACTGAAGTTTGGAAGCACCCAATTTTAAGTAAGTACGTACCAGCAGATATCTTGGCACCGCGCTCAATGCGCAGAACAACGGCGCCAGAGCATCATTACAATCATATTAACGTTGCAAAAGTCGCTAAAGAAATGCAAGACATGGATGTTAAGGTTGCGATTGGCGCACACGGTCAGCGTGAAGGTTTAGGTGCACATTGGGAAATGTGGATGTTTGCTCAAGGTGGCATGAGTGCTCATCAAGCGTTACAAACAGCGACGATAGACTCGGCAAAACACTTAGGACTTGATGCCAATATTGGCTCTCTTAAAGCGGGTAAGTTAGCGGATATCGTTGTTATTGATGGTGACGTGTTAGCAGATATTCGTCAGTCAGACAAAGTGTCACAGGTAATGCTTAATGGCCGTTTATACGATACCAGCACCATGAATGAGGTGGGTAACGACAATACAAAGCGTCAGCCTTTTTACTTTGAATAACCGATATAAAAGGCGCACTTTGTCGCCAATAAGTAGGTAATAAAAATGCCGACACTGCATTAGCAGGTCGGCATTTTTTGTAGATACTTGCGTCGATTACGACAGACAGAGCACAGCACAACCGTAATCTTATCTAGCGCTAAAGATCTCGCGTATTGATTACAGCGCTAAATCAATAATCATTTCAGTTAATTCTTCTTTAGAGATCGCATTGTCATGATTTTTATCAAATTTTAGAAAAATGCTTTCACACATGCGGATGCCTTTTTCTTGAAGCAAACAATCGATTAACTCGACGAATTCAGAGCGATTAATTACACCGTCTTTATCTTCATCAAAAATTTCAAATAATTCATCGACCCATTGAGATAACTGCATAGTATGTTCCTTAGTGAGGCTAGGCGCAGATGTTGTGTTAAGGTAGCGAATAATGACATCATTTGTTGTTATTTATCACGCTATCTGAGCAACTAATAGTTCACCTAGCATATCAGACAAGTGGCTAAGCGAAAAACATTTCCTTTTTAATTGCCTATATTTTATAGTTACTCAACCGCTGATGACTTATCGGCGATAACGAACTCTCTGCTACTAATAATAATTTTAAAGAGAATATTTTGTTTTTAAGTCAAAGTTTTAAACAGCAGTTGCGGCCACTTCGGTTTGTACTGTTGTTATCACTGGCAGGTTTTATTATTAACCTGTTTCCATTGCCGCTATTCTCAAACATTCACTTACTGCTGGGTAACGTTGCTTACGTTATCGTTGCTATGCGTTTTGGCGTGCTGTATAGCCTACTTGCGGCCTTTATTGTTTCAACAGCGTTTGTTATTTCCTTAGATAGCCCTTTTGGCTATTTATTATTTGGCTTAGAAGCCATATTTCTCGCTTGCTTGCGACGACGTGGCTGGTATGTACTGTACGCCGATATTGCCTACTGGCTATTGTTAGGTATGCCATTAACTTTACTGTTGCTTGAATTTGTCATTGACGTACCGCAGCAATTTGTTTGGTTTGCAACGGTAAAGCAGGGCTTTAATGGCTTAATTTATGCCTGTCTTGCCGGGCTTATAGTGCAATTTTTTCCGAAGACCTTTGCTCTGAGTTATCGCCAGCAACCTAAAATTCAAAGGGCATTTCGTCAACAACTGGTGTACGTCACGATTCTTGCCATTACCTTATCCGTGGTCACCACATCAATATTTGTCAGTCACAATGTTATTGATAGTCAACATGATATGCTAGAAGCAAGCATTGAAGAGCACAATAACTCCGTTCACCGTTCAGTTGTCGAAATGCTTGAAAAACATCAGTTAGCGGTGATTCATGGGGCACAGACATTGGCGCAGATGAATGCAAACGAAGGTGTTGCTGTGACGCGTTATTTACAACAGTTACACCGACAGTATCCACAATTTGTATCGATGGCATTAACCGATAATTTAGGGGATATTAGCGTCTCAAGTCCACTTGGTTTGCGCCAACAAGCGGCTCAACGAGGTCAGTTAAATATGGCATTTCGCTCTTATTATCAGCAGGCCATGAGTACTGAAAAGGCAATTATGTCTGAGGCACTGCAAGGGCAGGGGTTTGGTTCAGATGCTATCGTCACCTTCTCTCATGCGTATCAATTCAAAGATCATCTTAGTCATAGCGGTATTGTGCAAGGGGCGATTAAATTACCAACCATCGCCAATATGGTTCCTAAATCTACTAATGCCAATATAGCGATCGTTATCACTGACCATTTAAATAATGTCGCTTACGCAAGCTCACATCTCAACATTTCGCCTTTGACAAACTTTAGTTATTTAGAAAAACGTGATTTAACTTTTGATGATACGGGGTTGTTTGATATTTTAATCGATGGTGAAACCATCGCCAAAGAGTACTTTTTGCGTCATTCTGAGTTACCAAATCGTTGGCATGTCTATGTACTGCTCGATTCAGCGACTGTATTGGAATCTGTTGAAAAAGAGTATTTCTTGATCTTTAACTTATTATTTTTAGCGTTTTTGATATCAGCAAGTTTGGCGCACAAAATCAGTATTCAAGTTACCCGGCCGATTCACTTTATTCTTAAGCAGGTGCATCAATTTGAGGAGGATAAGGAACGCGAATTTTCTCCTTTGTATAACAATTCTGCTAAAGAGATAATCACCCTTTATGATGAAATTAAACAGGCTAAGACACAGTTATTAAGCTATCAACATGAACTCGAAGATAAGGTTGAAGCGCGCACTCAAGAGTTGGCTTTAGCCAATGATAAGCTACAAAAACTAGCTCAGCTTGATGGCTTAACCAAGCTATATAATCGTCGTTATTTCAATAATACTTTTGCGTTATTTCAAAAAATTGCTGTGCGCAATAATAATGACTTGGCGCTTGTGTTAATCGATCTTGATCATTTTAAGAAAATAAATGATAACTATGGTCATGTTGCTGGTGATAAGTGTTTGCAATATGTCGCAGATTTGTTGAAGCAGGAATTTAGTCGAGAAACCGATCTAATCGCCCGTTTTGGTGGTGAAGAGTTTGTGTTACTGATTAATGCAATTAGCGAAGTGCATCTAAAACGCAAACTCGAGAAGTTGCGGGTCGATATTGAACAGGCGTGCATTATGGATGGTCAACAATCGTTATCCGTGACGGCAAGTTTTGGTGCGATATTGGCACCAGCTAAGATCAATGATGCACTAGAACAATGGTTAAAAATTGCCGATCAAGCGTTATACCATGCTAAAGCGAATGGCCGTAACCAAGTGCAATTGACGCATATCCGAACTAATAACGGACAATTTTTGCAGGCTGACAGTGAAGAGGTGTTGAATGCAAATATGTGTAGCACAGCCACTATAGACTAGAGCGTGTTGATCTTTTGAGGTTGTTTTTGCAGCAATTTATGATGTTTTATACAAGGCAGAGCTTATGTTGTGTGGTTACTCCACATAAGTAATTGATAACACAGTAGAAAGGCGTCATAAAAGCTGTCCTTTGGATTCGTTTAAATGCATTTTTTTCATTGTTACTTACTCTGTGCGTAGAATAACTATGCGTATCACAAGTGCCGCGATAAAAATGCATTTAATTCGAACAAAATTTAACCCTGAAAGATCAACACGCTCTAGCCATAGTTGGCTCTGAGTAATAAACATCAAGTTACTGATATATAACGTAACGAGCTAATTTTATGTATCAGACATTCAAACCGATAAGGTCTATACTTAAGATACCTTAAACCTGTTAACAGAGTACTGTTCGGTAGCGAAAAACTAGCAAGGGCTACGTGCTAAACTGTGTTGAATTCGTATCTTTATTGGCTATTTCGCAACGATGAATAGCACTTTTGTTACTCAACAAGCGAGATACGCTTATGAATAAGTTGCTGTTAATTGTCCTAGCGATTTTATTACCCCCGGTAGCCGTATTTTTAAATAACGGTGTTGGTAAGCATTTATTGTTAAATATCATATTGTGTTTGTTTTTTTATATCCCAGGTATTATTCATGCTTTATGGCTCGTGACTCAATAAGTTAATGGGGCAGTAAGTTAATGACCATCCGAGCATAAAGATGATGTGATTTACTTATGCTCAGTGTCACCCGTGTTCGATATCTGTAAAGCGTAGATAACCTCTGAATGTGTGTTTACAAGCCGCAGCGAAAGGGCTTGGATTAGATCCGTGTATAAATACAAAAGGCGAGCCACGCTCGCCTTTTGTTATCAACAGTATAGGTGCTGTAAAGCTCCGAAACACTGTGTTGATAAGTTACTTTAGGCTGATCGTGGTGTGCACACTCTCGCCATCGTCATGTGATGGCTCAAACCATCTTGCTGTAACTGTTTTGGTTTGGGTCCAAAATTGGGTTACCTGCTTACCATTTGGACCTAAATCACCTAATTTTGAGGCACGCGATCCGGTAAATGAAAAATAAGCTACCGGTACAGGGATCGGTACGTTGATACCTACTTGACCAACATCTATGTCGTTTTCAAATTTATGCGCGGCATAACCTGATGAAGTGAAAATAGAGGTGCCATTGCCATGTGGGTTGGCATTGATGATGTCAATCGCTTGCTCTAGAGTCTCGGCTTCTAAAATACACAATGCTGGACCAAATATTTCTTGCTTGTAAATGTCCATCTCCGTGGTCACGCCCGCAAACATCGTTGGGCCAACAAAGTTACCTTTCTCATAGCCAGGAACGATGACATCACGACCATCAACGAGCAATCTCGCGCCTTGCTCAACGCCGGAGTTAAGCAGGTTAATGATGCGTTGTTTGGCTTGTGGAGAAATTACAGGGCCAAGATCGGCGTTACGATTGGTGCCAACATCGACAGTCATCTTCTTGGCACGCTCTGCAATTTCATCTAGCCATTGGCGTGCTTCACCTACTAAGATAGTCACAGGATTTGCCATACAACGTTGGCCAGCGGCACCAAATGCAGAGCCTAGCAAGTCATTAATAGCTCGATCTTTATTTGCATCTGGCATGATCACCATGTGGTTTTTAGCACCCATCATACATTGTGCTCGCTTACCATGTTGGCTGGCATGATTATAAACATGAGTACCTACATGGGTTGAACCAATAAATGATACTGCTTTCACATCCTGATGCTCACATAAACGGTTAACAACGTCAGCACCACCATGGACGACGTTAAGCACTCCAGCCGGTACCCCGGCTTGTAATGCGAGTTCAACCATTAACATGGTTGCAGAGGGATCTTGCTCGGACGGTTTCAGTACAAAGGTGTTGCCACAGGCTATCGCTGCAGGGAACATAAAGGCGGGTAACATCACTGGGAAGTTAAACGCAGTAATACCGACACCAACACCTAATGGTTGGTTAAGAGTATATACATCGACACCGGTTGCCGCATTATTGGCTATTTCACCAAGTTGCAGGCGGGTAATTGCACAAGCATTTTCCACGGCCTCTAATGCTCGACCCACTTCGCCTTCTGCATCAGGTAAGGTTTTGCCATGCTCTTCAGTGATCAAGGTGGCAATCTCATTGGTATGTTGCTCCAACAGTTGCTGAAACTTCATCATAATTCGCATGCGTTTGGTTAACGGGGTCTTGCGCCAGTCTGCAAAGGCCTGTTTAGCGTTTGCAATCGCGGCATTAACTTCATCCATTGTCGCCATAGGGACTTTGGCAACAACCTCTTGGGTTGCCGGGTTTAACACATCTAACCATGTGTCGGATTGAGAGATAACTTTTTCCCCACCAATGATCAAAGGTATTTGACGAATGCTCATAACGGTCTCTTATTAAATTGTTGTAATGGTATTGATTTATAATTATTTATGTACAGGCTATTAAGCCTATCAGTGTCGTTAGAGTAGGGGGATACGAAGTGATGTGCAAGCTTAAAAGTGAACACGATATTGCCTAGCTGTCATGCCATGCATACAGCGTTGTTCAACATCTCGCCATTTTACAACGTAGCCCGCCTTCGAGGGATAGTTACAGCGGACTTAATTTTGCCATGCCAAGTTTGTAGACTACGCCGATGCGTTAGTCGTATTTAAGAGTTGTAACTGCTGATAGCGATATTCCATATAGTCTTGGGTGATGTGCTGCTCTAACGAAACCGCCTGCTCGGTTGGGCAAAAAATGGTGATAGTGAAAATAAAATTGGCAGTTTCGGTGGTTGTGATGCGAATATGGGGCTCTTCGCCAGGTAAATCCACGCCCAAACGCTTTTCAATCACGGCGTTATAGCGACGGCCAACCTCCATAAACTCCTTGCTGTAATCGCTAACGCGCTCAAAAATAAAATCTCGCATGCGAAACACATTCAGGCGGGTATCACAATGAATGGAAAAAGTGTGATACACATAGCGGTTCATGAAATTCATGTTGTGGACAGGCTCAGCTAAGAATAAGCTGTTAGGCAAGGTGACTGTTTTACCGGTATAGTTGTAGTTGTTATGAGAAAAATCAATTTCTTGAATAACCGTTGACATCATATTGTATTCAATCACTTCTCCGGTGTTGTTACCGACCTTAATCCAATCACCAATACTAAAAGAATGAGAACTTGCCCGTAATACAGAGCCACTAAAGCACAGAATAAGCTCTTTTGAAGCAATGACGATAGCAGCAGCAATGGCTGCGATCGATAGCGCGAATGTTTGTAGCTCTGTCCACCATAAGCTCACGAGCATGACAATAATGGCGATCACGGACAAATTTTTACTGCGTGAAATCCACTTACGGTGCTTTTCATTGAGAAAATCATTATCACGTTTAATCCACGCAATGGTCATTCTGGTGATCAAACGAATGACGATAATTATCGCGATGGTGATGAAAATTTTATTTGTTACTAATAGTGAAAAATGTTGTAGCAAGTTTTCCATAATATGCACAGCTACTGACCGACGTTGACTTAATTATATCTGTTATTTTGCAAATGATAATCTATTGTTTCACTCATCTGAGCAGAGAAGCTTCTTTAAATATCAATGACTTTTGTTAACTATGCTACCTTGAAGTAGGGTTCACAAAGATTAACAAAGAGATCACAATGGAAAGAAAACTCATCGGTATTATATTAATAATCATTGGCGCCTTTTTAGCATATTGGGGCTACGATATTTATCAATCTGTTGGCTCTGAGCTAACTCGTACATTGGGTGGTGAAACACCGTGGAAAGCTTGGGCAGGTATGGTGGGTGGCGCGATTTGTATTGTGTTAGGTATCGCCAGAGCGGTTTAGTCGCCTTACCTTTACCATTAGAGCAATACAAAATAATAGGCGGTTGTTATCAATCGCCTATTATAAGATTGAAATAATATTTAGTGCTTATTTTGTGGCCTTATGCTTGTTCATATAGTCAAGAGTTAGACCAATAAGTGCAGCGACACCTGTTTTTAGTCCGGATTCATCAATCATAAATTCGGGCGTATGGTGTGCTGGTGCATCTTCTACGCTAACGTTGAGTGGCTTACCACCTACCCCTAAAAACAATCCGGGTACTTGTTGTTGATAAAACGAAAAGTCTTCAGCGCCGGTTTGCGCATTAGCTAATACAACATTGTCTTCACCAATGACCTGGTTCAGTGCCGGTAACATCTGCGTCATCAAGATTGGGTCATTATATGTGACGGGGTAATTTGCACCAAACGGTACCGTTACTTCGGCTTCAGCGCCCATACTGGCGGCAATATTGGTCGCTTTGCGGACAACCGCTTGGCGAATTTGCTCGCGCATGGTCGGCGTTAGCGAGCGCAGCGTACCAATGATTTCTACCTCGTTAGGGATAATGTTAGAGCGCACACCACCATGGATGCTACCAACAGTGACTACGGCTGCTTCGTCAATTAATTGTAATTCCCGAGACACAATGGTTTGTAATCCCATAATAATTTGCGCTGCCGTGACTATCGGATCGACACTTTTCCAAGGGTATGCGCCATGCGCTTGCTTCCCTTTAACGACGACTTTAAAGGTATCGACGGCTGCCAGTGTGCCGCCAGGTTTATAGCTAATTTTACCGACATCAAGGTTTGACCATATGTGTAAACCAAAAATAACGTCGACGTCAGGGGTGTTGAGCACGCCTTGCTTAACCATTAGCTCGGCTCCGCCTTCTTCACCAACTGGGGCGCCTTCTTCAGCTGGTTGAAAAATAAATTTCACTTTACCTATCAGTTGCTGCTTGTGTTGGCTGAGCATTTTTGCCGCGCCTAGTAGCATAGCAATGTGGGTATCATGGCCACAGGCATGCATAACACCAGTTTGTTGACCGTTAAATTCACTGACGACTTTTGATGCAAAAGGTAGATCACTGCTTTCGGTAACTGGTAAGCCATCAATATCGGCACGCAAAGCGACCACCGGACCTGCTTTTCCACTGTCTAGTACGGCAACAACGCCAGTATGGGCAATACCCGTTTCTACCTTCAGGCCCATAGCGGATAGCTCTTGGGCAATGGTTTTGCTGGTGTTAAATTCTCGATTAGAAAGTTCAGGATATTGGTGAAAATGACGTCGCCAGTTAATGACATCGGCCTCTACATCGGTGGCCATTTGTTGCGCTGAGGCGCTGTGCGAGTATGGGCTAGAGGCGATAGCGAGTGCCGCGCTAATAGCGAGTATGGTTTTTTTAAACATAGATCCCCTGTAGGTCTTATTCTTTTTATATCAACACAATAGGGGATTTAACTGGAAATTAAAAGCAGAAGTTTTATGGCTGGTAGTGGGAGTTTACAACTCCCACTCGTCTTCATCGAGTAGTTCTTTTAAGCGCTTACGTTCAAGCAACTCATCGATACGGCGGCGCGTTTTGGCACTTTCTTGATTGCCCTTTTCGTCGTCCGTATTTGCACTTACATCATCATCAAAATCTTCATCGCTACCGCTAAAGTCGACATCGTCAATGATCTTGTTTCGAGACATTACCACATCCTCAATAATTGGCTAAGACCTTCAGATCTGAAAAATAGGCAAAAATTTTGCTTACGTCAAACAAAAAATAAGGCTTTTTTATCGTTCGCTGAAAAAAGCTACGGAGCCCGTCATAACTGGCTTAAGGCTATTTTTTGTTACACGTTGCAGTTGCAATTTTTGTTGAAGTCGATATGGTGGAGGTAACTATTTGATTTTTCAATTTAACCGCCTGATGCATATAAGAAAAAACATTATTATTACTGGCGCTAGCTCTGGTATTGGTCAAGAGCTGGCAAAGCAATATGCAGCACTAGGTCGTAACTTGGTGTTATGCGCCCGACGTGTTGATAAATTAACTGAGTTAGCTGAGAAACTGAGAGTGATTTACCCTAAAATAGCCGTCATGGTGATGCCACTTGATGTCAATGATGACGATCAAGTCTTTGCTGCGTTTACTCAAGCACAGCAGGCGTTAGGTGAAATTGATCGCGTTATTGTTAATGCTGGCATTGGCAAAGGAGCCTCTGTTGGCACGGGGGCATATGTGCAGAACAAACAAATTGCCCAAACCAATTTTGTTGCCGCGCTTTGTCAATGTGAAGCCGCGATGGCGATTTTTCGTCAGCAAAATCACGGACATTTAGTGACCATATCATCGGTTAGCGCTCAGCGAGGCTTCGCTAGACGTTTAAATGTCTATGCCGCAAGTAAAGCGGCATTAGCGTCATTAACCTAGGGGATCCGCACTGATGTTATTAACACTCCCATAAAAGTAACAACAATTCATCCGGGTTACATTCACACCGAACTTACCGATAGCATGAAAACCCCACCATTTATTGTTGATGTTAATGAGGGCTGTCGAGCTATTGTCAGGGCTATAGAACATGAGCGTAGTATTGCCTTTGTGCCAACATGGCCATGGGCGATATTGCGCTATATATTAAAGATTTTACCGTTGCGATTGATGGCAAAATTAAGTTAGTACTAGCGATAACGTGATTGAGTTTGTTGATGGTAACGCCTCGACTTGAACAGCAAAGCCGAGACGTTGGGGGGACTAGCGATTTGCAAACAATCGCATGATAACTAGCGACTGTTATGGTGGCATTGTTTATTCAAATGTGACTGAATAGACACCTGCTAAGTCGATTATTTCACTATCCGCTACACGCTTTTGTAGATGACTTGCGGTTTTGTATGCGCCATTATTTTCGGCGAACTCGATAACAGGCTCACCGTTGCATACTAAGTTTTGTGCGACATTAGTCTCGCTCATGCGGTAGCCTTTAATGGTACGACGCATCGATAATACGTTATCGCTTTGTGCTTCTTTACAAATCGATACTAAGGCATTTTCTAAATAAGGGTCCATAGCTGCGTGGCTGGTATTGGTTAAACTCATAGTGCTTGCTAGTAAAGTTGCGATTGCTAGTGCTTTCATGTTGGTATCTCCGAATGCTTATTTTCAAATGATTAAATGTGTTACTGCTGTCATGTATATAGTGGTCTAATTTTGCGTAAAAGTTGTTAATCAAAATTCGCAGGATGTAACAATGGCGAGTGTTATATATCTCATTGATGTTTTTATTAAAGGTAATGTTAATCAGTGGTTTAGATTGCCATCATGGGGTTTTTAATTATGTCTTCTGACATATTTTTTTACATTGCCTGGCGAAAATGACGATGATTAGGCGGTATTCGTAAGATGAATGGAGGGTTATTTACGATGAAAATTTGTTGTTTTTTTGTACATGGCAGTTTTTCATAATAAAGGCTTGCTAAATAACTGTATGAATATACAATGTTTGTAACAAAATAGGTAAAGCTTGACTGTTTTATCTTAGATTTCGTATGAATAACACATGAATATGCTGAATAAAAAGGGAGCACTATGGCTGTAGAAAGTCGTTTTGTCGTCGTTCGAGATGGAGTGGAGGTTGAGACATTTATGGACAAAAAATCTGCAGATGAGTATGACAAGATGCTCGACATGGCAGACAGCTTGTCTGAGTTGCTTGAACAGTCACCGTTGAAACTTGATGACCAAGTTGTTGAAGAATTAAGTGTTTTCTTAGCCAAGCATCGTGACGATGTGTTAATTTCGTTGCAAGCAAAAAAAGCTAAGCCAGCCATAACTAAGAAAGTTGCTACGAGTAAAGCTGTCAGTAGCAAAGTCGCTGAGCAAGAGGCTGAAGGCAAAGAAACTAGCCCAGCTAAGGCAAAGAAAACTAAAGCGGCCAAATGAAGCCAATAGAATATCAGTTGGTGCGAAGTGGTCGACGTAAGTCGATCAGCTTGCAGGTAAAACAGGGGCAAGTGCGAGTATTGGCGCCTGATTTTGTTGAAACAAGCTACATTGAAAAATTACTGCTTGAAAAGCAAACTTGGTTACAACAAAAAATAGCCTTATATCACCAACCTGATATTTCTGAACGTGGTTATTGTTGCGGGGAGACATTTTATTGGCTTGGGCAGCCTTTGTTACTGACTGTCTCAAAAGCAAATGCTAATAGCGTCGAAATCTTACCTGAGAGGTTAAGCGTCAAGCTGACAAGCCGACAGCTAGGATCACAACAACATGTTAAGAAAGCTTTGCACCAGTGGTATAAAACACAAGCAGAGCAAATATTGTCGCAACGATTACTTTACTGGCAACAAAAAACGCAATTGTATGCCAACCAATTAACGGTTCGCTATTTTAAGTCCCGTTGGGGAAGTTGTGATAGTAAGTCACATATTAAGTTAAATTGGTTGTTGGTTATGGCGCCGATGTGGGTGATTGATTACGTGATTGTTCATGAACTTTGCCATATCCAACATCTAAACCACTCAAATGAGTTTTGGCAATTAGTGTCGAGCTTTGAGGTTGAACATGTTAACGCCAAACGCTGGCTGCAACAGCATCAGCAGCACCTGTATTGGCAACATTAGTCGCAGTTATCGCTTAGTCGTTGACACGATACTGTTTGCATAATCAACATAACACCCACCTGCATTGATGAGCCAATAGTCGATGATTATTGGCTTGTCTTCTTATGGTCCCACACCGTCAAGTCTTTTCGTTCTGCGCTAACGACCACGAACCCATCAAACCCTAGCTTGACGCGAAACCCTTGCTGTTACTCGTAAACACTAATGTTAACACTGTGTTAAATATCTACTTGACACTAGATGCTGTGTAGGGCAGAGTGAAAATTAAGCAATGTAAAAAATAAATCGATATGCGTTTTACCTTATTATTCGTGATGAAAATTATGCCTACAACCATTACCACCATCCTCATGAGGAAGGCGGTCATAGGCTAACGCATAGAATAAAGTTCAGTAAAAGCCCGTGACCTGCAAAGTTCACGGGCTTTTTCGTTTCAAGGGTAATCCTGCATTGTTAATGCAACGCAACAAAGCAAAGGGAGTGGGAATGAAAGTAATTAAATTTGGTGGGTCTTCATTAGCCGATGCTCAGCGTTTTATGAGTGTGGGTGAGATCATTGTTAACTCAAGCAAGCAATCACCATTATGCGTCGTTGTTTCAGCTCCACAAGGTATTACCAATCAATTAGTCGCTCTGACGCAAAACCTGCCTCAAGAGGCATTGCTCGACCATGAGATTGAGCTGCTAAGACAAGGCATGCAGGTGCTGCTAAGTGAGTTAGCGCAAAGCAGCCCAAGTTTTAATCGCCAGCATGCCGAACAAGTATTGGCTCATGAGCTGCACCAGTTGCAACGTTGGTTACAAGGCGCGGCATTACTGTCATATTGTCCAGAGCATATCTGCGCCTCCATTATAAGCCTTGGTGAGCGACTAAGTGTGGCGATATTGCAATCGTTATTGGCGACGAACCATGATGTCGCGGTGATCGAGCCAGCTGAGTTTTTACACACCAGCGATTCACCTCTTAATGCGATTGCCGATTTAGTGCTATCACGAGAAAGCTTTGCCAACCATTATGCTGAGCTTGCTCAGATAAATTTGATGCCAGGTTTTATTGGTGTCAATGGGCGTGGTCAGTTAACAACGCTAGGTCGCAATGGTTCTGACTATTCTGCGGCTGTACTCAGTGTTTGTGCTCATGCAGAGTGTTGTGAAATTTGGACCGATGTGGATGGCGTTTATAACGCCGATCCGCGCTTAATTAAAGATGCGCAAGTGTTATCGCATTTGTCATATCAAGAAGCGATGGAATTATCGTATTTTGGTGCAAAGGTGCTACACCCTAAAACGATAGGACCTATCGCGCAATATCATATCCCATGTTTGATCAAAAATACCTTAAATCCCCATGCAAAGGGTACGTTGATTTCAAACCAAGATAATGGCGAAAAACAAGTTAAAGCGATTTCTAACTTAGATGAACTGACCATGATTAACGTCTCAGGGCCGGGCATGAAAGGCATGGTTGGCATGGCAAGCCGAGTGTTTGCCTGCATGGGACGTGAAAATATTTCCTTAGTGATGATATCGCAGTCATCGTCAGAGTACTGTATTAGTTTTTGTATTCACTCTCATGACGCCTACCGTGCCCAACAAAGTTTGCAACAAGAGTTTGAACTTGAGCTTTTAAATCAACTTCTTGAACCGATTTCATTGCAATCTCATTTATCGATCGTGTCATTGGTTGGCGACGGTATGCATCATCAGCGTGGTGTCGCTGGTAAATTATTTAGTTCATTGGCACAAGCCCGCGTCAATGTAGTGGCGATTGCTCAAGATTCCTCTGAACGTAGTATTTCTGTAGTTATTGAACAACGCAAATGTACCGATGCGCTAAAAGTGTGTCATCAAAATTTTTTTTCACACAAACAAAGCATTGATGCCTTTGTTGTCGGTTGTGGTGTTGTCGGCAGTGAATTGCTGGCGCAAATTGCGCGCCAACAGGAGTCACTAAAACAGCAAGGTCTAGAATTAAAAGTCTACGGTATCGCCAACTCTAAAGGCATAGCATTTAACGCCGAAGGCTTTGCACTAGAAGACTGGCAGTCGGCATTATCATCACAACAGTTACCGTTAGACGTTGACACAATTAAACACTTTGCCCGTACTAACCATTTAATTAACCCGGTTCTGGTCGACTGTACCTCGGATGCGGGATTGGCGCTAACGTATGCTGATTATCTGGATGAGGGGATTCATGTTGTCACGCCAAATAAAAAAGCCAATACAGACAGCTATGAATATTACCGAAAATTGCGTGAAAGTGCGCAGCGCACCAATCGTCTATTTCTTTACGAAACCAATGTCGGTGCCGGATTACCGGTCATCGACACCTTGCAGAATCTGTTTAAAGCCGGTGACAGCTTACAGCAATTTGCCGGGATCTTATCGGGCAGCTTATCGTATATCTTTGGCAAGCTTGACGAGGGTATGAGTCTTTCTGAGGCAACGGTTATCGCCAAACAAAACGGTTTTACTGAACCGGATCCTCGTGATGATCTTTCTGGTATGGATGTCGCTCGTAAACTATTGATCATGGCTCGTGAAGCCGGTTTAGCACTTGAATTAACAGATATCGAAATCGAACCAGTTTTACCTAAAGAGTTTGATGCATCAGGCTCTGTTGATGAATTTATGCAACGTTTACCAGAGTTAAATCAATTGTTTGCCGATAAAGTTGCCAGCGCGAGTAGCGAAAATAAAGTACTTCGTTATGTTGGCAAAATTGTTGATGGTAAGTGCCAAGTTGTCATGGAAGCGGTTGATAATTCGCACCCGCTATATGCCATTAAAGATGGTGAAAATGCGCTGTCTATTTTAAGCCGTTATTACCAACCGATCCCGCTAGTACTGCGCGGTTATGGTGCCGGCGCACAAGTGACTGCAGCAGGTGTATTTGGCGACTTATTACGTACTCAGGCTTGGAAGCAGGAATTGTAACGATGATAAAAATCTATGCGCCGGCATCTATCGGTAATCTCAGCTTGGGTTTTGATGTATTGGGGATGGCGGTTTCGCCAATCAACGGCAAATTGTTGGGTGATGTAGTATCAATTAAAGCGGCAGAAGGTAACCAAAATAGTCTGGAAGTCATTGGCGAGTTTGTTAACAAGCTACCTGTTGATATTAAAGATAATATTGTATTCCAGTGCATGGCTCTATTTGAGCAAAAGCTGGTTTTGCAGGGGCTGACAAAGCAGGCAGTGCATTTACAGCTTGAAAAAAATATGCCGGTCGGCAGTGGCTTAGGCTCGAGTGCATGCTCTGTTGTCGCAGCCCTTGTTGCATTAAATGAGTTTTATCAACGGCCATTCAACCAAGCTGAGTTATTGTCTATGATGGGGGCGATGGAAGCTCATATCAGTGGTAGTGTTCACTATGATAACGTCGCGCCATGCTATTTGGGTGGCTTGCAACTTATGGTTGCGAACGAGCAAATTATCTCAAGACAGCTTCCTGATTTTAAAGAGATCTATTGGTTGATGGCTTACCCTGGTATTAGCGTTTCTACCAAAATGGCCAGAGAGGTTTTACCTGAGACGTATTCTCGCTCAACATTGATTACATTTGGTCAAAATCTCGCAAGCTTTATTGACGCTTGTTATCGACAAGATAGTGAAGAGGCTATGTCGTATGTCAATGATGTAGTGGCAGAGCCTTATCGCAGAGACCTTATTCCAAGATTTACTGAAGCAAAGCAATATGTGATGGCACATGGTGCTCTCGCTGCGGGGATTTCAGGGTCGGGGCCGACACTGTTTGTCGCCTGTGACAAATTGAGTGTGGCGCAAGATTTGGCCGATTATTTGCAGCAAAACTATTTACAATCGGCACAAGGCTTCGTCCATATCTGTCAAACCGATACACAAGGTGCTCGTACGATCACTGCCAACACGGATAATGGCCAATAATAAGGTGACTTTATGCAGTTTTATAATTTAAAAGAATCTCAACAACAGGTTAGTTTTGCTCAGGCGGTGCGCCAAGGCTTAGGTAAAAACCAAGGCTTGTTTTTTCCACAAACGTTACCTCATTTCGATGATCTTGATAGTTTATTAGCAATGCCTTTAGTCGAGCGTAGCGTACGATTATTGTTACCGTTTGTTGGTAATGAAATGTCAGAAGCCACATTGCGAAACATTCTCACTGAAGCCTTTAATTTTCCAGCCTTAGTACAGTCTATTGACGAAGATGTCGCTATATTAGAGTTATTTCATGGACCCACATTGGCCTTTAAGGATTTTGGTGCTCGCTTTATGGCTCAATGTTTACAGCACTTTAGTAAGCAAAGTAATGATCGGATAACCATCCTTACCGCAACGTCGGGTGATACTGGTGCTGCTGTGGCACATGCTTTTCACGGCTTAGATAATATTGATGTGGTGATTTTATATCCACAAGGAAAAATCAGTTTATTGCAGGAAAAAATGTTTACGACTTTAGGTGGTAATATTCGCACCATTGCCATTGACGGTAGTTTTGATGATTGCCAGACGCTGGTAAAACAAAGTTTTGATGACGAGTTGTTACGCCATGAAATCGGTTTGAATTCGGCTAATTCGATTAATATTTCCCGTTTATTGGCGCAAATTTGCTATTACTTCGAGGCGGCAGCGCAAATCAAACGTCAACGGGGACAAATTGACGACATGGTCATCGCGGTGCCTAGTGGTAATTTTGGTAATTTAACTGCGGCAATGATGGCCAGAGGTATGGGCTTACCTATAAAACGTTTTATTGCCGCCACTAATGCCAATGATACGGTACCCCGCTATTTAGCCAATCAGTTATGGCAGCCACATAACACAGTCTCCACCATGTCTAATGCCATGGATGTATCTAATCCAAATAATTGGCCACGTGTTGAGCACTTATTGACATCTGCTGCGCTACCTGAGGGATGCTTGCAAGCGGTATCGATTGATGAGGAGCAAACGCAGATTGCCATGAAGCAACTGAACAATGCCGGTTACATTAGTGAACCACACGCCGCAGTAGCTTACAAGGCGTTAAGATACCAGTTAACTGATGGCGAATATGGCGTGTTTTTAGGCACCGCACATCCGGCAAAATTTAAAGATACCGTTGAGAGTATTTTAGGTACGCCAATTGGTTTGCCGAAAGCCTTGGCTGATTGCTCAACTGAGGAAATATTGTCCGTGCCTATGGATGCTGACTTTGCTAAGCTACGCACATTCTTATTGGGCTAAACGGTTATATGCTTAGACAGTTAATGCGCAGGTCTAGATAGTAGCTTGACCGTGACATGCTCAATATATCCTAACAACACAGGTGAGCAATGAACTGGTCAGATATTATTAGCCAGCAGCAAAAGCTTGGATATTACCAAGATATGCAACAACAACTGCAACAACAGCGTCAGACTGGCGCTGTTATTTACCCGGCAGAAGCAGATGTATTCAATGCCTTTTCATTGACGCCATTTGAGCAAGTGAAAGTGGTGATTCTTGGACAAGATCCCTATCACGGACCAGGGCAAGCACATGGTTTGGCATTTTCGGTGCTGCCGGATGTTAAAGTGCCACCATCATTAAAAAATATCTACAAAGAGCTGGTGGATGATATCGATGGCTTTGTTGTGCCAGAGCACGGTAACTTAACGGCTTGGGCAGAGCAGGGTGTGTTGCTACTCAATACGGTATTAACGGTTTGCCAAGGGCAGGCTCATTCGCATGCTAAGCTTGGTTGGGAAACCTTTACCGATGCAATAATTGAGGCGTTGAACCAGTATCGAGATAATATTGTATTTATTTTATGGGGTAAACATGCACAACAAAAAGGTAAGCATATTGATGCCAATAAGCACTTTGTGCTTAGCGGTGCACATCCGTCGCCACTATCGGCCTATCGTGGTTTTTTTGGTTGCCGCCATTTTTCCACTGCTAATCAATATTTACTCGATAGTAAGCAGCAACCGATAGATTGGCGCTTAATCAAGAATACCAGCCAGCAACAAGCATTATTTGATTAAGCATCTTGGTTAGTTGTTGAGGCCTTTAGTTCTGATTAAAATAAATGATCATTTCTGCGGCAACACAGTGGCAGTCAAAACCGCAGAAGGTGCATTCATAGCCGGCTTTACTGTCGGCATTCCACTTATCGGGATGATCTTTAATCAGTACACCACCGCATTTTGTGAAGTACATAACGGCACTGTTGCCCGGACTTTGTCGCCATAAATGACTGACGCCTGCACTCGCACCTTGTTGTTGTAATGCATTGGTAGATAGTTTTAACAGGGTCGAACCAATACCTTTACCACGATACGCATCATCGACGGTATTGCACTTAAAATACGCCACCTTGCTAATATCGCATTGCCACAGCTCAGGGCTATACCACTGATCAATAGTGAAGGACCCTGGTGCAAAGCTTAGACGGAAACCGACCAGTTTATCATTGTCATAAGCGACAAAGTTGGCATTAATGCCTTGGCTTATACCTTTAGCAAACCATTCCTGAATATTGTCATTGTCAAGATAACCGTCACCATGTACGTCGTTACCTAAGGCAATAATTTGTGCAAAGTCGCTAGCATCCATTGCGCGATATGTAATAGTATTTGTCATATATTTTTTTATTAGATGTTTCGTTCTTGTTGAAAGGACCGGATTATACCCATTTTTCACTAAAAAACGAGAACGCATCCCTGTCGATATCGCCAATTGGCGCAGCTAAAGCTATGTACGATCCTTTAAAACAAAAACAAATCCTATTTAATCAACCCTATCCAAACAGCTATTGGGCGGATATCAGCGGCGAAGCACCGAGCAACGCGGGCGTATTAGGCACAGATATTAATACCGACGTGCTGATTATTGGTGCTGGCTACACAGGCATGTCATGTGCTTTGCATTTAGCTAGAGAACATGGCGTGAGTCCTGTGGTAATAGAAGCAAATCAAACGGCTTGGGGGTGTAGTGGTCGCAATGCGGGGTTTATTTTAAAATCTACTGGCCGTAAAGCGTGGACTGCGATGCAACAAGATTGGGGTGAGGACGTGATGCGCCAAGTGTATCATGAAGCTTGTTCTGGCGTTGATAGTGTAAAAGCATTGATTGCTGAAGGTATTGATTGCGATATGCAAGAGCCTGGCTACATTCGTGTGGCGCATAAGCCGTCGATGATGAAAGAGCTTGTCCAGCAAGCCAATTTACTCAGTCAAATGTTTGGCTATGACGTAGATATTCTGTCGAGAAAAGACGTACATCAACAGTACATGGCAGATGAAAATGCCCATGGGGCGATTCGTTTTCATGACGGTGTTGGTATTAACCCACTAAAACTGGCATTTGGTTATCAAGATATTCTTAATCAGCTAGGGGTAAATATTTATACCAATACACCAGCATTGGCGATTGAAAAAGTGGCCAATGGCTATCGAGTTCGTACGCCGCAAGCTCATATCTCTTGTCGTAAGGTTGTGATCGCCGGTAATGGCTACTTACCGCAAGGGTTTCACCCAGCAGTCGCCAATAAATCGCTGCCGGTATTGTCGCAAATCATCGTTACCGAACCGTTAACCGAACAACAGTTACGTCAATGTAATTTTATCACCTCAAATGTGATTATGGATACGCGTGCATTGAAGTATTACTACCGTAAACTGCCCGATAACCGAATCTTGTTTGGTGGCCGTGGCGCGATTACCGGTAAAGGTGCACAAAATAGTTATTTTGCCGATCGATTACTTGGCGAATTAAAACGCAGCTTTCCAGCATTACAAGATATCCGCTATCAATATCAGTGGGCTGGCTGGATTTGTATGGCTCTCGATGATATCCCTCATATTGGCGAAGACACCATCAATAAAGGCGTATTTTATGGTATGGGGTATTGCGGTAACGGTGTGTCGTTTTCTGTGCAAGCGGGTAAGCGACTCGCGGAAAAAGTCGCTGGTGTTGATGTTCCAGATATTCCTTTGTATAACAAGCCATTGCCAACGTTTCCGTTGCCGCAATTTAGACGTGTTGGTCAATGGGCCTATTTCCATTACGGTAAATTTAAAGACCGCTATTACTAGCCCATTCCCTCTATTAGGATTGTATGTTACACACCATCCTTGAAATCGAAAATCTGCAGGGAAATGTCGCTAACAAAAGGCATCGAATGCTAATGGTATGATTATTATAGATTTTAAAGTGATACCACTTGTTGCTGCCGATAATATCCTGTAAGTTATTATTTGTTGGTTGATTTATCAGCGATAACTGGTGGTGTTATCGCCACATCGCTACGATCAGTATGTCACTGCATTTGGTACAAATGCAGGGCAACTCAAAAGCAATAACAACATATGAGTGAAGTAATTAATGTCTGCAAGCAATCTACAAGATGTCACCATTATTTATATTGACGGTGAGACAATGGAATTGGAGCACACTTATGGCGCGTTCCCTGTGGTGGATAATGGCCGAGTGATGCTCAACGATGAATTTAAACTTGGCAAATCTATTGTCGCTGTTTGTCAGGGCATTCATAAACCACTCGATATACAGAATTGCAATCAAGATATTATTTAGTAAGCATTGACAAAAGTTAATAAACAGAACTTTTATGAAATCCGCAGTAGGTAGTGGTTAAGTTATGCGAGTTACAGTTATTTATTATCATAAAACATCATTAGAATTATTACATGACTATGTGGATGTAACCCTGAATGAGTACGGTAAGGTATTGTTATCTAAAACGTACCGACGTAATAAATCTATCTTGGCGGTATACCCAGGTGAACTAAGTTTTATCAGTAAAATTGGTGAAAGGATCATCAATGATCCATTAACCGCCTGATCGTATTCATTAAGCATTTCATGCTACGTTATTATTATTGATGATGGTTTACGGACTGTAATTAGTCGACGCGATTACGCACCAGACCTTGTTGAAAGGCAATAATATTGTCAGCAATACCATCGATAAGTCGCTGTTGTGCCTGTTGCGAGCCCCAGGCTATGTGCCCAGTGATATATAAGTTGTCTAATTTATGGGCGATAAGCGGGTGATCAGCATTGGGGGGTTCATTCTCCAACACGTCTAAAATTGCAGCCTTTATTCTTTTAAGCTTTAATGCTGATAGTAAGTGTTCACTGTTTACTAAGCCACCGCGAGCTGTGTTGATTAAAATGGCACTGCGCTTCATTAACGCCAGTGTCTCAGCGTTTATGAGGTTTTCCGTTGCGGCACTCAGTGGCGCATGCAAACTGACCACATCGGCTTGCGCTAATGCTTGCTCAAAGGCAACACGGCCAGGGCGAATGCGTGATTCATGTTGGCGTTCAGCAATAATGACTTGCATCGAAAATGCGCGGGCAATCCGTTCTACTGCACGGGCGATTTCGCCATAGCCTATTAATGCTATGGTTTGCCCTGCTAGCTCTTCAATCGGTGATTCAAAATGACAAAATACAGGACTGTTTTGCCATTTATCAGTTCGTACGCTGGCGATGTATTCTGAGCTCTTTTGCATATGTTCAAGCAACATGGCAAACACGTATTGACTCACCGATGATGTGGAATAACCGCTGACATTGCATACCGCGATACCGTGTCGTTTGGCGGCAACCAAATCGACATTATTGGTGCCAGTGGCAGCAATACAAATTAATCGCAACTTAGGTAATTGGCTCATCATGTCAGCGCTGATGATCACTTTATTGGTGATAATGACGTCGGCAAAGCGACAACGTGACACCACTTTCTCGCTACTGCTGTGATCAAAATAGCTAACGGTATGAAAACACTGTTCTAGGTTATTGAAGTTAATTTTATCGCTTATGGTACTGCGATCGAGAAATACGGCTTTCATGTTTATCCTGGACGTCCATCTCTTCTAGGTTGTAATAATAACGGTGCATATTTGATGATAAATATGGAGTAGGCAAGCAACCACAAGATACTCGACATTGATACAAATAACAAATGCTTTTCAGGCATCAGCGTTGGCCCCAACGCACGCAGTAACGCACTAATGAAAATGGCGATAAACGCTATAGACATTACCGGAGCTGGGGTGAGTGGATGACCGGTATGTCCTAAACTGACTCGAGAAATCATTGCTAAAATGAGCCCACCCATAGCGCCCACGGTGAGTAAGTGCCATATATGGCTGATCGCCATACTATTGCCTATTATTGACACAGACATAGCAATCAGACCAACCCAGAAAAATAGCATACTTGTATGCAGTGACCAAAGCAGTGGTACGTGCAATGTTATCCAAGGTCTCCAGCGTAACCAACGTATCAGTTGGCAAACACCGGCAATAAAAAACAGTGATGCTGTGGTACTTGTCGGCAGTGGTTGTTGCAACAAAAACTGTAAAAATATCAGTAGCAGAGTCACGGTACAAGCCCACTCGAGAATCGCTAATGGCGCTACTTTTGCCGTTTGCGTACCATTGGCGGTAAACATCGGTGTGACTCTTCCAGCCATAATTGACATTAACAGTAATACCAGGGTGCTACTGGCGTAGGCGAGATCTCGCAGGTTTAACTGCCAAAAACCAAGCATTTGACCATGAAATAAGGCGTTTAATACAGCAAACATCACCAATAGCGGCACGAAAAATAAATTACGAACTTGCTTTACCGCGATTAACGGACGAGCAAGAATTATTGCCGAAAATAGCATGAAGCTGACGTCAATTAGCATGATAAGCCAGTTTGCAACCACAGGCACGATCATGAAGATGCGAGCGGTAAGCCAAATGCTCACCAATAGCGCGAGCGGCTTACTGTGCAAACTGCGAATGCCAGTCCAGTTTTGCACTGCGGTTAACAAAAAGCCAACAATGATGGCGTTGATGAAGCCAAAAATCATCTCGTGGGTATGATAAAAGTAGCCACCACCGTATAGCGACAAGTCAAATGTACCGCCTAAAAAGCCAGCCCATAAAACCAGAGTTATGCAACTGAATAAAGCACCTAGCGTAAATAACGGGCGAAAGCCGAGACGAAAAAACGGTGTGATGTTGTTTTCCTCGGCAAGATCACTAATTTTCATCATCGCAGTTCCCTCGTGTACTATGCAAGTTATGCTAAGTATAAATCAATAACGCCATGAAAATTGTATTATTTATGTTTATTGCCATGCTTAATAGAACGGATGTGAGGTTATCGAACACATGCTAACAAGGAGCATTTTCGATATCGTTATTAGGGTATTTTAGTCTTGGATGACACACAGATTTGATTCGAGTCTAGGAATACTAAAAAGAGAGATACTATGAAAAGAACACTGCGCTATCCATTGGCGGTCATTGTTGGTTGGGCTGTGGCTATCGGTTTGGTCGCGGTTATTGAAGGTTTAGGGCATATACTGTATCCGCCACCAGAAAATTTGCTGTTAGATAATATCGAGCAGATGAATACGTACATTCAATCAGCCCCGTTTGCGGCTTTGCTTTTCGTCATTTTAGCGTGGTATATCGGCTGCTATGTCGGTGGTCTTGCAGCGTGCGTGATTGCCAAAAGAGCCAGTATGTTAATGGCCGCTTTTGTTGGTGTGCTTATTTACGCTGGCGCACTTACCAGCCTTATGGTTATCAGCCACCCGACATGGTTCTCGGTGGCTGCATTAATTGGCATACCTATCATAACGGCTTTCGCCGGCAAACATGGAAAACGGTTTGAAACCAAAACTTGAGTAACGCCTATGCGCTGTGCAAGCGTCTGATGCCATCGACAACATAACCTGTTTTTGCTAAACCGTGTTCCGTTACCATCTCAATGCGAGTTTGAGTTTGCTGCACATGTGCGTTGACAAGTTAGTCGCTTACATCCAATAGATTAAAGTTACGTAATTCTTTGATATTCGAAACTAAGCGTTGTTCGGTTGCATCAAGCTGTTGCAAGCTATCACACATGTACTCTGCTTTTGCTTCTAAGTCACTTGCTTGCTGTTCGACACTGGCCTCGATATCATCGCCCATTCTTTCCATACGTTCACCGAAGGCTTGCATTTTCTCTTCAAAACTTCCATCTTCGCTGTTTATCGCGGTACCAACGGCAATGAGAATGTCACCAGCGAAACTGGCAATAACAGACTCTATTTCAGCTTCGATTTCGTTTTCCATAAATTGCTCAAACTCGTCAAAGCTTTGTTCGGCAATATAATAACCATTGTTGTCTTTATTAAATTTCAGTGCGACCTTTTCTTGTACTTGCGTTAACAGAGCGTCTAACTTATCGCTGCTTACATTGTCGTCTCCAGTAAATGCCGAGGCAACCGAGGAAATCGCACCAAAGGCAATGCCCACGGCGTCGTTAGCCAAATCTACAACCACAGGCACTTGTTTATTAATTTGCTCAGCATAATCGGTAACTAAGTTTTGTTGTTGCTGATTCAATGCGACTTGCTTGCCGTTAACAAACAAGTGTTGAGCATTATTGATTTGTACGTAAGTTTCATCGTTGTCGATAAAACGAATCTGATCGCCTTCAACTACGACGCCATAGTTGAGATTGATAGAGCAATGATCTGATTGAATATTGTAGTTTTGCTTATCGTCATGCGCGTTAACACTGGTCGACAGTAACGTTAATGCCGTAGTTAAAGCCAGAATCGTTGTTTTCATTATCATTATCCTTGGTTTGCGTTTTTGCCTTATAAAGAACTATGCCTTAACAAGGCAAAACTCTTGCCAAAATTTAAAACCGTTAAAAATCAATTACTTAATGTTCCGTGTTGGTTGTGGTGATTTAATGGTTTAGTCATTTTTACTATTTGTTAGCTTATTTTACCGATAAAGGTTGGCGCTCACTGATATAGCGTGGTTGGTCGTTAAAGCCAAGTATCATTCTGCGTAATAAATCCAAACCAGCACTGGCAACATAGCGTTGAAAGTATTGCCGTCCTGCAGGAAAAAACAGTTTTACGGCTCTGATATCATTTTTGCTACCCCAAGCTAACCAAACTGTGCCGACCGGTTTATCTTCGGTGCCACCATCAGGGCCAGCGATACCAGAAACAGCCACTCCATAATCAGCGCCACTGACAGTTAAAGCACCATGTAACATTTGTTCTACAACGGCTTGGCTTACCGCACCACACTGTTGCAAGGTAGCCGCATCAACATCAAGTAGCTGTTGTTTCATAGCATTGGAGTAGGTGACAAACCCTGCTTCAAACACTGCCGATGAGCCGGGTACTTGAGTGAGTAATGAGGCAATGAGACCACCGGTACAGGATTCGGCCGTGGTGACTTTTAGATTACGCTCTGCCAAAGCATGTATCAGCGTTTTGCCTAGCGTGTCGCCATTATGGTTTACCACATGTTGCCCTAATAATGTGTTAAGTTTGCTGCCCCATTGCTGACGTAATTCGTCGTCTTGTTTAAATCGGCTGGTCACTTTAACTTCTAATATCGGCATGCTGGCGCGAAAGCCAAGCTCGATTTGCTCTGGCCATTCGGGTAATTGCTCATTGATCATCTTTTGTAAGCCGGATTCACCAATACCAAATACATGCATTTTATCGGTTACCACATTCAGCGCATCAGGCAGCATGGTTTGCAATAATGGTTTGATCTGGTCTGCAAACATCGTTTTTAATTCACTCGGTACACCAGGTGTACAAATGATCAAGCAATTATTGTGGGTCAGTTTAAAACCTGGCGCACTGCCAATAGAATTGGTTACCAAATCACAGTCAAGTGGTAGCAAAGCTTGCTTTATATTTGGACCGGTTAACGTGTAATGACGCTTTAGACACCATTGCTTTACATGCTCTAAAGCGAGAGGGTGAATGGTCAGCGGGCGCGCCGATACATCACTTAATGCTTGTGCGGTCATGTCATCCACAGTTGGCCCCAAACCACCGTTAACAATCAATACGTCGGCTGAACGAGACAACTGCTGCATCATCTCAATCAGCAGTGGCAGGCTATCACCAACCGTCGTTTTACAATGCAGCTCAATGCCTATGTCTTTTAATTGTTGAGCAAGGTATGCGGAATTCGTGTCAACTATATCGCCACTCATTAACTCGTTACCGGTAAGTAACAATTGCACATTCAACATATTTGATCCTGAAATAAAAATTTTTTAGATTGGTGTTTAAACCTTTTTACGATAGCACGCATCATAACAGACAAATACGTTAAATAGATGGAAACTGTAATGAACACTGTAAAGCAATTAGTATTATCGAGCTTATTTGTGGTTGCCACACCGGCGTTGGCTGATGTCAGCCAAACCATAGAAAAAACCTTTGAGGTAGGCGATAGTAGCCAACTGATTTTAGAAAACGTTAACGGTGACGTCACCATTAGCTCATGGGATCAATCTAAAATCATGGTGACAGCAGTAAAGGTTGCCAACGACCAAGACGCGTTGGATCGTATGCAAGTGATCCTCAAACAAAGCGGTGATCGTGTTGTTGTTGAAACCGAGTATAAAAGCGATGAAGGCTGGGGTAAAAATGCCAACGGCGGTAGCATTGAATTTACGGTTAAGGTCCCAACTAATGCCAAACTGCGCGATATTGATTTGGTCAATGGCTCGTTGCAAGTCAACGATGTTGCTGGTGAGTTAAATGTGGATATCGTAAATGGGTCGGTTGAAGCAACCGGTCTTGCCTCTGATGTTGAAATTGACTCTGTTAATGGTGGGGTTGAACTTAAATTTAGCAACACAGCCAGCAATATTGATATTGATGTAGAGACAGTAAATGGTGGTATTCGCTTGTATTTACCGAGCGATTTTTCAGCAGAGATTGATGCCAGTACCGGTAACGGTGCCATTAAAACCGAATTTGGTTTGCAAGGCATTAAGGGTAAGTACTACGGTACCGATCTTGAAGGCACTATTGGCAACGGTGATGCCAATATTGATTTAGATAGCGTTAATGGTTCAATTCGCATCTTGAAAAACTAACGGTACTGTAAAGCGGCTATCTAAACATTGTTTTAATGAAGCTCGCTTAAACTCAGACAAGCCCATAAGTTATTTCGCTGACTTATGGGCTTAGTCGTTTTTATCGTGCGCTCTGTTGCATCTCTCAGCTTCACGATTAAACAAAGCTTACCCTCTAGAGCAATTGCTGCTACACCCCATAAATTGATGTGTCGACAAGTAATGTCAAGCGCTAGCAAATTCGCAACTAAGGTATTAGGGGGTTGTTGGCCTTTGCTGTATGTTTTTGTCGCTGTTTAGTTAGCAAATTTTTAAGGCAGCGCTTACGATGTGCGCTTGTTCTACATGAGTAAGTAATAACGCTGTAAAAATCCTCAATAAACGCTATCCAATGGATTCGTTTAAAAGTGATGTTTTCATTGTTGCCGTTTATTCGTATGGAACAACCATACTGCTCTTACGGCGTCTCGATAAAATTACCTTTAACTCGAACAAAATTCATACCGCAACGATCAACAGCCCCCACAAATAGTATAATTAGTTCAAGACTAATTCGGCGAAATTAAGGATAATACGCGCCATTATCTAGATACTGATGCCAGTGTGCTCTGGCCTGATGGGAGCAAAGCATGGAAATTAAGGTTAATTTTCTTGATAACTTGCGCGTTGAAGCCAAGTTTGATGACTTTTCGGTGGTTGCCGATCAACCAATTCGCTATAAAGGGGATGGCTCTGCGCCTAGCCCGTTTGACTATTTTTTAGCGTCTTCGGCTTTGTGTGCGGCGTATTTTGTCAAAGTTTATTGTAAATCACGCGATATCCCTACAGAAAACATTCGCATTTCACAAAATAACATTGTCGATCCAAAAGATCGCTACAATCAAATTTTTCAAATTCAGGTTGAATTACCTGACGATATCAGTGACAAAGACCGCCAGGGGATTTTACGTTCTATTGATCGCTGCACGGTAAAAAAAGTTATTCAAAGTGGCCCTGAGTTTCGTGTTGAGCACGTCGAAAACCTTGATGCGGATGCACAAGCTATGCTGATGGATTTACCACAAGACAGCAGTACCTTTATCCTTGGTAAGGACTTGCCTCTTGAGAAAACCATTGAGAACATGACGGCCATTCTTGCCGATTTAGGCATGAAAATTGAAGTGTCATCTTGGCGCAATATCGTGCCTAATGTTTGGTCATTGCATATTCGCGATGTGGCATCAGAAATGTGTTTCACCAATGGTAAAGGGGCCAGCAAAGACAGTGCATTGTGTTCAGCATTAGGCGAATTTATTGAGCGCTTAAATTGTAACTTCTTCTATAACGATCAGTTTTTTGGTGAAGAGATCGCCAACAGTGATTTTGTTCATTACCCCAATGAAAAGTGGTTCGCGTTAACCGATGATGATTCATTACCGGCAGGGCTATTAGATGATTACACCTTAGACATTTATAACCCCGATGACGAATTATGTGGTACACACCTGATCGATACCAATTCAGGTAATGTTGAACGTGGTATTGTTGCCATTCCATATCAACGCCACAGTGATGGCGAAACGGTTTATTTTCCGTCTAATTTAATTGAAAACCTATTCTTAAGTAATGGCATGAGTGCAGGCAACAACTTATTTGAAGCCAAAGTTCAATGCTTATCGGAAATCTTTGAGCGTGCGGTAAAGCGTCAAATTATCGAACAGGAAATTATTTTACCGGATGTTCCACACGCCGTATTAGAGAAATATCCGGCAATTTTGGCCGGCATAAAAGGTTTAGAGGAGCAAGGATTCCCTGTAGTGGTTAAAGACGCTTCGTTGGGGGGGCAGTTCCCAGTGATGTGTGTGACTTTAATGAACCCTCGAACCGGTGGGGTATTTGCATCATTTGGTGCACACCCTAGTTTTGAAGTTGCTTTAGAGCGCAGCTTAACCGAACTGCTACAAGGTCGCAGTTTTGAAGGCTTAAATGATGTACCGAAACCAACCTTTAATAGCATGGCGGTACAAGAGCCTGAAAACTTTGTAGAACACTTTATTGATTCAACAGGAGTGATCTCGTGGCGCTTCTTCTCAAGCGAAGCTGAGTACGATTTCGTGGAATGGGATTTTTCTGGCACGAATGAAGAAGAGTGTGCTGGTTTGTTTGCTATTCTCGAAGATCTTGGTAAACAAGCGTATGTTGCTGAATTTGACCAATTAGGAGCAAGTGCTTGTCGCATCTTAGTTCCGGATTACTCAGAGGTTTACCCGGTAGAAGATCTTATTTGGGATAACACCAACAAAGCGCTGCAATATCGTGAGGATATTCTTAATATTCACCGTCTCGATGAAGATGAATTGGCCGAGCTAGTTGAACGTTTAGAAGATAGTCAGTTAGATAACTATATTGATATACGCACCCTTATCGGTATCGAGTTTGATGAAAATACGCCATGGGGACAGTTGACTATTTTAGAGCTGAAGATCTTGATCTATTTAGCGCTTGGGGCGATTGAAGCGGCCAATGAAGCCATTGAAGAGTTTTTGCAATACAATGACAATACCTTGCCAGAACGTGCGATGTTTTATCAAGCAATGCACACGACTTTGCATGTGGCGCTAGATGATGATTTAGATATTGAACATTATTTGCACGCATTTAATCGTATGTATGGTGAAGAGCTAATGAGTAACGTAATCGGCTCGATTAATGGCGATGTTCGCTTCTTTGGTTTATTCGAAACGAGCATGAACCTTGAAGGCATCGATAAACATTTGCGTTTGATTGAAAGCTATAAAAAACTGCATGGCGCTCGCGCAAAACTTGCAGGGATGAACAAATAATTGACGTCATAGCAAAAGATAAAAAGGAATAGCGCCAATGAATTATTTAGATTGTGTGGTGAAAGAGCCGCAACAACCAGCCAATGCTTGTGTTATTTGGCTACATGGCTTAGGCGCCGATGGCCATGATTTTGAGCCGGTTGTACCTATGATGAACTTTGCTGACGAGTTGCAAATACGTTTTGTCTTCCCGCATTCGCCAAAACTGCCGGTGACAATTAATGGTGGCATGGTCATGCCTGCTTGGTATGACATCCTCGATATGAGTGTTGAGCGTAAGGTCGATATTGGCCAACTGCGCCAATCTGCTGATGCGGTTGAGGCATTGATTGAACGAGAAATTGCTCGTGGTATTCCTAGCGAACGTATTATTCTCGCTGGCTTTTCGCAAGGTGGCGCAGTCGCTTATGAAACGGCACTACGTTTTGATAAGCCGCTGGCAGGATTGTTGGCGTTATCAACCTATTTTGCCAGTAAAGACAGCATTAATGTTAATGCTGCCAATGCCGAGATCGATATTATGGTAATGCACGGTAGCCAAGATCCTGTGGTTGTTCCAGAGCTAGCACGCAAGGCCATGCAATCGCTGGAGCAATTTGGTTATCACCCAGACTTCAAGCAATACCCTATGCCACATGCGGTTTGCCAAGAGCAAGTGAGTGATATCGCAAAGTGGATATCTCAGCGTTTAATCAACCGTGTTTAAGTAAGGTAATTTTATGGCTCGATTTGTTCAATACACTTACAAAGGTAAAGAGAAAAAAATTCCTTTTTCTTATGCGAAATACCGTGATGCTTATGAGGCTGCTGCCGCAGCAGAAGGCGTAAATATTCAGTCAATATTGGATATGGAGCAGCAGTTAGAAACGGTGTCGCGTGGTCAAGGTATTATGAAAAACTTTCGACAAAAAGAATTTGCTCGTATTGGTTTTAGTAAAGTGTGGCTACACAAGGATGAAGACAGCGAATAACCACATTTTTACACCAATGCCATCATAGCGGTGTGGACAATAATCGGCTCGCAAGCTGCTTATTGTCCCACTTAAACTTTCACTTGATAAAATTCCACCGTAGCATCCGCGACATCAGGGTGGGTATCGGTTTTTAGATAATCCATCCCCAGCTTTTTCATCACCCCTATTGAGGCAAGGTTATCGGCATCGACGATCGCGCTAAAATAGCCGATATCTTGGCTTATGGTGAGCGTTTGCATTATATGTTTAGCAGCTTCTGTAGCAAAACCTTGTCCCCAAGTTCTTTGTTTAAATCGCCAGCCAATCTCTATGTCGTGCCAAGCTGGCGCGTCAGTAAAAAAGTACATAGGTCGAATCAGGATCCAGCCGATAAATTCACCAGCATTTTTATCGTTAACTTGCCACACGCCCCAACCTTTTTCAGGGTTACGGTATTGTGCTAAACGCGGCATTAATTTGTGCTAAACGCGGCATTAATTTGTGCTCAATGTCGTCGCGACTACTCGGTGTACCACCATTGATGTATTTCATCACTTGTGGATCTTGATCCAGTTGGTAAAAGCGCTCACTGTCATCAACGTCCATGAGTCGATACGTTAATCGTTCCGAAGGGGGCACAGTCATCATCATATAAGAAGTCCTTAATTATTTTTATTATCGCTGACTTAATCTGTGGTCATTGTATAGCAATGCTGCCCGATTATGAGCTAACTTAAAAAGATTAGAAAGCCCTGTAAAATAACTAAGTTGGTGATGTCGATAAAAAAAGCGCCAACAATGGGAACCACCATAAAGGCTTTTGGCGATGGTCCATTGCGCGACACTAAGGTGCCCATATTCATTACCGCGGTAGGGGTTGCGCCCATGCCAAAGCCACAATGCCCACCTGCAATAACCGCCGCATCATAATCTCGTCCCATCGCTTTAAAGGTCACGAAGTAACAAAACAGTGCCAACATAATGGTTTGGCAAACAAGAATGATTAACAGCGGAATGGCAAGATCAAAAATCTCCCATAGTTTCAGACTCATCAGTGCCATCGATAAAAATAAGGCTAATGATACCGTGCCAAGGATATCGACAGTTTCATTGTTTATTTTGTATTTTTTTGTGAATTCGCATAGGTTGGTGATAATCACTCCTATAAACAAGGCATAAACGAAATTAGGAATTTGCAGATACTTGATATCAAACGAGTCAACCCACTCTTTCACATAGCTAGAGCCGGCGACACAAATTAACATAATAAACAAGGTTTCTGTGACCCGTCGAGCCGTTACTTTATCTTCTTCATATTGGTTGTAGGTGATTAAATCTGGATGAGTATCATGATGGTGTGCGCCAACGCCGTATTTAGATTGAAAGCCATTTTTATCGATGAGTCGTTGCGCTAAAGGCCCACCAATGATACCCCCCATAACAAGTCCAAACGTTGCGGAAGCCATCGCAACTTCTAAGGTGTTGATACCATACATTTGCTCAAAGGTGTTTGCCCATGCTGCTCCTGTACCATGTCCACCAGATAAGGTTATTGAGCCGGCAATTAAGCCCATCACCGGCTCAAGGCCGAGTATCGATGCCAAGCCCAGACCTAGGCCATTTTGAACAATGATATAAATCGAAGCAATGGCGAGAAAGACCAATACTTGCGCACCACCTTTGGCAAGTAGCTTAAAATTTGCAGATAAACCCACAGTCGAAAAAAACAGTAACATAAAGGTGTTTTGCAAGGGCAGGTTAAACACCACTTTTATGTGGTTGCTATGCAAATACGTGATGGCTATTGCCACAATCAAACCACCGAGAATAGGTTCGGGCAAATTAAACTTTTGCATCCCTTTGAAGACACTGTTGATCAGGCGACCGATAAATAACACTAAAATGGCAATAATCAGCGATTCTATGGCACCCACTTCAATTATTGTGTCATTCATGGTGAGGAGGTCTCGGTCAAAGGTTCTGCGAAGAATGTCTTTTAACTATAGAACATGTAGTGCTTGCTGTGAGCTAAATTGCTGACTGATTTGCTGTGACATGAAAAGTAAGTAAGCGAGCTCAAGGGGTCACATATTTTGTTGGTACACTGTTGAGTACTGTCATCAGATTGTGGAAAATTGTAGCCCTGTATCTGTTTTACTAAGCACATAATCGTTATTGCATTATTATCGCGCTCTTTTTTAATTGAGCGTTGTTCAATAGGCCCTAGAGCGTTAAGGGTGCATTGAATCGCTGAGTAGTAATCAATGAGTGCAATCAAACATTCGCTATCGACCAAAGTATTTGTTGGTCTTGTAATCGGCTTTATTATTGGCTCGATTATTCAATATCTGATACCACAATCTTGGCCCTTGGCCTCATTTTTGACCGAAGCTGCTACTGGCTTTGGTGCTATGTTCGTGTCGATGATCAAATTGATCGTTGTTCCACTGGTCTTTATCTCAATAACCTACGGTATTTGTGAGCTAAAAGACTTGTCAAGTTTCGGTCGTTTGGGTACGAAGACATTCAGCTTTTATATTATCAATACTATTGTCGCCATTGCGATGACCTTGGTTGTGGTGATGTGGTTAAAACCTGGTGCTGGCGTTAACCTTGGTTCTGTGACCGAGCAAGTATCATTAATGGCAACAGAAACGCCGAGCATGTGGCAACTGGTGATTAATATCATTCCGTCAAATCCATTTCAGGCGTTTGCTCAAGGTGACATGCTGCAAATTATTTTTATGGCGATCATGACCGGTATTGCTATTCAAGCGCTTGATTCGTCAGGTGGCCCTGCGATTCGCTCATTTAAAGTTGCTAATGACGTGATGATGAAGCTAATCACTTTAGTGATGTCACTCGCTCCTTATGGGGTGTTTTTCTTAATGATCTCACTTGGTGCAACGCTCGACTCTTCTCGAATGCTCGCTGTTGCCGGCTATATTGCCTTGGTTGTTACCATGTTTTTGATCATGTTTTTAGTGATCTATCCGCTGGCTGTATTTGTTACCACAGGAATTAAACCGCTGACGTTTATTGCTCATACTCGCGAACAAATATTGTTTTCATTATCGAGTGCATCATCAAATGCGACCATTCCCGTGACGATGCGCACCTTAACGGAAAAAATCGGCGTGAGTAAATCTGTCGCAAGCTTTGGCGTACCGCTTGGTGCGACGATGAATATGTCAGGTGCCGCTGTTTATATCACAATTGCCACTGTGTTTGTTGCGAATGCCTACGGTATGCCAATGAACAGTGAGCAAATGATATCTTTGGCGTTTACCGTACTGTTGCTCGCAATTGGCGCTGGTGGTGTGCCTGGCGGCGGTATCGTTTCGATTGGTATTTGTTTACACACATTTGGTTTACCTGTGGAGGCGTTAGCGATTATCGCAGCGGTTGACCGCATTTGCGATATGTTCTGTACCACCGCAAACGTGATTGGCGATACGGCGATTAATACGATTGTTGCTAAGTCAGAAGGTCAGCTTGATTTGCCTGAATCGCCAGCAGATACGCATTTAACCGTTTAGTATGAATTATTCGTTATCGGTGTATTTAATCGTGTATTTTTTATCATAATTCCTCTATAATTCGCGCCAAAATTTTCGTATGACAATTATTGAGGGCATATCATGGCTATCGAACGTACTTTTTCTATCGTAAAACCAGATGCAGTTGCTAAAAACGTAATCGGTGCAATCTACAACCGTTTCGAAACTGCTGGTCTAAAAATCATCGCTTCTAAAATGGTTCACTTGAGCCGTGAGCAAGCTGAAGGCTTCTATGCAGAGCACGCAGAGCGTCCTTTCTTTGGCGCTTTAGTTGACTTCATGACTTCTGGTCCAGTTATGGTTCAAGTTCTTGAAGGCGAAAACGCTGTTCTTAAGAACCGTGAAATCATGGGTGCAACTAACCCTGCTGAAGCGTTAGCTGGTACTCTACGTAGCGATTACGCGGCTTCTATCGATGAGAACGCAGTGCACGGTTCTGACGCTCTTGAGTCAGCAGCTCGTGAAATCGCGTACTTCTTCTCTGAAGACGAAATCTGCCCACGTACTCGCTAATCGCGATTTACGTAGCGAAGTCGCTCTAAGCACGATGTGTTGTTGAGCGCTTCAAGAAGAGGATTTTGCTATTAGGTAAAGTCCTCTTTTTGCGTTAATAGCGTGCTAAATTTTATTCATCATCTGTGGATATTATGCTTTTGCTAATGGCTTGTCTGTACGATTCATTAACAAAGTCATAACAATGAAAAATTGTTTACGCAGTACATAAAATGTACAATTTATCCTGTTTATACCAACCTCTTGTAAAAAAGTGAGCCAACTTAATGACCGATAGTGCTGTAAAAAAGGTAAACCTTCTTGATTTTGATCATCAAATGCTACGTGAATATTTTGCGTCAATCGGCGAAAAACCATTTCGAGCCGATCAGGTGATGAAATGGATGTACCATTTCGGCTACGATGATTTTGAAAAAATGACCAACCTTAACAAGGCGCTACGCCAAAAGTTGGCACGTCTTTGTGAAATCAAAGCGCCTGAAATTGCCGCCAAGCAGGTATCAAGTGACGGTACCATTAAGTACGCCATTAAACTTGAGGGTGGCCAAGAAGTTGAAACGGTTTGGATCCCTGAAAATAACCGTGCAACCTTGTGTGTATCATCGCAAGTTGGCTGTGCATTAGAATGTACCTTCTGCTCAACCGCGCAACAAGGTTTTAACCGTAACTTATCGGTCTCTGAAATTATTGGTCAAGTGTGGCGTGTTGCCAATGATATTGGTGCGACTCGCATCGCCGGTACGCGTCCAATTACCAACATCGTAATGATGGGTATGGGCGAGCCATTGCTTAACATGAAAAACCTAGTGCCAGCGTTGAAAACGTTTTTGGACGACTTGGGCTACGGCCTTTCAAAACGTCGGGTAACAGTGTCAACCTCTGGTGTTGTTCCTGCTTTGGACATGCTGAAAAAAGAAGTGGACTGTGCACTGGCTATTTCTGTACACGCCCCGACCAACGAATTGCGTGATGAATTGGTACCAATTAACAAAAAGTACCCATTGGAAGAGTTTTTAGCAGCGAGTCGACGTTACATTGAAGGCTCAAAAGCCAACAAGCAAGTAACTATTGAGTATGTCATGCTGGATCACATTAATGATTCTACCGATCATGCGCATGAATTAGCCAAAGCGCTGGAAGGTACACCAAGTAAAATTAACTTGATCCCATTTAATCCATACCCAGGGTCGCCTTATGGTCGTTCAAGTAATTCTCGTATTGACCGCTTTGATAAGGTCTTACAAAGCTATGGTTTTACGGTGATTACTCGTCGTACACGCGGTGATGATATCGATGCTGCGTGTGGTCAACTTGCCGGTGATATTAAAGATAGAACTAAGCGCGCAGTGAAGAAGCAACTGCAAAACAGTGAAGAAATTTCACTTAAAGTGATGTAATTTAGCGACAGGCAAGGTAATCTACACAGCAAAGGGTAAGCCTGTGTTTAGATTACCTTGTTGGCAATAATAAAAATAATACCTTAGAGCTAAATTATGTCCAAACGTCTACCTAAGTCAGGCAAGCGCTTCCTGGCTCTTGCCTTTGTATTTAATACGCTGGGTTTATCCGGTTGTGTAACGCAAAATTTTGCGGATGATGAACCTGTTGTCACTAAAGATTATAGTGACGAACAACTGGCGAAGACTCGCATCTCATTAGCGCTAGGTTATTTGGATATGGGCAATACTGCGCAGGCCAAATTCAACTTAGAAAAAGCACGTCAATTTGCCCCTGAGTTGGCTGATGTGTATCGCGCTTTTGGTCATTACTTTGAGCGTGTTGGTGAAAATGAGCAGGCTGAAGAAGCCTATTTGCATGCGTTGCAACTGGCAGAGCAAGATGCCGACAGTCTTAATAATTTTGGCGTATTTTTGTGTCGCCAAAACCGTATAGAAGAAGCCGAAACCTATTTTAAGCGCGCGATTCGTGTGCCAACCTATATTCGCGTCTCTGAAACATATCAAAATATTGCGTTGTGTTATTTGAAAAAACCGCATTTTTCAAAAGCCGAAGAGGCCTTGAAGCGCAGTATTTTACACAGCCCAAATAGCGCCAGTAGTTTATTGCAAATGGCGCAGCTACAGTATGCAAAACAAGCATTTGCCCAAGCTTCAGACTATTTAAGTCGATATGAACTAGCTACCCGTCGCTTTACTGCGCAGGCGATCGCGTTAAGTTTTAAAGTACACAAAAATCTTGGCAATGACGAGATTGCCGATAATTACGCGACCATGTTATTGAATATGTTTCCAGAATCTAATGAAGCGAAGCAATACCTTGATAACGAACTGGCGACAATCGATGCCGATGAGTTGGCAACTCAATATAAAAAATATACTTTGCTGAAATCTGGCGCGAAAGTAAACAAACAGCCTATTATTATAGAGGATAAGCGCGCCTCGAATGGCACTGTTGGCGTTGAAAAACTACAGACGCCGAATAACCAGGGGGGGGCGCAAATGGTTATTGAAGCATTGCCTGACGAGCAAATGGTGGTTGAAAATGTAGCGATGCGACCGCAAGTGGAAAAACAAGCTGTTACCACAACGGTAACAGGTCAGGTTACAAAGCAGCCGGCTTCGTCAAAAGCAACCGTGACACCAGTGACGTCACCTGTGGGGGCAGCAAGTCAACCGGCCAACCACAAGCAGGCGAATCAGCTCGCTAATTCGTCAAACCATAATCGCAGCGCCGTAGTCACGCCAGTACAGACTTCACAGCAGCCAGTAGCTAAGTCGTCAGCAGTGAGTCGTGTTGTACCTCAAACGTCGACCGCGACGCAGCCCAAAGACACTGATGTACATGTTGTGAAACCTGGCGATAATTTGTATCGAATATCGATAAAGTACAATGTCACTATTGCGACGTTACGTCGCTGGAATGACTTACTTAGTGAGAATATTAGCGTTGGTCAAAAGATCCGAGTGAAGAAACCAAAATAGAATATGAGCCAAGATACTGATAAAACCGCAAATGATAGCGATATCCAGGTGATAGGACCTGGGCGCATGTTAAAAGATGCGCGTAATGCATTGAATCTAAGTGAGGATGAAGTCGCTCACAAGTTAAACTTGCGCCCTAGCTTGGTTGAAGATATAGAAGCGGACAGAATAGATCCTAAAACGCCAAAAACCTTTATCCGTGGGTATTTGCGTAATTATGCCAAATTGGTTGATGTCAGCGAAGAAGAGGTTATCTCACGCTACGACTCGCTAACGGGTAACGAACCCGCGGCTGCGACAATGACCTCGTTTTCACAGGGAACTCGTAAACGAGCGGAAAATAATCGCCTAATGATTGCGATTTACCTCATTGTTGCCGTTTTATTAGCATTGACGGTCATCTGGTGGGCTCAGCAGGCAGCCAGCAAAAAGGCAAGCAATATTGAAGCCGCGACCTTACCAACAACGGTCTTAACCGCGGATTCAAATCCGGATGATGCCAGTACGACTGCGCAAGGTAATCAAGCCCGAGTAGAGGTTGTTAATACCGATGTGTTAAATAGCCAAGCGACGGCTGAGGATGTTGGCGCGAGTATTGCCCAGCCTGCCACCAATACACCGGCTTCAATAAGTACCAGTATCGACCAGACGACGCAATCTGAAGAAACACAGGATGAGGTATTTGAGCAGCACATGGGCTCTGTACAGCAGGGTAGCGAGCCTCAGGTGAATAACCAAACTGGGCAGCAACAGATCATTGTTGATCAACTGGAAGCCGGAACAGGTCATGTGGTGGTGATGAGCTTTGCTGGTGATTGTTGGGTGAATATTTATGACGCAGCAGGTGAGCGCTTAGCGTATGGCATTAAAAATCAGGGGTATGTATTGTCTGTACAAGGGCAACCACCAATTAACTTTACCTTAGGGGCGCCAGAGTTAGTGACGCTAACGATCGATGGTAAACCGTATGACTTAAGTAATTACCGAAAAGGTCAGGTTGCTAAGTTTGTTTGGCCAGCGCAAGAAAATTAACCAATAACGGTTAAAAGCATAGGATTATTTAGCCGCCATGTTACACTATGGCGGCTTTGTTTTATTAATTAATTAGACCTACAGGTCCAAGTGTCATTATGTTCAGTGAATCTCCAATTATTCGTCGCAAGTCAAAACAGATTATGGTCGGTAATGTACCCGTCGGTGGTGATGCACCTATTTCTGTGCAGTCGATGACCAATACCAAAACAACCGATGTTGCTGCGACGGTTGCACAAATTCGTTCATTAGAAAATGTTGGTGCTGATATCGTTAGAGTCAGTGTGCCTACAATGGATGCCGCCGAAGCGTTTAAGCAAATTAAACAACAGGTAAAAGTGCCGTTAGTTGCCGATATTCATTTTGATTACCGTATTGCCCTGAAAGTGGCAGAGTATGGTGTCGACTGTTTACGTATTAATCCTGGTAATATCGGTAAAGAAGACCGTATTCGCCAAGTCGTGGATGCTGCTCGTGACAAAAATATTCCAATTCGCATTGGTGTTAATGGTGGCTCTTTAGAGCGCGACCTACAAGAGAAATACGGTGAACCAACGCCAGAAGCGTTAGTTGAGTCGGCGCTTCGCCATGTTGAAATTCTCGACCGCTTAAACTTCGATCAATTTAAAGTGAGCGTGAAAGCATCCGATGTGTTTTTAGCAGTTGGTGCCTATCGTTTACTGGCAAAACAAATCGATAATCCGCTGCACCTTGGTATTACCGAAGCGGGTGGTTTCCGCTCTGGTGCGGTTAAATCATCGGTTGGCTTAGGTATGCTGTTAGCTGAAGGTATTGGCGACACATTACGTGTTTCTTTAGCAGCAGATCCAGTTGAGGAAATTAAAGTCGGCTTTGATATCCTTAAGTCACTACGTTTACGTTCTCGCGGTATTAACTTTATCGCCTGCCCTAGTTGCTCGCGCCAAGAGTTTGATGTGATCAATACGGTCAATGCGTTGGAACAACGATTAGAAGACGTATTAACGCCAATGGATGTATCAATAATTGGCTGTGTCGTGAATGGCCCAGGTGAAGCGACTATTTCTGATATTGGATTAACCGGTGGAGCGAGAAAGTCAGGCTATTATGTTGACGGCGAACGTCAAAAAGAACGTATTGATAATAACGATATTGTCGATCAACTGGAGCAAAAAATTCGCGCTAAAGCGAACATGTTGAGCGAGCAGAATCGCATCGATATCAAGCAAGTAAAATAGTCGATAATCGATAGACTAATTAGGGGATTTTGTTGTAAGAATAAGCAAAAATCCCCTATAATGCCCGCCTTTAATGACAAATTTAAGAGACGATTCGAGTGAGTAAAGCGATTCAAGCAATCCGAGGAATGAATGACCTTTTGCCAGGTGAAAGCAATAAGTGGCAAATGGTTGAACAGGTTTTACGCCGTGTCGCAGCAAGTTACGGTTATGCTGAAATCCGCATGCCCGTAGTTGAGTCGACTAACTTGTTCAAGCGCGGTATTGGTGAGGTAACCGATATCGTAGAAAAAGAAATGTACACATTTGAAGATCGCAACGGTGACAGTCTTACGTTGCGTCCAGAAGGCACCGCAAGCTGTGTTCGCGCTGGTAATCAACACGGTCTTCTATATAACCAAGAACAACGTTTATGGTACATGGGGCCAATGTTTCGTCACGAGCGCCCACAAAAAGGTCGCTATCGCCAGTTTCATCAATTCGGCATTGAAAGCTTTGGTATTGCGACAGCAGACATTGACGCGGAAGTTATTTTATTAAGTGCACGTTTGTGGCGGGAACTTGGTATCAGCGAATTTGTCACACTGGAGTTGAACTCTCTTGGCTCGAATCAAGCGCGTGCTGAATATCGCGATGCCTTAGTTGCGTTTTTAGAACAACATCAAGAGCAACTTGATGAAGATAGCAAACGTCGTATGCATAGTAATCCATTGCGCGTACTGGACTCCAAGACCCCTGACGTGCAGGCATTATTGGTGAATGCGCCAAAATTGTCTGAGCACTTAGATGAAGAATCACGCCAGCACTTCGAGCAACTTTGTAAGCGCCTTGACGCTGCCGGTGTTAAATACACATTAAATGAGCGTTTAGTACGTGGCCTTGACTACTACAATCGCACGGTATTTGAGTGGGTAACCGACAGCTTAGGTGCTCAAGGTACCGTATGTGCGGGTGGTCGTTACGATGGCTTAGTTGAGCAACTCGGTGGTAAAGGCACGCCAGGCGTTGGATTTGCGTTAGGCATTGAGCGCTTGGTGTTGATGTTAACTGAGCTTGATAAATTAGGCGATATTCGTGGCACAACCGATGCTTACTTGGTTATGGCAGGAGAAGCAGCTGAGTTTAAAGGCTTACAGTTAGCTGAGCAATGGCGCAATGAATTAAGTGACTTACGCTTGCAATACCATTGTGGTGGCGGTAAGTTCAACAAACAATTAAAGCGAGCTGATAAATCGGGCGCACAAGTGGCGATTATCATCGGTGAAAGCGAGCTGGCTAACGGTGAAGCAACCATTAAGTACTTACGCCAGTCTAAAGAACAACAAACCGTGCCATTTGCAGAGGTGGCAGACGTATTAAAAGAATTATTATAAAAGGGTAGTAACGTGGAAACATACCAAACGGAAGAACAACAGGTTGAAGCGATTAAAAGCTTTTGGCAAGAAAACGGTAACTCGTTAATTGCGGGCTTAGTGATTGGTTTAGGTGGCTTTATTGGCTGGAACTACTACCAAGATAGTCAGCTTGAAGCGCAATACTTAGCCTCATACCAATACCAACAAGCAATGGATGCCTACAGCAACAAAGAAGCTGAATACAAGGCTAATACGCAAGCATTTATCGACAATAACTCTGATCAAGTGTATGCGGTGTTTGCTGCGTTTGCGCTTGCTAAAGATGCTGTTGAAACGGCCGACTTTGCTGAAGCTGAAAAACAGCTGAGCAGTGCGGTTGCGTTAGCCCAGAGCACCGAGTTGAAGGCCATTGCGACATTACGTTTAGCGCGTGTGCAATTGCAACAACAAGCTTTTGATAAAGTATTAGCGACCCTAAATAAGCCGCTACCAGAGTCATTTAAAGCCGCGGTTGCTGAAGTTAAGGGCGATGCATACTTGTTGCAAGGTAATAAACAACAAGCTCGCGCTGAATACCAAGTAGCTGCCGACGCAGGCGGTTTGCAAGGTAACCCGACGTTACAAATGAAATTGGATGATTTAGCAGTCGCTGTTAACTCATAGTCGGAGAAGCTTATGAACCTGTTAAATAAGCGTTTAATCGGTGCTGCACTATTAGCCAGCACCCTAGTTGCTTGTTCTTCTTCGGATACTGATGAAGAGGAAGCAAGTAAAGTTGCACAACTCACTGCAATTGATAATGCTTTTGAGCCAAACGTTGTTTGGGATGAGTCCGTTGGTAATGGTGTCGAGCACTATTTTTCTCGTCTTGCACCTGCGGTAGCTTATGACAAAGTGTTTGTTAGTAGCCGTTTTGGTGAGGCATATGCTTTTGATCAGCAAACGGGGAAAACCATTTGGTCGGTGGATTTAAGTGATATCGACGATAAACGTGGCTTTTTTGATGATGCTGTATCTGCACGTATTGCCGGTGGTGCTGTTGCTGGTTACGACAAAGTCGTTTGGGGCAGTGAAAATGGTGATGTGTTTGCATTAGACGCTAATTCAGGTGAGTTACTTTGGCAGACTAAGGTCGCTGGTGAAGTCATCGCTAAACCCGTTTTTAGCGATAATAAACTGATTGTAAATACCGCCTCAGGCGTGTTGGTTGCATTGGATGCCAATACAGGTGAAGCAATGTGGAAAGCTGAACAAGCAGTGCCACCATTAACCTTGCGCGGTATTAGTGGTATTGCAGCCAGCAGTGGCGGTGTGTTTGTTGGCTCAGCAACAGGTCAAGTAGCTGTGTATATTGCTGAAACAGGTCAACAAGGTTGGGCAGTAGACATCGGCGAACCAAGCGGTGCAACCGAGCTACAACGCATTGTTGATGTTGATTCTACGCCAGTTGTTGTTGGCGATAGAATTTACGCAATCTCTTCAAATGGTAATTTAGCTGCGATTGATTTACGTGGTGGCCGTGAAGTTTGGAAGCGTCAATATTCATCGTATCGTCAGCTTACGATTGATGATAACCAAGTTTTTGCGACGGATGTTCAAGGACATGTTTATGCTATTAATCGTGTCACAGGGATGGAAGAGTGGAGTAACTTACAGTTAACCAATCGCCAAACGACTGGTGCAGTGAGTGTTGGTGATTATGTTGTCGTAGGTGACTTTGAAGGCTACTTACATTGGCTCGATAAGCAAACCGGCCGCATTGTTGCTCGTTACCAAGTTGACTCAAGTGGTATTTTTGCAACGCCAGTGGTTCGCGATAACCTGCTGTATGTATATGCTCGCGATGGTAGTTTTGATGTTATTGCAACGCCAACGGCTAATGAGCAATAACTAGTTATTTTATAATGTAAAACTCGGCAAAATAAGTCTGAGTTGCTACAGTTATTAACGGCCCCTAAGTACTTACGGGGCCGTTTGTTGTTTTAATTTCCTCATTTTTGAGGTGGAATTTTTGAGGTGGCCATGCTTCCTGTTGTTGCCCTTGTAGGGCGCCCAAACGTTGGTAAATCAACGTTGTTTAATCGTCTAACGCGTACCCGCGATGCTTTAGTTGCCGACTTTCCGGGACTTACCCGTGACCGTCAATATGGTCAAGCGGAAGTGGATGGCGAACAATTCATCGTTATTGATACCGGTGGTATTGAAGGTAATGAGCAAGGCATCGATGCAAAGATGGCCGAGCAATCTTTGATGGCGATTGAAGAAGCTGATGCGGTTTTATTTTTAGTCGATGCTCGTGCTGGTTTGACGTCGGCGGACGAAGCTATTGCTGCTCACTTGCGCAAACAAAGCAAGAAAGTATTCTTGGTTGCCAATAAAATCGATGGCATTGACGCTGACTCGGCCATTGCTGAATTCTATTCGCTTGGCTTGGGTGATACGGTTTATCAAATTGCGGCGGCGCATAACCGAGGTGTGACGCAGTTAATGTATGTAGCCCTAGCCCCGCATATTGAGGCATTTGCCAAAGCGGCGGATGCGAGCGAACAGATCGATGAAGATGATTCACTGTATGAGCACGATGACGTGGTCGATTTGGCCGAAGGTGAAGAGTTCGATGACAGCGATGAAACGGCTCAAGATGACACCATCAAGCTGGCTATCGTTGGTAAACCGAATGTGGGTAAATCAACCTTAACCAACCGCATATTAGGTGAAGAGCGCGTTGTCGTTTACGATATGCCAGGCACAACACGTGATAGTGTTTATATTCCAATGGAGCGTAATGAGCGTAACTACACCCTGATTGACACAGCAGGTATTCGCCGTCGTAAGAATATGCATGAGGCGGTTGAAAAGTTCTCGGTGATCAAAACGCTTAAAGCGATTGAAGACGCCAACGTGGTATTGTTGGTGATGGATGCGCGTGAAGAAATTACCGACCAAGATTTGAGCCTACTGGGCTTCATCCTTAACTCAGGCCGTTCGTTAGTCTTGGTGGTTAACAAGTGGGATGGTCTTGATAATGATGTGAAAGATCGCATTAAATCGGAAATTGACCGTCGTTTAGGGTTTATTGATTTTGCTCGCTTGCACTTTATTTCAGCGTTACATGGTACCGGCGTTGGTCATATCTTTGAATCGGTGGAAGAAGCCTTTGATTCGGCGACCAAGCGCACATCAACAGCGATGTTAACCAAGATTTTGGATATGGCAGTGTTTGATCATCAGCCACCGTTGGTCAATGGCCGTCGTATTAAGCTGAAATACGCGCATGCAGGTGGTTACAACCCGCCTCTTATCGTTATTCACGGTAACCAAGTAAATCAGTTACCTGATTCCTACAAGCGCTATTTGATCAACTACTTTAGAAAGTCACTGAAGATCATGGGTACCCCGGTCAAGGTTGACTTTAGGGGCACAGCGAACCCGTTTGCGCATAAGCGCAAGCTATCTTACACCGAACGTAAGAAGCGCGCTCGTGAAACAGAAGGCTGGAGCGACGAAGCGAAAGCAAGAAAACGTTAATACGTTAACGTTTTTATATAACAAAGGCGACCAACTGGTCGCCTTTGTTTCTTCTGGCTAATACCTAGAGCTAAATAGTAGCTTGTTATTGAGCAACAAGTCCTTGGTTAATCGCCAATACATCTTGATCAGAAATGGTGCCAGCAGTCTCTTTTAAACGCAGCATGTTAATGATGTAGCGGTAACGAGCATTGGACAGGTTACGTTTAGCGTTATATAAGCTTTGGGTGCGGTCTAACACATCAACAATGGTACGAGTACCTACTTCAAAGCCAGCTTCGGTTGCTTTTAACGCACTTTCCGCTGAAATGACTGATTGCTCTAATGCTTTGATGCTCGAGATCGTTGCAACAATGGTGTTATAGGCGATACGTGAGCCTCGTACAACACCGCGGTAGGTTAGCTGCATATCTTGGCTAGCAACAACATAATTTTGTTGTGCTTGACGTACTAATGAGCTGGTTCGGCCACCAGAATAAATAGGCACGTTTAAGCTTAAGCCAATGGAAGAGTCATCGACATCGGCGCCATTTAAGCTATTACAAAAGCTGGTTGGCGAGCAATCTCTATCGCTGTTACTGGTACCAACACTACCGCTTAACGCTAATGTTGGATAATGACCCGACTGCGCTAAGTCAATATTTTCTTTGGCAATGTCAACGCTGACTTTTTGATTAATTAACTGCAGATTGTTTGTTTCGGCGGTTTGTTGCCATTGTTCGGCACTTGCTGGTGATGGTGTTACGGCGCTAAAGCGTTCGGTATTTAATACCGCTAAATTGCGAGGGTAAGTCCCCGTGATTTCTCGTAGTACTTCTTCAGCGGTGTACACGTCATTTTGTGCGGAAATCTCGTTGGCGACTGAATTATCGTATTGTGCTTGCGCTTCGTGAACGTCAGTGATTGCCGTTAGGCCAACAGAAAACCGCTGTTTGGTTTGCTCTAATTGACGTTCGATGGGATTTTTTTCTGCTCGTGCAAATTCTAAGGTATCCATCGCTGCTAGCACGTCAAAATAAGCTTCGGTGACACGGGTGATCATTTGTTGTTTAACAAATTGATAGTTAATATCAAATTGATGCGCTTGTTTGTCGGCAATGTCCAATCCTAGCCAGCTGCTATGATTATAAACATCCATATTCAGATTAACACCAAGGCGCAGTACGTCATCATCTTGCGAGAAGGCATCGAAGTCGGTTTGTGACATAGTATAAGATGCAGCACCATTAACTTGCGGTAGCAATAGCGAGCGAGCTTGTTCAACCAGCTCTTTGGATGCTTTAACTTGTGCCTCGGCTCTTAATACTGTTGGATCATTTTGTAGCGCTAGCTGATAGCTATCTTTTAGGTCCTGAGCACTGGCCAGCGAACTGATGCCAGCTAAAACTAACCCTGCAACCACAGAATTAAATTTATTTGTCATGAGTATGTTTTTCCCTTGGTTTATAAAGCTTTTGTTATTAGGGTAAGTGTATCGTTATTTAATGTTATGCGGAAATTAAAAACCGTTACCAACCTTGTTAAAGTGTAACAGAAGTTTTCTCTAACATGTTGTTATATCTATAAGTATTACAAATTATGAAAAGCAAGCAAACAATTAGTCGGTTTACTGACCAAGATTTCAATGTAGAGGCTATAAATAGCAACTATCAAGGCTTTTTTCGCATTGATGAGTACCGATTACGGCACAAGCTGTTCAATGGTGAACAAAGTCCATTGATTACGCGCGAAATTTTTGAACGCGGTGATGCGGTGGTGTTGATGGTATTTGATAGGCAGGCGAAGCATTTATTGTTAATTCAGCAATTTCGTCCGGGTGCTATTCGTACTCAAGATGACCCTTGGATGTTAGAGTTCATTGCCGGCATGTTCGCACCGAATGAGCAACCTATAGAAGTTGCGATACGCGAAGCAAAAGAAGAAGCCAATATTGATATTGATGTCGCCGATTGCGAGTATGTCATGGAATTTCTGCCAAGTCCTGGCGGTTGCTCTGAGAAGCTTTATCTCTATGTTGCTTATGTCGACTTGAGTGATTATCAGGCCGGTCAAGTGCATGGTTTAGATAACGAACACGAAGATATTAAAAGCTATAAAGTTAGCTTGACACAAGCCCTGCGGTTGCTCGAGCAAGGTAAAGTCAATAACGCTTCAACGATAATTGGGTTACAATGGCTAGCGCTACATTACAAGGATTAGCATGAGTCGTTATAAACCGGATTTAACCAACTTACTGTCATTAGCCGAAACCAATTACATGTTGCTAAATCGATTGTTAACACCAATTGAGCAACAAGGGCAAAGTCGTCTATTTTTTATCGATGATCACTTAAGTTATCGTTTAACGGTATTAGAGGATACACGTTATACCCATGTGGTTAAATTTGAACAATTACGTAGCGATAGTGAACATACGATTGGCAAGGTATTTTTACCAAGACCAGTGATGGTTATTCGCCTTTACCATGATGCGAAAGTCATTGAGGTGATAGAAAGCCAATGCGTGCGCCAAATAAAGCCGCGTTATAATTACCCTAATAAAAACATGCATCAACCCGATGAAAAACATCAAACCTTGGCGTTTCTTGGCCAATGGTTGCAATTGTGTTTACAGCAGGGTAGAGCGCCTGTGCAGTTGAATCTTTAGTGGGGGCGATTGAATATTATGGATAAACAACCACCTTCGGTACCAGCAATGGATATGCAATCAAGCATTCAAATAGCGCAAATATCTGATTGTCATTTATATGGTGATATCGATAGCTTACACTTTGGCGCCAACGTTTACCGAAATTTAGAAACAGTATTTAGTTACCTTGCGAGGATGGCGGAGTTAAAACTGGTGGTGTTCACCGGTGACTTATCACAAGATCATAGCATTGCTTCTTATCAGCGCTTTAATGAATTGGTCGCGGCTGCCAAGTTGCCTTGCCCTGTTGCTTATGTCCCAGGTAACCACGATGATCGTCAACTGCTTAAACAACAATTAACGGCAACATGCATTACTCACGAGCAAACGATTCACCTCGATGAATGGCAGATATTGCTTGTTGATAGCAAATCAGTAACCCCAAGTGGTGAGGTAAACTCATCGCAAAGGCGTCGCATTGAGGCATTGACTGAGCAACCAAGCCTAGTATTTATGCATCATCATCCGATGGATGTCGGTTACTTTATTGACCGTCATGGCCTTAATAACAAACAGCAATTTTGGCAGTCAGTTGCTAGCGCGCCGAAGATCCGCGCCATTGCTTGTGGTCATGTCCATCGTGGTGAGGAGTATCACTATAATGATGTGACTGTATTTACCTGTCCTGCAACCTCTATTATGTTTGCTCGCCACCCCAATGACTTACTTGCCGAATCAACCAGGCCAGGTTTGCGCTTATTTGATTTAGGGGCTAATGATGTCATCAACTCGCGCCTTGTCTACCTATAGAGACTAGCCTGTTGCCATGCTAGGACGGCAGGCTAATGATGACTTAACAAACAAAAAATATAATAACGAAACCATTTAATATGAAAAAGCTACTTACCATCCATGGTTTTAATAGTTCGCCAAAATCTTTAAAGGCGGAACAAACCAAGGCTTACTTTAATCAACACTTTCCACAAATCGATGTTGTCGCGCCACAGCTGAAGACCACACCAGATGCGGCGATCAAACAACTCGTCGATATTATTGAGTCTGCCCCTGAGGCGTCTTGGATGTTGACTGGTTCATCATTGGGGGGATATTTTGCCACCTATTTGGCATCACGCTTTTCGATTCCTGCGGTATTAATTAACCCTGCAGTTAAACCGTTTGAATTATTAGCTGAGGTTATTGGTGAGCATACCAACCCATATACCAATGAAACGTATCACGTAACAAGCGAGCATATGCAGCAACTTAAAAGGCTTTGGGTTGATGATATTGATGTCGATAAGTTTATGGTTATGGTGCAAAAAGGTGATGAAGTACTTGATTATCAGCAAGCGGTTAATAAGTATCGTGACACCTGCTTATTGGTACAAGAAGGTGGTGACCACAGCTTTGTCGGCTTTGAAAAAATGCTACCCGATGTTGTCAAATTCTTTCAATTAGAGAATAATGGGTAAACCTTTAGCATCGTAAATGTTGTGTATTCTTGCTTACTTAGCCAGTGATACGGTACGGTGTAAGCAGATATCTGCGCACAAACTACAACAATAAAGCCAATCAATACATATAGTGATACCTTTATGACTGATCAATATAATTCCGACGCCATTGAGGTCTTAAGTGGTCTCGACCCTGTACGCCGCCGCCCAGGCATGTACACCGATACCAATAGACCGAACCATTTAGGACAAGAGGTTATTGATAACTCTGTAGATGAAGCCTTAGCAGGTTTTGCTCGTAATATCCAAGTGATCTTACATGAAGACCAGTCGCTAGAAGTTATTGATGATGGTCGTGGGATGCCAACGGATATACACCCTGAAGAGGGCGTTCCGGGGGTTGAGTTGATCTTTTGTCGTCTGCATGCCGGCGGTAAATTCTCGAATAAGAATTATCAATTTTCAGGTGGTTTACACGGGGTTGGTATTTCTGTGGTTAATGCCTTATCAACTCGTGTTGAAGTGGTGGTGCGCCGCGATCAAAAAGTTTTTGAAATGGCCTTTGAAAACGGCGAAAAGGTATCGGATCTTACGGTAACGGGGACCGTTGGTAAGCGCAATACCGGTTCTCGTGTACGTTTTTGGCCTGATGCCAGTTACTTTGACTCGCATAAATTCTCCGTATCACGCATGGTACACATTTTAAAAGCCAAAGCCGTGTTATGCCCGGGTTTATCGATTAAGTTCCACGATAAAGTAGCGGGTGAAAAATATCATTGGTGTTATGAAAATGGCTTACAAGATTACTTGAAAGAAGCCGTTGCCAAATGGCCTAACTTACCTGAACAACCATTTATCGGAACCTTTGCATCACAGCACGAAGCCGTTGATTGGGCCGTTACTTGGTTACCGGAAGGCGGCGATAGCATTGGTGAGAGTTATGTTAACTTAATTCCTACCATTCAAGGTGGTACCCATGTTAACGGTTTGCGCCAAGGGTTGCTGGACTCGATGCGCGAGTTTTGTGAATTTCGTAATTTAATTCCTCGCGGCGTAAAACTGACCCCAGATGATATTTGGGATAAATGTGCGTTTATCTTGTCAGTAAAAATTCAAGATCCACAATTTGCAGGTCAAACTAAAGAGCGCTTGTCGTCAAGACAATGTTCTGCTTTTGTCTCGGGCGTGGTCAAAGACGCTTTTAGTTTATGGCTTAATGAACATACTGATATTGCGGAAGCGTTAGCGGAATTTTGTATTGCCAATGCCCAGCGTCGGATGCGTGCCAGTAAAAAAGTGGTCCGTAAAAAGGTAACCCAAGGCCCTGCGTTACCGGGTAAATTAACGGATTGTGGCTCGCAAGAGCCAGAACGTACTGAGTTATTCTTAGTTGAGGGTGACTCAGCTGGCGGTAGTGCCAAACAAGCGCGAGATCGTGACTTTCAAGCGATTATGCCTCTGCGCGGTAAAATTCTGAACTCTTGGGAAGTGGAGTCTGGACAGATTTTAGCATCACAAGAAATTCATGATATTTCGGTAGCACTTGGTATCGACCCAGACTCTGAGGACTTATCCGGTTTGCGTTATGGCAAAATTTGTATTTTAGCCGATGCAGACTCCGATGGTCTGCATATTGCGACCCTTCTCTGTGCGTTATTTACTCAGCATTTTTTACCACTTGTGCAAGCTGGTCATGTTTACGTGGCGATGCCACCTCTGTACCGAATTGACGTCGGTAAAGAGGTGTTTTATGCCCTTGACGAGCAAGAGAAACAAGGCATCCTTGACCGTATCGAGGCAGAAAAAATGCGTGGCAAGGTTAACGTACAGCGCTTTAAAGGTTTAGGTGAGATGAATCCATTGCAATTGCGGGAGACCACTATGGACCCTAATACCCGTCGCTTAGTCCAATTAACGGTAGATGAATACGATACCACCATGGAAATCATGGACATGTTGCTATCAAAAAAACGTGCTGGAGATCGCAAGGATTGGCTGCAAGAAAAAGGTAATTTGGTTACCTTGTCGTAATTTTAAGCCCAACATACGTTAAAGCCCCGCGAATCTCGTTAGCGGGGCTTTTTTGTTGACCAAATAAAATCAGCGACAGCAGCATAATACGGCCATACCGTCCCACTAAAGTGTGTCCCACTAGACAAATAAAAAAGTCTCTCTTAGTTTAGTTGAAAGTTTCGACCAAAAAACAATCAACAACAAACGGAGAGAGACTATGACTAATTTAACGCTGAATAGTAAGCAAATTCAAGCAGCATTAGATTCTTTAATCCAAAAGCCAGGTGGTCTAAATCAGGTATTAGAGCTCGCCCTTAATTCATTTATGAAAGCTGAGCGAACGGAATACCTAAGATCTTCTCAAGGTAACAAAGGCAATGGCTATAGACCTGTGGCAGGCTTAGGTATAGGTGATGCTCTATCTTTACAGGTACCTCGTGATCGATTAAATCAATTCAAGCCTTGGATCCTCAATGTCATGAAAGAGCAAAGCGATACACTGAACGAACTTTGTTTTGAGCTTTATGCCAAGGGGCTTACAACTCGAGAAATTGAATCAATAACTGAATCTATCTATGGCCAAAAGCTCACTCGAAGCGCCGTATCGCGCATTACTAAGAGCCTATATGAGGAAATGGAAGACTTCAGAAAACAGAAGTTATGCGATTATTACCCCATCATTTATCTCGATGCGACATTTATCAAAACAAAGCGTGAAACGGTTTCTAGCGAAGCCTACTATATCGTTTTAGCGGTAAAGCACGACATGACTCGTGAAGTGATTGGTATTTACAATGCACCGACCGAATCAGCAGCCAATTGGGATGACATCTTGTTAGATTTAAAGGAGCGTGGCCTCAAGCAAATCGACCTTGCTGTGATTGATAACCTATCGGGCTTAGATTCGGCCATTGAACGGCATTATCAATGTAAAATTCAAAAGTGCGTCTTACATATGAAACGCAACATCTTAAAAAAAGTGAAGAAGTCTCATCGTGGTGAAGTCGCTGATGATTTGAGGTTTGTCTTTAATTTAGATGATCAATCAGATGACCGTGAAGAACTTATGATCCGCGCTCGGTGGTTATATGAGAAGTGGGGTAAGAGATATTCTAACTTTAAGATGTTTATTGATAAGCCGTACTTGCAGTATTACGCCACATACTTGGACTTTGAGCCGATCATCCGCAATATGATTTATACTACCAACTGGATTGAACGATTAAATAAATCATTCAAACGAACGTTAAAAATAAGGAATTCCATGCCAAGTGTTGATTCTGTATTAACCATTCTAAGTAAGGTAGCACTGGATATGAATAAAACGACTTACCAATACCCGATAAGTCGCTTTGAGAAAAGTAACTTGTTTAACTAGGTAATTTGAAACTGAAATTAAAATAAGAGAGACACACTTTCTGGGACGGTACCAATACGGCTTGTTATCTCTAGTTGAAGGCTGAAATTTTTCTACTATGCTTTACAAATACTGATAAAAATAAAAGAGTTAGCTATGAAAGTATTTGTATCTTTAAGCCTGTGTTTTGCCCTTCTTGCTTGTAGTTCGTTACCGCCACCTACCTATGTTCGCATGGAAATGCTTAAATTCCGTGATCAGACTTTTCGAACCATGGAGCAAGAGCACTTTGAGCTAGTTTCGGATGTTAAACAAAAATATGCTTATGCCGTATTTACCAAAGCCCGTAATGAACATTTGCAATACTGGCGAGGTATGGCGATTGGTGTTTTGCATAATAATGTTACAGGTAAAAACACCTATTTACTGGCTGAAATGTCGATATTTTCAAATCGACAACAACGATTGTTGTTAACCTTTGATGATAAAAACGAAGTTAAAGACTTTATGCAGTATGCTGTAGAAATTGACGAAGACAGTACATTAGTCAGTCAAGTGGAGTATCAGTTTGATAGTGATAGCGTGTTAGCTTATTTAATTGACGAAGAAGGCAGTCTTCAGCAAGTCAATCAAAAGCCCAGTCGCTATTGGCGTAGCGATAGATTAAACTAAGCAAAATTTAGTTAATCAAGATAATGAAATATGGATATTACTTCAGCTCAACAGCAGGCAAAAACCTTGTGTCATATTTCACTTGGAACCAACCAGCTGTTAGATGCTATCGCTTTTTATGACCAGGTGCTCGCAACGTTAGGGATCACGCAAGTGGTACAACACGAGCAGGCGGTGGCGTATGGTAAAGGTTATCCAACGTTTTGGCTGCAAATACCCTACGATCAGCAAGCCGCTTCCGTCGCTAATGGTTCGCATATTGGTTTTATGGCCACCAGCAAGGCGCAAGTTGATGAGTTTTACCGCGTTGCTCTTGCCAATGGTGGGCAATGTAATGGCAAACCAGGACCTCGCCCTGAATATGGTGCACCATATTATGGTTGCTTTATTATCGATTTAGATGGCCATCGCATTGAAGCAAGTTTCTGGGATGTGGAGTACCAAGCCTCTAACAAGTAGCTAATTGCATGAAAATTTAAACGTTTTTTAAAAGCCTCTGAAAAAACGGTTTTTTCAGAGGCTTTTTTTCGATATTCTAATGATTATAAAAATCATAATAGTCAACCTAACTGATTCTGGTATATAGGATTCCCTGCATATGTCTGATGCCATAGAGATGAGTCTAGACGGCGTAGAACAACTGCCGCTTAGACGTTTCACCGAAGACGCCTACTTAAATTACTCAATGTACGTGATTATGGACCGTGCACTACCGCACATTGGTGACGGTTTAAAACCGGTACAGCGTCGCATTGTTTACGCGATGAGCGAGCTTGGTTTACATGCCGCCGCTAAATATAAAAAATCAGCGCGTACCGTGGGTGATGTACTGGGTAAGTTCCACCCGCATGGCGATTCAGCATGTTATGAAGCCATGGTGTTAATGGCTCAGCCGTTTTCGTATCGTTATCCATTGGTTGACGGCCAAGGAAACTGGGGTGCGCCGGACGATCCTAAATCGTTTGCGGCAATGCGTTATACCGAAGCCAAATTATCGAAGTTCAGCGAAGTGTTATTGTCAGAGCTGGGCCAAGGCACGGTTGACTGGTTGCCAAACTTTGATGGCACCATGAAAGAGCCGAAGACATTACCGGCGCGCTTACCGCACATCTTATTAAATGGTATTACCGGTATTGCTGTAGGTATGGCAACCGATATCCCACCGCACAATGTGCGAGAACTTGCCAATGCCTGCGTGCACTTAATTGAGCAACCGAAAGCTGATGTTGCCGATTTATTACAATATGTGCAAGCGCCAGATTACCCAACCGATGCGGAAATCATTACCCCGCAAAGTGACATTGCTAAAATGTACCAAACGGGTCGTGGTAGCATCAAAATGCGCGCCGTTTATGATATCGAGCAGGGCGATATTGTGATCACCGCATTACCTCACCAGGCATCAGGTGCGAAAATATTAGAGCAGATAGCTCAACAAATGCAGGCCAAAAAATTACCTATGGTAGCGGATTTACGTGATGAATCTGATCATGAAAATCCAACACGCTTAGTGATTATGCCTCGTTCAAATCGCGTTAACGTTGAGCAATTAATGGCGCATTTGTTCGCGACCACCGATTTAGAGAAAAATTACCGAGTAAATCTAAATATGCTGGGGTTAGACAACCGCCCAGCGGTGAAAAACCTACAGCAAATTTTATCGGAGTGGCTAGAGTTTCGTCGCGAAACCATTCGCCGCCGTTTACAATACCGTCTCGATAAAGTGCTTGCCCGTTTGCATATTCTTGAAGGTTTGTTAATTGCTTATCTAAATATTGACGAAGTGATCGCCATTATTCGTGAATATGACGACGCCAAGGGCGAACTCATGAGTCGCTTTAGCTTAAGTAAAACTCAAGCGGAGGCGATTCTTGAAATTAAACTTCGCCAATTAGCCAAGCTTGAAGAAGTTAAAATCCGCGCTGAGCAAGACGAACTCGCTACTGAACGCGATAAAATTGAAAAGATCCTTGGCTCTAAGGCGCGCATGAACACCTTAATGAAAAAGGAGATTCTTGCCGCCGCTGAGCAATACGGCGACGAACGTCGCTGTAAGCTAGTAGAGCGCGGCGAAGCTAAAGCCCTAAGTGAAAAAGATTTGATGCCATCAGAAGCGGTTACTGTGGTAGTTTCTGAAAAAGGTTGGGCACGCGCCGCCAAAGGGCATGATATTGATGCCGAAAGTTTAAGTTACAAAGCGGGGGATAAGTATTTATGCAGTGCCAAAGGGCGCAGCAATAACCCTGCGGTATTTATTGATTCATCCGGTAGGGCATACGCCACTGATGCGCACACCTTACCATCGGCGCGCAGCCAAGGCGAGCCATTAACAGGCCGCTTTAATTTAGGCGCAGGCGAGACATTTACCAATGTGGTGATGGCTGCCGATGAGCAAAAATATTTACTGGCTTCCGATAGCGGTTATGGTTTTATCGGTAATTTTGCCGATATGGTATCGCGCAATAAAAACGGTAAAGCATTATTAACTTTACCAACTGGCGCTAAGGTGATGCCACCGCAAGAGGTTAATGATATTGACCAGCAACTGTGTTTATCGATTACCACAGAAGGCCGTATGTTGTTGTTCCCGTTAACCGATTTACCGCAGCTAAGTAAAGGTAAAGGCAATAAAATCATTAATGTGCCCGCGGCGAGAGCTAAGGCTCGCGAAGAGTTTGTGACGATTTTAACCGTCGTTGATAAAGACGTACCGGTCACGTTATTTGCAGGCAAACGCAAACTCACGCTAAAACCAAGTGATTTAGAGCATTATCGCGGAGAGCGCGGTCGTCGTGGTAACAAGTTGCCACGAGGATTACAACGTGTTGAAAGTATTCACATTGGCGATGGCGAATAAGTTTCTGATAGCCAATAGATGAAGAAGGCAGCATTGAGCTGCCTTTTTTACTGCGCTTTATATTTCGAGAAGATGAAAGTCGCAACCCCTGCTATTAATGTGTATAATTCGCAACCTGTTATTAGCTAATGAGGTTGGTTCGTGCTAGCTATATTACGTATTATTTTAATTTTTATTGCATTAGTGCTGATATTCTGTTTTTCCATGCTACTTTGTGTGGTTCGTCCATTCCATAAAAATAATGTCCACGACACGGCATCGATGATTGGTAAAGTAGCCTATCTTTTAGGTATCGATGTTGAAATTCGCCGTCCGAAGAATTTGGGTAAACATGGCCCTATGGTGTACGTAGCGAATCATCAAAATTCTTATGATATTTTTACCGTGAGCGCATCATTACCTAAAGAAACCGTAAGCATTGGTAAAAAAAGCCTTAAATGGATACCATTGTTTGGCCAAATGTACTGGTTCACCGGCAATATTTTGATCGATCGTGGTAATCGCGCTAAAGCGCACGGCACCATTGCGTCATCAGCAGAAAAAATTAAAGAGCGCAATATTTCAGTGTGGTTGTTCCCCGAAGGTACACGCAGTTACGGCCGTGGCTTGCTACCATTTAAAACCGGCGCATTCCATACCGCCGCGATGGCAGAGGTACCGATTGTACCGGTGTGCGTCAGCAACACCCATGACATGGTAAAACTCAACCGTTGGAATAACGGTAAAATGATCATAGAGTTCTTAGAACCCATTGAAGTGAAAGGCACAGAGCGTGATTACATTCGCCATTTAGCTAATGACACCCACGCATTGATGTTAGATAAAATTAAACAGTTGAGTGATGAAGCAGGTCACTCATTTGACAATGTTTTAGTAGAAACGAAAAAGGTAGAAAACGTATGAGTACAGAAGTGACGCTAACAGCCGAGCAACAAGAAGAACTACAAGAGTGGTTTGCTCATACCGATGCATTGGTTAATGAGCTATTGGAAGATGGCTCGAACGATGAAGCGCTACACACCATTGAACATCATTTTTCATGCTCTAATTTTGACGTGTTAGAAGCGGCAGCGATTGCGGCCTTCAAGCTAGGTCTAGAAGTTGAAGAGCCAGAAGAAGCAGAGCTAGAAAACGGTGCTCGCGTATTTGCTTTTGATATCATCACCGAGCAGTACCTTGAAGAAGATGTGATTAAACAAGAAGCGCAGCAAATGTTTGAGTTCGCGCTTGCTAATAACATTGACTACGATGGTTGGGGCACTTACTTCGAGGAGTAAGTGATAGCCATCCTAGTATTAAAAAGCCGCGTGAACGCGGCTTTTTTGTGTTTAGACTTTTTTGGTTTAACCAGTGACGGTTAACATGCCAGCCAATTATACTTTCACTAAAGTTTCGCTAGGCGTTTTTGATAGCGCTGCTTACGCATTTCATCATCATTTGCAAGGCTGATGGCTTTTAGTAAATAGCCTTTTTCTTTGTCTTTATCGTCTTGTGCTTTGGCGATATCAGCCAATAACACATAGGAAAATTTTGAGTTGGGATAATACGCCTTGGCTTTTTGTACAACGCGTGTTGCATCCTCCAGCTTTTTAGCGCCCAGTAGTGCCTGAGTTAATTGCCACAGCTCGTTTTCGGTCGGTTGGACCGTATACCCTAACTTATCCGTTAATTGCTGATAGTGTCCATCAAAAGCTGTAGGGCTTGCCAGTAATTTCGGGACCGATAAAAACCAGCCACGATATAACTCAGTTAATGTGAGATATGCGCCTAAATGAGATACCGAAACGTGATCTTCTTGCTCTAGCAGGGTGTTGCTGTGACTGGTGGCTAAATGGGCATACTGCTTATTGAGCTCATTAAGTGCTTGATAACTTTGTTTTGGTGTAGGAAATGGCGATTGTCCTTCAAATACAGTAGCAAGCTTAGGTTGCTCTTGTTGCTTATATACCTCGGGTAACATGGTTAATAATTGCTCGTTACCCCAAGCCAGCGTTGGCGATAAAGCAAGAAATCCATCAAAGCTGTCTTTGTCTTGATAGTACGCATTCAACACAAAGGCGCCACCAATTGAGTGACCGCTTAGCATGCTAAAGTTGGCGGTGCGATATTGCTGGCTAATAAATGGCTTTACTTCGTCAATAATAAAGCGGCGAAATTTATCACTGCTTTGACTCAAAGATTTATCAAAGGCAAAGGGCGCTAGCTCCGCCATGCGCTCTTGCTGTTTGATCCCAACCACGATCATCGGGCTAATGGTGCCATTAAGCAGCTCTATTGTTGCGGCAATGTGATTAAACTGACTATCGGCATCGGTGATATACAGCACAGGGTAGTGGTAAAACTTTTCAGTTTGATAATTACTCGGAAGCGATACCAGCAACTCTCGTTGTTGCCCTAGCACGTTCGAATCAATAGTAAGTGTTTTACCAAGGAATGTTTGTGCCAACGCGTTAGCGCTTAAGCTAAAGAAAAATAATAGGAAAATCGAAAGCCTGATCATAGTGGACTCTTTAATTGTTATTGTTGGGAGTAAGCGTACATCAACCTATCGTGTTCACCGCAGACGGGTCAATATCATTTGCGATGAAGTGACCACAGTTTTGGGTGAAGAGGATATTGATTTATATTTTCTTAGCTCGTGTTTTTAGCTAGACAATGGTGGGATGGGGGAGTTAAGTTATTGATATATAAGTATGTAAGCTTGGTGATTCTGTTGTGTGACAGTAATGGATATCAACGGAATAACTCAGCCAAATAGGCTAATGTGTCTTTGGCTTATTGGTGGCTTTATTAAACGATGGGTCTTTACATACCGAATGATATAACGAACAAAAAAGAACTAAAAAGGAAATAATAATGAAAAAATGGATGGCAATTGGCCTTGTCGGTTTATCAGCATTGAGCAATGTAAGCCAAGCATCTGAGCAGAATAACCTATATCTAGGGGCTTCAGCTATTTTTTTAGATAATTACACTGAAAGCCAAGCGTACAAATTCCATGGTGGTTATTCGTTTAACGAGCATTTCGCGATTGAAGCAAGTTATTTGGATTTTGGTGAGGAAACTTATGGCTCGCCTGTAGGCAGGGACGCATGGTCGGCCAATGCCAAGGGGCTTGAGCTAATCGCTAAATACCCATTGGGTGATTTTGCTGTGTATGGAAAACTGGGCTATTTATGGTGGTCTGAAGATTTAGATTATTATGAATTATATGATGATGTGATCAGCGAAAGGCAACGTGAATATACAGGGAGTGATGTAACCTATGGTTTTGGTGCTAGTTATATGTTTTTTCAGCGAGTGTCTATAAGAGCGGAATACCAAGGCATCAGCATAAATGGCAAAGATGATCACCCAGTCTCATTAGGTTTTGATGTGCATTTTTAGTGTTTAGCGGATTTGTAGATATACAGTAAAGCTAAGCTATATATCTCAAATACAAAAAAGCCAGCAGGTCGTATGACGTGCTGGCTTTTATTTTTACGCTGTTTTATTGGCTACTTTATTAGCTAAAACGGGGCGATTATAAGTTGCTGATCGCCTGTTTTTGTTCAATAAGTTTGGCAACCGTTGCTTCGGCTTCGGCCAGTTTTTCACGCTCTTTGGCAATAACCGCTTCTGGTGCTTTGCTAACGAAGTTGTCGTTGCTTAGCTTGCCTTTAGTGCGGGCAACGTCTTTTTCGATTTTATCGATGGCCTTCGTTAAGCGGCTAAGCTCCGCTTCCACATCGATGAGACCTGCCATAGGGATAAGCACACTCATTTCACCAATAACCGCGGTTGCTGATGCAGGGCCTTGCTCGTCATCGGCTAGTACATCAATGCTCTCTAGTTTCGCTAAGGCGCTGATGAAGTTGCGATTTTCTTCAAGGCGACGAGCGTCTTCGTTGTTGATGTTTTTCAGTAATACCGGTAATGGCTTGCTTGGCGCAATGTCCATTTCTCCACGGATATTACGGATCGCGACGATAAACTGTTTCACCCATTCCAAGTCATTAATTGCTTGTTCATCAACTTGTGACGCATCAAACTGCGGGAAGCTCTGTACCATAATGCTGGTATCGGTTACATCGGTACCGGTTAATGGTGCAACACGCTGCCAAATGGTTTCGGTGATAAATGGCATAATTGGGTGCATCAAACGCAGCAGGGCTTCTAACACGTTGACTAAGGTATGACGGGTGCCACGTTGCTCTGCTTCACTGCCTTTGAATAACACAGGCTTAGTAAGCTCTAAGTACCAATCACAGAATTGGTTCCAGGTGAACTCATACAAAGCTTGTGCCGCGATATCAAAACGGAACGAATCAAACGCTTCGTGTACCGCTTTTACCGTGTTTTGGAATTGACCGATGATCCAGCGATCAGCAAGCGATAATTGCATGTCTTTGTTTTCAAGACCGCAATCGTGCTCTTCGGTGTTCATTAACACGTAACGGCTGGCGTTCCATAGCTTATTGGTAAAGTTACGATAACCTTCCAAGCGCTTCATATCCCAACTAATATCACGGCCAGTTGAGGCAACCGCCGCTAAGGTAAAGCGCAGTGCATCGGTACCGTGTGCTTCAATACCATTTGGGAATTCTTTTTTGGTTAGCTTGGTAATTTTTTGTTTCAGCTGAGGCTGCATCATATTACCAGTACGTTTTTCCAGTAAGTCGTCTAGGCTGATGCCGTCGATCATATCCAAAGGATCGATAACATTACCTTTTGATTTACTCATCTTATCGCCGTTTTCATCGCGAATAAGACCTGTTACGTAAACCTTCTTAAATGGAACTTGTGGCTTGCCGTTTTCGTCTTTAATAAAGTGCATGGTCATCATGATCATGCGCGCTACCCAGAAAAAGATAATGTCAAAGCCAGTAACCAGTACGTCGGTCGAGTGGAATTTCTTTAACGCCTCAGTGTCTTCAGGCCAACCTAAGGTTGAGAAGGTCCAAAGTGCTGATGAGAACCAAGTATCTAATACGTCATCGTCTTGGCTTAGGCTAACATCATCGGCTAGATTATATTGGCTGCGAACTTCTTCTTCGCTGCGGCCAACATAGACTTTACCTTGCGCGTCATACCAAGCTGGAATACGGTGTCCCCACCATAATTGACGAGATATACACCAATCTTGAATGTCACGCATCCAAGCAAAGTACATGTTTTCGTACTGCTTTGGCACAAACTCGATATCGCCGTTTTCAACCGCTTCAATCGCAGGTTTTGCCAGTGTTTCAGTACGTACATACCATTGGTCGGTTAGGAAAGGCTCAATGACTACGCCTGAACGATCGCCGTAAGGAACGGTTAAGTCGTGATCTTTGATTTCCTCTAACAAGCCAAGCTTGTCAAACTCAGCAACAATCGCTTTACGTGCTTCAAAACGATCTAGACCGGCATATTCACGAGGTAATTCGCTGCTGTAAACATTCGATTCTTCGCCATTGACATCAAACACTTGTGCTGTGGCTAACACCGCTGCGTCAATGTCAAAGACATTGATCATTGGTAGGTTATGACGCTTACCCACTTCGTTATCGTTAAAGTCATGTGCCGGAGTGATTTTTACACAACCGGTGCCTTTTTCCATGTCGGCGTGTTCATCGCCAACTATTGGAATTAAACGATTAACGATTGGTAATAAGATGTTTTTACCAATAAGATCTTTGTAGCGCGGATCTTCTGGGTTTACCGCTACACCAGTATCACCTAGCATGGTTTCTGGACGCGTTGTTGCTACCACAATGTAGTCTTTACCGTCGGCTGTTTTCACGCCATCGGCAAGAGGATAGCGGAAGTGCCACATGTGGCCTTTCTTGTCCTTATTTTCCACTTCTAAGTCAGAAATAGCGGTGTGTAGTTTTGGATCCCAGTTTACTAGGCGCTTACCACGATAGATCAAGTCTTCTTGGTATAGACGAACAAACACTTCTTGTACGGCATTACTCATGCCATCGTCCATGGTGAAACGATCGCGCGACCAGTCGATCGAGTTACCTAAACGACGCATTTGCTGGCCAATGGTGCCACCAGAGTGTTCTTTCCATTCCCAGATTTTGTCGATAAAGGCTTCGCGACCGTAATCATGACGGGTTTTATTTTCTTCTGCGCCAATTTTGCGCTCAACCACCATTTGCGTAGCGATACCCGCGTGATCGGTACCCGACTGCCATAAGGCACTCTTGCCTTGCATGCGTTGATAACGGATCAAAGAGTCCATAATAGTTTGTTGGAAGGCATGCCCCATATGCAGGCTACCGGTAACATTTGGTGGCGGGATGGCAATACAGTAACCATCGTCTGCGTTTGTTGGACTAAAATAACCTTTTTCTTCCCAAGCACTGTACATGGCTTGTTCGATAGCGGAAGGATTAAATGTTTTTTCCATGATGCTTCTTACAATCTTAATATGCGTTGCAACTGTGTGTGCAAAGCTTAACTTGACTCTGTTGTTAATGAACAGCCCGCTTGCTGGTAGCCACGGTAGCGAACTCGGGCTAACTGTTTGCGTTCTTCATCAGCAGGAACAAAGTCGACAATTTGCTTGAATTGACCAGCAAAGGCAGGAACCTTGCTGGCCAGATTGATTAATACTTGCCGATGGTTGGTTGGCGCTTGCCAACTGATCTCCACCGGCGAACCTGACTCTAGGCCTTCGCCTGGCAGGTTATGAGGGACAAAGCTGTTACTCTCAAATGACCACAACAGCTCATCGATTTTGTGGGCGTCAATTTGACTGTCACAAAAGATGAATACCCTCTTATTTTGGCGATATAACTGAGCCGCTTTATGGCAAGCAAGTTGTATGTGATCTTGATCACTATTTGCTAGGACATTAAAAACGACATCGGTTGCCATGTTATTCACCTTGCTCCTGACCGCTACGGTTCAGCAAGAACTGGGTTAACATGCCAACTGGGCGACCAGTCGAGCCTTTTTTCGCGCCACCACGCCATGCGGTACCGGCAATATCAAGATGTGCCCAGTTGTACTTCTTGGTGAAACGAGACAAGAAACACGCTGCGGTAATGGTACCCGCAGGGCGACCACCTAAGTTAGTGAAATCGGCAAACGGGCTATCTAGTTGATCTTGATAATCATCCCACAGTGGTAAGCGCCACGCGCGGTCACCACTTTGATCTGAGGCATTTAGTAGCTCATGCGCTAATGGGTTATGAGTACTTAATAAACCAGTCGCGTGCGCACCTAAGGCGATAACACAAGCGCCGGTTAGTGTCGCAACATCGATAACCGTGTCTGGTTGAAAGCGTTCAACGTAGGTCAGGGCGTCACACAGTACCAAACGGCCTTCGGCATCAGTATTTAGTACTTCAACGGTTTGCCCCGACATCGTTGTTAAAATATCACCCGGACGGTACGCGTTGCCACCTGGCATGTTTTCACAACCAGCTAAGACACCAATAACGTTAATTGGCAAGTTAAGCTCCGCTAATGAGTTCATTGCACCAAGTACACCAGCTGCACCACCCATGTCGTACTTCATTTCGTCCATGGCTTCGCCAGGCTTAATTGAAATACCGCCTGAATCGAAGGTTAAGCCTTTACCAACAAGTACGATTGGTTTTGCGTCTTCTGCGCCGCCTTGGTACTTGATGACAGTCATTAATGATTCATTAACGCTGCCACGGCCAACGGCTAAGTATGAGTTCATACCAAGCTCAGCCATTTGCGCTTCATCAACGACCTCTATGCTGATCTTGTCGTTGTTTTCGGCAAGCAGTTTAGCTTGCTCTGCAAGATAGGCTGGGTTACAAATGTTTGGTGGCATATTGGCAACGTCTTTACACACTGTCATGCCTTTTGATACGGCTAAACCATGAGCAAGAGCACGCTCACCAATAGTTAACTCGCGACGAGTCGGTACATTGAACACGATTTTTCGCAAAGGACGACGCGCTTCTTCTTTACGCGTCTTAAGTTGATTAAAGCTGTATAGACAATCTTGCGTTGCTTCAACCGCTTGACGTACTTTCCAGTAAGTATCACGACCTTTAACGTGCAGTTCTGATAAAAAGCATACGGCTTCCATTGAACCGGTTTCGTTAAGGGTGTTGATGGTTTTGCTGATAATTTGACGGTATTGGCGTTCATCTAGCTCGCGCTCTTTACCACAGCCAACCAATAATACACGCTCAGATAAAACATTAGGTACTTGATGCAGCAGTAACATTTGGCCAGGTTTGCCTTCTAAGTCACCACGACGTAGTAGGTTAGAAATATAACCACCACTGATTTCATCAAGTTGCTCGGCAACAGCGCTTAGTCGGCGTGGTTCATAAACACCAACAACGATGCAGGCGCTACGTTGTTTTTCCGGGCTACCACTTTTTACACTGAACTCCATGAACTCTCCTATTTAATGCTTAATTGTGTAGTTTTAACCACTTTTATATTTATCAACTTGCTTAAAACAAGGTGAAAACGATAGACTATTTAACGCCACTTAGAATTGTTTGGGCTATTCTTATAGCTAGTAATTATAGCTATGTATTGCGCCTTTGAATGTTTTATTGTGACGTAGGTCAAAAACACTGATGTATAAAAATGAGTAGTTTACTCAAAATTTGAGCGGTTGTCAGAAAAAAACAAAGTTTTTTAGGTTAAATTTGTGATTATTTTTCGATATTTGTTAAATGAAGTTGGTCGTACCCAATTAGGGGTTTTTTTCGTCTTAATGACCATCTTTATCAGTCAAAAATTTGTGCGTATTCTTGGAGATGCATCCGATGGAGACTTTCCTGCGCAGATGGTTTTGACCTTCATGGGGTTAACTATTCCGCACTTGATGGGGGTCATGTTACCGTTAAGTTTATTTTTGGGTATTTTGATCGCGTATGGTCGAATTTATGCGGAAAATGAAATGACGGTGTTGCATGCATGCGGAGTAAGTGAGTGGTATGTCACTCGGGTAACTATGGTGTTGGCTTTGGTGACTGCCATTGTCACCGGTTTGTTTACTTTGTACTTAGCACCGTTGGCGCAAGAAAAAGAGTATCAAGTGCAGGAGCAATTATCGAAAGATATTGGCTTGACGGCTTTGACAGCTGGTCGATTCCAAAAGACATCAAACGAACAAGCGGTTGTTTTTATTGAAAATATAAACAAAGAGAAACAGCTTGAAAATGTATTCGTAGCGCAGTTACCAAAAGGTGAAGATGGCAAGCAAAATGTGGTTAATGTCATTTTTGCAGCAACAGGGCAGGTGGTTGAAGATGCCAGTGGCGCGCAAAAACTGATCATGAATCAAGGTAATCGCTACCAAAAAAATAACCTTACCACGGAATTTGAGACCATGTCATTTAGTGGTTACCAAATGAAAATTCGTGATCAAAAAGTTGAAGAAAAACGCCGCAAGCTGAGCGCAATCCCGACTGTAGATTTGCTTAACCGTAACGATTTTGAAGCGCAAGCTGAGTTGCAATGGCGATTAGCGTTCCCTATTTCTGTACTCGTGCTAACCTTAGTGGCCGTGCCATTAAGTGTGGTAAACCCCAGACAAGGTAAGTTCGCGAAGATGTTCCCCGCTTTACTGTTATTCCTCGTTTATTACTTACTGCTTACGTCAGCTCGTTCAGCTATGGATGATGGTAAAATCGCGCCTATCGTTGGCCTATGGCCAATTCATATTACCGCACTCTTTATTGGTTGGATGCTTTTACTGAAAAGTCGGGGTAGTGGCAAAAAAATTAAGGCTCGTTTGAAGCGAGGTAAAGCATAATGCGTATTCTTGATATGTATATTGGTCGCATTATCGCCACCACGACCTTTTTAACGTTAGCTGTGCTGGTCAGCATCAGTGGCATCATTAAGTTCGTAGAGCAAATGCGTGCCGTAGGACGTGGTAATTATGATCTTATCGATGCGGCCTTATTTGCCTTTTATTCTATCCCTCGTGATGTCGAAATATTCTTTCCAATGGCTGCTTTAGTTGGTGGTTTAATTGGCCTTGGTATGATGGCCACGCATTCTGAGCTGGTGGTGATGCAAGCGGCAGGATTGTCACGTTTACAAATAATTAAGTCGGTAATGAAAACGGCGGTATTACTGATTTTATTAAGCATGGGCGTTGGTGAGTTTTTAGCACCGCAAGGAGAAGCAACGGCACGTGAACTAAGAGCGCAAGCGATTTCTGACGGCAGCTTAATATCGGCGAAAAACGGTGTGTGGACTAAAGATGGTGAACTTATTGTTCATATTACCGAAGTCGCTGACACGGGTACCTTAAAAAATATTTCTCTTTATAAATTCGACGACAATCGTCAAATGAAGCAATGGCTCAGCGCAAATGAAGCCTTTTGGCATAATGATAAGTGGCAGTTAGTTGGCGTTGAAGTTTCACAATTTACTAGCAAACGAATTAATACCGAGCGAATTGAAAGACAACTTTGGCAGTCAACATTAACGCCAGATAAACTTGGTGTGGTAACGGTCAAACCGGAAGCGTTATCGTTACAGGGCTTAGTCAGCTATCTTGGTTATTTAAAAGAAAACAAGCAAGATACCTCACGGTATGAGTTAGCCTTTTGGCGTAAGATTATGCAGCCGTTAACGGTCGCAGTGATGCTATTGGTTGCGTTGTCATTTATCTTTGGGCCACTACGCAGTACGTCTATGGGCGCGCGCGTGATGATGGGGATAGGTACTGGTATAGCCTATGACTTTATTAATCGAATGTTTGGTTCAATTAGCCAAACATTTCAATTGCCACCGGTATTAGGGGCTGTACTACCTAGCTTGCTGTTTATTGCTGTGGCGGTGTATTTCTTGCGAAAACAGGTGTAGCCACTAGGTGACATCAATCATTATAAAAAATCGAGGCTAGCCTCGATTTTTTTATCCCTTGAAAATGTACTAGTTAACGATCAATTAACGCAGTTTGTCACGGTTTGCCGCGACTGATAACACAACCACTTCGGTGTTGGTCATGCGATCTTGTAGGCTCAATTTGTTCTTTCGATCAAATAACACCCATAAATTACCTAGGCCAAATAGGGTAAATGCTAAGCGCTTAAAGCCTGTGGCTTTGCTGATCAGGGTTTGATCTTGGTTTTGCACTCGCAAACGCCAAGCGCGCATGCCAATGGTTTGCCCGCTTTTACTCCAAAAGTAGACAAAGAAAAAGCTTACCCAAAATAGTTTCCACAGCTCATTCAAGCTGGTGTAAAACCATGAACTTTGCATTAAATCTATGGCATGTTGATGGCCTTTAGTGGCAATAATTTGTTGATCAAACAATACGCCAAAAGCGGCAAATGAGATAAAGCCAGCTAGCATGTATACTGCAAAGGCCAATAATACGTCATAAATATATGAGCCAAGGCGACGGCGAAAACCGGCACGTGGGAATGTATTGCTCATGGGAGTCCCGAAATTTACTTGCTAATGTTGGCGAAAGTGTACCATTGTAGCAACTCAACACAAAGTATTACTGTTTGTACAATATCGATAGGAATTCTCTATTCATGCTTGCTCGTTTAAATACCAAAATACCACCGGCACTGTTGTTAGTGTTTGCTGGTTTGTTATTAGCGATGTTACCGAATAACAATTTAGTTAGCGAAGACAGGCTATGGTTAACCAACGTCATTGCTTTGCTGTTGGGGGCTTTGGCATTGGTGATAATTGTTGTAGCCGTGATAGGCTTTCGCCGTCAGCAAACCACGATAGATCCACGAGATCCGCGGCAGACAACTCACTTAATAAATCAGGGCATATTTGCATATAGCCGTAACCCAATATATTTAGCCTTTGTGTTACTTATTATTGCCTTTGGTTTGCTTATGAATAGTGTTTGGCTATTTATTGTCACCCCAGCCTTTACGGCTTACCTTACCCTTTGGCAAATTATTCCCGAGGAGCAAGCTCTAAAGCAATTATTTGGTAAAGCGTATGATGACTATAGCCAGCAGGTACGACGCTGGCTATAAGTGGTCGATATAAGCTGGGGTTAATCGTCGTTGTGCTGGATAGCGGTAACGGTTGCGTCAAGAGAACCATCATTGACTTGAACAGTAATGGAGTCGCCAATATTGACTTTATCTGTTTGCCTGACAATATTGCCTTGCTGGTCACGAGTGATGCTGTAACCACGCGCAATTGTTGCTAATGGGCTGACAATATTCAAACTTTGCGCAAGGCGAGCCAATTGCATCTGTTTCGTGTCTTTACTGTGCCATAACGCTTGTTTTAGGCGCAGTGACAAATCGGCGAGATGCTTCTTATGCTGTGGCAATCTGTTTGCCGGATTGGCCGCAGTTAAGCGTTGTCCAAGCCATTGCTGTTGAGTGCATCGGTGTTGTAATAACGTATTACTGATGCGTTCAAGGCGCATATGCAAATCATCGGCACGTTGTTGTTGTTCGCGTAACTTGTTTAATGGGTTTTGTATGGCTAGGCGATGTTGCTGTTGCGTTAGCTGGCGTTGCCATGTGTGCAGCTTATGGCGCATCTGCATTGCCAACTGTACCACTGAGTTTTGCAGTTGCTTACCTTGAATCGAGGTATCTTTTGACAGTAGTTCAGCCGCTGCTGATGGTGTCGGGGCGCGCATATCTGCGACGTAATCGGCAAGGCTAACGTCCACTTCATGACCAACGGCACTGACGATAGGTATGTCACAATCGAATATTGCCCGCACCACAGCTTCTTCGTTAAACGCCCATAAATCTTCTAATGAACCACCACCGCGACCAACGATAAGCGCATCAACTTCATCGCGCTCGTAAGCGGTATAAATGGCATCAGCTATTTGTTCGCTACTGCCTTCGCCTTGTACTAGTGTTGGGTAAATAATCACGTTGATATTCGGATTACGGCGATTTAATACATGCAAAATGTCATGTATGGCAGCGCCTGTAGGAGAAGTAACGACACCCAGGGTTTCAACAAACTCAGGTATTGGCTGCTTATATTTTTGATCGAATAGCCCCTCAGCTTGCAGTTGCGCTTTGAGTTGCTCAAACTTTTGTCTTAGTAAGCCTTCGCCAGCGTCTTCCATTTGCTCAATGATTAGCTGGAACTCACCGCGAGGTTCATACATTGACACCCGTGCTTTGACCAGCACTTGTTTGCCATTTTCAGCGCGAACTCGACTGTAGCGATTGTTGCCTTTGAACATAGCACAACGGACTTGTGATTTATCGTCTTTTAATGATAAATACCAATGACCTGAGCTTGCCGCCATGAAATTAGATATTTCACCGGTTAACCACAGCGTAGTTAACTCAGATTCTAGAAGATAACGTACTTTTTTGGTTAGCTCGCTAACCTTTAATATGTGCTGTTTGGGACTATTAAACATGCCAAATATTTCGTTTATGTTAATGAGAACAGTTTTTTAAAACTTTTTACAGATTTTTACAGATTTTGGTTTACCTGTATAGGCAAAGTCGTTAAAATCCCTGCGCAATATTTACTACTCCCATATAAGTGAGAATGTTGCTATGTTAAGAATCGCTCGTGAAGCCTTAACCTTTGATGATGTACTATTAGTACCTGCCCACTCGACAGTGTTACCACACACTGCCAACCTTAAAACTAAGCTAACCAGCAAAATCGAATTAAACGTTCCGATTTTATCTGCGTCTATGGATACTGTAACTGAAGCTAACCTTGCGATTGCGTTAGCTCAAGAAGGTGGTCTTGGTTTTATCCACAAAAATATGACGATAGAACAGCAGGCAGCTAACGTACGTCAAGTTAAAAAGTTTGAATCAGGTATTGTAACCGATCCTGTTACGGTTAGCCCAGACGTTAGCATTCGTGACGTTATGCAACTATCAGAAGAATTAAAGTTTTCTGGTTTCCCTGTCGTTGATTGCGACGACAACTTAGTCGGTATCGTTACTTCTCGTGATTTACGTTTTGAAACTAACCTAGATAAGCAAGTATGTGAGCTTATGACAGGTAAAGACAAGCTAGTTACCGTAAAAAATGATGCAAGCCGTGAAGAAATCCTTAATTTGATGCACGAAAACCGCATCGAGAAAATCTTAGTAGTTGACGATAATTACACCTTACAAGGGATGATCACCGTTAAAGATTTCCAAAAAGCGGAAAGCAAACCAAATGCATGTAAAGACGAATTTGGTCGCCTGCGTGTTGGTGCAGCCGTTGGTGTTGGCGCTGGTACCGATGAGCGTATCGCCGCTCTAGTGGAAGCCGGTGTTGATATTTTACTTATCGATACCTCACACGGTCACTCTCAAGGTGTCATTGAGCGCGTTAAGAAAACGCGTGAAACATACCCAGATTTACAAATTGTTGCTGGTAACATTGCAACGGCAGAAGGTGCAAAAGCATTGGCTGATGCCGGCGCTAATGCGGTTAAAGTGGGTATTGGCCCAGGCTCTATTTGTACTACACGTATCGTAACCGGTTGTGGTGTACCACAAATCACCGCTATCTCTGAAGCGGTTAAAGGTGTCGAAGGTACGGATGTGACGATCATCGCAGATGGCGGTATTCGCTTCTCTGGCGATATCGTTAAAGCACTTGTTGCTGGTGCACACTGTGTCATGGTTGGTTCAATGCTAGCTGGTACTGAAGAAGCACCGGGTGAAGTGGAGCTATACCAAGGTCGTTACTACAAGTCTTACCGTGGTATGGGTAGCCTTGGCGCAATGAACCAAAAAGAAGGCTCATCAGATCGTTACTTCCAAAAATCAAATGAAGCCGACAAGTTAGTACCAGAAGGTATTGAAGGTCGTGTTGCTTATAAAGGTCCTATCGCTAACATCATTCACCAACAAATCGGTGGTATTCGCAGTGCTATGGGCTTAACCGGTTCAGCAGACATTGACACGTTACGTACTAAGCCGGAATTTGTGCGCGTAACCAGTGCGGGTATGGGCGAATCACATGTACATGATGTGACCATTACCAAAGAAGCGCCAAACTACCGTTTAGGTTAATCACTTCGAGATAGGTCATTGTTGTATCAGCCAGCAGGCGCAAACAAAAGATAGCCTATCTTGTTTACACTGACGTTGAAGTGAGAGCATGGTTTATATAACGGTGCTCTCTGAAAAAGAGAATAAAATGAGTAAAGACATTCATGACAGCCGAATTCTGATTTTAGATTTTGGTTCTCAATACACACAACTAATCGCTCGCCGTGTTCGTGAAATCGGTGTTTACTGTGAACTTTGGGCTTGGGATGTAACTGAAGAGCAAATTAAAGAGTTTGCGCCAACCGGTATTATTTTAGCTGGTGGTCCAGAGTCTGTAACCGAAGCAAACTCGCCACGTGCGCCTGAATATGTATTTAGCGCAGGCGTACCTGTACTAGGTATTTGTTACGGCATGCAAACCATGGCTGAACAACTTGGCGGTGGTGTACAAAGCTCAGAACACAAAGAGTTTGGTTATGCAGCAGTAGAGGTTATCGCTCAGTCTTCATTATTCAAAAACATTGAAGATGCGGTTAACGCAGAAGGTAACGCCACATTAGATGTATGGATGAGCCACGGTGATAAAGTATCGGCAATTCCAGCTGGCTTTACGACGATCGCGCAAACACCAAGCTGTGCTTATGCGGCAATGGCTAATGAAGAAAAGCAATTCTATGGTGTACAGTTCCATCCAGAAGTAACGCACACCAAACAAGGCATGCGTATTCTTGAGCACTTTGTTGTTGATATCTGTCAATGTGAGAAACTTTGGACATCGGCGTCAATCATCGAAGATGCGATAGCCAAAATTAAAGAGCAAGTTGGTGATGACGAAGTTGTTCTAGGTTTATCAGGCGGTGTTGATTCATCGGTTGTAGCGATGCTAATTCACCGCGCCATTGGCGACAAGCTTACGTGTGTATTCGTTGATAACGGTTTACTTCGTCTAAACGAAGGCCAGCAAGTTATGGACATGTTTGGCGACCACTTTGGCCTAAACATTGTTCATGTGAAGGCGGAACAACGTTTCTTAGATCGTCTTGAAGGTGAAGCGGATCCTGAAGCGAAGCGTAAGATCATCGGTAACGTATTTGTTGATGTGTTCGATGAAGAAGCTAGCAAGCTTAAGAATGCTAAGTGGTTAGCACAAGGCACAATTTACCCAGATGTTATCGAATCAGCAGCATCAAAAACAGGTAAGGCGCATGTTATCAAGTCACATCACAACGTAGGTGGCCTGCCTGAAGATATGGAACTTGGCTTAATTGAACCACTACGTGAACTATTCAAAGATGAAGTTCGCAAAATTGGTTTAGAACTTGGTTTACCATACGACATGCTATACCGTCACCCGTTCCCAGGTCCAGGCCTTGGTGTTCGTATTCTAGGTGAAGTGAAAAAAGAATACGCTGACTTACTGCGCCGTGCTGATGCGATCTTCATCGAAGAGCTACACAAGCACGATCTATACAACAAAGTAAGCCAAGCATTTACCGTATTCTTACCAGTTCGCTCTGTAGGTGTTATGGGCGACGGTCGTAAATACGACTGGGTTGTGTCATTACGTGCGGTTGAAACTATCGATTTCATGACAGCGCATTGGGCTCACTTACCATACGATTTCCTAGGTTTGGTATCGAACCGCATCATTAACGAAATCGACGGTATTTCACGTGTTGTTTACGATATCTCTGGTAAGCCTCCAGCGACTATCGAGTGGGAATAATCCTACTCATTATTGCCCGTAATTAAGCAATAAATAAAAGCCCGTAAGTGTTGAACTTAACGGGCTTTTTTAGCGCCCTTGGCTCGTCATAATTTATGACAGCCATAACCAATTGGGGCTCACTTACTATACGATTTCCTAGGTTTGGTATCGAACCGCATCATTAACGAAATCGACGGTATTTCTCGTGTTGTTTACGATATCTCTGGTAAGCCACCAGCGACAATCGAGTGGGAATAGTCCTACTCATTATTGCCCGTAATTAAGCCATAAATAAAAGCCCGTAAGTGTTGAACTTAACGGGCTTTTTTAGCGCCCTTGGCTCGTCATAATTTATGACAGCCATAACCAATTGGGGCTCACTTACTATACGATTTCCTAGGTTTGGTATCGAACCGCATCATTAACGAAATCGACGGTATTTCTCGTGTTGTTTACGATATCTCTGGTAAGCCACCAGCGACAATCGAGTGGGAATAATCCTACTCATTATTGCCCGTAATTAAGCGATAAATAAAAGCCCGTAAGTATTGAACTTAACGGGCTTTTTTTGTGCCCTTGGCTCGTCATAACTTATGACCGCCATAACCAATAGGGGCTCACTTACCATATGATTTCCTAGGTTTGGTATCGAACCGCATCATTAACGAAATCGACGGTATTTCACGTGTTGTTTACGATATCTCTGGTAAGCCTCCAGCGACAATCGAGTGGGAATAATCCTACTCATTATTGCCCGTAATTAAGCGATAAATAAAAGCCCGTAAGTATTGAACTTAACGGGCTTTTTTGTGTTTGCTATTTACTAAGCTAGGTTGGCTGAGAAGCACTATTAATCGATGACTTCCAGCGCTTTTTTCTTAGCTTCTTTTTTCGCTTTTTCCTTTGCCTTTTCTTTGATCTCTTTGGTTATATCGTCCATTTCAGCTTCTGCTTGCGCTGTCGCTTCTTCTTCGACAGCTTTGACTTCACCTTCTACTGCTTTGGCTTCTTCAGCTGTCTTTTCTGCTACTTTTTCTTTAGCTTTTTCCTCAGCTTTAGCCGCTTTCTTCTCGGCATTTTCCGCAACGCGCTCTTTGGCTTTTTCACTGGCTTGCTCTGGTAGTTTCTTATCTAGAGGTGGTGCAGCAAAGCTTTGGTTTGATATGACCAGCAGTAGTGCTGTCGACAATGATAGTGCTAATTTTTTCATATTACATTCTCCAATGTTTTTATTTATCCCTTTCAAGTTAGACTAATTTTTCAATTTGTCAGGGATTTTGCTGGTAATAACTGTGATCTAGTGAGAGCTTGATATGGAAAACAGCGGCATTATCAAAGCTTGGTGGGTAAAGAGTCTACGGGGAGTTGGTTTATGTAACCTTAGGGACTGGGGCAACAAGCAATTGTGCAAGATACCCCATATATTTCTATTGGCTACAGAGCGTATTTGACAGATATCTGCAGCCTATTCATGTCACCATCATCACCGTTTTCTAATTCGCGGTTAGCAAATATATATTCAGTGCCCACCGTAAACGACTTTGCCGGCTCAAACACCAAGTTGACATGTAAGCTCTTGGAACTTTGGCTGACATAATGACCGGTTAAATTCGGATCGTTGTCGGCCTCAAGAAATGAGTAACTAATGGTAGATCGAGTTGTGTCTGTCCAAAAATGCCGATACGCCAGTAATCCGCCAAAACTGTCTATGGTTTCGATATTGTGGTTCGTATCAAGTACCCCGTCACTAATCAGCGCAAGACCAATATAGCGCCCCATGCCTGACCCGTACGTTCCCATAAAGCGAATATCGTCTTTGCTACCAACCTTTAGCTTGCCGCTAACACTGATACCAAACGCAGTGGCAGTGTCATCGATTAAGTCATTATCTGCTTTTAATTGGCGCATCAGGCCTGCTAACGACATTTGCCCCCAATCTTCGCTGATGTTATATCTTGCGACGACATCGGGTAAGACACTTTCATCATAAGCACTTCTCCCGGCACCTTGATAATTATGGATGAGGCTTTCTGGGTTTTCTAAGGCAAATTGCCAGTTACCGTGGGTGTAGCGTACCTGTGATTGGCGAACAAATACCGAACCATCGGCAGGGCCTAGAAAATCGATAGATTCTGGTAAAGCGCCAACGTTTTGAAAGGTCGACCAAGTTTGGCCGACTAACCAGTTGTTATAGGAGACAAATGCATGTCTAAGTCGAGGTGAATAACTATTTGATACTAACTCGTTACCACCTGCCGTGCCGAGCAAATCAAACTCTAAAAAGGTTTTAATTTTAGCGCCATCGACATCACTTGTGGTACCAAAATTAAAACGACTGGAGCGAGCATGGGTATCAAATGAGGTTGCACTATCACCAGCGTTAACAGGAATCGTCGAAGGGACATAGAATTGACGACCAATACTATTAGAAGCAATTGCACCGTCAGATGTTTCTGTCCAAAAGGAGTCTATTTTAATATACCCACCAAAGGTAAAGGTTGTATCTTTTAATGTGTCATTAAGGGTGACCGCAGCCGATGCTGTCGTTGTTTGAGTTAAAGCAATAAATACCGCAATGCCAATCTTCGATTTGAGCTTATTCATGGTTATGATGTTCCTCGTGTAGCGCAAATAATTGTTGTTATGACGGATAAACTTGGGCTTGATTGAGGTACTCTTTAAAGTACTAACTATCGTGCCCGTTGTTTATACATATCGCCGGGGTTATTCTTCAAGCGTACTTAAATCGCCTTCGTCTTGGCCTAATGCTCGTGCCTTTAAAACGCGACGCATGATTTTTCCAGAGCGTGTTTTGGGTAAAGTGTCGACAAAGGTTACCGACTCAGGCGTTGCTATTGGCCCCATCTCTTTACCTACATGGGCTTTAAGTTGCTGTGCCAGTTCTTTATTGCCTTCAACGCCGTCATTTAAAATGACATAGGTATGAATAGCATTACCCTTTAATTCATGGGGTAAACCAATGGCGGCTGCTTCGCTAACGAGCGAGTGGCTGACTAAAGCACTTTCGATTTCAGCGGTACCAAGGCGATAACCACTGACTTTTAATACTTCATCCATCCGGCCGATAACCCATATGTATCCATCTTCATCAACTTTAGCGCTATCGCCGGCCATATATCGCCATTGACCGTTGTGTTGTTGCCAGTAAAGATCGGCATAGCGTTGATCGTCTTTAAAAATGGTGCGAGCCATGCCTGGCCAAGGGTTGTCGATAACCAATTTTCCTTCTTCGTTAGCAGCGACTGGATGTCCGTCGTCATCGACAACAGTAATTTCATTACCAAAGAAAGGTTTTGTAGCCGAGCCTGGTTTTAATGGCGTCACAGGAAGTGGACAAATCATGCAACCACCGGTCTCGGTTTGCCACCAAGTATCGATAATAGGACAGTTACTGTCGCCGATAACCTCGTGGTACCACTTCCAGGCTTCTGGGTTAATGGGTTCACCAACGCTACCAAGCAATCGCAAGCTAGATAGATCGTGTTTCTTAGGCCAGCGATCGCCAAAGCGCATTAAGCCACGAATCGCCGTTGGTGAGGTATATAAAATATTGATGCCGTATTTTTCAATGATTTGCCACCAACGGTTAGGATAAGGGTAGTTCGGCGCACCTTCATAGAGCATGATGGTGGCACCATTGATGAGTGGTCCGTATACAATGTAGCTATGACCGGTGATCCAGCCTGGATCTGCAGCACACCACCATCGGTCTTCAGGTTTAATATCAAACGCCATTCGGTGTGTGGTTGAGGTGTAAACAGAATAACCACCGTGGGTATGTAGCATGCCTTTCGGCTTGCCGGTGGTCCCTGAGGTGTAAAGTATAAATAACGGATCTTCTGCATCAAGTTGTTCTGTTTCGCAAACAGGAGAGGCAATAGGGAGGGTTTGTAAGTCGTGATACCAAAAGTCACGTGTGGGCTCCATGTCCACATCCATACTGTTGTTTTTGACACAAATACATACTTCAATGCTTGGTGTGCGTTTCATCGCCTCATCGGCAATCGGTTTGAGAGCAACTTGTTTACCGCGACGCCAGCTGCCATCGGCGGTTATCAATACCCGAGATTGAGCATCATCAATTCGCGAAGCAAGCGCATCGGTGCTAAAACCACCGTATACCACACTGTGTACCGCGCCGATTTTGGCACAAGCGAGCATAGCAAAAATGAGTTCAGGAATTTGCGGCATGTAAATGGTTACCACATCACCTTTTTCAACCCCCATGCTTTTTAATATGCTGGCAAATTGTGACACGAGACGGTTTAAGCCGTTATAGGAGTAATTGCGCACTTCACCATGCTCACTCTCCCAAATAATGGCCATTTTATTGCGATTCGCTGTCGCAACGTGGCGATCTATTGCATTTAAGACGATGTTGGTTTTAGCACCTGCGAACCACTTATAAAATGGCGCATTTGATTCATCTAGAACCTTATCCCAAGGCTGATACCAATCGAGGGTGTGTGCTTGCTCAGCCCAAAATGCTTCACGGTTAGTTATTGAAAAATCATATAAAGCGTCATATTCCTCAACGTTCGCTTGTTGCACGACGTCTTGGCTTGGATGAAAAAAAACATTTTGATCTGGGTTTGTCATTGTTAACTCCATCAATGTTTGCAGTTTTGTGGTGATTACCAATGGTATTGGTTACATGGTCGATGAATTACAAAATAGCTCTTGATGACAAGGAGTTAAATTAGACCTTGGTCTAAGATTGCGACAATATCTAACGCGTTAATAACGCAAAAAGTGTGATAACGGGGTGTCTTTGTTTTGCGGCGAATCACAGACTTGTGCCATAAATAATTCAGCAGTGGCTAGTGCATCGCTCAGTGCATTGTGAGCGTGATGCTTTGGTAGTTGGTAGCGTGCTCTTAAATTCATTAAACGCAGTTGTGATGGATCGTAGCTGATATCGCGCATATCAAATCGGCGTTTTGCTATGAGCATGGTATCAATGGTGGCAAATATCGGCGCAAAGCCAAAATAATGTATACAGGCCTGTTTTAAAAAGCGTAATTCAATGGTGGCGAAATGCACCAGTAACACCTTGCCTGCGAGCACGTTTAGCAGCGTTGCTAATGCTTGCTTTGCACTGATGCCGTCTTGCATTTGTTGGTCGGTAATATGGTGCACAATAACATTGTCACTATTAAGGTCTTTATCTTGTTTTATGATGTAATGTGATGCACTCGCAACATCAATTTGCCAGTGTTGAAGGTTAACGTGCCCAATACTTAATATATTGTCTTGGCGTGGGTTGAGGCCTGTTGTTTCAAAATCAAGTGACACAATGGGCACATCAACAATCGCTAATTTAGGGCTCGGTAATGGCACCGAAAGGTAATCTTGCACAGGGCCGGCAGGCGCGCGTTGTAATAAATACTCACGATGGCTGTTGTAATGGCTGCAATGAAAGTGAAGCCACCTGAAAAAATCGTGTCGCCATAACGTTGGGTTATTAAAGGAGTACTTCATAGCTTACCCGTATGCACTTTGCCGCACATCTTGCAGCGACTGGACGATTTTAAATGCGTGTTTTAAATGATCGCGCTCAAGACGAGAGAGCTTCTTTGGATTTAGGTAGTTATCGGCTGGTTGGTGTAATTCGAGCTGTGTCATTTGATGTTCAAGCCGTAACATGCCCATAAACTCAAACGCATCGATTAAATCATCCGCTGATTTTTGGGTTAGTGATACACTGCCGGCGATTGCGTTTAATCGTTCGATAGTGCCAACCTCTGCAACGCCTTCGGCAAGCGCGTAAATTCTCGCCAAATCAACAATCGGCGCTAATCCTTTATGTTTTAAATCAAGGGTGTTTTTGTTATTGCCATCTTTTTCCAAGACAAAATCCCGAAAAAAACCAAGTGGCGGGCGGTGCAAGAGTGCATTTTTACTCAAATGTGCAAGAAACAAGGTGTTGACCTGAGTGCGTTGTAACATCTGTGAGCGCACATCGTGAAGTAACTCAGCATCGCCATATACTAACGCCATATCAAAAAATACACTGCAGTTTAACAAGGCTTTAGGATCCGGTGTTTCGATCCACTGCTGAAAATATTGATGCCAAACGCTACTTGGTTGTCGCCATTGTGGGTTGGTTGCCATGATATGCCCTGGGCAATAAACAATACCGCAGGCATTTAAGCCATCACAAACAAACTCCGCCAACGCTTTAAACCATGCATCATCGCTAGGTTGAATATCGTCAGCAATGATCAAGGCATTATCTTGATCAGAGTGAGCTCCTTGCTCACGGCGCGCTTGTGAGCCTGCTGCGATCCAGGCATAGCGACAAGGTGGGCTGCCGAGTGTTTGCTCTGCCATTTCAATTAATCGACACGTTAAGGTATTGGCTATCGCACTAATGGTTTTACCAACATGGGATGCCGTGGTGCCCATTTTCGTCATCTTCAGTTGCAGTTGAGGTATCAGTTTGCTGGCATCAATTAATTCATCGAGTGATTGTGCATGATGCAGCCTTGCACTGACGTTAATGGCATTACGTTGCTCTTGGCGCATTAAATCTGCCGCCGATAACATACCACAGAGCTTTCCTTGCGCCATGACTGGTAAGTGGTGTACTTGCTTTGCTGACATTTGCTGCAGCGCATCAAATGCATTGGCTTGATGGTCAATAGTAAGCAATTGCTCAGTCATGATGCTACCTATCGCGCTATCTGGATTTAACTTGTTAGCCAAGCAGCGATTACGCAAGTCTTTATCGGTAACAATGCCGACAAGTTGCTCTTGATTGGTGATCAATAAAGACGAAAAACCATGTTCGGCCATGGTTTTCGCCGCTTGGGTAATGCTGGTGTTAATGTCCACGCTAACCGCTGGAGCATTATAAAAATCGGCGATAGTTTGGTTCATTAAGGTTGCGTTGACGATGGCATCGTTACTTATTTGTTTTACCTTGTGTTTTAGCTTTTGCGCTGATGACTCAAGGAAATAACGCAACACAAACTTGTTGTTATGCAACTGCTCAGCTAAATCAGGCCAATGGATGACATACAATAAGCAATCTTCCGCCGCTATGATTTGACTCTTGCTATGCTTTTCTCGCTCTTTGGGGTCACTCTGATTGGTTAATTGGCAGCTACATAATGCTGTGCATATATCACCCTCACCATACTTACCTAGCAGTAGCTTATTAGCTGATTCGATTTGCCAGTGGTTGATGGCACCTTTACGAATAATAAACAGGTTATCGTTGTTAAAATCGTCTTGGCATAATTTTTCGCCCGCGCGGATGTAAGTGATCTTGATCAGCTTAACAAGACCTTGCTTTTGCTGATTGTCGAGTGCTGAAAACGGCTCTGTTTGGCTTATAAAGTCGATAAGGTCCGTTACATCATTATCCATGGCTATCTACCTGTTTAGGTTATGTGTTGCTGCTTATTATTAAAAATTCATCGACAGCTAAAATCAACAAATAGCAGGTCATTATAGACTAAAGTTTAATACCCCCCGACCGGTTTAGTTGCTAATTTGATAAACGACTTATTGTGATGTGTGTGATAACACATCAATTTAGTAGAGTTCGCCACAATTGATTTATGTAATTGAATATAAACAAATAACTCAAAAAAGGGGTGTTTCGTGGAATCAATCAGCTCATATTGGCAGGAAAACCTGCGCCTGATCCTGATTTGCTTAGGGATTTGGTTTGTTGTCTCGTTTGGCTTTGGTTTGTTATTGGTTGAACAGTTAAATGTGATTACCATAGGCGGCTATAAACTGGGATTCTGGTTTGCACAACAAGGCTCCATTTATACCTTTGTCGCACTGATCTTTTGGTATGGCAAAAAGATGAATGATCTTGATAAAAAATACGGTGTAGGAGAAGAAAAATAATGGATGAATTAAAACTCTATACCTATATTGCCGTTTTTGGCTCGTTTGCCATGTACTTTGCCATTGCTTGGTGGGCAAGAGCGAGTTCAACCAGTGATTTTTATGTTGCTGGTGGTGGTGTAGGACCCATACAAAACGGTATGGCAATAGGCGCAGACTGGATGAGCGCCGCGTCGTTCATTTCGATGGCAGGCATGATAGCTTTCTTAGGTTATGGTGGTTCGGTCTTTTTAATGGGCTGGACTGGCGGCTATGTATTGCTAGCGATGCTACTCGCGCCATATATGCGTAAACACGGCAAGTTTACCGTCCCTGAATTTATTTCCGATAGATATTACTCAAAAACAGCTCGGGTTGTTGCGGTTATTTGTTTAATTATCGCGTCTTTGACTTACATTATCGGTCAAATGAAAGGCGTTGGAGTCGCCTTCTCTCGCTTTTTAGAAGTGGACTACGGTGTCGGTTTGGGCATTGGTATGGGCGTTGTCTGGGTTTATGCGGTATTAGGTGGCATGAAGGGCATTACCTATACACAAATCGCCCAATATTGTGTGCTTATTTTTGCCTACACCATTCCTGCGGTATTCATTTCATTTCAATTAACCGGTAACCCTATTCCACAACTTGGTTTGGGTTCTACGCTCGCTGATGGTAGTGGCGTGTACTTACTCGATAAGTTAGATATGGTGGTAACTGACCTTGGCTTTAAAGAGTACACAACGTCAAAAATGGGCAGTAGCCTGAATATGGTTGCGTACACTATGTCACTGATGATCGGTACTGCTGGTTTGCCACACGTTATTATGCGATTTTTTACCGTACCAAGTGTTAAAGCCGCTCGTGCATCAGCCGGTTGGGCACTCATTTTCATCGCATTACTTTACACGGTAGCACCTGCGGTTGGAGCAATGGCGCGATTAAATCTGATGAGTACCATTGAACCGGTTAAAGGCGAGCATTTAGTTTACGATGAGCGTCCGCAGTGGTTTAAAAATTGGGAAACAACAGGTCTACTGAAATTCGAAGACAAAAACAATGATGGTAAAGTGCAGTATGTAGCAGATAATGAACAAAATGAAATGGTTAAAGTTGACCGTGACATTATGGTTTTGGCTAACCCTGCAATCGCAAATTTACCTAACTGGGTTATCGCATTGGTCGCAGCAGGTGGTCTTGCCGCAGCGCTATCGACGGCTGCCGGTTTATTGTTGGCGATTTCCTCATCCGTCTCCCATGATTTAATGAAAGGGGTCTTAACCCCAGATATGTCAGAGCGAAGTGAGCTTAGGTGGGGACGAATTGTTATGACCATCTCCATCCTTATTTCCGGATATTTGGGGCTTAATCCACCTGGCTTTGCCGCAGGGACGGTTGCATTGGCCTTCGGCCTGGCAGCAAGCTCATTATTCCCGGCATTAATGATGGGCATTTTCTCCAAGAAAATGAGCGGTAAGGCGGCTGTTTGGGGCATGATTGCTGGTATCGGCGTAACCATGCTGTATGTATTCCAGCACAAAGGCATCATGTTTATCTCGGGTACCTCGTTTTTAGGTGGCTTAGACGAAAACTGGTTCTTTGGTATATCTCCTAATGCCTTTGGTGTTGTTGGTGCCATTGTTAACTTTACGGTAGCCTTTATTATCTTGAAAGTAACCGGACCTGCACCGAAAGAAATCCAAAACCTAGTGGAATCGTTTAGGATTCCATCGGGAGCAGGCGCCGCTCACAACCACTAGTCGTGTTATAGGGCTTCAATCGTGAAGCCCTTTTCTTATCAAATAACCGAATTGTAACACTAGGTTATTGCCCGTTGTTGCGATACAGTGACTATAGAAACCGTAAGTTTAGCAAACGAAATTTTGTGATAAAAATATGAATAGACACACAAAAGTGGCAATTTTTATTGCCCCGTTCCTACTACTAGGTGGCTATATTGCTGCTGATTATTGGGCCAAACATACAAAAGGTGGCGGTGTGTATCAATTAACACCAGAGCCGGGTTGTGATGTGGTAGGCGACGCGTGCTTACTGCAAAGTGGCGATCTAAAAATCAAGCTGACCCAACAAGCGAACCTGACAAAAATTAATACGACCTTTGCCATGGACGAACTTACCTTAATGGTGGTGAAAAGCGGTGAGGTTACTCGCGTATTTCCTATGCAAATGCAAGACTCTCCCTTTTATTGGCAAAGCGAAACACATTTGCCAGTGGAACAAGATGATAAAGCCATGGTTACACTACGCTTAGTCGCAGTCTCGCAAGGCGATAATTACATTAGCGAATTTAAAAGTGTTGGCGCAATAAAATAGCGCGTGGATGAATAACAACAATAGGCAGGGTATATGTTTGAAGATTGGGTGTTGTTGCTGGTTAGTTTAGGGTATACCGGTTTTCTGTTTGTAGTTGCGCTAGCTGGTCATAAATTTCATGCTCGTATCTCATCTAAAAACCATGCTTTAATTTACGCGCTATCGCTCGGTGTATATTGTACGTCTTGGAGTTTCCTTGGTACGACTGCACAAGCGGCGGACAATATCCTGTCCCATATCCCTATCTATCTTGGCCCCATTTTACTCTTTATATTTGCTTGGCCAGTGATTACCCGTCTTATCAAAACCAGTTTAAAACTCAATCTCACATCGATAGCAGATTTACTTGCCTCGCGTTTTGGCAAATCTCCGCAATTAGCCGTGCTCGTCACCATGGTGACTCTCATTGGTACCTTGCCTTATATTGCTTTGCAAATTAAAGCGATTGTTAACAGCTTTCAGCTATTGGTGGTTAAGGAGCATTTCAGTAACTGGCAAATAGGTTTGGCGGTTAGCGCGATATTGGTTGGTTTTACTATTGTATTTGGTATTCGCAGTATTAATGTCACCGAGCGACACCCAGGCGTGATGTTGGCAATTGCGTTTGAGTCGGTTGTTAAATTAATCGCCTTAACATTGGTTGGAATTTTTGTTTGCTTTTGGTTATATGACTCTCCACTGCAGTTGTTTGAGCAGGCGGCGACATCCGTTGACCTATCTACTGCAACAACACTGCCAAGTTTAACCTCGATGTTTGGCTTGTTAGTGATTGTTATGGCTGCGTTTTTGGTGCTACCTCGACAATTTCAGGTGATGATTGTTGAGCTAAAAGATATTCGTCATATTAGTTTAGCGCGAACAATGTTTCCCTTGTACTTACTGGCGTTTGCTCTGTTGGCGATACCGCTAGGTGTTGCAGGCGTTCATGTATTGGGTGATATGGCACCAAGAGACGCATACGTTTTATTATTACCGAGTGCTAATCAACTAGGTTGGCTAACGCTGCTTGCTTTTGTTGGCGCCATATCTGCTGCGAGCTCGATGGTCATCATCTGTACTATGGCGCTAAGTACCATGCTCAGTAATGAAGTGGTCTTTCCTAGACTTTTTAAGCAACAAAGCAAAGTAGTCGGTGACTTCACTCATTTTAAGTGGCAAATGTTGAGGGTGCGTAAGCTGTTAGCACTATTCATTATTGCCTTAAGCTATGTGGTGTTTTTACTGACGACTGCCGACACGTTGTCGACGCTGGGTGAAATCGCATTTGGCGCCGTAGCGCAGTTAATGCCGGCCTTGTTAGCTGCTTTTTATTGGCGCAATGCCAATCTTATTGGTGTGTATAGTGGCATCAGTATCGGCTTTATGATGTGGTTTGTTCTTAACTTGTTGCCTGCGTTTGGGTTGTATCCGAGTATTTTTGAAAACAATTTAGTACCGGCGACAACGATGGCAACGCTGTTGAGTTTAACGGTTAATGTGCTGGTGTTATGGTGGTTTTCACAGCTTACACGACCGACTGTGCGTGAGCGAATTCAAGCCCAATATTTTATCCCTCAAAATGTTTCACAACCTTATCACAGCCATGCTAGCCGTATGTTGGCGATGGAAGAGTTACAAGCGCTTGTCGCCTCTTTTTTAGGCGAAGATAAAGCAGAAAAGAGCTTTGCCCAGTTTTTGCGCTGCAACCCTAAAGACAGCATGGCCATAGCTCAGTTTAATGAGCGGCTTTTACAACATACGGAAAAAGTATTATCCGGGGTGATGGGAGCAAGTTCGGCGCAGTTAGTCTTATCTTCCGCGATGGATGGTCGAGATATCGATCTTAATGACATTGCTTTTTTGGTTGAGCAAGCGTTATCTGAAAAACGAGAATACAGTTTAGACTTGTTGACCAGTGCCATCGAAAACGCCAGTGAAGGTATGTCGATTATTGATGAAAACCTTAACCTTGTTGCTTGGAATCAAAAGTATATTGAGCTGTTTGATTATCCAGATACCTTATTAGTTCGAGGGCAGTCGATAGAATCATTAATCCGCTATAACGCCCAAAGAGGATTGTTTGGTAGCGAGGATATTGAGCATAAAATCAATAAACGTATTGATTATTTGCAAGCGGGCAGCTCACACCAATCGGTGCGTGAACTGGCAAATGGAAAAACTATCCGTTTACAGGGCAATCCATTACCGGGTGGTGGTTTTGTGATGATTTTCACCGACATCACTGCGTATCGGCACGTCGAAAAAATCTTAACGGAAAAGAATCTCGATTTAGAAGGTATTGTGAAACAACACACTCGTTCGTTGGCAGAGTCCAATAGAGCGTTAGCCAAGGCGAATGACTTGGCGGCGAAAACCAGCCGAGAGAAAAGCCAATATTTAAAAGCCTGCTCACATGACTTAATGCAACCACTTGAAGCAGCAAAACTGTTCGCATCGGCATTATCTGAAGCCAATCAGTTGACCGACTGGCAACGTCAGCAAGTGAATAATATTGAAAATGCGCTAGCTGTTGCGAATGATTTATTGGCGTCGCTTGGCGAGATTGCCCGTATCGAAAGCGGTAAAATTAAAGCGCAAAATCGTCGCTTCAATTTGCAAGCATTAGCAAATGATTTAATTGATGAATACAAGTTGCTTGCGGGGAAGTATCACGTCGAGTTTCGTGTCGTTAACATGAGCTTTTGGCTTGATTCCGACATAAAACTGGTGCGTCGCGTATTACAAAACTTTATTGGCAATGCGTTTCGGTACGCGGCGAATGGTAAAGTGCTACTCGGTTGTCGCAAACGAGGGCAGCAACTTGAGATTCAAGTTATCGACGATGGCCCAGGGGTTGCAAAAGACAAACAGCAATTTATTTTCGAACAATTTACCCAACTGCATACAGACAGTTGTAGCGGCGCTGCGGGGTTGGGGCTTGGCCTTAATATAGCGAAAAGCTTGTCGACGATTATAGGAGGGCAAATTGGCGTTAAGTCGACTCAACAAAAAGGCAGCACCTTCTATTTACGTATGCCACTAGCGGATGAATTACCGCAAGTGCAACCGTTGCCGATAAGGAAAACATCGGGGACGTTAAACGGCCTGACGATACTGTGTATTGATAATGAAGAAATGGTGCTCAGTGGCTTGGATAGTTTATTAAAAGTATGGGGTGTGAAAACAATTTTAGCTGGTGGGTATCATCAAGGTATGCAGATGTTTGATAAACACGCTCACGATATTGATATGGTGATTGCGGATTATCATTTAGAAAATGAACACACTGGCTTAGCGTTGCTGTCGTCGATTGAGCAATCAGCAGGGCACAAAATTCCATGCATTTTAATCACTGCGAATACCGATCCTGAACTACCAGCGAAAGCGCAACAATTAGGCTTTGGCTTTTTAGCTAAAATGGTTAAACCGGCAGCATTGCGAGCGATGATAAACGCGCAGTTATCTCAAGGGTTACAAGGAATATACGGTTAAGGTAAACCCTGAAATTTAGCTAATCAGTTTATCTGGCAGTAAATCTGCGCTTAGAGCAAAGTGTCACGATAACCGAACTATAAATCGGCACTAAACAGCAAATAAGCAATTATTCACTAAAGTGATGCTCTAGTTGCAAGTGGCTTATAGCTATGACAGCTTGGGTACGATTGCGCACTTTAAGTTTTTTAAAAATGGCTGTGGCATGTGCTTTTATTGTTGCTTCCGAGACATGTAAATCATAGGCGATTTGCTTGTTGAGCATACCATCAGCAAACATTCTTAATACTTTGTATTGCTGACTTGTTAAGCTTGCTAAGCGCTCGGCAATGTCATCATGAGAGTGACTGACTTGATTGCCTTGAGGTAACCATACTTCACCTTGCATTACGCAATTAATGGCAGCAAACATTTCTTCCGGTGGTGTGGATTTAGGAATGTAACCCGATGCACCATAATCAATTGCTTTGGCGATTGTTTCATCATCTTCAAATGCTGAAATAATGACAACGGGGATATGAGCAAACTCACTACGAATACGAATTAAGGTGTTAAAGCCGTGAGCGTTGGGCATATCAAGATCTAATAGCAATAAATCGGAATCTGTGTGCTGTTGCAGAGCACCCTCTAACTGGTCGGCATGCTCGGCTTGTATCCAATTCACTTGCGGCATTTTATTGCTGAGCACACCAAGCAGGGCTTGGCGAAATAACGGGTGATCGTCGGCAATTATAATCTTTTCTGCTTGTATCATTTGTGCATCCATGAGGGCCAACTGTTAATGTTATTTGCAAGTTATGACTGCTTATCGTTTGCCCAATGCTTACCACTTTATTACAGGGTGATGCACAATTCGAGTGTTTTTTATATAAAAATCAGTGGCTTTTGTAATGCGCTGAGAGCGTGTAGGCTAGGCTTGCTGGATAGGCCTGTCATACAGTAAAAAGCCAAGAGTCCTAATGGATATTAAAACTCTTGGCTTCGTTATTGTCGTTAGGCTTGTTGAATGTGCAGTAATTCGTCAGCCATGACAAAATCCAAAATACCTAAGGCAGCCTTGCGGCCTTCATCGATAGCGGTGACGACAAGATCTGAGCCTCGTACCATATCACCACCCGCGAAGATGTTTTGCTTGGTCGTTTGCATCGCAAATGCACTATTGTCACAAGCAATTACTCGGCCTTTGCTGTCGGTTTCAACACCCGCGTCAAGCATCCATTTAGGCGGGCTAGGTAGAAAACCAAAAGCAATAATGACAGCATCAGCTTCTTTGATGAATTCACTGCCTGCGATTGGCTCTGGACTGCGACGGCCATTGGCATCCGCTTCACCAAGTTTGGTTTTTACAAACTCAACGCCAATGGCATTACCAGCAGCATCGATAGCGATATCGAGAGGCTGTAAATTAAATTGAAAATTTACCCCCTCTTCTTTTGCGTTTTGTACTTCACGTGGTGAGCCAGGCATATTGGCTTCATCGCGTCGATAAGCACACGTGACTTCGCTTGCTCCTTGTCGAATAGCGGTACGCACACAATCCATAGCGGTATCACCGCCCCCTAGTACCACGACTTTTTTATCTTTAAAGTTGGTGTAAGGTTTGACGTTATCGGTTAAGCCCATGGTATGTTGGGTATTGGCAATCAGGTAATCTAAGGCGTTGTAAACACCGTTGGCTTGCTCATTGGCAAAACCACCGGTCATATCCGTGTATGTTCCAAGAGCTAAAAATACCGCGTCGTATTGGTCGCTAATCTCGCTAAAGCTGATGTCTTTACCGACATCGGTGTTTAATTTAAAGGTAATTCCCATGCCTTCAAAGATTTTACGACGTCTAACGACCACCTCTTTTTCTAATTTAAAGCTCGGAATACCAAAGGTCAGTAGGCCACCAATTTCAGCTTGCTTGTCATAAACCGTTACCTTTACGCCGTTGCGGGTGAGCACATCCGCACATGCTAGGCCTGCAGGGCCTGCGCCAATAACAGCAACCGTCTTACCGGTATCGACGACATGACTCAAGTCAGGCGTCCAACCCATGGCAAATGCGCTATCGGTAATAAACTTTTCAATATTACCTATGGTGACAGCACCAAATTCATCATTTAATGTGCACGCCGACTCACATAACCTGTCTTGAGGACAAACTCGGCCACACATTTCAGGTAACGAGTTCGTTTGATGGCACAATTCAGCCGCTTCTAATATTTTACCTTCAGTGACCAGCTCTAGCCATTGTGGAATATAATTATGGACAGGGCACTTCCACTCACAATAAGGATTACCACAGTCTAAGCAACGATCCGCTTGGCCGGCACTTTGCTCATTACTTAGCGGCTGATAGATTTCCACAAAGTTAGCTTTGCGTACATCAATCGCTTTCTTTGGCGGATCAATTCTTTTTACATCAATAAATTGATAAACATTCTTACTCATAACACAATCCTATTGATTACTGCGCTTGCACTCTAAGCTCTGCAGCGCTGCGACTGCGATGACCTAGCAGGGTTTTTACATCCGTTGCGGTTGGCTTAACCAACTTGAATTTTGTTGCAAACTCAGCAAAATTTTCGAGAATGTAAGCCGCTCTTGGGCTACCCGTTTCTTCTAAGTGGTGATTGATAATACCGCGCAGATGCTCTTGATGAATGGTTAACGATTGCAAATCAACGATCTCTATCGACTCGCCATTGAGACGACTTTGTAGATCGTTCTGTTCGTCAAGCACGTAGGCAAAACCACCGGTCATGCCCGCGCCAAAATTAAGGCCGACATCACCTAAGAAGGTAACAACACCGCCGGTCATATATTCACAGGCATGATCGCCGGCACCTTCAACGATGGCATGACATCCTGAGTTGCGAACGGCAAAACGTTCACCAGCGCGCCCCGCGGCGTAGAGCTTACCACCGGTAGCACCGTACAAGCAGGTGTTCCCCATAATCGGCGTTAAATGCGTTTGGTAGGTAACGCCTTTAGGCGGCATAACGGCAACGATGCCACCAGCCATACCTTTACCAACATAATCGTTGGCATCACCGGTTAAGCGGATATGCAAACCTCCGGCGTTAAAGCAGGCAAAGCTTTGACCTGCCGTACCGGTTAAATTCAACTGAATCGGGTGGCTAGCCATGCCTTGATCGCCGTGCTGACGAGCGATCTCACCTGAGATTAGCGCGCCAACGCTACGATCGGTATTTTGCACATTAAAGTAATATTCGCCGCCGCTTTTCTCTGTAATAGCCTCGCTAACTTGAGCAAGAATATTATTGTTTAACACCGCTTTATCAAATGGCTCGTTTTTCTCTGTTTGATACAGCGCCGTGTGTTTACTTGGTTTTACCGCAGCCAGAATAGGAGATAGATCTAACTTTTGCTGTTTACTGGTAAGCCCTGGTAATTGTTCAAGTAAATCTGTTCTACCGATCAGTTCTTGCAATGAGGCGACGCCGAGTTTGGCTAACAACTCACGAACTTCTTCAGCAATAAATTTAAAGTAGTTCATCACTTGCTCTGGCAAGCCTTTGAAATACTCGTCACGTAATAACTGATCTTGCGTTGCAACACCTGTCGCGCAGTTGTTTAAGTGACAAATACGCAGGAACTTACAACCAAGCGCCACCATAGGCGCAGTACCAAAACCAAAGCTTTCGGCACCTAAAATAGCCGCTTTGATGATATCAACACCGGTTTTTAAGCCACCATCAACCTGCAGGCGAACTTTGTGACGCAGTTCATTATCAACCAGAGATTGATGTGCTTCCGCAAGACCAAGCTCCCATGGACAGCCTGCGTACTTAACTGATGTTAATGGGCTGGCACCGGTACCGCCATCGTAGCCAGAAATGGTAATGAAGTCGGCATAGGCTTTCGCAACACCCGAGGCAATGGTGCCAACACCAGGACCCGACACTAATTTTACCGAGACGATACAGCTTGGGTTAACTTGTTTTAAGTCAAAAATTAGCTGCGCTAAATCTTCAATCGAGTAAATATCATGATGCGGTGGTGGCGAAATGAGCGTAACTCCTGGCACCGAAAAACGCAGTTTGGCGATTAACGGGGTGACTTTATCACCAGGTAGTTGACCACCTTCACCAGGTTTAGCCCCTTGCGCAATTTTGATTTGTAACACATCAGCATTGACTAAGTAGTGAGGCGTCACGCCAAAGCGCCCTGAAGCTATTTGCTTAATGCGCGAGTTACGAACCGTACCAAAACGGCTGGCATCTTCACCGCCTTCACCTGAGTTAGAAAAACCTCCTAAGCGGTTCATTGCTATGGCTAACGCTTCATGTGCTTCGGGGCTTAGTGCACCGATACTCATAGCTGCACTGTCGAAGCGTTGAAACATAGCTTCAGCGGCTTCTACTTTATCCAGTTTTATACTTTCTTGATCTTCTTTTAATGCCAGTAGATCGCGTATCGTTGCCGGTTGACGCTCATTGACAGCTTTGGCGAATACTTTATACGCTTGATAATCTCCCGTTTGTACAGCGCGCTGTAAGCTTGATACCACATCAGGATTAAAGCAATGATACTCTTCACCATGTACGTATTTTAATAAGCCACCGTGACTGATTTTTTGATGTGGTAACCATGCACGGCGTGCTAGGTTAATCGCATCTTGCTGTAGATCGTCAAAATTACTGCCTTGAATACGACTTGGGATGCCCTCAAAGCATAACTGCATGATATCTTGATTGAGACCAACCACTTCGAATAAGCCGGCGCAACGATAACTGGCAATAGATGAGATGCCCATTTTTGACAGGATCTTTAATAAGCCTTTATTAATCGCATTACGATAGTTGGTTAATGCTTGTTTTGGATGAAGGTCTAATTGTCCTTTTTCGACTAACGTTTCAATGGTTTCATACGCTAAGAATGGATATATCGCGGTTGCACCAAGTCCTAATAAAACAGCAAAGTGATGTGGATCACGAGCGCTTGCTGTTTCGACAACGATATTTGAATCGCAACGTAGGTTCTCATCAATCAGGCGCTTTTGTACTGCACCGACGGCCATTGCTGCAGGGATAGGTAATGTATCTTTACTTACTTTACGGTCACTTAAAATAAGAATAACGACGCGTTGTTCACGCACTAACTGTGTTGCTTGGTCGCATACCCGTAATAGGGCGTTTTCTAAACCTTCAGCGGGATGATAATTTAGCGAAATGGTCTCACACCGATAATGTTCGTCATCAAGTTCACGTAACTGTTTTATACCGGTATACATCATTATTGGCGTTTCAAACAATACCCGATCAGCAAGGCCTGTTGTTTCATTAAAAACATTATGTTCGCGGCCAATACACGTAGCTAAGCTCATCACGTAACGTTCGCGTAGCGGGTCTATGGGCGGGTTAGTCACTTGCGCGAATTGCTGACGAAAGTAATCATAAAGCGTTCGCGATTTGCTAGATAATACCGCCATTGGCGTATCATCACCCATTGAGCCTGTTGCTTCTTGAGCATTTTCTGCCATCACCTTGATGACTTGATTAATTTCCTCATAGGAATAATTAAACAGCTTGTGATAGCAGGCCATTTCCGCATCGCTAAACACGCGTTTGCCGGCTAGTTCGGCGGTTAACTTTTCAAATGGCACCAAACGGCGACTATTGTTGTCTAGCCATTTTCGATATGGGTGGCGTGATTTGAGTTCGTTGTCGATATCACTCGACTTAAATAAGGTGCCCGTATAGGTGTCGACACTGAGCATTTCACCTGGACCGACGCGGCCTTTTTCAATGACTTCATCTTCACCATAGTCCCAAATGCCTATTTCTGAAGCTAAGGTGATAAAGCCGTCACGAGTACGAACATAACGAGCTGGGCGCAAGCCGTTGCGGTCAAGATTACAAGCAACGTGGCGACCATTGGTCATAACGATACCCGCTGGACCATCCCAAGGCTCCATATGCATCGAGTTAAACTCGTAAAAAGCACGCAAGTCGTCATCCATAGTACCGTTATTCTGCCACGCCGGTGGCATTAACAAGCGCATGCCTCGATACAGATCCATGCCACCAGCAAGGAATAATTCCAGCATGTTATCTAACGATGATGAATCAGAGCCACTTTCATTAACAAATGGTGCGGCATCTTTAAGATCAGGGATTAATGGCGTTTTAAATTTATACGTTCGGGCTTTGGCCCATTGGCGATTGCCACGAATGGTATTTATCTCACCGTTATGAGCTAAATAACGAAATGGCTGTGCTAAATGCCACTGCGGTGAGGTATTCGTTGAAAAACGTTGGTGAAAGACACAAATTGCTGATTGCATGCGAATGTCAGCAAGATCTAAATAAAAGTTTGGTAGATCTTTTGGCATCACCAGGCCTTTGTAGATGGTCACCAAGCAAGACAGGCTGGCAACGTAAAAGCGTTTGTCATTGATACGCTTCTCGGCACGTCGGCGCGCCATGAATAAGCGTCGCTCAAAATCTTGACTGCGCCAACCTGACGGACAATTAATAAACACTTGTTCAATGGCGGGTAGGTTACCTTTGGCGATAGGACCAAGCACATTAATATCGGTCGGTACTTTTCGCCAACCAACCACATCAAGAGTCTCTTCGGTCAACTCGTGTTCTAGAATTTGTTTACTAATTAGCGCTTCGTCGGGATTAGGGCTAAGAAAAATCATACCGACAGCATACTTACTGCTCAGTTTCCAATGATTGTCTGCAGCAATCTCTTGGAAAAAACTGTCAGGTTTTTGCATAAGTAAGCCACAGCCATCACCTGTTTTGCCATCGGCAGCGATGCCACCGCGATGTTGCATTCTATCCAGAGCGGCAATAGCGGTTTTTATTAATTTATGACTCGGTTCGCCTTCTTGGTGAGCGATAAGGCCAAATCCGCAATTATCTTTTTGGAAATTGCGATCATAAAGTTGCATGCAATAACTCCTGTATTCATGTAGATGAATAATTTGCTAACAACGCGGATAAATAAGAATAAAAAATGAATAAATATCGCGTTTTTTCATAGGGGAACTTCTAAAGATATAGGGATGATATACAAAGGTCAATACTAATTAGAGTTATTGCTCTTGATGATTGGTTTACATTTACGGGTGCTGTGTTGATGTTTTGTTAACATTCGTGTTGGTGTGGCGAGCAGTTTTAACAGAAAGTAATGGCTGTTTATGCTGCACAGGTGAGCGCAAGCTGATACCTGATATGAAATAGGGGGAGTTTGGCTAGGGTCAGTAATGAAACTTGCGATAGAAACAAAAAAGCCAAATTCGAACGATTATCGAATTTGGCTCTACACAATATGCTGATTAATCGCAATATTGGTTGCGTTGCACCGTTATGGTTGGTAACCGCCAGCGATACCTTTGGTGGTTACCGCTACCGCATCATGCGCATGTAATGATTCAAGATGGTTAATTTTAACCCAAAAATCATCATAGCCATCGATTAAGTTCATTGCGTGTTGTACGCGACGAGCGGCATCTTCACAGAACATTAGGTTTTGACCATTGAGGCGGGCAAATTCTTGCTCGTCTTCACGTTTTACTGCTGATTGCACCGGTGTCTGCAGCGCAGCTTCAACGGTATCGACGATATCGGTAATTGGAAACGAGTCTACTTGCGAGTTAAGTTTTACTTTAATTTCAGCAATCGAACGTTGTGAATGCGGCGTCGCAACAATACCTTCAGTAGTGCCCAGCCATGCGTGAACATCTTCATTGTCCACCTGAGCTTGACCAGCAAATTTATCAGCAAACGATTTTTGAATTAGTTGACGTGCTAGAGCTGCTGAACACGGACAAGTCGATGAATAGGCGATATCGATAGATAGCTCAATATCTAATACGCCTTTTTCTAACTTACCGATAATGGCAGCTGGGTATACACGCCAACCTTTCTTACCACTTAATAACGCTTCGCGACGGATTGGATAATCAAAGGCAAACTTAACGTAGGCGGTATCACTTAAGTCTTCATGCGAAGTAATGAAGTCGTTTAATAACGACACCAGTGACGGGTAGTTTAGGACACTATTACTGGCAAGATCATCCAACGCCAAATACAAACGAGACATATGAATGCCTTTGGCTTTTGGCTGCGTTAAGTTAACAAATGCGTCAATATGCGCATTAATGACGCGCTCAGCTTCATCTTTCGCCGCTAACATGATAGGCATTTCAATATTACCCATGCCCACTCTGTCGAGTGTGCCTTCGGTTTGTGCCGCTGTTTGATTAGCGATATCTGGCATTGATGTTGGCATTATTTATCAGTTTCCTATTACAACGTTATTACTGAACATGTCGAATGATTTCAGGGCGCATATTCTAGCGAAAAATTGCCCATTTTTTTACTCTTTTTTGTGAATTTACGGAAAAACACGTAATTACTGGTAAATATCGTGTAAGTTGTTGTTTACACATAGAGCCTAATGGCAAGATATTTAGCAAAGTCTAGCCAATATAATTGGCAGTTCACACTATATGGCGTTGAAATATTGGCTTTCAAGAGTGGCTAAGTAGATATTTTCTGGCCATTTTCTCAGGATGTTTGGTTATTGTTATTATGGTGTGGCGTTTATGTCACGCCGTGGTTGTGCAACTGTTTTTTTTCGCAAGGCAAGACGCTGTAGTAAAAACATGGTATCGTCGGGCAAATGCAGTACTTTCTGTGTTAGTAGACAATAAATCGCAGGCAACTGGGACGTATTATGGAACATTTAAATACCGTAATTATTAGCGAATATACTGAGGCGCTTGGTAAAGATGTGTTTTTGCAGACGCTGAGTTTATATGAGCAGCAAGCAACAAATTATTTTACCGATTTAGCGACCGCCATCGATCATAACGACAAACAAGCATGGCAAAAAGGCTGTCACACGATGAAATCCGCAGCAGGCAATATGGGCCTAAAGGCGCTGCATCAATTATTAGGTGATATGGAATATACCTGTGCCAATCAACAGCACATGACTGACAAACTTGCCGAGGCTAAACAGCTAAACAACGAATGCTTGGTGCAGCTTAAACAGTTTTTAGCATGATCCAAGTCGTGCAATAGCAGATAAAAAAATAGGCAAAGGTTATCGACCTTTGCCTATTTTGTATTTACGACTTAATTCGATGAATTAGGCTTCGATATTACCTACAAAGCGGTAGCCTTCACCGTGAATGGTGTTGATAAATTCAGGGCTAGTATCATCTGACTCAAAATGCTTACGTAAACGACGAATGGTCACATCAACCGTACGATCGTTTTCACGCAAATCACGGCCCGTCATTTCTTGAATTAACGCCTGACGTGTAACAATTTTTCCGCGATTAGCCATAAGTAGGCGTAAAGCACGGTATTCACCACGAGGAATAGGGAAGGTATCACCTTTAGGAGACGTCATTTGACGAGAGTTTGGATCTAACTGCCAGTCGTTAAAACGGATAGTTTCGGTGTCTGCAACAGGGGTTGCTGTTTCTACCTGGCTTAAACGTTTTAAAAGATTACGTACACGAATGGTTAATTCGCGTGGGTTAAATGGCTTGGTGACGTAATCGTCGGCACCAATCTCTAGACCAAGAACTTTGTCTACTTCGCTATCACGGCCACTGATGAACATCAAACCTTTATCATTGCGTTCGATGATTTCACGGGCTAGCAATAAGCCATTTTTACCTGGAAGGTTGATATCCATCAACACTAAGTCAATGTTACGCTCGGTTAATTGGCGTTCCATTTCTTCACCATCGGTAGCAACAAACGTTTCATAACCTTCGGCTTCAAATAGGTTTTTCAGGTTGATGCGGGTAATTTCTTCGTCTTCGACAATAAGAATCTTAGCCTGGGACTGGTTGATCATATATACCTCAAAGTTCAATATCACCAAAGTATGTAGCGAGCATATGTTGGTTAGTTTGTTACTCGAATCTGTGTCGAGTAAACGAGTCTATTTTTCAGTGCGCATATGATAATTAAAGTTAACAACTAAACAATGGTGAAATTGTTGTAAAAATGTAAGCGTAAAGTTGTTATTTTAAGATGTTGTTTTTTTGTTATATCTATGATTTTAAGCGGTTTTGTGTTCTGTTTCTGGTCAGGTGTGTTAATTTTGTGTTTGCAACAAATTGTAATTGCCAGAGTATTTTTGTGGTTATTAGGCGTTTAAATTTGCCAATTTTCGATTAGCAGAATGTGATCTGAGTGTAAATCGACACGTTGCTTTAACGGCCTGTTTTACAGTGTCTTACGCAGTGTTAACAAGCCGTTGTCTGTGATTGGATTGTGGAGATTATCGTTGTGCCTGATGAATAGCAAAGCCACGTTCATTGGCGATTAATTGATAGTTATTTAACGCGTTCTTGATGATAGGGGCGTACTTTAAAAAGTTATTGGCGACAATGGTGAGTGTCGCTTTAGGTTGCATATGATGCTTAATATTTTCTAAAAATTGTTCCGTAACGAAGTAATGGGTTTTTAAACCCTGATGAAACGGTGGGTTTGATAATACCACATGGTAATTATCAGTAACCTGCTGTAAGCCATTGGATGCGAATACGTGACCCTCAAGTTGGTTTTCTTGCAGAGTACGTTTTGCACTGGCGATCGCTAGGGCATTTACATCGAGCATATCGATGCGAACGTGCGGATTGGCTTTTTTTACGAAACAACCGATAACACCAGCACCACAACCAAAATCAAGCACTTGTCCCGATAACGCTGGCAAATTGTCTAATAGTAACTTAGTGCCAATATCAAGTTCACTATGGCTAAAGACGCCTGGCAGTGCCTTAACTATCAGAGTGGTATCATTTAGGGTTAATGGGTAGGATTTAAACCATTGTTCTAGGTCAAAGTCGCAGCTTTGATTATTAAAAATCATTTCGAATAAGATACAGTGGCGCGCCGAGTCGACCTTATCACAACGCGCTGCATAAGGTTTGGCTAGCTTAGTAACGGACTTGACCCCACCTTTGTTTTCGCCAACGAACATCACAATAGCCTGTTCAGTTAAATAATTACTGAGCATGGCCATGTGCATAACAAATTCAGGCTTTGATTTTGGAAAATAATAGATGACTAAGTCATGCTTATTGATTGTGTGATATTGCTCGCTAAATACACAGTCGACATCTGGGTTTTGTTGTTTAATCGCCTGATGATCGGCATAGTTGATGTTGTAACTTGTCACTTGGGCATGCGGGCTGTGTTCACTTAGTTCTTGAAAAAATAATGGATCGGGGCAGCCGATGACCAAGATATTGTTTCCTTCGAGTAAATGCATATTGCGAACAAGAAGTTGTGACGGGTTAGTTAAACTCATAAGGATGTGCCAAGTTGATTATTGATTACTATCTGCCATGGTATTTTCTCACGCTAGCAAATATTTAAAAAGCAAATTTTGCCATACGTTCGGGCTTGCCTCAGATTGCATTGTTAGTACTAAAATGATTAAATAACTGGCACTTTATGCCTATTGGTATTAGTCAGCAAAATATTGCACTGATATATTTCCTCAATTATAGGGGATCAGAAGAGGAGCGTTAACCAGGCAGTTATCTGGAGGGCCTAACCCGAAGATAGATAATGATGGGGATTATCGCCGAGGCATTGTGACGATATAGGGCGTCACAATGTCGGCTGTAACGGCTGAATCCGTGCAGCTGTCGCTTAACGAATATGGGTTAAGTGGAGTGCTTCTGGTCGTAGCGGTTTGACGTTACACCAGTCTTTCACTTTTCTAATAAAAAATCGCCGAATGGAGCGCTCGATTCGTGCTGTCATTCGGGCAGTAATGAGACAAAACATGACAACTTTTCAACTTGATGACTTTTCTTTGTGGACCGCATTGGTAACGCCGTTTGATGAACAAGGCCAAGTAGACTTTGCCAGCCTAAAAAGCGTCGTTGCTCAACAAGAGCGAGCCAACAATGGTATTTTAATTTGTGGTAGTACGGGCGAAGGACTTGCCATTGAGCCAGAGCAACAATACGAAATCGTTAAGTTTGTATGTGACTTGCAGCCAACAGTACCGCTAATGGTCGCTGTTGGCGGCTCTAACCTTACACAACAGCAAGAATGGATCAAACGTTGTAATCAATTGCCTGTGCACTGCTATTTACTTACTGCACCGCTATATACAAAACCAGGTGTAGTGGGACAAACTGAGTGGTTTAAGGCGCTAATGGATGCCGCGTTATTACCGTGCATGATTTATAACGTGCCATCACGAACTGGCGCGAGCATCCCTGTACAGGCGGTTGCAAACCTCGCTCAGCATCCAAATCTTTGGGCGATGAAAGAAGCTAGCGGTGATATCAATGAGTTTCTTGCCTATGTTGAGGCAGCCCCCAACCTAAAAATGTACTCAGGTGAAGATGGCTTGATGCCATATTTAGCCTCAGCGGGGGCTGTAGGGTTGGTTTCGGTATGCGCTAATGCTTGGCCTGAGGCAACTAACTTGTACGTGCGTAAATCACTGGCCGGTGAAACTCAAGGCTTATTTCCAACATGGTACAATGCCGTTAGTGCTTTATTTGAGGTGGCTAACCCTATTCCTGTTAAAGTGTTAATGCACAAACAAGGGCAAATTAGCACACCGGTATTGCGTGCGCCACTAACACATCGCGAATTGCCAAGTCATACTAATCTGCAGACAGCTGATGAGGCTATTAGTGCTTGGTATAAAAACGTCACAGCTTAATCGCTGCGCAGCTTTGAACACAGGTAACTGGCAATTGGTTACCTGTCGAAATAAACTCACGCTGGTTCGGCGTTTTAAAAATAACTCGCGATTCGCTACCAGCGCATTCTGGGTTGATATTCGTCACTAACCTCTTGCTTTGCATCTTTTTGTTGTTGCCGCTTGATGGCAATTTTCATGTTTTTACCGAGCATGTTTTTTATTTGGTAAATACTTTCTAGCATTAGCCAACGACCTTTGCCACTATGCCAACACCGACGGTACAGGCGTTTATTGGCAGCGACGGTGTCGGGGGATCGTTCGATTAAGCGCTTAGCTAGGTCAATAGCCTGTTGTAGTGGATTATTCGCAACTTCACTGATCAGATTAAATGACCGTGCTTGCTTCGCGTCAATAACATCAGCGGTCATAGCGAGCTTAAGGGCTTGGTCATAAGGCATCAGCTCACTTAGAGGCGCATTACCGGCCATGTCGGGGATTAATCCCCATTTACCTTCCATAATCGAAAAGTGGGCATCACTACTGGCAATTCGATAGTCCCCACCTAAGGCAATTTGTAAGCCACCGCCATAGCAATGACCGTGGATAGCAAATATAACTGGGACGGGCAATTGTCGCCAGCCATAACTGACACGTTGTGCTAAGTTTGCTTGCCAAGGTAGCCATTTAAATAGCAACCGTATAACGTTACTCGGCGAGTTCATAATGGCTTTAATATCGAGACCAGAACAAAAACTTGCCCCACTGCCAGAAACGATCACCGCGCGAACTTGCCGATTTTTACGTAACGATTTAATCGTGCTATCAAGTTGCTTAAACATTGGCATATTTAAGGCGTTAAGTTTGTCAGGGCGATTAAGTGTGACAAAAGCGATCGTATTTTTAATCTCAAGGGTAACCATATCAGCTCTCCATTTGCTAATGACCAATGTATTTCCTAGTTCATGCCGATCATGGCCGTTTGTTTTTACTCTATGGGATTGGATAAAAAATAACAAATGTGGTGATTAAATTTAATTGATGCAATGCGTTGAGTAATTGTTATAATGTCACAAAATGAAAAGCGTTGTGATAGACAACGCATCCTATCAAGTAGCGATATTAACGGATGATGATTCGGCAAATAAGAGCAAATCAGGCAATGAAAACGGTATTAAGCGTAGGCTTATTTATCGCAATGTTGCTGATCCCGCTTGCTAAGGCAGATCATCTTGGCGAACACTTTGATTATAAACATCAAGATACGCTATGTTATTTATGTCATGTGAGCGTTCTTAACGATGATTTCGTTGTTGATGATTACGCTGATCGCATCTCTCAAGTAGTCTTTTCGCTCCCTCTCTATGCCAAGCAACATGAGACAATTAAACCGTCGCTTTGCTTGCCAAATCCGCGTGCCCCACCGCAAACCTCCTGTTACTAAATCATTTTACAGGTCGTTTTTAACTGATTTTTTCAGTTACTTTTAGGTGGAAATTTATCAATGCAAATTAAAAAATTAGCGGTTGCCACAATGGTAGCCAGTACGTCATTTTCAACGTTCGCTGCGGACAATATAAATATTAGCTCAGTAATCAATGTTGGCTATACCGAGCGAGATGAGTTTAACGGAATTGCCGGTTATGGGGTTGATGAACATGCCGCGGGGTTAAAGCAAGGCTTTTGGGTGGATCATACTGAGCTGACATTATCAGCTCCGATTGATGATATGTTCTACGGTAAGGTTAGCTTGGTGTTAGATGAGCATGACGGCGCAACCGAAATAGAATTAGAAGAAGCGTTTGTGCAAACCATAGGGCTAGATTATGGTCTATCGTTGCGTGTTGGTCGCTTTTTATCAAATGTTGGTTATTTAAATAACAAGCATGCGCATACCGACAGTTTTGCCGATCGCCCATTGGTCTATCGCGCCTTTTTAAATGATCACTATTATGATGATGGTGTGCGAGTGTCATGGGTGGCACCAACCGATCTATATTTAGAAATTGGTAGTGAATTATTCAAAGGCGGGCAAATGCCGGCGTATAGTGATGGTAGCGGAGTTGGCGCAACGTCGCTGTTTGTGAAAACTGGTGGCGATATCAATGAAGAACAAAGTTGGCAATTAGGGGTATCGTATTTAGGCTTTGATAATGACAAAGGTGCGTGTTCTGCACACGACCATGGCCATGAAGAAGATCACGCTCATGAAGATGAACACGAAGCAGAGCATGAGCACGAAGAAGGGCTCGAAGAGCATTTCATTGCCGGTGCTTGTGACTTTAGCGGAAAAAAAGACTCTTATTTAGTTGATTTTGTATGGAAATGGGCGCCTGATGGCAATTACAAATACCAAAATCTAACATTTGCAGCTGAGTACTTTTGGGTAAAAGAAGATGGTGAGCTAGGCCATCATGAAGAGCACGAAGAACATGGCGTTCATGCGGATGAAATAAGCATGCTAGCAGAAAATATGCATCATGATGAACAGCATGGCGAACACCATGGTTATTATGTCAGTGGTGTATACCAATTTAGTCCAAACTGGGCTGCTGGATTGCGTTACTCTGAAGTTGATTTTGATGCGCCTTATTCCGATGGTTTTAGGCCATCCATTGCCACAGCAATGGTCGAATATCGCCATTCACATTTCTCAACGGTACGTTGGCAATTTAACCAAGATAAATCTGTTGAAGAGATAACCGATAATCAAGTGACTCTGCAATTTTCGATGGTCTTAGGAGATCATAGTGCACACCAATTCTAAGCAACATAACCAATGGGGCAAATATTTGAGCGTGACGCTAGCAGCATGTTTGATGCTAGCGTTGCCTGCTCGCGCGGCATTAAACGTATTTGCCTGTGAGCCGGAATATGCTTCGTTAGTACGTGAACTCGGTGGTGAATTAATTACCATCAATAGTGCAACAACGGCCAAACAGGATCCTCATTTTGTACAGGCTAGGCCAAGCCTTATCGCCAAATTACGTAGAGCCGATTTACTTATTTGTGCTGGTGCCGATTTAGAAATTGGTTGGCTGCCGATGTTGCAAATGAAGGCCGGTAACAGTGCGGTGAAGGTAAACGGTTCAGGGGTGCTTTTCGCATCAGATGTGGTTGAAAACTTAGATGTGCTGGACCGTGTCGATGCGTCTATGGGCGATGTCCATGCGGCAGGTAATCCTCACGTACATTTGGATCCGCATCGTTTATTACAGATCGCTAAAGCGACTACCGAAAAAATGCAAAGCCTTGATGCTGAAAATGCTGATGTCTATCAGCAAAGGTTTGATGATTTTCAGCGCCGTTGGCAACAGGCTATAGCACGTTGGCAACAACAAGCAACACCGTTACATGGACGTAAAGTTATCGGCTACCATTCGTCGTTTCGTTACTTATTCGACTTTTTGGCTATAGAACAGGTAGCTGATTTAGAACCAAAACCAGGGTTACCTCCGACGACGAGTCACTTAATGTCGTTGCTATCACAAACCAAGAGCGAAGATATTATCGCCATTGTTTACACGGCTTATCATGACGATAAAGGTGCTAACTGGCTTGCCAGTAAGTCTGCCATTAAGGCACTGCAATTACCCTATACGGTTGGGGGCAACTCACAAAGTAGTGATCTATTCGCTTTAATGGACAGCCATATCGAGTTACTGTTAAATGCTATTGAATCTCGTGATTGATCGAGTAGGGTTGTGATGTGATACTGGACATGTTGGATATACTATTACCTGCATTGGTCGCCGGTTTATTGGTATTGCTTACTCACATTCCGCTTGGCTTTCAAGTGCTGCAGCGTGAGATTATTTTTATCGATCTAGCAATTGCTCAAGTTGCTGGGCTAGGTGCGGTTATGGTAGCAGCAAGTGATATTGCTCATCATATCCCTATGGCGCAATATTCGGTTGCAGTGAGTTTTGCGTTAGTTGGTGCGGGAGCGATTGCTGTATTTGAAAAATACGCACGGCAACACTTAGAAGCATTAATTGGTTGTTTGTACGTTCTCTCGGCAACGGGGGCTTTCTTACTGCTCGCTAATGACCCGCATGGCGCAGACTTACTTAAACAAGTTTTGTCTGGGCAAATACTATGGGTCACCTTTACTGATCTGTACCCGCATATGGCGTTGTATGCGGCAGCATTGTTATGTTTTGTTTTACGTCCACACTGGTTGCAAGGCAAAGCGTTTTATTTCATGTTTGCGCTGATCATTACCAGTTCGGTACAGATGGTTGGGGTGTTTTTGGTATTCAGTTGCTTGATTATCCCGGCTTTAGCCACAACAAATTTAACCCGTTATCGTTACCTATGGGCATACCTAGTGGGGGCGACTGCCTTTGTCGTGGGGTTAGCCGCATCAGTGATTTGGGATCTCCCTTCTGGGGCAAGTGTCGTTTGGGCCTTAGCGTGTTGTGCCGTTATCTTTGTTAGTGTGAGTAAACTGGTAAGAGCTGCGTAACTGTACAGACAGAGCCATTGAATACATCACCGACATAATCGAGCTAAAAAGCAATAGAGCTGGCGCTTAACACTAGGACGTATAGGTTGAAGCTAGAGCCTAGAGTATGTGTTAACGCGAGCAAACGATAGATCATTACTTATAAAGATAAGTCGGTATCTATAAAAATGGAGGCTTCTATTCGCCTCCATTTTTTGTGTTAAAACATATGACTTCTGTCGTACACAGGATGTGATGAGCTAGCGTTTATTATCAGGCTTTCTGCCTGATTTTTGCGTTGGTTGGCGCTGTGCTTTTGAACTGCTAGGGGTTTTCGTGTTTGCAGGCTTTTTCGCATTAGCTTTGCTATTAACGACCAAACGCACTCCGTTTGCTTCAACGCTAACTTTTCCCTGTTTTAGCAAGTTGCCGATGGTGCTTTTTAAAGTTTTTTTACTGACCCCGAAGGTGTCGTTAATTTGCTCTGGTGTGCTCTTATCGTGGATATGAGAAAAACCATTATGAGCGTTGAGATAATCAATAAACTGTGGCGCAAAGTCGTTAATTTTGCTCATGCCCGTACGGTTTAAGGTTAAATCAACACGACCGTCTTGGCGCACGTTTTTAACGTAGCCAGTTATTTTCATCCCTGAGCGCAACGGTTTAAATATTTCGCTGGCAAAAATCAGTCCCCAGTGTTTGTCGTTGATAATGGCTTTAACACCTAAATCAGTGCGGTTAGCTATCGTTAGGTTAACGCGCTCGCCAATTTCATAGTTCGTCGGCCAAATATCTAAAAAGCGGTCGATTTTATTGGTCGCAGCGATTCGGTCAGTATATTTATCTTGGTAGATTTTAACCAAGTAATACTTGCCTTCTTCCATTCTTGGCTTTTGCTGATTAAAGGGGACTAACAAGTCTTTACTCAAGCCCCAATCTAAAAACGCGCCCATTTTATTGGTTTGAATACATTTTAGGCTAACAAACTGATCGACTTCACCTTTGGCAATTTCAGTGGTTGCAACCAAACGATCGCTAGAATCGAAGTAGATAAACACATCAACTTGTTCACCTTCTTGATGTTCAGGCTGTACAAAGCGTTTTGGTAATAATACCTCTCCGAGTTCACCGGCATCGAGATAAGCACCAAAATCGGTTAATTTGATGACAGTAAGTAAATTGCGTTTGCCGATAGTGGCCATAAATGTTCCTGTGCCGACTGAAATAGGTAAGAGCGTTATTGTACCCTAAGTTAACAATGCTCGCCCAATTGATTCTGAACTTTTAACTTACATTGGATGTACTCACCGTGACGTAGATGCAATAAATCGGCAATACGACGAATTATATGCTCTTCGATAACATCGAGGTGGCCGTCGCTATAGGCTAACTGCCAAAGAATCTCGACAATTTTTATGCGATCAGCTAGTTCAAATTGGCCGTTGATTAATGAGGTGTATTTATATAGGTCATGCGCATGTAACGCTTCATCTTCTGCCTGCGATAATATTTCTTCCACATCGGCCTTGGTCAATGCAAAATGCTGTTGTAATAACGTGACCATTTGTGTTTTTTCATTTTCATGTATTTGCTGATCGGCATGGACCACTTCCAATAATAAAACGGCAGTAGCAATTTCGATAGACATGGCACTACTGATCACCGTATCTGTTTGAAGTGATTTAAAAAAGACCCTAATTCTATTGATCATTAATAGTTTCTACCTGTAATTTTTTAGTTTACTATCATCGCCTTGGTTGAGGTGGTGATGATATTGATATTGGACGCTCAAGACTTATACCAATCACATTAAGTTATGCCCTAACTCTGAGTTGGGCACAAACTTAGTGTAATAGGTATTAGTATAGTTTCAGTTGTTGCCATATAAACAATAAAATCAATCGCGTGAAACGGCAATATGAGCCAGGATGTAGCGCTTTATTAACCGTCGTAATAGCGTGCAATTGCAACTATCGACACCACATCGCCGCACCATTAATCGAAAGGATGTTATTTTGTGTGTATGAAAGATCTTCATCTTGTAATAACTCGTAACATATTGACACACTCAAATTGATAACACTTTGCTAACATCCTAGTTAGAAAAATATAAGGGGGGGAGTGAGCATCGTGGCCACTAAAAAACAGATTATTTTACCTATTGCTATTTTACTTGCCGGTGTGGGCGGATTTTCCGCACTCAGTGCAATGAAAAAGCCACCTGAAGAGAAAAAACAAGTCGATACCACACCGTTGGTGTCGGTACAGCATGTTGTGTTAGAGCCGTTAACCTTAAACGTTGATTCGTACGGTTTAGTCGAACCGAAATACCAAACCGAATTGGTTGCCCAAGTATCAGGGCAAATCGTTGAACTTGCTGATGTATTCGTACGCGGCGGGTTTGTAACGAAAGGCCAGTTGTTAGCGCAAATTGATCCAAACGATTACGAAGCAGCTTTGATGGATGCACAAGCATCACTGGCATCGGCCAAAGCCGCGCTTGAGCAAGAGATCGCCCGTGGTAAAGTTGCCGAGCGAGAATGGCAACGCATCAAAACCAGTTCGCCAACCAACTTAAGCTTGCGTAAACCACAATTAGAGCAAGAAATGGCTCGTGTTGATGCTGCAGAGGCTGCGGTTAAGCGTGCTAAACGTAATCTCGAGCGCACTAAAATTGTCGCCCCATACGATGCGATGATAGAAGCGCGCGATATCGGTTTAGGCTCGTTCGTGACCGTCGGCAGTAAATTAGGCCATGTACTTAGCGTTGATGTCGCAGAAGTTCGTTTGCCGGTTGCGGATCAAAAGTTACAGTTTTTACTAAACAGTGGTAAAGGATCTAATGTCCTGTTAACGAGCCAAGTGTCGGGCAAAGATATGGCTTGGCAAGCGCGCATTGCTCGCAGCGAAGGCGTGATTGATAAGCAATCTCGTATGAATTATCTTGTCGCAGAAATTGTTGATCCGTATGCATTAGAGAGCAACAAACCTGTGATTCGTTTTGGTACCTACGTTAACGCGACTATTGAAGGTGTTGCGGTTGATAACGCGGTGCTAGTCCCACGTCATTTAGTCGATGAACAGCAAGTAGCCACCATCGATGCCGATAATACCTTACGTTATAAAAGCGTTGATATTTTGCGTCAGCAAGGCGATAAAGTGGTTATTACCGACGGTTTGACGCAAGGCGATATGATCATCACTTCAGCACTCGATTTCCCTGTTGATGGCATGAAAGTATCCGTACTCGGTGCAGAGCAAGATACGCAGACAGCAGAGGCAGACACGCAAGTTGCTCTGAAAGGTGACCAGTAATGATTGATACAAATAAGGGCATCATTGCTTGGTTTGCCCGTAATCCGGTTGCCGCTAACTTATTAATGGCGGTGATCATCATCGGTGGTTTGCTGACCATGGGGACCATTCGCAAACAGTTTTTTCCGCAAGTCGAAATCCACTGGCTTGAGTATCGTGCCGTCTACCCTGGTGCCGCACCGCAAGAAGTTGAGGAAGGCATCACCATTAAGGTTGAAGAAGCGTTAGAATCGGTGCAAGGCATTGAGCGGATGATCACCTATTCTGGACGTAATTCGTCTTATGGTTTTATCCGCGTCGACGATAGTTACGACCCTCAGATTGTGCTGGAAGAAGTTAAATCGCAAATTGATTCTATCTCGTCGTTTCCGGCTGGCATGGAACGGCCGACGGTAGAACGCATAAAGATGCGCCAAGAGGTTATGTACATCAGCTTGTATGGCGATATGGAACAAAAGCAGTTAAAAGAGTTTGGTCGTAAGATCCACGATGAAATTCAGCAGTTACCGCTGGTCAATATTTCCGAATACTACAGTGGCTTAAATTATGAAATAGCCATTGAGGTTAGCAAAGATAAATTACGCGAGTATGATTTATCGTTTACGCAAGTAGCGAGTGCTGTGCGCAACTGGTCGCGCAACATGTCTGCGGGTACCATCAAAGCCGAAAACGGTTATATTAATTTACGTGTTGAGAATCAAGCGTACATTGGCCATGAATTTGAAAATCTGCCACTGATCAGCCGAGCTGATGGCAGTACGGTTTTCTTAGGTGAAGTGGCGACCATCAACGATGGCTTTGAAGACGGTATTCAATATTCCAAGTTTAATGGTGAAAACTCGGTGACCTTCTTTATAGGCGCTGCTGCCGACCAGTCAATTACTGATGTCGCTAAAGTCATAAAGGGCTATGTTGAAAGAAAGCAAACTCAATTGCCTCAAGGGGTAAAGTTAGAAACTTGGGTTGATATGACTGGCTATCTTGAGCAACGTTTGGACATGATGATGTCGAACTTGTTAAGTGGCGCAGTGTTGGTGTTCTTAATGTTGGCCATATTCCTTCGTGTACGTTTAGCGTTTTGGGTGATGATGGGCCTACCAGTGTGTTTCTTAGGCACCTTATTGCTAATGCCTATGAGCATGATTGACGTCACCATCAATATTACCTCCTTATTCGCCTTTATTCTGGTGCTCGGTATCGTTGTTGATGATGCCATTGTTATGGGTGAGAGTGCCCATGCTGAAATCGAGAAAAAAGGTCATAGCGTCGATAATGTTATCCGTGGTGTAAAACGTGTAGCGATGCCTGCAACATTTGGTGTGTTAACAACCATTGCAGCCTTTATGCCATTGGTATTAAGTGATGGTCAAGGCGCAGCATGGAGTCAATCAATCGGCTTTGTTGTGGTGCTATGTTTAATATTCTCATTAATCGAATCAAAGCTGATTTTGCCTGCTCACTTAGCGAGAATGAAAGTAACCGAGCCGAACCTGAAAAATCCTCTCGCACGTATGCGTTTAGCGATTGATAATGGCTTAAAAGGCTTTGTTGACAACCGTTACCGACATACATTGACTACGGCGGTAAAATATCGCTACGCCGTTACCTGTATGTTCGTGGCGCTGGTCTTGATTTGTGCCGGTTTATTTGAAAGTGGTGTAGTGCGCTTTATTGGTCAACCCAAAGTCCCTCATGACTTTCCGCGTATCAATTTAGAAATGAACCTTGACACGTCTGAACAAGCAACTCTAGACGCTGCACGTGCCATTGAGCGTTCTTTGTATCAAGTTGATGATCAAATTGAGCAAGAGTTTGGCACACGTGTCATTTCAGACATGCAAGTTGACTTACGCAGTCGCACCCGTGCGCAAGTGATGGTGAAACTGATTGAGCCAGAGCTACGTCCGCTAAATACCTTTGAAATAGCTGAACGTTGGCGTGCCAATATGCCAATGATTGCAGGCGTGAAAAGCTTAGATACCCAAGATAACTTGTTCGGTAACGACCGAGACGATGGTGATATCAGCTTTAAATTAGAAGCCAGTGATGACCAACAGCTGTTAGCTGCATCAAAAGAACTCAAAGCTAAGCTTAATTCCTTGGTTGGCGTGAGCGATGTTAATGATTCACGCATGAATACCGCCAAAGAAGTACAGTTCGAACTTAAGCCTTTAGCCTATACCCTAGGCTTGACCTTAGCGGATGTTGCTTCACAGGTCAGTCATAGTTTTTATGGTATTGAAGCGCAGCGTATATTGCGTAACAGTGAAGAGATCAAGGTAATGGTGCGTTACCCTGAGCAAGATCGTAGCTCGATTGCCCATGTTGATGATGTGATGATTCTATTACCAAATGGTGGTGAGGTCCCGTTATCCGAAGTGGCCAATATCATTGTTACCGATGGCGTGAGTCAAATTCGAAGAGAAAACGGTAATCGCACCATTAATGTCTGGGCCAAGGTCGATGCGATGCAGGCTGAACCGTTTAAAATTGCCAAGGACATTCGCGATAACTACATTCCAACGCTATTGCAAAAATACCCATTGGTAAAAAGCCAGTTATCGGGACGCATTCAGCAAGAAATTGATAGTGCCAACACCCAAACTCGCGATTTTATCGTATCGTTGTTGGTTATCTTTAGTTTGTTAGCGATTCCATTAAAATCTTATTCACAGCCACTGATCATTATGTCGGTCATTCCATTTGGTGTTATTGGCGCTGTGGGTGGTCACATGTTACTTGGTATGGATTTATCGGCATTATCAATGTTCGGCTTAATTGCAGCAGCAGGTGTTGTGGTCAATGACTCGCTGGTGATGATTGATTACATTAATAAAGCGAAACAGGCAGGTGTGCGAGCGAAAGATGCGGTGGTTGACGCCGGTTGCTATCGTTTTAGAGCTATTTTGTTAACCTCACTGACGACTTTTATTGGTTTAGCGCCTATCATGTTCTTTGAAACCAGCATGCAAGCGAAGTTAGTGGTGCCAATGGCGGTATCATTAGGTTTTGGTGTACTATTCGCTACCGTCGTTACGCTAATGCTGATCCCATGTTTGTACATTATTGTCGAAGACATTAAGGGCAAAGTCGGCGGCTTATTTAAGGGTCGTGACAAACAGCAAGTGGTTGCCAATCCTGACGCTAATACAGCAGTTTCTGATTAAGCGTCTGTTATTAATAAAAGAGCGAACAGCATAATGTTGTTCGCTCTTTTTTATGGTCTGTCCCATCCTGAAATATTTTTCTCAGATGTGAAGCAAGTGGTTACTTGCGCTCATAGATCTTAAAGTTGTATGGATGCGGGTTTTTGTCATCAGCTGGGTGTGGATCTTGATTTACACAAACCCATTCACCATTAGCGTTATAGTCAGGGAAAAACGTATCCCCGTCAGTGTCTAAATCAATTTCGGTGATATACAAACGATCTGCGGCAGGTAAGCAATGCTGGTAAATGCTGCCACCACCAATCACCATCACTTCCTCAACATCTTGCACTAGCGCTAATGCTGCATCAACACTGGCGACGGTTTCAATACCTTCGGCGTGGTATTGTGCATCGCGGCTGATAACAATATTGCGACGCCCAGGCAATGGAAAACCAATCGATTCAAAGGTTTTACGACCCATAATGACCGGTTTTTTCATTGTGGTTTGTTTAAAGTACTTTAAATCTGCAGGCATGTGCCAAGGCATGTCATTGTCTTTGCCAATAACACGGTTGTGTGCATGGGCGACGATCATAGAAAGAATAGTCATTGGTATCTCTGAGTTCTGTTAACGCCAAACGGTCACCATAGCTATTGCTTTTATATACAGGCTGCTATAGCGATGGCTATCGTTATTTTGGCGGTCATTGTGCCAAAGAAAAAGGCCTGAGTATAGTTATCTATATTCAGGCCTTTATTGTCAGGATAAATGAGGTTTGTGTTATTTAGCGACGATATTCAACGTCCACGTCATAATCGTCTTCATCCCACTCTTCATCGTCAAGATCGTCATCGTAATCGTAATTCTCGATGGCATCTTTATGATAATCATCCCATTTGAATTCAACATCTTCTTGATCTTGTTCAACTTCTTCCTCAACCGAAGGAAGGGTTTCAAGGAAGTTCATGATGTCTTGGGTTAGCGATTCGGTACCTTCACGATTAAACGCCGAAATCGTGCGCACTTCACCTTGCCAGTCTAGCGCCTCAATAACGCGCTGCATGACTTCTTCAGCTTCATCTTCTAATAACAAATCAAGTTTGTTAAACACCAACCAGCGCGGTTTAGAGGCGAGCTTTTCTGAGTATTGTTCTAACTCATTAACGATGGTCGCCGCATTTTCAGCTGGATCGCTTTGATCTGCCGGTAACACGTCAACTAAATGTAATAAAATACGACAACGTTCAAGGTGCTTTAAGAAGCGAATACCAAGACCGGTACCTTCAGAAGCGCCTTCGATTAGCCCTGGAATATCGGCAATGACAAAACTGCGTTGCTGATTTAAACGCACCACACCAAGGTTTGGCACTAAGGTTGTAAACGGGTAATCGGCGACCTTTGGCTTAGCTGCAGAAACGCTGCGAATTAATGTTGATTTACCGGCGTTTGGTAAGCCGAGAAGACCGACATCGGCAAGTAGCATTAATTCAAGCTTTAAATTGCGTATTTCCCCAGGAGTACCTAAGGTTTTTTGTCGTGGAGCACGGTTCGTTGAGCTTTTAAAGCGAGTATTACCTAAACCATGCCAGCCACCTTTGGCTACCATCAGCTTTTGCTTATGCTTGGTTAAATCACCAATTTGCTCACCAGTATCGACATCAATAACACGGGTACCGACAGGAACTTTTAATGTACAGTCTTGGCCTCGCTTACCCGTCATATTACGACCTTTACCGTTTTCACCACGTTGGGCTTTATGAAAACGTTCAAAGCGGTAATCGATAAGGGTATTTAGGTTTTCGTCAGCGATAAGGTAAACATCACCACCATCACCGCCATCGCCACCATCAGGGCCACCATATTCGATGTATTTTTCACGACGGAAACTGACACAGCCACTGCCGCCATCACCCGCTTCAACGCGGATTTCTGATTCATCAACAAATTTCATTAGTTTGTAACCAGCTCCTAAAAACTGACCAGATTATAGGTAGAGGTTAATTATAAACCCAAACCTTTTAAATATATAACTCTCTTCACGAAACATAATATTTCATGAAGAATAGTAAGATACGCTCAAAAAAAAACCTCGCGAAAGCGAGGTTTTTCGGATTGTCTCAGATATCGCTATTATTCAGCGATGATTGATACAAACTTACGGTTTTGAGGACCTTTTACTTCGAACTGAACTTTACCGTCAGTTAAAGCAAATAAAGTGTGGTCTTTACCAATACCCATGTTTGTACCAGCGTGGAATTTAGTACCACGTTGACGAACGATAATGTTACCCGCTAGAACAGACTCACCACCGAAACGCTTAACACCTAAGCGTTTTGATTCTGAATCACGACCGTTACGAGTACTACCTGCTGCCTTCTTATGTGCCATCGTTAATTACTCCTATTAACCGTTGATACCAGTAATTTTCACTTCAGTGTACCACTGACGGTGGCCTTGCTGCTTGCGTGAATGCTTACGACGTTTAAACTTAACGATTTTAACTTTGTCGCCACGACCTTGCGCTACAACTTCAGCTGTAACTTTACCACCATCAACGTAAGGAGCACCTACTTTGATGTCGTCGCCATCAGCAACCATTAAAACATTATCAAATTCTACAGATGAGCCGATTTCTTGCTCTAATTTTTCTAAGCGAACCACTTGACCTTCGCTTACACGGTGTTGCTTACCACCGCTTTGGAATACCGCGTACATTTGCTACTCCGAAACGCGCCATAACTTTAAAGGCGCACAAATTAAAATAATAGGTGGCGGATTCTACGCTAAGATTATTTGTTACGCAAGCTTTAGCGATAAAATTTCCTGAATTTTTTAGCAAAAAGTCAGGCTTGTTTTCGATTAGGGCGCTAACCTGCCAAAAACCTACCTTGGTGTCTATGATTTAAACTGACTACTAACTCATAAAACGTGCTAGGTAAGTCTAGGAAAAATCACGTAATTGCAATATCTTTACTGTGCTCTTGCGCAAAATCGTGTAAAATCTGCTGCCATAATTATAGCAAGATATATCACTGCTTAGTGCGATGTTTTTGTATTAAAGCAGTAACAAAATATGAGGATCCACTGAGGATCAAACCTGAATTATTATGAATATTACCGATATCCAAAAATTGGCTAGTAAGGACATGGCCGACGTTAATGCGCTGATTTACAAACAATTAGAGTCCGATGTGGCGCTAATTAATCAATTGGGCATGTACATTGTTAATGCGGGTGGAAAGCGCGTGCGACCGCTGATGACCGTCTTGGCAGCCAGAGCAATGGGATATCAAGGCGCAAAGCATATCAGCTTAGCTGCTATTATTGAATTTATTCATACGGCAACCTTGTTACATGATGACGTTGTTGATGAGTCAACAATGCGTAGAGGCTTGGAAACCGCCAACGCGATGTTTGGCAATAGTGCTAGCGTGTTAGTCGGTGACTTCTTATATACCCGTTCGTTTCAAATGATGGTTGGTCTCGATAGCATGGAAGTGATGAAGGTGCTATCGAATGCCACTAATGTGATTGCTGAAGGTGAAGTCTTGCAGCTGATGAACGTCAATGATCCTGACACCACCATCGATAGTTATATGCAGGTGATTTACAGTAAAACAGCCAAGCTTTTTGAAGCAGCAACGCGCTTAGCGGCAGTCATCACCGAGCAAGATGAGCAAATTGTTGCGGCGATGAAAGCCTATGGTATGCATGTCGGCACCGCATTTCAGCTTATTGATGATTTGCTGGATTACACTGCACAAGCGCAAGAAATGGGCAAAAATGTTGGTGATGATCTTGCTGAAGGTAAGCCTACCTTACCTTTATTACACGCCATGCGTCATGGTACAGAGCAGCAAACGAAAATGATCCGCGATGCCATTGAATTAGGTAACGGTATGGATAATCTGGAGCCTATTTTAGAGGCAATGCAACAAACAGGGGCGTTGGCCTTTACTCAACAGCAAGCCGAGCAAGAGGCCGAAAAAGCCATTGCTGCTCTTGCTGTCTTACCAGACAGTGAATACAAGCAAGCATTAATTGCTTTAGCCGATATCAGCGCCAATCGTAACGCGTAATCGGAGATAGCCATTAAAAAGCCGCGTTAGTCATCGTACTAAGGCGGCTTTTTTATTACCCTCACATTAACCATTCTCTGCAATCAAAGCCTTGCTTAAAAGCCTTTAAATTCTCACTGAGTGAGCAATAACTTAATGTGATTGGTATTAGCTTTGTTATAAATTTCAGCTGGTTTTCGTCGAAATAGTGGCTATTATCATTTGTATACGCTTATCTGCAGTATCGTGATAGGTACGGTTTAATAAAGCATAATAATAAGAGACTAGGATGCGGAATACGATTTGTGAGACGGTGACAGATGTACGTCATTGGAACGATAAGCTTTTTAGCATTAAAACCACTCGCCGACCAAGTTATACATTTGAAAATGGCCAATTTGTTATGCTTGGTCTCGAGGTCGATGGTAAGCCTTTGATGCGAGCGTACAGTATTGCCAGTGCCAACTATGAAAATGAGCTTGAGTTTTTTAGCATAAAAGTACCCAATGGTGCGTTAACGTCAAAATTACAACATATCGCTGTTGGGGATAAATTGCTACTCTCTACCCGGCCAGCGGGGACACTTGTTGTTGATAATTTGCTGGTTGGTAAACATTTATATTTACTGGCGACGGGAACCGGTTTAGCACCATTTATTGGCATCATTAAAGATCCCAGTATTTATGAAAAGTACGATAAAGTGATCGTTGTCCATAGTGTCCGTTATGCCAGTGAGCTTGCTTACCAACATAGCATTACCACAGAATTACCCAACAACCCTTATTTTGGTGACTTAGTTAAGGATAAGTTGATTTATTACCCAACCGTAACGCGAGAGGCGTTTACCGGTGCGGCTCATCAGCAACGCATAACAAGTTTGTTACTCAATCATACTATCGTCAAACAAACGGGCTTAGCGCCTCTAAATGTGGATAACGATCGGTTTATGCTATGTGGCAATCAGCATATGCTCAACGATACCACTGAGATCCTTGAACAGTTTGGATTTAGTAAGGCAACGTCAAGACAACAAGGTCATTATGTCACTGAACAAGCATTTCTTGATCGCTAAAAAATGATGTGAATTGTGCTGATGAATGTCTTAATAAGGTTACGCTTTTCATTGAGTTTATCATCAAGGCATTAATGCCTTGCATGAAGCGTCTAATGCATTTCACGACAAATCGCGATAGCGTTTGAATAGCTTGCTACTTGTTATTGTTAATGGGGCCCGATCACAGAGTGCGAAGACCATCGTATATCAGGACGAGACAATTGCGACAAAAAAGGCGCTAGCATAATGCTTAGCGCCTTTGTCAGTAGAGTTACGGTAACTAGTCGGCCATTTCCATTGTCATCAATGAGGCATTGCCACCTGCTGCCGTTGTGTCAATAGTAATGGTTTTTTCCGTGACTAAACGCTCAAACAAGTTATCGTAATCACTTGCCGTGATCAGAGGCAAAATAGCACCTTGACGTGCTGCCAGTTTCTCGTTTAGCAATTGCTTTAAGCGAGACTCAGGAGCTACAACAGCACCTGCTAAGTGGTCGCTTTCTAATACCGTTGGTAAATGATTTAACGATACCGCTTGGAAGATGCCTGACACAATACCTAACTCAGCAAGAACGCGTTCACAGGCTTCTGCTTCATCTAAGTATTCTTCATTAACCATAGCGATGACGTTATTACCTGTAGCTAATGCCGAAACAATTGATAACAACCAATAAGCAAAGCTCGTGTCTTGATCGCGAACGACAGTTAACACGCCACGAGGCTCTAGGTATAAGGTGTTTGACTCACCTGTTGGGCCTGGTAGCTGGGTCGGCTTGGCAAGTTTTTTCTCAATCATCTTTAATTGACGACGAGCAGTTTCAATGACTTGCTCAAGTTCATCTTCTTGCGAGATAAATACTTTATTGCCAGCGATTTGTGCTAGCAATTGACGCACCACTGATACGCGAACGGTTAAAGCGGTATCACGCCATTTTAACTCATCATTTTTGGCATTTTGTAACTTAGCACCGATCTTCCAGGCAGAGGTCGAGTAGTCGTTGAACTGATTAATCAGTTGTTGCTTCTCGTCATCAGTCATAGTGAATTCAGTTACGGCATCCGCGCGTTTAACTAGGCGAGTCAAGTACATTGGACCACCGGCTTTAGGGCCAGTACCAGATAGACCACGACCACCAAACGGCTGCACACCAACAACCGCACCAATCATGTTACGGTTAACATAAACGTTACCGGCACGTGAACGTTGCGCTAGGTATTCGCTTTTCTCTTCGATACGCGTATGGATACCCATAGTTAAACCAAAACCGGTACCATTAACTTGGTCAATCACGTTTTCTAAGTCTTGAGCTTTGTAGCGGATAATATGCACACATGGACCAAATACTTCTTCTTTAAGTACCGATAAGTCGCTGATTTCATACAGGCGCGGTGCAAAGAAGTAGTGACCATGAGCTAGCTTAGGCAGACTGCACTGGTAGTGCAATGTCGCTTTATCTTTTAAGTAATCAACGTGAGCGTTTAGGGCATTAAAGGCTTTTTCGTCGATAACCGGACCAACGTCTGTGCTGAGTAATGCTGGATCGCCAACATGTAGCTCTTGCATTGCGCCTTTGATCATGTCGATAACTTTATCGGCGATATCTTCTTGCAAGAATAACACGCGTAATGCAGAGCAACGTTGACCAGCAGACTGGAAGCCCGAAGTAACCACATCATCAACCACTTGCTCTGGTAACGCAGTTGAATCCACGATCATGCAGTTTTGACCACCAGTTTCGGCAATCAGTGGCACTGGCTCGCCTTGACGCTCAGCCAGTTTTTGTGAAATCCAAGTACCTGTCGCCGTTGAACCGGTGAACATGATCGCCTGAACGCGTTCATCTGGAACAATATTTGCGCCAACTTCGCTACCGCGAGCGATCACTGGAATAACAACATCGGCAGGTAAACCAGCTTGCTGCATTAGCTCAATGGTGCGCAGGGCAACTAGGCTGGTTTGCTCAGCAGGTTTAGCTACAACCGTGTTACCAGTAACAATTGCCGCAGCAACTTGGCCTAGGAAGATTGCTAGCGGGAAGTTCCATGGACTGATACACAACACCACGCCACGTGATTGTAGCTCGTCGTCGGCCATTAGCTCTTTGGCACGCGCCGCGTAGTAACGACAAAAATCGACAGCTTCACGAACTTCTGCAACACCATCTGCTGGGATCTTACCTGCTTCTTTGATACACATAGCGATGAACTCGTCCATATGCTCTTCTAGTAGAACAGCCGTTTTTAATAAAATCTCTGCACGCTCGGCAACATCGACTTGTGACCAACTTGCGAAGGCTGCTTGTGAGTCGGCTAAAATTTGCTGCATTTGTTGGCTGTCAGCATGCTTTATGTAACCGATAACTTCATCGTGATTCGCTGGGTTGATTACCGGCTCAGCGCCGTCGATTTTTTCGGCTTTAATCGCATTTTCAAACCATGCGTTTAAGTTGTCACGCATTGGTGTGATGTGATCGATATTGGTTAAATCGATACCTTTTGAGTTATCGCGCTCTTCACCGTAAATCTCAATAGATTGTGGAATTTGAGGGTTATATTTATTGACCCAACCACGCACTTCTTCTACCGGATCTTGTAGTAGTGATTCCACTGGAATTTTTTCGTCAACAATGTTGTTTACAAACGAGCTATTTGCGCCGTTTTCAAGTAAGCGACGAACTAAGTAAGCCAGAAGATCTGAATGCTCACCAACTGGGGCGTATACACGACAAGGCACACGATCACCGGTCACTACTTGGTCGTATAAAGATTCACCCATACCGTGCAAACGTTGGAATTCAAAGCCTTCTTTATTGCTGCCAGCCATTTCTAAAATGGTGGCTACGGTGTAGGCATTGTGGGTGGCAAATTGTGGGTAAATGGTATCTCGGTACTCAAGCAGTTTTTTTGCACAAGCATGGTAAGACACGTCAGTAGACGGTTTACGTGAGAATACAGGGAAGTCTTCAAAGCCTTCAACTTGGGTAATTTTAATTTCACTATCCCAGTAAGCACCCTTAACCAAACGTACCATCATTTGACGACCCGCCGTTAAGGTTTGTTCACGTACCCACTCAAGAACGAATAGAGCGCGTTTTTGATAAGCCTGTAAGGCGATACCAAAACCATCCCAACCATCAAGATCTTTATCTAGGAATACCGCAGCAATCACGTCTAAAGAAATATCTAGACGGTCCGCTTCTTCTGCGTCAACGGTAAAACCAATATTGTAAGATTTCGCTAATAGCGCAAGATCTTTTAAGCGTGGTACTAATTCTTCGATCACACGGTCGCGATGGGTAAATTCATAGCGTGGGTGAATGGCCGATAATTTAATCGAAATACCAGGGCTTTTCTGAGGACCACGACCTTTAGCCGCTTTACCAATGGCATGAATGGCAGTGACGTAGCTTTGTAGGTAGCGATCAGCGTCCTTCATGGTACGCGCACCTTCACCTAACATGTCGTAAGAGTAGGTATAGCCTTTTGCTTCGGTTTTTACTGCTCGCTCTACAGCGCCATCAATGGTGCGACCCATAACAAATTGGGTGCCCATAATTTGCATCGCATAACGCACCGCTTTACGGATTACTGGTTCACCTAAACGACCAACGGTTTTTCTTAATAAACCAAATTGCTCGGCTTTTTTCTCGTCTGAGTAATTAACCAGCTTACCGGTTAGTAGTAAGCCCCATGATGACGCATTAACGAAAATAGAGTCGGAGTTACCAATGTGTGAACTCCAGTCACCTTCAGCAAGCTTATCGCGAATAAGCTTATCCGCGGTATCTTTGTCTGGTACGCGCAACAAGGCTTCAGCCAAACACATCAATACCACACCTTCTTCAGTCGAAAGTGAGAATTCGTTTAATAGCGCATCTACGCCACCTTTACCTTCTTGATCTTTACGAATTTGCACTACCATTTGGCGGGCTTTTTCCCACACTCGAGAACGAGCGTTTGCACCGATTTCCGCAAGAGGTAGTAATTGCTCAAGAATGTCGTTTTCATTGGCGCGATAGGCGTCGCGTATTTTCTGGCGAATAGGATCGTCAGTCGTTAAGGTCCCATTAAAAAGCATAGTTTTAACCTATCTAAATTTTGTACGATAATTTTGCGCGCATTATCAACTATTCATAACAAAATGTGCTGATGTATTCGGCAAAAAATCGGTATAATATTGGGAAATATCTTTCCAAAACCATATTTAATACTTTATGAGTGTGAAAAGTAGACAGTTGGACCGCATTGATTTAACTATTCTAGCGACCCTGCAACTCAATGCTCGCATATCCAATGTTGAGCTTGCTAAACAAGTTAATTTAAGCCCTAGCCCGTGCCTTGATCGAGTAAAACGACTTGAAGCAGAGGGATATATTAAGCGCTACGGGGCAATATTAGATGCGCAAAAACTGAATATCGGCATGTCGGCCTTTATTCAAGTGACATTAGATAGAACAACGGCTGATATATTTAATCAATTTCGCGATCAAGTGGTTGGTATTCGCGAGGTCGCCGAATGCCATATGGTGGCTGGCGGGTTTGATTACCTTATAAAGCTTCGCGTAACCAGTATGGACAATTATCGTGATGTGTTGGGCAAAGTGGTGGAATTGCCAGGTGTATCGCAAACCCATACTTATGTTGTCATAGAGAAAGTGAAGGAAGATCTAGGTTTACCGTTACTGGCGACGCAGTCTACCTAAGCTTAGCGCCATTAAACATTTGATCTTAATCAACTAAGAATCTGAATATGGCATATCGGACAGAGCAAGTGATTAATAGTTAACCAAAAAATATGTACTTTTGTGATTTTATGCCATACTGACTTTGGTATTACCTTAAATGTTAACAATTGAGAAACTCGGAGTGACAGGATGAAAAAATCATTAATGCTTTCAACTGTGGTTCTAGCACTCGGTCTATCTGGCTGTGCTGGTCACGCAAAATTAGAAGCTGATATCGCAGACTTAAACATGAAGATGGATAACCTAGCATCAAAAGTTGATTCTCTAGCAGATGGTCAAGCAGCGTTACGAGATGATGTGGCAGCAGCAACCGCAGCTGCAAATGATGCAAAAGCGATGGCGGCTGATGCTAAATCTGAAGCAGAACGTGCAAATGATCGTATTGACAATATTGTCAGCGGTTACAAAAAATAGCGACACCTAAGTATTATCGAAGTAAAACGCCGACGTAATGTCGGCGTTTTTTTGTGTCTCACTTTTATCATTAAATGACTACTGAAGATAATGTACCATATCAATGTAGCACTTAGTTAACGAGCGGTGTTGTTTCGCTCTACTCATCACAAGCGCATTGTTTATTAATGACACCCGCACTTACTGCGGTTTCATCGCTTTGATTAACGACGATCGAGCAATAATGGTAAACCTGTTGGGGCATCAAGTAACTCTTCCACTAATTCAATTTTCTCTGGATTATCGCCAATAAAATTTTGCACACCAAGCGATAGTGGCAACAAGCTAGGGACTTCACCATTGTTACTGGTTAATGGCGCATGAATTTCAATCATGCGTACATCAGGCTCTAAGTAAGTCATTTTGATTGGTTGGTCGATAATGCGTACCGCAGTGCCTTTAGGCGTGTTATTAAATAGCCATTCGATATCAGCAGGGTACATCCGAATACAGCCGGCACTAACGCGCATGCCAATACCAAAGCGTTGATTAGTTCCATGGATTAAATAGGCACTATTACCAATGCGCATTGCGTAATCGCCAAGCGGGTTTTGAGGACCTGCAGGGATCATCTTAGGCATTGGTTTGCCGTTTTTGGCAAGGTATTCTCGACGGGTATTGGCTGTCGGGTACCAGTTAGGGTTTTTTCGTTTTTCGGTAATTTTACTGACGAGACGTGGTGTCATATCGCCTATTTTGCCGATACCGACAGGAAACACATGAACGGTATCACGCTGTTTGTCGAAATAATACAACCTTAATTCCGATAAGTTGATAACAATACCGTCCTGCTTAACGTACGGTAAAATCATTTGAGTTGGTATGACAAGTTCAGTACCTACCTTAGGGCGAAGCGGATCGACACCAGGGTTGGCTTCCATCATTGCCAAATAACCGACGCGATATTTTTCAGCAATACTTTGAAAGTGATCGCCGTCTTGCACGGTGTAATACGTTAGTTCGCCTACCAGGCGACTATCGTCTCGAGGAATTTGAAATTCAATAGCATAAATAGAATTTGTTAGCGTAAGTAAACAAACACTAACTATAGCGAGCATAAATTTATAGAACATGTTGATACATCACATCAAAGCTAAATACAGAGTCACTGCCTTATCGACAGGGTACTGTAAGTTTAATGCGCGAATGTTTTGATTGCCAGTTATCCGTGACCTCATATAGTATGTTTTAACAAATGGTTAACGTTTTTGGTGGTTATGTATCAGTTATTACAGCGAAATTTAAAAACAAAGGTTAGTGATATTGAATGGCAAATGCGGGTGGAACTTGCCGCCTGTTATCGATTGGTGGCTCATTTTGGGTGGGATGATCTGATTTATACGCATATATCTGTACGTATTCCTAATAGCGAACACTTCCTAATTAACGCGTTTGGAATTGCGTTTGATGAAGTGACGGCATCCAATCTGGTAAAAATTGATATCGATGGCAATGTCCTTGATGGCGGTGAATTTTCGATTAATCCTGCTGGGTTTACGATTCACAGTGCCGTGCACCAAGCTCGGCATGATGCAACTTGCGTTATGCACTTACATACCAATGCGACGATTGCTGTGGCCAGTCAACAACAGGGATTATTGCCATTGAGTCAGTATTCGCTGTTTTCATTGGCTAGCTTAAGTTATCACGACTACGAAGGGTTGGCGGTAAACCCTGATGAAAAAGCACGTTTACAAGAAAACCTTGGCTCAAATAATCATTTGTTGCTGCGCAATCACGGGGCCTTAACACTAGGTTCGAGCATCGGCGATGCGTTTATGCGAATGTACGACTTACAACGCGCCTGTGAAATCCAATTGCAACTACAAGCAACTGGTACTGATGTGGTTAATGTCGCAGATGATGTTGCCGATAACATATATCGCCAAGCCAATGTGGTGCATTCTGGACAAACTGGTGGTGATAAAGCATGGCCAGCTATGATGCGCAAAGCGTTGCGTATTAACTCTGATTTCAATCAATAATAAGCGAGCCCAGCGATGAAAGTAACGAGTGTTGAAATTTTTGATATTCACTGTCCCAAACGAACAGTATGGAATCCCGTATTTGTGCGTATACATACCGATGAAGGAATAAACGGTATTGGAGAAGCGGGTCTGGCTTACGATTTAGGGCACAGTGCAGCCGCTCATATGATAAAAGAAATTAGCGAGGCCATGTTGCTTGGTCACGATCCTATGCAAACAGAAGCGTTGTGGTCACGAATGTTGCGCGAGAGTTTTTGGGGCTTAGGTGGTGGGCCTATCATTTATGCGGCCATGAGCGCCATCGATACCGCATTGTGGGATATTAAAGGTAAAGCGTTAGGAGTGCCGGTATATCAGCTACTTGGCGGTAGAGTGAACGATAAGCTGCGTACTTATGCATCACAATTACAATTTGACTGGGATAGTGAGTTTAAAGCGTTAATTGCGCCACAAGAGTACGGTGAAGCGGCCAGTAAGGCGATAGCGCAAGGCTATGATGCAGTAAAAGTGGATCCTATTATGTATGGCGCAGATGGGGAATGTTTTTTTGATCGCACAAAATTATTTACTCAATCAGAGCTGCGTTTGTTTCGAGCCCGCTTACAAGCCATTCGCGATGCAATTGGTGATGACGCGGATATTATTTTTGAATGCCATTCGTTGCCAGGTGTAAGTAGTGCAATTCAGTTAGGTGAACTAGCACAAGAGTTTAACTGCATGTATTTTGAAGAGCCGGTCAATTACCTTAACTCCGATCTCCACAAAAAAGTCGCCGAAAAAGTTAATGTCCCTATTGCTGGAGGCGAGCGTTTATATAATCGCTGGAACATTAAACCGTATATGCAAGATATGTCGATTGATGTCCTGCAGCCCGATATTGGTTTGTGTGGTGGTTATACCGAAACCAAAAAGGTATGTGATTATGCCGACACCTTTGATGTACGTATTCAAGCGCATGTTTGTGGTGGGCCGGTGGCAACGGCGGCGGCTTTGCATCTTGAAACAGCCATCCCAAACTTTTTAATTCATGAGCACCACACATACGCCATAAAAGACTGGAATCGCGAATTATGTATTGAAGATCCGCAGCCTGTAAATGGTAACTTTATCGTTTCTGATACGCCGGGTATCGGTATTCATTTAAACGACGAGGTAGTCTATCGCTCACCGCATATGATTGTTAAATAAGTACAATTTACAAGTGTCGCATTAGAGTTTGTAGATGCGCTTGGCATTATCATAGCAAAGCGCATCTAATTGCTGGCTCGGGTAGCTTAACGACGCATAGCCTTGCCATAATGCTTGGTATGATCGGCTAAATAGTGTCAGTGGAAAGTTACTTGCTAGCATTACTCGCTCGATAGTGAATATATCAATAAGTATAGCGAGGGTATCTTCTAGCTCTGACCATTGCCAATGTCTGTCACGCATTTCAAACCCAGAGCATTTGATGCTTACCCCTGTAAACTGGGCTAATAAGGTCAAATTGTCGATTAAGCTATTACTCATGTGATTGCTACTCGGCATACCACAGTGGTTAATAATCATCTGCAAATCAGGTGTCTTGATCAACAATTGCAATAATGCTTCAACGATGCTGTGATCGGCGAGATTGGCTTGGCATTCGAATAATAACTGATGCTCAGCAAGTTGTTGTAAATGCGCTAATGCGGTCGGTTGCTTGAGTACCTTTTTGGCATCGTCTTCGAGAATGTGGCGGATGCCGATCATTGATCGATGATCGTTTAAGCGCATTAATTTATCGCTAAATTGACCATCGTCCAAGGCAACAAAAGCGATACTTTTAAATGGCAGATGGCAATGTTGTTCTAACCAACCTAGCTCACGCCATGGTTTTAAGTTGTCAAAGCCCGCTTCAATATGAATAAAACCAGCCAATTTTAAACCATCACTGAGTTGTAGATCGTTTTCGCGAAAATCTTTGTTAATAATCGCTTTGTCTGGCCAAAATGGCGCGCGAGTTTTTTGCAACCAGTGGTAGTCGCCTTGTCGCAGATTAAATAAATGCAGGTGCGGATCGATAATTTGCATAGGATATCGCTAATGTTGCCAGTAGCTAGCGGGTCGTATAACCACCATCAATCACGGGCAATGAACCAGTAATGAAACTGGCTTTGTTCGATGCTAAAAATAACGCATACTCCGCAACTTCTTCAGGCTGACCCAAACGGTTAAGAGGTTGCAAGGCTGCTTCTTCGGCATCTACTTTGACTTTATCAGCACCGCTTTTGGCACAATAGTTATCAATCGCCTGATGATACAGCGGTGTTTCGATGGTGCCAGGACAAAGGGCGTTAGCACGGATGTTAAAACTGGCGTAATCAAGGGCCGTTGTTTTGGCCATCGATGCTAACGCATGTTTGGAAAGGTTGTAGGCAAATGATGATGGCTTGCCTATTAGGGCTTGATCAGAAGCAATATAAATAATGCTACCATGGTGTTGCTGTTTCATCATCGGCAATACTGCTTGGGTGGCAGCAATAGCACCTTTAACGTTTAAATCAAAAACCTTATCAAAGCTTGCCTCACAGGTTTGTTCGATATTTGCGCTAAAATGCATGCCGGCATTGGAAACCAGTACATCAACACGACTTGTGTTGCTAACCACTTGACTTATCGCCGCCTTAACTTGCGCACTGTTGCGCATATCACAATCAATGAAATGGCCAATATCACTGACTTGAATATCGAGGTTAAACACTTGGTAACCAGCGCTGATAAACACCTTACAAATTGCCAAGCCAATACCGGATGAACCACCGGTAACAATACATACGGGAGAAGAATTAGAACTCATACTGACCTTGTTGGTTGAGGAATACATTGGTTGTTTCAGTGACGCTTCCTTGACTGTTATAACTTTGTTCGAAAAATTCGAAGCTGTTGTCGTTTTTTTTCAAAACAATCGCACTGGAGCGGGTACCATAAAAACTTGATTGAATAAAAACACTGGATAATGTGCGCTCCCAATCAATGCCGACGCCGGTATCGGGAAGCAAATAGTCTGGTGCTTGCTCGGGATCTTTTAATAACGCTAATAATGCGTGCTTATCAATATTAAGTCGTTGTTGTTTCGCTTGACGCACTAAAGTTTCTAGCGCTTGTTCGCCCCGGGCCATTTTCGGCCAAACATCATCCATATGGCCATTACAAATCGCATGAAACCCCTCATCAATCATGGTCTGGGTTTTATCGATGCTGTTATAGCAATACAAGGTGTGTTGATGCTGATAGACCAAATTAAACGGATTATACTCGTCGCTGTGCGCCAATAACCAATCATGGTTTATATCACCCGCTAGGGCCTTTACAACTAATTCGCCACGCGAGGTCGCATCATCTCTATGTCGCTCTTGTTCGCGTATGTTCGTTAATGCCGCAAACTCGCCCCGCTGATTAATGCCAAGCCAGGTACCACCTTGTTGATTATCTTTACCGGCATAAATGCCGTCAGGACCGTGCCAAATATGGGCTTGTTGGGTTGGTCGCTGATAAAATTCATCGCGATTGGCAGCAATGATCAGCGGGTAATCGGGGTGCTGCTCTATGGCGATAAATAAGATACACATAAGCGACTCTTTTGCCTTGGTTACAGTGAATTATTTTTAGGTCGAACAATAACATTAGCAAAGATCAACCCCGCTACAAGGCTCATAAATATCAAAAATGTTTGTGAGCCGAGATGATCTGCTGCAACGATTTGGCTACCCGTAACCATTGCTGTTAAGCCAATATATACTTTAGAACCGGGAACCAGTACAACTAAGCCAGGCAGCATAACAATACTGGCGGGTGCTTTACCAAAGCGAGCAAACAGGTTGGCATAAACGCCAATTGCAAATGCACCGACAAAGGTACCTAGCGCAGGACCGACGTAATAGCCTGCCCAGAGACTGGCGGCAAAGGCAATGACACCGCTGAATATGCACCAAATGGCATGTCTTGGTAGCGCTTTGAAAATAATCACTAAGGCTAACGATAAAGTGACCACAGCTAACCACGCATTCCAGTCGGGCACCAACTGAGCAGCAACTTTGACGGAAGTTCCCCAGAGAAGATCGCCTATCGTGAGTCCCAGAAATGCGCCAAAAAATAATTTAAACATCACCATAGTCGCATCCATAATCTTCGCTGTGCCTGATATTAAATGGCGCTCGGCAAGTTCACTTAAGCCGGTGGTTAAACTCAGGCCAGGAATAAAGACGATGATACTGGACAATATGACCAAGGACGCATTAATGGCGGGGTCGATGATGGTGATGGCGCTAGCGAGCAAGGCAACGGTTATGGTTGTTAGTGGCTCGAGAGAGTTGGCGATGCCTTTTGAACGTTCGGACCACATAACAAATAAAAATACCACAAAGCCGAGCATGGTAGACCAAAATACATCATTCCAAGTTGTGCGCATGAGTAAAGCAAAGGCGCCACCGGATGCGCCATAACCCAAAAACGTTAAAAACTTGGCATAGGTTGGAGGCTTGCTTTCGATGTCTTGCAAGCGTTCGATGGCTTCGCTTAGGGTACGAGTACCCGATTCAAGCTCGGATACTAACTCATTGGTGCGTGCCAGCGATGCTAAATCTATATCCCCAGGAGCTACTCGAATAATGAAGTTATAATCTTGTTGATCTTCGGCGTTATATAGCACAAAGGTCATCGACGTTGGTGTCAGTACAAAAGAGGCCGGTACATCAAGAAATTCAGATACGCTTTTAAGGTGGTTCTCCAGCCGATAGGTAGTCGCCCCAAACTTATGCAACATTTTACCTAGGGTAATAATAAAGTGACGTTTTTGCGTAAACGAATCTGGTTTCAATGATTTGTCTCTTGTTATTTGTTTTGATATTAATTTTACTATCAATTTTGTCGAAAAGGTTAATGATTTAATGATCTTTTTATAACCTTAATCGAAAAATACAAACGGCGAGCTAAGCTCGCCGTTTTGTAAGTACAAATTTACGTGCAGAGTTAATCGGCTAACATCATCTTACGGATGATTGGCACGGGTGCGCTACCATAACTTAAAAACTGATTATGAAAATCGGTTAAGTTAAATTTATCACCAAGTTTATCTTTTAGCTCTTCACGCAGAGCATAAATTTCAGAATACCCGGTAAAGTAACTGGTTAACTGTACTTGTGATAACGTTGCTCGACGCCACTTACCGCTAGCTTCCGCTTGCTGTTGGAAGGCTTCGTTAATCATCATATCCATCGCTTGTTGCTCGCCAATGCCTTTTACTTGAATTGAATAGTCAATGATCGAGTTCATAATTACCCGCATATTCCACTTGTAGTACATCAACCAAAGCTCTGGTTCAAAATCACCATAGCCTTCTTCAAGCATCATGCGCTCAGTGTAAACGGCCCAGCCTTCTACCATGGCGCCATTACCGAAAATTGATTTCACTAATGACTTTGATTTATTGCTGTGCACCAGTTGCGTGTAATGACCCGGTACCGCCTCATGAATATTTAAGATTTGTAAAATCCAATGGTTATACTCGCGCAAGTAGCTTTCGGCTTGCTCGTCATTAAAATTATCTAATGGTGTAACGTTGTAATAGGTATTGGCGCCACTATCGTATGGACCCGGAGCACTGATTGAGGCACCAGCAAAACCACGCATGTATTCTGGTGTTTCACGGACAACAAGTGGTTTGTCAGGATCCATTTCAAGCAGGTTTTTCTCCATGGCGAACTTTTCAAGTTCAGGGATTTGCGCTTTGATGGCACTAACAAACTCATCACGAGCGACGTGTTTTACACTTAAGTGATCAATTAATTTCTTCACTGCAACCAGCTTATCTTCTGGCATCGGCTCATCGTTAAAATATTTTGGCCATAGTTGCTCGGTCAACTTGATCATTTCTGCGTGTACGCGAGTTTTCTCACTTACTGCTTTGTCATATAACTGTTTCGCAGTTAAGTCGGAATAAATGTCGAGTTTGAACTTTTTCTCATAAAGGTCTTCGCCAATACGAAAATCTTTAGCGCTGCCATCGGCTTTAATTTTGGCAAGTTTATTGGTTAAAAAGGCAATGTAATCGTTAATCGCTTTGGTTGATTGTGCAATGCGCTCGTTAAACTGCTGTTTTTCTTGCTCTGTCAAACCTGATTCATCAACCGCTTGTTGCAATGAGCCAGTAAATAACCCGGCGGCGCCTTGGTTTTGTTGAATAGCCAGCTCGGTGTGAGGAATGGTTGGGGTGGTGATATTTGCTTGAGCTGCTTGGTAGTAGGCTGGAATATTTTCCATACGTCGGTAAATGGTGCGCAAGCGTTCATCTTTATTTTTATAATCGGTATTTAGAATCACCCCAAAAACACCAGCGACGTTATAGTTTGCAGGGTTCCATTGGTGGCTTTTTAACTCTTCACTGGTAAAAATCTGCGATTCCACAAAATTTTTCAAAATGTAGTAATCACTGGCATTACTGGCGTTTAATAAATTGACATCCATGGCATTAAGCTGTGCTAAGGTTTGTTTAGCAAAGGCGAGATCTTTGGCCATGGTTTCTGTATTTGGAATGCTTAGTTGATCATCGAATTTGTAGTAGCCAACATAAACGGCATAGCCTGGGTTGTGCTGCCAGATTTTCTCAATTAAGGCATTAGAAAATTCGCTAAACTTTTGATTTGCTTGTTCTTGGCTGGCTGTGTCGCTGACTTTTGCCGTTTCAGTGCTCGTTTCAGCTGGCGTTAGCGCCTGTGTTTGTGTTTGCTCTTTATCTGCCGGTGAACAACCCATAAGTGCTGCTAAAATAGCACTGGCGATCAGGTGTTTTTTCATGTGTGTTTTCCTAATGCTAGTTTATTATCGTTTTGTGATTGATACCTTGCCATAAATAACTGCGAAGGCAAATACTTAAGTTAGCGGCTATATTAGATTATAATCACGCCGTTACCTAACTATTGGAGATAAAATGCGTACTTGTGGCGTTGAAATTAAGGGCGATGATGCCATCGTCTGCTTAGTGGCATTAGAAAATGGCTTGTATGATATTCCGTACTTGCGAGTGCCAAAAATCAGTTTGCAGAAAGGCGCTGATGCGGAAAATATTCGCAAATTCCAGTTCACTTTTGCCAAATTGGTTGAAGATTACAAAATTGATACTGTGGTGATTAAAGAACGCCCAACCAAAGGCAAATTTGCTGGAGGCTCGCAAGGTTTCAAAATGGAAGCTGCGATCCAGTTGATTGATGGTTTGAATGTTGAGTTGGCACGCGCCAATATCATTAAAGAAAAATTAAACCGTGCGCAAGTGACTATTGATTTTCGCGACACTGGCTTAAAACAATATCAACAAAGTGCATTTGAAGCGGCGTTTACTCATTTTAATCCATAGTGTTTTGCGGACGTCGCATGATGACTTAATCTTTAGCGACAATGATTAAAATGAAGGCAGGCAAAAATAAAACGGGATGGCAATATGGCCATCCCGTTTTTTATCCCTAGAAATAAAGGATATTTTCGCTTTGTTTAGAAGCTGTAGCTGGCTTTTACGTAGTAGAATGAGCCATTATAATCAAATGGACCACTTTCATAGTATTTACCGCCTACAATTCCGTAAGCACCACCGTCACCTTTTTGCAGTTCTTGCGCGTCCTGGTCAAAGATGTTGCTACCACCAAAGCTTACCGTGATGTCGTCAGTTGCATACCAGCTTACTTCGGCATCAAAGGTCACTGCCGAGTCTGCCATTTCTGACCAACCAGCTGAGGTGTCATCAGCATGCACTGCATAGTACTCACCAAACGCGTTCATACGTACAAACGCACTCACTTGATCCCAGCTTTGACTTACCGTAAAGGTTGCTTGATGCGCAGGGATACCGTCTTCAAGGCGTTTTACTTTACCTTCGTTGGTGGTTTCTGGATTAAAACTATCAACCGTTGTGTCATTGAAGTTATAGGCCAAGCTGAACTTGGTATAGCCATCCATTAACTCAGTTGAGTAGTTAGCAACCACATCGACACCTTCTGTGGTGGTATCAAAGTCATTATTAAAGAAAGTCACCGCTGAAATAAGACCTGGATTACTAACGCCACGGGCGCGAAGCTCTGCATGATCTTTTGATAATACATCAATTTGACTTGATTGCGCTAAACGATCCGTCACTTCAATGCTGTAACCATCGATGGTCATAAAGAAATCACCTTGCTGATATACTAAACCAGCAGAGAACGAGGTTGACTCTTCAGGCGTCAGCTCTTTACCACCGTAGAAGGCCGATAGCGGGTTGGTTGGCGGCGCCAAGAATGACTGGATAAGCTCACCTTCCACCATAGATGTTTGCGTGTTAACCACGTTCGCTTGACCAACAGTAGGTGCTCTAAAACCGGTGCTGTGTGATGCACGTAACGAGACGCTGTCGGTTAATTCAAGTTGCGTTGCCAGTTTGTAGTCTAGCGTATCACCAAAGGTACTGTAGTCTTCAAAGCGCAACGCTGCGCCAACCATCCATGTTTCGGTTAGGTAGGTTTCAGCATCAATGTATAAGGCTACGTTACGACGCACATTAACGCCTTGCGATTCGGGACCAAAGCCTTTAAAACCGTGTGAGCCAATGTTAAAGCCTTGCGCCGCATATGGACCGGCTTTCCAAGACGATTCTTCACCAGCAACGATTTCAAAGCTTTCTTCACGCCACTCTGCACCCATTGCTAGGTTCAGATCTTCAGCCATACCAACATCAAAAGCACGAACAAGGTCTAGGTTAACTGTTTTCTCTAGCTGGATGTACTTGCCTGTTTCAAAATCGGTTGGTGTGCTCAAACCTAATGATGGGTTAAGACTGTTTTTCAATAAGAAAGCCGATTCGTTGCGGCCTACAGAGGCGCTTAGGTCAAAGCTCCAATCGGTTAACCAACCAGAATAAATATCACCACGGACACCGGCAGTTAATGACGTATCTGTGATGTTGCCACCAAACTGCGGGGTATAACCGCCCGGGAATATTTGGTTCATTGAGAAACAGTTTGGATCTGCAACCATTGCTGCATAGTCATCGGTTTCTAACACATTGCCATCTGAGCCATCAGCATTTTTCGGGATTGGTACAACCGCACACGTTGCTTCACCACCATTAGCTAAGCCAACATCGCCCACCAATAAAGTTTCACCGCCATCAACGGAATAGACGTTACTGCGATTATGTGGATTACGGTAGTAAAAACCACCAGTGACATCACGCTCTGCGTAGTTACCAAATAGGTAGGCTTCAGTACCTTTAGCAACTTCTAAGCCAATATTGGCAAATAAGGTGATGTCGTCTTTTACTTCTGGGTTACCCCAAATTTGCGCCGGATCGGCAACGGAGGTATTACCTTGAGCAATAAGGTTGGCTGCATCAGGGCGCTGTACTGAGCGGCTGGTAGGATCGGCGTTTTTTAGTTGGAAACTAAAGTTCGCGAAACCGTCATCGGTAAATGGTAAACCGATGTTACCATCAATCACGGTCATGCCACCGTCTTCGCCGTTATCGCCTTGGGCGTATTCACCGTATTTAACCGAGATTGAACCACCTTCGCTGTCATCGCGCAGGATAAAGTTCATTACACCGGCAATCGCATCAGAACCATATTGTGCCGATGCACCATCACGCAGAACCTCCACTTGTTTAAGAGCCGCTGCTGGAATCACTGAAATATCTGGACCTTGTGCACCATCGTTCACACCGCCACCTTGGAAGGCGATAACAGAAGCGCGGTGACGGCGTTTGCCGTTAACCAATACCAGTGTTGAGTCAGATGATAGGCCGCGCAAGTTGACGGGGCGGATAAGCGTTGCGGCATCTGAAATAGGCTGTGCACGTACGTTGAACGACGGCACGCTGCTTTGCAGCATATCAAGCATGTCACTTGAGCCTGATTTAGCGAGCTCATCGCTGCTGATCACGTCGACCGGTACTGGAGAATCTGCGACGGAACGTGGTGCTGCACGGCTACCAACGACAACAATTTGTTCGATATTTTCATCTGCGGCGCTGTCTTCAGCGTCTGCAGCCCACGTTGGTTGGCTTGCTAACGCCATACCAACAGCAAGGGTAAGATGACGTAACTTGAATGATTGAGACATAAACTAATTCCTACTTATTATTTTTAGATCAGAGACTTATTCCAAGGCGTCTTATTGTAAGTCCGGCACGTTATTATTATTTTTATGTGCGTCTTTTGTTTATATCGAGTTCACATTTCATTTACAACCCGCGATGTGTAAATAATTATAAATTTATTTACATTTCCCAATGCTTTTATCAATTTTGTCGACATGATGTTGTTTTGTCGGTGATGGATGTTGATGAGGTAAATTGGGTTGTTTACATGTTATTTACTCTTGATGGGGGGATTAATGAGGGAGTGAATAGGGTAATCAATCGGACGAGCAATGGCGTTAAAAATGAGACAAAAAAAAAGCTCCTGAATAATCGGGAGCTCTTTAATTTTGGTTGTTTTTTAATGCTGATATCACACTAATGAGTCAATGTGACCTATAAACATTGGTTAACGAACACGGGCTATTATTTTTGTGAGTCGATCCATGCATCGATCTTTTTGGCTAATACCGGCATGGGTAACGCGCCATCGGTCAAGATTTGCGTATGGAATTTACGAATATCAAACTTATCACCTAATTGCGCTTCAGCTTTGTTACGCATGTCACGAATCGCACGCTGACCTGTTTTGTACGCTAGCGCCTGTCCTGGAATGGATATGTAACGTTCCACTTCCGAGGTGATATCACTTAATGCTAATGAAGAGTTGTCCACCATATATTGAATCGCCTGCTCACGAGTCCAACCAAATGCGTGTAAGCCGGTATCGACAACCAAGCGCATCGCTCGCAACTGCTCATCGGATAAACGGCCATACCATTGATATGGGTCGGTGAACATGCCGATCTCTTTACCTAAGCTTTCAGCATAAAGTGCCCAACCTTCAACAAACACGGTATAGCCACCAAATTTTCTAAACTTAGGTAAGCCTTTCACTTCTTGCTGAATCGAAATTTGGAAGTGATGGCCAGGTGACGCTTCATGAATACTTAACGTTTCTAAAATAAATTTAGGCTGAGCTTTTAAGTTGTGGGTGTTGATGTAGAAAATGCCTGGACGCGAGCCATCTGGTGCTGGTGCTTGATAACTGGCGCCGGCGCTTGAAGTCGCGCGGAATGCTTCTACAGGGCGCACTTCGTAGTTAGCTTTAGGAAAAACTTCAAAAAGTTTCGGTAGACGCGCATCAATTTTGTCACGTATGGCAACATAGGCATCGACAACATCTTGCTCGTTATTCCAATAAAACTGCGGATCGGTTTTTAAAAACTCAAAGAATGCTGGTAGGTCACCATCAAAGTTAACTTGTTGTTTGACCTTGTTCATTTCGCTTAGAATGCGAGCAACTTCTTGCTTACCATATTCATGTAGCTCAGCAGCCGATAGTGGCAGAGTGGTGTTTACTTCAATTTGATGCTGGTACCATGCCTCGCCGTTTGGTAATGCTGATAAACCAACGCTATCACGTGCAACAGGCATATATTCGTTTTCTAAAAACTCAGCAAACTTGGTAAATGTTGGTATCAGGGTGTTGCTGATCAGCTGACGATAATCATTCTCAATTTGTTGTTTTTCATCGGCGCTGAAGGATTTATCAGCAAGCATTGTCACCGGCCCCCAAAAAACGCTGTCTTCAATGTTATCGACTTGGTGCGCTCTCATTTGCGGGATTACTTTAGCGACGATGGCTTTAGGTAATACCATACCTTTTTGCATGCCTTCGCGCATGGCGGCTATAGCACTGTCCATGTAATCAGTAAAACCATGGGCACGTTTTACGAAGTCTTGATAATCCTTTATGGTGTTAAATGGCTGAGCACTTTGTCCTGAACTAAGCGCTGCAAAGCTATTATGGACGCCATACATTTGGTTTAGTGGCAACATATAGCCATTAAACTCAAAACCTTTGATATTGAGCTTACGGTCACGTTCAAAAATTTGATAACTGAGTAAGTCTTGGCCGGACAGTTTAGCAGCATCAATGGAAGCTAATTTTGCTAAATACTTTTTCTCTAGCGCTAGTTTGGCCGCGATCGATTCTTTGGAAATTGGTGGATTAAAGCGGTCATTATATTGATAGTCGCCAAGATAGACAGCAGACACCGGATTAAGAGCTAACGAATCATTAAAATAATCGTCAAATAGTTGCGCCAACTGTTGGCTTATCGACTCTGTCGAGGTGGCTTCAGCCGCAGCAGGGCTAATTTGTTGTACTGGCTGAGCTTCTTCATTTGAACAAGATGTTAATAGTAACAAAGATAGCGTGGTGAATGAGGTAGTTAAAAAGGTTTTCATAATATGCCGTAAAAGTGATTGTCGGTTAGCTGAGTTATAAAAGTTAAGTTAACAGCGTATCTAAAATTTAGGGGTTAAATGATTGTGTTTATCTTAATCCATATCTTGCTAAACCACAGCTTTATTTAGGATATTTGCTTTAATTAAATAAATTTATTTTATTCTGGTTAATTATCGGTATAATCGCAAATGAGAACTATTATTATTTGCGCCTGAATTAGTATGACTTAAGGCGGTTACTCGAGCGAAAGGTATCACAATGAAAAAAGCAACAATCGTCGTGTTGTCTATGGTGGCAACGTTATTGGGCTGTTCACCAGCAGAACAGTCGCAGACCGGTAAGCAACCTAAAGCTGAACAAGCGCAGCAAGTCGAAACGAAAGAAGTTAATATTTATTCTTACCGCCAACCGTTTCTTATTGAGCCAATTTTAGCGAAATTCACAGAGCAAACAGGTATTACCGCCAACATCGTTTATGCAAAATCGGGCTTAGTTGAAAAGCTTAAAAAAGAAGGTGAATATTCTCCAGCCGATATTTTATTAACGTCTGATTTTGCTCGTTTAATGGAAATGACCGAGTCAGGTCTAAGCCAAGTGGTCGAAAGTGATGTGCTAGATACCAATATTCCTGCACAGTTTCGCGATGAACAACACCATTGGTATGCATTAACCAAGCGTGTACGCAATGTCTATGCATCGAAAGCACGTTTAGCTGACTTGCAAGATATCAGCTACGAGGCACTTGCTAACCCTGAGTACCAAGGAAAAATTTGTATGCGCAGTGGTAAGCACCCATACAACCTTGGCCTTGTTGCATCGATGATTGCTCATCACGGTGAAGCGGATACCAAAACCTGGCTAGAAGGTTTGAAGGCAAATCAAGCACGCAAACCGCAAGGTAATGATCGCGCCCAAGTTCGTGCAATTAAAGAAGGTGAATGTGATCTAGCGATTGGTAATAGTTACTATTTTGGTAAAATGTTGTTAGATCCAGAGCAAAAAGTATGGGCTGACTCGGTAAATATTTTATTCCCGAACCAACAAGATCGTGGCTCGCATATCAATGTTAGTGGTGTCGCTATGACAAAACACGCGCCAAACAAGCAGCATGCAATTGCCTTAATTGAGTTTTTATCTTCGGCACAAGCACAGCAAGATTATGCTGAGGTAAATATGGAATACCCAGTAAATCCTAATGTCAAAGCATCTCAGATGGTGGCATCTTGGGGTGACTTTAAGGAAGATAGCATCGCCTTGTCTGAAATTGTCAAGCATCGTGCGACGGCGATAAAGCTATTAGATGAAGTGAAATTTGATCTGTAACGACGAGTTTCGTACTATGCAGATATTGATAAGGCGCATTTATTGCGCCTTATTTCGTCGATAATGATGTCAGAAGCGCCTTACATTTAGCGTACACTGATTTACCCTATTACAGTAATGTTAAGAGAACCACGTGTTAGCACCTAAATGGCATTCTCCTTGGGCGATAAGCGCCTATGTACTTGCCGCCATATTGATCACCCCGCTGGTCGCCATAGCACTGCAGTCGTTAGTGGTTGAAACCGAGATATTCTCCCACCTGTTTGATACCGTATTATTTGATTATATCGGTAATACCTTATTGCTCATTACGTTGGTTGTCCTTCTGTGTTTGCTCATTGGCGTACCGTTGGCGTATTTGTTGGCCAATTATCAATTCTCCGGAGCCCGCTTTTTTAATTGGGGGCTGTTACTGCCGTTAGCGATGCCATCTTATGTGATGGCGTATATTTATACCGATTGGTTTGAGTACGCAGGCCCTGTACAGCGCTTCTTGCGTCAGTTATTTGACTGGCAAAATAAAGCCGATTATTACTTTTTTGATATTCGCACCTTAGGCGGCGCTGCATTTGTATTAGCGTTGGTATTATTTCCTTACGTATTTTTAATTGTCAAAACCGCTTTTAAAGAGCAATCGCAAAGTTTGTCTCACGCCGCGAGTATGTTGGGTAAAAGCCGACGCCAAATTTTTTGGCAAGTGTCGATGCCTTTGGCAAGACCGGCCATTGCGGTGTCGGCAGCATTAGTGGCGATGGAAACTCTAGCGGATTTTGCTACGGTAAATTATTTTGCAGTAAATACGTTAACCACCGCGGTATATGATACTTGGTTAAATTACGGTAGTTTGACTGCAGCGGCGAAGATATCGGTAATTATGCTGGTGATAGTACTGTTGTTAATCTCGCTAGAGCGCTTTTCACGCAAACAGCAACGCAGTTATCAACAACAGCAAAAGCATCCATTAAAGCAATTGTCAGGTAGCGCCAACGCGCTGGCGTTCAGTGCCTGTTTTTTGGTGTTAAGCGCTGGATTTATTGTACCTGTCGCTTATTTGTTGCGGTTTGCTTATCTATACCGGGCGCAAGCTTGGAATAGCGACTTTTTTCAATTTGGTTTAAATAGCTTATCGTTAAGTTTTAGCGTGGCATTAATTTGCCTTGTTGTCGCACTGGTTTTGGTGGTGCTCAAACGATTCAGTCAAGACAGCCATGGTAATCGGCTGGGTTCACTATTGCCGATGCGTTTGGCAAGTAGTGGTTATGCCATGCCTGGTACGGTATTGGCTATCGCGGTGTTGATCCCACTCACCGTTGTTGATCATGGTATTAATCATTATTTACGCCAACTTGGTATAGACCCTGTTGGTCTTATCTTAACAGGCACTGTGTTTGCTATTGGCTTTGCCTATGTTATTCGCTTTAGCGCAGTCGCCATCGGCGCGATTGAGTCGAGTTATGAGCGCATGCCACCATCGCTTGATCAGGCATCTTACATGCTCGGTAAAAATCGTTGGCAAACCTTATCAGCTGTGCATTTGCCATTATTAAAGCGTGGTGCACTAGTAGCGATGTTATTGGTGTTTATTGAGGCGATGAAAGAGTTGCCGGCTGCTTTACTGTTGCGCCCGTTTAATTATGATACGTTAGCGACTTACGTATTTCAGTATGTCTCTGATGAACAACTTGAGCTCGCCTCAATGGCAGCCATTTCAATTATTATCGCCGGTTTAGTTCCTATTATTTTGCTTAACCGTAGCATGGAGCAGCAGTAACATTTATGTCTATTGAACATTCGTCATCGACGGCCACGAAAAATAGCTTATTAGCCATCAAAAACGTTTGCTGTTCGTATCAGCAATCGAAAGTGCTAGAACAGGTATCGCTTGATCTTAAAGCCGGTGAAATCATGTGTTTGCTTGGCCCGAGCGGTTGCGGTAAAACGACATTACTAAAAGTCATTGCAGGCTTAATTGATTGCCAACAAGGGAGCATTCATTTAGCTGGGCGACTGTTACTCGATTGCGATGCCAATATTGCGGTGACCAGTGATAAGCGTGATCTGGGCATGATTTTTCAAGATTACGCGTTATTTCCTCATTTGTCAGTGGCGGCGAATATTGCCTTTGGCATTGCCGATAAAAGTAAAGCTGAGCAACAACGCATCGTCGATGAGTTACTCGACTTAGTCGAGCTATCAGGTTATCAGCAGCGCTATATTCATCAACTTTCTGGTGGCCAGCAGCAGCGTGTTGCCATTGCCAGAGCCCTAGCACGTGACCCTAAGGTGTTATTACTTGATGAGCCATTTTCAAATATTGACTCGCAGTTGCGTTTACCACTGATAAAAGACATTCGCCAAATATTAAAAAAGCGCAACATTGCCGCGGTATTTGTTACTCATGCCAAAGAAGAAGCGTTTGCACTTGCCGATAGTATGGCGTTACTCAATGAGGGGCGTATTGTGCAAACGGGTGTACCACAGACGTTATATCAAAATCCTGCCCATCGATTTGTTGCCGACTTCCTTGGTAAAGGCAGTGTCATAGCAGCGCAAGTAAATGCTGATCTAACGGTTAATTGCCCATTAGGTACGGATCTTCACTTACAAACCAATAGGCCTTTAGTAGCCAATGAGCAGGTTGAGTTATTTATTCGACCTCATCAGTTTGACTTGCAGGTAGCCGAAGCGGAAAATCAGCAAAGCAACGGTTATATTGTCGACTTTCAATTTAGAGATGATGGTTATCGGGCAACGATCGCGTTAGCCGATTGCCAGGTAGAAGTTTGGGTGCCGGCACATATTGTCTTGACCATAGGCGCTAAAGTGCGAGTTTGCTTAACACCACAGCCTGTTATCGTTTTTGATCCCAAATAAGCAAAGCGCATTAACGCGCATTTATGGAATGCGCGATGACGTCACAATTGGTAATGTGATTAAAAGGTCGCAGTCACTTCATATGAAGTGAACTTACGAATATTAATCACTCCAGTATCAAAATATAAGTATTGGCCTTTGATCCCTGTCAGCGTACCGGCGACGACAGGGTTCTTGTCGAAATTGAACGAGCTTATTTTACTTGGGTATTCGGCCACCGGGTAATCGATGTCCACCACATCCTCATTCAATTGCACTACCGCATCAGCACCATAGGTTAGCTGCAATTCCGCTAATTTTTCGGCAATTTTTGGAATTAATTCACCAGCTTTTTGCTGTAAATCGATAGGCTCTGCTTTACCTTTTAACATATTGCGCCAATTGGTTTTGTCACTAATGAATTCAGCGAGAGCGGTTTCAACCAAACCAGACTGTAAGCGAGTACTTACCTTGAATATAGGGAGAGCTTGATTAGCACCTTGATCTATCCAACGGGTTGGAATTTGAGTATGACGGGTAATGCCAACTTTAATGGCTGTGGTATTGGCTAGATAAACATAATGATCAACCATACAATGTTGCTCAGCCCACTCAGGCTCACGACAAGTACCTTCGGCAAAGTGACAGGTTTCAGGTTTCATAATACACATGTCGCACTTGGCTAATTTGCTCATACAGGGGTAGCAAAAACCTTGTGAATAGCTCTTTTTGGTTTTTTTACCGCACTCTTGGCAGTTGATATTACCGGTATGCTCAAGCGTTAAATGCTTGCCAATCAGCTTATTCATATCGATTAAGGTATCACCAACCGGAAGTTGATAATGGGCTATACCATCTTGTAAATGCGACACCATTTTACTTAAGTGTCCGGTACATGAAGTTGTCGTCATAATAAAATTAGCTTATTAAAGGTGAGAATTAAATACGAATTTTGCCGCGGCTTGACTTCAATTGACTATGCGCCTTTTTTTTGTCTAAGCGTTTACGCTGTGACGAGCGAGTTGGCTTGGTTTGCCGCCGTACTTTACTGAACAGTGTGACAGGCTTAAGCATTGCTATCAAGCGCTCTATGGCATCGTCCCGATTTTTCTCTTGGGTTCGAAAATTTTGTGCTTTGATAATGATAATACCATCTTTGCTGATCCGCTTATCATTAAGAGCAAGGATTTTATTGAGCATATCATCGCTAATGTTTGCTTTGTGCAAATCGCAACGAAGGTGGATAGCCGAGGAAACTTTATTGACATTTTGACCACCACTGCCTTGGGCTCGGATCATCTGCAATTCGATCGCTTGCATATCAATTTTTAAATTGTGATTAATTTCTAAAAAACGCATTTGCTTTGTATCGATGCTAGCCAGTATAGTTGCAGGTGCTGTAACACAACCAATGATCAACGTGACTGATACGATAACAACATCTGAACCTGTTTGGTATGTTTATTTGTTGCAATGTGCCGACAATAGCTTATACGCAGGTATAACCACCAATTTAACTCGTCGCTTAGCGGAACATAACGCTGGAGGAAAACTTGCAGCGAAATACACGCGAGTCCGTTTACCGGTTACTTTAGTGTATTCGGAATCTTATCCGTGCCGCTCGTCAGCAAGTAAGCGCGAAGCCGCCATCAAGCGTTTAAGTCGTAATAAAAAACTGCAGTTAGCGGGTCTATAGACGCCTTGCTACCTTTCTTTTGCTGTTTTTTTGCGCTGGTCTTATTAGTTGTTTTGTCGATGATTTCATTTTCTAACATTGCTACACTAGCAGCGCATAGAAAACAGACAATAACAACAGGTAACCGATGTTTATTGAGCAATACTACAGCGAAGATAATCAAAAGATAAGCTTCACGCGTCAACAAGCCAGCGATTTTGCCAAGCAAATTGCTGATGATTTCAATCCTATTCACAATGTTGATGCAAAGCGTTTTTGTGTTCCCGGTGACTTGTTGTTTGCCATCATTTTGCAAAAGTCTGGTTTGCAGCAGCGAATGAACTTTACCTTTTCGGGTATGGTTACCGAAGATGTGCAACTTAATTTCCCGATAGAACATCAGTCTAGTGCAACGATCAATGATGATAATGGTAAAGAATACTTAAGCTATGCTGGTGATGGTGAACACAGCCAATGTTCAACATTAATTGAATCGCTTATCCGCTCTTATGTGGGCTTTTCAGGCCAAACATTCCCGAAAATATTATGTGATCTGATGCGTGAAAATCAGGTCATGATCAATCCCACTCGACCTATGATCATGTACGAGAGCATGGAAATCTGTTTAGACCGCGTCGATATGCAGCAGTTATCATTGCAATTTGATGCTGATGAAACCACCTTAAGTGTTGATGGCAAGCGTGGCCAAGCTAAATTAAAGTTTGATTTAATCGCCGATGGTGAGGTCGTAGGTCATGGTATTAAATACATGGTGTTGAGTGGGTTACGAGCCTATGATCAGCAAACCATCGACAATATTATTGGTGACTATCACGACATGAAAGGTGCTTATCGCGTCGCTTAACTACACCGCGTAACAGCCTTTTGCTTATTGTTGAATGTTGAAGCTTAGTGTCTTTTAGTCATAGCACTTAACAGTCTTCGCAGATAATAAAACGCCGCATCAAAATGCGGCGTTTTATTATCTGCTCGGGCATTGTGAGAATGCATTGGCGTTATACCCACTTACGCTGAAGCCAGCGCTGTTTAGCATTTTTTATCATGCGATCCGTTTGGTTTGCCGCTTTACGTGTGTAACGCATGTATTGTTTTAACCACTGCTCGGCGATAGGGAATTGCTCACTGAGTAATAATAATCCAGCCGGAATAAAGATAATCGCAGGACCAGGTAAGACAATAAAAGCGATACCAATTAATAAGCAGATAGCACCAACAAGTGTGCGGATTACAGAAATAGTTTGTGCCATAGTTTTTTTACCTCTTAATAAGTTAAATTGTCATCATATATTTTGTTATTGATGCAATAATGCAAAGTGAGTGCCAGTTGGTAAGTGTTTGTAAATAATGGTTTTATTTTGGATCGCCATAAAAGAAAGAGGCATTGTTGGTGAAAATGGCCATTTATTAGTCGTTATCCACGTTTTGCTGAATGTCTGTTCTAATGTGCAACATGGGTAGGGTCGTATGATGGTGTTTTTATCAAACGGATTGCGTCGGTGGTCAATACTCTCTATTTATTAGATGTTTATGTGTATGTTTTTAAATAAGTCATGGAGGATTAATGGCATTCGATTTATGGTTATCGTTGGTGTTGGTTTGTATTTTAGGTGCGCTTTCACCAGGACCCTCATTGGCCCTTGTCGTTCGTAACACCATTAACGCGGGGCGTACAGGGGGATTGAGTACGGCTGTTGCTCATGGCTTGGGGGTTGCTTTGTATGCGGCTATCGCGGTGACTGGTATCGGCCTGGTGATTGTCCAATCTGAGACCGTTTTTAACATCATTCAATACAGCGGTGCGTTGTTTTTGCTATATCTGGCTTATAAATCGTTGACTAGCCATCGTGGCAATATCATCGCTAAGCATGACGCCGAAGAACCTGTTGTGACAAGCAAGGTAAATGGCTGGCGCGATGGTTTTTTTATTGCGTTTTTAAACCCTAAGTTAGCGCTGTTTTTTCTCGCGTTGTTCAGTCAATTTGTTGACAGCCATGCCACGTTATTGCAACAGAGCATTATGGTGGCAACGGTTGGTGTGATCGATACGCTTTGGTATTGTTTGGTTGCTTGGGGACTCTCACGTGGGGCGATGTTGCAGCGGTTACGGGATAACGCACATTACCTTGAACGGATCACTGGGCTGGTTCTAATTTTATTAGCTGTTCGTGTTATTTGGTGAGTTCGACTTGCCTATGATTGTTGTGGCGGCTTTAGTTGTTCTCAGCCTACTAAATCCGCCCGTTGACATCGTTGTCGCAATTAACTTCGCTATGTATGGTTATTTTTTATAGCGAAACACTAAGACTTTTAATCCTTTGCCTGTATAAGCTTCTTTGAATACTGCTGGTGGCTCTATATGCTCGACAAATTCACTGTTAGGGCTGTATTCGTTCATCATTGAAAACAGGAATTCTTCACTTAAATCGGGTGAGTTCAGGCACAGCATCAATAAGCCATCTTCCGCCATGAATTGGTCAAGGCGGCGAATGATTTTGGGATAATCGCGCTTAACATCGATACTGCCTTTTTGAAATGACGGAGGATCAGCAATTAACAAATCATAAGGGCCGTGCTTCTTTAAGCGATTGTATGATTTAAATATATCCACGCCTTCAAAGCGGACTTTCTCTAGCGGGTGCTTGTTAAGACGGTGGTTATCACGACCTTTGCTAAGCGCAGCTTTACTAATATCAATATTGACCACCTTTGCGGCATTGCCAGCGATAGCTGCGACTGAAAAAGCACACGTATAAGCGAATAGATTAAGCACGCTTTTGCCCTCGCTATGTTCAAGGACATAGCGACGACCATTTCGCATGTCGAGAAATAAGCCAAAATTTTGGTTCTCACTAAAATGCAGTTGAAATTTAAGGCCATGCTCTATCGCAACTAATGACTCAATAGACTCACCAACTAAGGTAGCAAATGGCGCTTTTGGTCGACAGCGATATTGTACTTTAACTGAATTGCATCTGTTGATACTGCTATGCAGTTGCTCGCTCAGTTGCTGTAAGAAATCGGCGTCAGTTTCTTGGTAGACGGTGATTAATAACATCGGCGGGAAATAATCGATATTGATATGCTCATAGCCGGGATAGGCGTGACCACGACCATGAAATAACCGACCACACTCGTGGTCATCAATATCGCTTAAGTCGATAAGTTGCAGCAACTCTTGCACCTTCATTTGGTTTCTCTTTGTTTGTACGTATGAATTTGAATATATGCAGAATATTGTAACGGAAATGGCAATAAAAAACCCGGTGCGCCTATGCTAAACCGGGTTTAATTGTTGTTATTGGAATTGGCTTATAGGCCAAACACACTATAACCAAAGTAAATTTTGGCGATGGTATTGATAAATATTAGCGCCAATATAACTGGGATAAAGGTACCCAATGAGAAGTCTACATACTTAGCTAACATACTGCTGCCAAAGCTTTTATTACCTTCACTAAGCTCGGCGTTTAAGTTGTGCTTTTTCCAACGATAAACAACGAATAAGCAAATCAACAAGCCATTTAGCGGTAAAATCGTGTCGTAAAATATATCGTAAATAACATCGAATAACGACTTGTTAGCACCGCCGTAGCTTACAAACTTGGTTAAAAACTCAACCATACCAAAGCTTAATGTGGCTAACACAGCAGATACACCACCAACAATAAAGATATTGCGTAACGCGGTATTTCGAGTTTGTTTGCGCTCATCGATTAAGTACGACACTGGCACTTCTAGAATTGAAACCAGTGAGGTAAGCGCAGCGAAAAATACCAATAAGAAAAATACCGACGCGATTACGCTAGCAAAAAAGTAACCGACCGTGGCTTGTAATGCGAGGAAGATTTTCGGTAAAAATACGAAGATCATCGACACGGAACTGTCACTTAGCTCATCTGGGTTAACATTTGGGTTAAACGAAAAAATCGCTGGTAATACCATCAAGCCGGCGATAAATGCGACACTGGTATCGGTAATCGCAACAAGTTTTGCAGAGCCTTCGATGTCGGTTTTCTTTGAAATATATGAACCGTAGGTGATTAAAATACCCATACCTAACGATAGCGAAAAGAATGCTTGCGATAAGGCACCGCTAACAACCGCAGGGGTGATTTTATCGACTTCTGGGATAAGGTAAAACGCGAGACCACTGATGGCGTTATCTAACGTGAGTACGAATGCCACGAGTAATAGCAACATAACAAATAGTGCAGGCATCATGATGCGTGCCGCACGCTCAATACCATCTTTCACGCCTGATTTTAAAATGATGGCGATTAATGCTCCGACAGCAATCATTGCTGAGAATAAATAGTATGGATTGTTGATGATCTCGTTGAAGCCGATATTACTTGCTAAATAGTCAAGTTGCCCTGATACACTCATGGCCAAATAAACGAAAATCCAAATGGTCAGCACCGTATAAAATACCGCGATCATAAATGGGGTAATAATGCTTAATAAGCCGGCAAAGCGCCATTTTGAATTGTCACCAGCAAGTGCTTTGTAGGCACCCACAGGGTTTTTTGCTGTTTTACGGCCAATAGCCATTTCTGCCATCATAACTGGCAGACAAATGGCAAAAACGAAAATTGCGTACATCAGCAAAAAGGCACCGCCACCATTTTTTGCGGCATTTACGGGAAAACCGACAATGTTTCCGATCCCCACTGCAGAGCCTGCCGCGGCGAGAATAAAACCAAGCTTCGAACTGAAGTGTTCACGAGGTGCGCCCATAATCCTTCCTATGTAATTGTTATTATTTTATTAATGAACACCGATGCTACCATTACCGAAGAGAAATGTCTGTATCAAAAATAGACGAAAAAACCACGACTGCAAGCTGTGAAAGAGCAATCAGCTCAGATCGTCACTTTGTGCTTGGTTGCTTTAGTCGAGCTTTTCGAAGAATAGTGTCACGTTACCAACATTGAGGCCGAATTTATAAATTTTAGCTTTGTTGATCATGTGTTTATCATCTATCAGCACCATGGTGTCGTCGAATGTCACTTGATAGTCACTGCCATCAACCGTTAGCTCCATGTCGTATTGCCAATGAATGACAGCGCCTGAACGTTGCCCTGTTGCCGTGCCGATAATATCATCGGCTTCGCCTTGATAACGGGTGTCGTCGACCTTAGTTATGCGCCATTGGCGAAACTGCTTTTCACCGTCATTGTACGTGAAGTACTCATCAAGAGTGCCTTTGTTGCCTTGCCATGATGCGTCGATATCGACAACAAAACGTCGCGTTACCTCATCGCTAAAGCCCGTTACTAAGCCATACCCTATTACTTTGCCATTGAAGAAGGTTTCCAGTTTAAATTCTGGCGTGGTGTTTTTGTATTCGCTTAAGTCACTCGATGAACAGGCAAGTAACAGCAAACTTAGCGCGGCGATCATTAATGGTTTTAACATAACAGGGTCCTTGGTGCGTCGTCATATTTATTATCTTTGGCCAGTTAGCTCGGCGACTAAATCTGGGCGTGTGCTTCTTTTCGATAACCAAATGGCTAAAAATTGTTGCAGTTGCACACTGGGTTCAAAATCATGGTGTGGTTGATTGTTGTGTAGTAGCTTACCTTGACCTTGTTCATCGAGAATGAGGGTCAGGCTGTCGTAGCGTTTTAAGCTTGGAAAAATCTGATGAAGCTCTGCAACCCAAGCGCTGTCGTCTGGATGCTTAAAGTTCATTTTTCGCCACTGTTTCCCGGTTTCTTCGGCAAGTTCATCGGCGTCGATATCAATATGATAGGTAAGGTGTAATTTTAACGGACCTTGAATACCGTCAAATTTGCCAGTTTCGGTATAGAGGCGAGCTGTATATACATCCCAAAACATAACTTTCAGTTTAGCATCACCAACTTGTTTCCATTGCGTTGATGTTGACGCGGAAATTGAAAACGACGCGATAATCGCAGCGATAATAACGAGTGCTAATAGCGGATATCTTTTTTGCATGATAAGCTCCTAAACATATTGGCGGCGAGCGGAAGAACGACGAACCAGAAGACGATGAAGGCGGTTGTAAAGCCGACTTGTTGCCAATTGATGTGCACCGCACCGAGTGAATGAGCGGCGAGATAACTCGATGGGCCACCTACCACCGACAACAAAGCCAGCGATGGCCAAGAAAAGTTAGTCGCATCAAAAAAGTACGTGGTAAAGAAGCTGAAGGCGAGCCAAATCAATAATAAAATGCTTGCAGGGAGTATGTCAGCTTGAAACTCCATCCAGCCAAGCAAGAATAAACCACTATCGATAAGTAGCCCGCACGATAGCAAAATCACAAGGTAACGCCAATGCTGTTTTACTTGTTTTGATTCGACGATTAGCCAAATCATCATTAGTGTGACCGCAAGGGGAATCGACTTTATGGCCAGTGCTGCGAGCCAAACCGCATTGAATGCTAAGCCATTTAATATTAATCGCCAATTAACCATGTGTTCCTATCTCATCATTGCCAACAAATCTTCGATTACTGGTTATACGAAACGATGTCGATTAAAGATTAGCGGCGATTAACGTAACCAATAACCTAACGAAGTCGTTTTAGCCGTTCTAACCCTTTGCCGTTAATTTCATTGTTGGCGTTCATTGTAAAAACCTAGCTTGAGTTGAGCTTGCTTGTTCAAACGTAGCCGTTACCTCAGCAGATGGATTTGGTTGCCATACATGAATGCTTGATATAACACAGCTTTTGTAGCCGTCATAATAGGCATTAGTGATGATTTTATCGCCACGACTTAAACAATTAGCGGCACTACGACTGATTGTGTTCACTCTAAAATCCGGCCATTTAGGATCGCATGACCCTATTAAATTGAGTTGGTAAGTTTGTTGTTGGTCTTCGACAATAATACTGTTATGGCTGGCAGATTTTATCTGGTGCCACGCATCGAGATTTGATGCAAAACAGACTTTACTGATTTGCTGGCGCTCGCTGGTGTCGTTTACAAGGTTGCTGTTGTGAGCATAATTGCTGGCACAGGCGCTTAAGGTAAGGGCAATAAGTGTAGGGATAATAGGTGACAATTTCATTTGATAACTCCGCTGGGTAGAACAATCGCTATCGACAGCTTCGATGATATCAATCATGAACGATACATCAGCGTTCCCTTTGACTGATACACGTAACTAAAGTTCCCCGAGCTTTTGGAGGATGGAGCCAAGGATTGTGGGTTAAGGAGAATGAGTTTAACAAGAATAAGATCAGGTAAAATGATCTTATAAATTCTTTTGGTCGGTATTGATAGGGCTTAACAAGGCTAACGATTATATGCGCACTAGGGCGGTGTTGTCGTCATCGTTAACCCTGTTGGTAACGTTGCCGTAAAATTTCAACTCGACTGATATAGGCAAGCGTTTCTGCAAAAGGTGGGATGCCGTTGTATTTGGCTATTGTCCCTTCGCCTGCATTGTAGGCTGCAGCGGTGAGCGCAATATTACCTTGGTATTTTTGTAATAATTTGGCAAGGTGCTTCACTCCTCCGGCGATATTTTGTTCGGCATCTAAAGCGTTTGTTACGCCAAGTTCTTTCGCCGTTTCTGGCATCAACTGCATCAGCCCTAGGGCGCCAACTCTTGATATGGCATCCTCTTTGAAGTGCGATTCGGCGTGAATAATCGCTCGAACAAGGGCTACATCTACCTGGTGTTGTTTAGCTTGCTTGGTTATCTCATTGGCATAGGCAAAACGATTAAGAGGCGTTGTATGCCAATTAACTTTCGAGCTGACTTTACAGGCATAGCAACCTACACGGATTTGTCTATACGGCCGATCTAAAGGTTCCATATCAGAAAAAGCGACGACGCCATCTGAGTTACGATAGGTAAAGACAGTATCCTCTGTTGCACTAAGTGGCATATCAACGAGGACACCGGTTAGCCAAAGCGTTAGTAATGATTTGGTTAGGTTTTTGATATGAGCCTCAACTATTTATTGTCATTGTCATTGTTAGTTGTTACTTCGTGTTTGCTTTGCTTGATGGTTAACTTATGTTGATAGTCGTTGATGACAATCTGTAATGCATCTAAAACGACTTGCTCGTTTACTTGATTGTCTTCGAGTATTTGAATTAAATCAACGGCTAATTGAATGTGTTTAGGGGCTTTATCGAGGCTCATCTGCGTCAATATTATTGTGTTTTTTGTGAGGTTACGGCAAATCACCTAAAAATAAAAGTATCCGCAGGCTTTTACCAGCAATCTAGCCACCGAATTTTCTGATAGCGTCTAAACTTAATGCTGATTCAGGCATAATTGGAGAGCAGCATGGTTCAAGAAGTGTTATTGGCGTTACTCGCTGGTTTTATTGTTGGGGTGTTATTTTCCTTTCTAAAATTACCCATTCCTGCGCCGCCCGTACTATCGGGGGTGATGGGTATCGTTGGTGTTTACTTAGGTGGACTCGGCTATATCTGGATTGTGGAGCGTTTTTTTAGTAACTAAATCAACAGACCCTAGCTCATTTTTGCTGACTTTTTTCTGTTCGTGGTCGAGCGGGACTTTTTGCTTGGTGACGCTTGAGAACGACGACGTTTATTTGCTTTAAATGGCTTGTTCGGTAAACCCGAAAAGTCTTGTTGATGACTAAGCTCAATAAACTGGCGTATTTGTTCTGTTAGTGGTTGCATGAATTGCTGGTAGCTCATTTTTTTGTCGACGATGGCTGTTAGATCCGCTTCCCACTTGGCGGTCAAATCTGGCTTTGTGGCCATGGCGGGTAATGCGTTGATCAGCGCTTTGCCGACATCGGTCGCTTTGATGGCCTTACCTTGACGTTGTAAATAACCTCGCTTAAACAATAACTCCATTATCCCTGCACGCGTTGCTTCGGTGCCTAAACCATCCGTTTCTTTTAAAATCGCTTTGATGCTGGGATCGTTGACAAAGCGGGCAATACCGGTCATCGCCTGCAATAATGTAGCATCGGTGAAAGCTGCTGGCGGTTGCGTTTGTTTGGCGAGTAGTTCGCCGTGCTTACACCATAACTCATCACCAACACTTAAGTGGCTAAAATCACTTGCGTTGCTTGCTTCATTATCATCTCGCTCTTCTTGTTTCGCTTGAGTTTGCTGATTTGCAAATAACGCTTTATAGCCCAAATCTATGGTTATTTTACTGGTGGCGACAAACATCCCTCCGGCAATGGTTAACTCCAGCTTGCCCTGTTGATATACATACGGTGGATAAAATTGACTTAGGTAATTACCACATATTTGTTCGTATATTTGTAATTCCCATTTTGACAGAGCAGTTAACTTAGCGACTTTCTCGGTTGGGACGATAGCATGGTGAGCACCAACATTAACATCGTTGAATGCTTTACTTTTGCGTTTTCTGTCAGCGCCTTTGCACGCTTGTTGATATTTGTTCTCGCTTGCTGAAATGGCTGAGATAATGCTTGTCGCTTGCTGAAAATGTTCGCTAGGCAAGTAACGGCAATCTGAACGAGGATAGGTAATAAGTTTGTGCTTTTCGTAAAGGCTTTGGCATGTATCCAGTACTTGTTTCGCATTCATATTAAATGCTTTTGCGGCATCAATTTGTAACGCTGATAGATTGTATGGTAGTGGAGCGAATTGTTTCTTTTGTTGCTGCTTATTAGCCATCACTTTAGCTGGCTGGTCGCCTATACGGCGAACCACATTGTCAGCTAAGGCTTTGTGAAGCACTCGCCCTTCATCATCCATGTATGGGCTGCACGCTTCGCTAGGTTGCCATTTCGCTTTGATGGTTTGATTACCTTTATCGATAACATGAGCTAGGACTTGGTAGTGATCTTTTGCTACAAAGTTATCAATGTTGTTGTCGCGTTCAACCACCAAACCGAGAATAGGTGTCTGTACTCTGCCCACAGAAAGCACACTGTTATAGCCTGATTTTTGCCCTGCTAAGGTATATGCCCGTGTTAAGTTAATGCCATACAACCAATCGGCACGGGAACGTGCTAATGCAGACACCGATAAGCTGATAAAATCAGTATTGCTAGCGAGGTTGGCTAAACTTCTTTTTACTGCTGGAGTATTTAAGTCACTGACCAACAAGCGTTGGCATTGTTGTTTCTTTTGTTGACCCACCTTTAAGTAATCGAGTACCTCATCAACTAATAATTGTCCTTCGCGATCAGGATCGCCGGCATGTACTAGTTGTGAACATTGCGTAACAAGCTTGCGCAGCACCGACAATTGGCTACGGGTTTTATATTTAGGTTGTAATGCCCATTGTTGAGGTATTATTGGTAAGTGATCTTGTTGCCACTTTTTGTATTTTTCATCGTATTTTTCAGGCTCTGCTTGCTCGAGGATATGACCAATACACCAACTGACCACATCACCATTTCCCACTTCAATATAGCCATCGGCTTTTTTGTGCGGCTTAGGTAGCGCGGCTACAATGGCACGCGCCAAACTTGGTTTCTCGGCGATATATAATTTCATAAACAGACAAATTGATGGGTAACTGTCTAAATATACAGTTGTTAGGGTTGGGCTGCAAGGTGCAAATAATTGAAAGTTATATGGTTGTAGACAACAGATGCTAAGCCGTTAGTCGTTATTGCCCTGCAGATATGCTGTTGCTAGCGTGTCACTTTAGTGAATGAAAACTAGGACGATATAGGTTATATCGTCCTAGTTCTGTGGGATTTGTTTAAACTGGCTACCATAAGTGCCCATCAGTATCGCATGTAAGTCATTAGAAAATACGAAACGAAGAGCGACCGCTACGACGGGATGATCGTCGATTTCGCATGCGTGAATGTAGCTCCCTGCGTTTCGCATCGAGCCAGTCTTCTTTGGTAATAACATCGTCACCCGCACGTTCTTGCTCGCGTTGACGATAGGCACAAAACTCATCGAATGCTTCAATATCGTCTTTAAGATCTTCTGCAACCAGTTCAATCATAATAGCATCATCGAGAAAGCCTAACGCTGGAATATCATCGGGCACCATATCTTCAGGTTCACTAAAGTAAGACAAAGCGCTAATAACGTCCTTACGCTCTTCTTCTGGAATTTTCCATTCGCTGTCTTCAATCATAGCGATTAATGTTTGCAGTTTATCAATGCGTTGTTTAACAAATTCAGGCACGCTATCACTAACGTCTTGAATTAGGTTTTTAGCATTTTCAATTATGATGTGCTCAGGTAAAAGCATGGCTTTACTTTGTGCTGTAGTCATCACCTCACGAAAGTGTTCAAGATCAGATTCCGTTAATTCAAATGTCACTTCAAAAGCCATTATATTTCTCCTATTTTATGGCAACACGTATTCTAGTGTTTGATCGCTAACTATTTAAATTTAACAGAGAATTAGTTTTTCACCAGTTGTAATAGCGCATAAAGAAGACTATGTATATCTCAACAATAAATGCACAATCGTGGTGCGGATAGTCGCGTTAAGTTCAGGGAAATGAATGGCGCTAGGTGATGGTAATATATCTTGTTATGTTGGTAGTAGGCTTTCGATATTACGTAGTGACAAGGGGAGTTCACATGGAAAGCGAGTGCCTTAACAAGTTTATTAATGGCACTCGGTTTTTAAGTGGGATTGTTACTATTGTGGGGTGTCACTAATATGACCAACCTGTAATACTGGAGATGCGTCAACATTTTCAGCGTCCATCATGCTGACAATCCGTTGCATCGTGGCTAACATTTGCGACTGCTCCCACTCTTGCATCGCTTCAAAGCGACTAATGAAGTGTTCTTGTAAAGGTTTTGGCGCGTCTTTAATGATGTCTCTGCCTTGTTCCGTTAGCGTGATATCAACTTTACGCTTATCGGTAACTGAGCGCACACGGCTTACTAATTCACGCTTTTCTAATCTGTCTAAAATACTGGTAATCGTTGCGGAGCTTAAATTAATACTTTCGGCAATGTGTTTTACAGTACTGTGATTATTGGCTGCAATTGATTGTAACACCAACAGTTGTGGACTCGTTAGTCCGGTTTCTTTGCTTAACTTCTTTGAGTATAAGTCAATCGCACGAATCACTTGTCGTAACGATATTAGGAGCTCTTCGTATTTTTCCATTTCGGCAACTTTTTATTCATCACTATTAATTTAATACTAATCGTTACAATACTAACAAAGCTATCAACAAAAAACCAAAAATAACCGCCAAATACCGACACAGCAACATCTTAGTAACAAGCTAATTGATATAAATTTTTATTTCACGGTTGATCTTTAATCTATCAATCCGCATAATGATTAGTGTACTAATTATTTGAGGAGGAATTAAAGTGATGCTTTCAAAGTTATTGAAATCTCACGCTAGTACGAGGCGTTTGAATCGAATGGCTAAAAATTTTACGGGTTTTCTATGTTTTAGCTTAATTCTTAGTACTTATGTGTTTTATCCACTGTATAAAGCTTATAAGTTGAGTACAAAGAAAAGAGCAGGGAAGTAATGAGCTACACGTATTTAGCACTATTAATCTATTTTGTATTAATGTTGGCTATTGGTGTGTACGCGGCACGTAAGTCAACGAGTAACTTATCAGGGTACATGTTAGGCGGCAGGCAAGTAAGCCCGCAGGTAACCGCTTTATCAGCAGGCGCATCAGATATGAGCGGCTGGATGCTCATGGGGCTACCTGGCGCGATGTTTGTCTCAGGCTTTAACACTGTATGGATTGCTCTTGGGTTGCTGTTTGGGGCATGGGCAAACTATAAATTAGTCGCCCCAAAACTCAGAATTTATACTGAAAAAGCTAGCGATGCGCTCACGTTACCTGACTTTTTCAGTAAACGTTTTGATAAACCAAACGGGTCGATAAAACTCGTCTCTGCGTTGGTTATTGTGGTGTTTTTTACCTTGTACACATCCGCAGGGCTAGTTGCTGGTGGCAAGTTATTTGTCTCAGCATTTGCATTACCTTACGAGCTTGGTATTGCGGTTACAGCGCTTGTTGTTGTTGCCTACACGTTATTGGGTGGATTCCTTGCGGTGAGCTTAACCGACTTTGTCCAAGGCTCCATCATGTTCATCGCTTTAGTCATGGTTCCCTATGTCGCGTTTACCTATTTTGATAGCGCAAGCACAATGATGAATTACTCCGATGCTGTTATCCCAACCTTCACTCAAAGTCTGGAGTCATTAACGTTTTTGACCCTAGTATCAAGTATGGCATGGGGGCTAGGCTACTTTGGTCAACCTCACATCGTTGTACGCTTTATGGCGATTAAATCTGTCGCTGACATTTCAACGGCTCGCCACATTGGTATGAGTTGGATGACGGTAACGATTATTGGTGCCTTAGCAACTGGTTTAACGGGGGGGGCCTACGTCAATAAATTTGGCGTGAGTTTAAGCGATCCTGAGGTCATTTTTGTATTTTTCTCGCAGGTGTTGTTTCACCCATTAGTTAGTGGTTTCTTATTGGCAGCAATTTTAGCCGCGGTGATGAGTACCATTTCAAGCCAGTTGTTGGTGTCTTCAAGCTCATTGACCGATGACATCGTTAAGGTGTATTCGAAAAAAGCCTTGTCACAATCTAACTTGGTTAATATTGGTCGGGTTTGTGTGTTTTTAGTGGCATTGATTGCGTCAATGATTGCTTTGAACCCAAATAGTAGCATTTTATCTATTGTCAGTAATGCTTGGGCAGGTTTTGGCGCCGCATTTGGCCCTTTAATTTTATTTAGCTTGTTCTGGTCTCGCATCACCTATCAAGGTGCATTAGCCGGAATTATTGGTGGGGCAGTAACCGTATTATTCTGGGTTTATGCACCCGTGCTCGCCGATGGTGGTCGTTTATCAGGACTACTGTATGAGATTGTACCGGGTTTTATTGTCAGCTCAGTTCTCATAGTGTTGGTGAGTTTATTAACTCAGCGTCCAACAGAACGTGTGTTGAGCTTGTACCGACAAGTACAAAACCAATATCGTCAAGCAACGAGCTAAGAGGATTTATGTCACTACGAGATAAAAAACGTATCGTAATAAAAGTAGGTAGTGCGTTAATCGCACCACAAAGCAATGGTTGTAGTACAAAATATTTAAAAAACATTGCTCAGTTTGTTTTACGTTGCCGAGCGAATGGCCAAGACGTCGTTATCGTCTCGTCAGGCTCTGTTGCCGCGGGTAAACAATGGTTCCGTGATAAGCGCCCTCAACAAGGGCTTAAGAAAGCCATGGCCGCGACTGGACAGACCGAGATGATGGCGATGTGGGACAAGTTGTTAAATGTGCCTTTAGCGCAGTTGCTACTTACGCATGCTGATTTTAATGATCGCGAACGTTATATGAGTATCCAAGATACGATCGAGTCTATTTTGGCGGGTGGCGTCGTCCCTGTTGTCAATGAAAACGATACTGTTTCTTGTGAGCGCATTAAAGTTGGCGATAATGACAATTTAGCCGCTATGACGGCTGCCGCGACGAAAGCTGACGCGTTAATAATGTGTACCGATGTGGATGGTTTATTTGATAAAAATCCTCAGCATTTTGCTGACGCTAAGCTAATCGATACGGTTGCAGAAATTGATCCACACATTTGGTCAATGGCTGGTGACAGTAGTAGCGATGTTGGTACAGGTGGTATGCACACCAAACTTCAAGCTGCTGATAAAGCAACTGCACATGGCATTGATACCTACATTGTTAACGGGTTTAACTCGATCAGCTTTTATAGTTTATTGCAAGGCGTCAACCCTGGCACCTTATTTAAGGGCAAATCAGCTCCTATGTCACCCGCTCAACACTGGCTAACCCATACCGTGAAGCACCGTGGGGAAGTGATTATTAGTAACGATAAATCGCCGATTGCAGGTGATGATGAGCAGCTGACCAGTGATGATATTGTTGATGTTAATGGCCAATTTTCGGTTGGCGATACCATATTACTGAAAAGTGATGATGGCACTTGTCTTGCTAAAGCAAAAACAAAGTTTAGTAGCTGTTTGCTTAAATTTTTAAAGAAAGAACAAGGTAATTTGTCTTCTGCCGATATCCATGTACAGAAGACGTCGATTATCCATAATGAACACATTGCCGTATTGGAGAAATAATGAACCTTATTGAAAAACTATCAGCACAAGCCGCAAAAGCATCTAAAGCGTTATTAACCTTAGATGAAGCAAAAAAGAATTATATTCTTTTAGCGATGGCATGCAGTGTTCGTAGTCATAAAAAAGTGATCTTAGATGCCAATAAATCAGATATAGAAGAAGCTAAAAAAGCGAATTTATCAGCGGCAATGATCGATCGCTTGTTGCTAACAGAACAACGTATTGACGCGATGGCTGAGGCCATAGAGAAAGTTGCGACCTTACCTGATCCTGTCGGTAAACTGCGTGATCTAGGCGAGCAACCTAATGGCTTGAAAGTTAGTAAAATGCGTATGCCACTTGGTGTTATTTGCATGATTTACGAGTCTCGTCCTAACGTCACCGCCGATGCTGGCGCATTATGTTTTAAATCGGGCAATGCGGTGATTTTGCGTGGTGGTAAAGAGTCGTTGCGTTCAAGTCGTGCTATTGCTGTCGTATTGCAAAACGTATTAGCATCATTTGAGTTACCTCGAGCATTAATCACTGTAGTACCAGAGTCAGATCGCTCTCACATTACTGATCTGATGCAACAAGATAAACACATCGATGTCATTATTCCACGCGGTGGTGAAGGACTAATTAAATTTGTTAGTGAAAACAGCAGGGTACCGGTGATTCAGCACTTTAAAGGCGTATGTCATTTATACGTTGATGAATATGCTGATTTGGGTAAAGCATTAGACTTGCTAATAAATGGCAAAACTCAACGCTATGGTGTTTGTAATGCATTAGAAGGCTTGGTTGTTCATCAAGATGTTGCTGAGAAGTTTTTGCCTATGGTTGCAAAGGCCTTAGCTGAGCGCGATGTGAAAGTGAACGCATGCCAACAGTCGATTGGTCATTTTTCTAATGCCACCCTGTTAGAAGCTGATCAGTTTGGTGAAGAATATCTTGGCCCTGAGATCGCAATTAAAACCGTAAAAGATTTTACCGATGCTATTGCCCATATCGACGAGTTTGGTAGTAATCACACCGAAGTTATTTGCACCGAAGATAAACACCGAGCAGAACTGTTCCAACGTATCGTTGATGCATCTGTTGTTATGGTTAATGCCTCATCGCGATTTAATGATGGTGGCGAAATTGGCTTAGGAACAGAAATTGGTATTGCCACCACTAAGTTACACGCATACGGCCCTATGGGATTAGAGTCATTGACCACTGAAAAGTTTGTCGTTAATGGCGACGGTCATATTCGCGTTTAAACAGCTAGGCTGAGGAACTGCTTAGAACATTTTTAATAACTAAATTGGGAATTTCACATTAATAAAAACAATATAATAAAGGCAGACGCGTTTCATTTAAGTGTCGCCAGTATTCGTAAGCTAATAAAAGCGAAACGTTTCGTTAATCTGCACAACGTTAGTACGTGCTGTATGTTGTCGTTTTTAATGCTTGTTGTGGTTAAGTATGTTGAACAAACAATGATCTAAATGTAACTAGTGGTTGACCGCAAATTGGGTTAATCCAATTTTAAGGCTCATGGCAAGGTATTTGTCATGAGCTTTTTTATACAAACTGGCTTAGCACTGAACACTTATCGGTCATTTGTAGGTTGAATGTTTGCTAAAAATAACTGTCTGCGGTATATCTACATATTGTAAAACAACCTTACCTTAACGCCTTGTAAACAATCTCTTGTTATTTTTTAACTCATTTAGGGAGTTTGTTTACGTTAATGATGTAAGCGCTTACAAAATTGCGATAGCAATATTATAAAAATAAAACCAAAAGATACGACTTAGACATATGCCTCATATGTACTAAGCAATACAACAGAGAGTCACTATGACAAAACAACAAAAGTTCGTTACCAGCAAGATCCGTTTAGCGGTTATTGCAGCAGCATGCGCAAGTGCTTCAGCCGCTTATGCGCAACAATGTCAACCGGTCGTTTGGGAAGATAACTTCGATCAAACAGCGTTAAATAGCAATGCTTGGGAAATTCAAACAGGTGATGGTTGTGACCAAGGTACTGGCATGTGTGGCTGGGGTAATAACGAATTACAAAGCTACCAAGCTGATAATATTACTTTAGCGAATGGTGTAATGACCATCGAGGCACGTAAGCAACGTATTCGAGGTACACAATATACCTCGGGACGTATTCGTACTGCGAATATGCCTGCAAGCGGTGAGTGGGCGTTTGGTCGCTTTGAAGCTCGTATGAAGTTCCCTGATGGTCAAGGTATGTGGCCGGCGTTTTGGATGTTACCGACAGACCCAGTGCAAGGCTGGCCGATGAGTGGCGAGATCGATATTTTTGAATCGGTAGGACAAAGTGCTAATACCGCATACGGTACCATTCATTATGGTCAACCATGGCCGGATAATGCGCATCAGGGTGGTAGCATGCTAATGCAACCAGGTAAATGGTCTGATGATTTCCATACTTATGCTATTGAATGGGAAGCGGATGAAATTCGCTGGTATGTTGATAACATGCTCTACTCAACCAAACGAATTGAAGATGTTGCCCCTGAAGATTGGCCATTTGATGGTCGTAATAATTTCCACTTTATTTTAAACCTTGCGGTTGGTGGCAACTGGGGTGGCGCGGTAGATGATTCCGTTTTACCACAAACGTTAGAAGTAGACTATGTGCGTGTATATGGTGGTAACCAGCCGAACTTGAGTGGTAATCATTTACCTGCACCTGGTACGACAGAAACATACTCGGTATTAAATGCCTCAGGTAATCTTGCTTGGTCAGTAACCGGCGGCACCATTTCTGGTAGCGGTGACACGGTACAAGTGACATGGGATGAAGCGAGCGCTGCGAGCAAGCAAAGCCTGACGGTTAGCACCGAAGGGTGTGATGTAACCACCAATATTTACGTGGGTAAAAAACTGACCAAAGACATTGTGCTTGCTGATTACGATGGCATGTCGAATATGACGTTAACTTCTGCCAATGGTAACTATGTTAGCGCTGATGGTGTATTAACGTATACCCGTGATGCGGCAAGTCAATGGGATGTGATGGCCCACAGTACCAGCCAAGTAGCTGACGTTCAGCCATTTTTACTTGGTGATAAAGCGTTTGAAATGGACATCAACAACCTTGATGCAAGTCTCGTTGGTAAAGAAATTTTAATTCAATTAGAAGACGGTAGCGTTGCTACGCCAAGCAACTATCCAAGCGGTCGTCATAGTAAGTTCCAAGCCTTTGTTGAGCATGCTAATGGCTGGCAGACGCTGCGCTTCCAATTGCTTGAGCGTATTGATGGTGCAACCAGCGATACCAGTGTTGACTCGCTGTTGATTCTTATTGATCCAAATAGCTTTAATAACGATACCTACGTTATCGATAACATTAATATTTTATCGGCCAGTAGCACACCGCAAAATATGGCGCCAGTCGCCAATATAAGCAGTAATTGTAGCGAATTAACCTGTAGCTTTGATGCATCGGCAAGCAGCGACAGTGATGGCAGCATTGTTGAATATCAGTGGAACTTTGGCGACGGCAATAGCGCAACAGGCGCTATGGTAAATCACAGTTTCGCTAGCGCAGGTGATTACAGCGTATCGTTAACGGTTACCGACAACGAAGGAGCAACCCATACCACCAATACCGTCGTCAGCGTGCAAGAAGGTACTGGTGAGCAAGCGACCTCACTGGTTGTTAGCTCGTTAACAACAGGCACACAAGGTGCAGGTAAAGGTAAAAAGTATGGTACAGCGACAGTAACGGTATTAGATAACTTAGGCCATCCAGTTGAAGGTGTGACGGTATCAGGTAATTTTAGCGGTACTTGGAGTGAAGTGGCTAGCGGTGTTACGGCTGCTGACGGTACTGTGACCATGCAGAGCAGTACGGCGCAGTCAGGCTCCGTACAGGTGTCATTCTGTGTTGATAGTGTCACGGGCGGCTTACCTCTTGATAGCACCAACAGTAACGCACTGTGTGGTAATTAATTAGCTATTACTAAATAACGTGGTATGGCATTAAAAAGGTGAACTTCCGTTTTAGGGTTCACCTTTTTATATACTAGTTGCCTTGCGTTCATACAGACTAATTTGACTCATTTAATATTTTTGAAACTCGACCATTCAGCTATGCACTACTCGCGCAATAAATGGAGAAAATGCAGATGCTTCTGATATTGATCGACAATATCATTGATGATCGCTTGCTCCGACCAACCCATAATATCGTAGTCTTGCCCACCTTCAACTAAATGCACTTCGGCTCGATAATAAACCTCTGGCTCAGCGCCCTCTGCACTGTTGAATTCCGGGTATGAGTATTGTTTTTTAAATACGCTGTAAACAAAATCGTACTCATCGCCATGACAGACTTTCATGATGATGCCTGACTTTTCTTGGCTAATACTGACATCGACTTCATTCAGCTCAAACTGAGATTTAACTTTATAAAGAGCGCGCCTTACTGTGCGAGTGATAAATACGTTAACATTGCCTTTGCTCGGCGTCGATAAGATGTTGTTTAAGTTTTCTTGCCAGTTATCCGTGTCACTATAAATATTGTTAGCAGTAACGTTAAGCTGCAAGCTTTCACGTTTTGCTGACTCAATGCGTAACGCTTTAGCAAGACCATAGCATGCCAGTAATAGCACCACAGCAAAGGGCAGGGCACTGGCGATGGTTACCGTTTGTAATGCTTCTAAACCACCAGCTAGGCTGAGTATCCCTGCCACTGCGCCCATTAGTATCGCCCAAAATAACCGTTGCCATACAGGGGTCTCATTACTACCGTTAGAACAAATCATATCAATAATCATGGCGCCAGAATCACAAGAGGTGACGAAAAAGACAATGATCATAAAGATGGAGACGATCATTAAGACGTTTGACCATGGCAGGTTATCCAAAAAGACAAACAAGGCAACCGAAGAGTTTTCGCTAGCCATTTCTGCTATTTTTGTGACACCGTCATCGACAACTAAGGATATTGCAGAATTACCAAATACGGTCATCCATAATAGCGTAAATGCAGTGGGCACAAGCAATGCGCCTAACACAAATTCTCGAATGGTTCTGCCTTTGGAAATCCTCGCGATAAATAAGCCTACAAATGGTGCCCACGCAAGCCACCAGCCCCAGTAAAATATTGTCCAGCCACCTATCCAATCCTGCTTTTCATACGCAAATAAATTAAAGGTTTTTGAAACTATGGTGGATAGGTACTCGCCGATATTTTGTAAGTAAGCTTGCAATAGAAATACCGACGGGCCAATAAAGAAAATAAGCAATAACAGGATTATGGCCAAGCCCATATTGAGCTCTGATAAAATTTTGATGCCTTTATCTAAGCCGGTAGCTACAGAAATCGACGCAAATATAGTGATAACCACGATAATGATTAATTGATTTATCTGGCTGATGTCAAACTGATATAAATAATTAAGACCAGAATTCACTTGTGTGGCACCAAGGCCTAGAGTGGTCGCTGTACCAAAAACGGTGCTAACAACGGCAAAAATATCAACAAGATGCCCAGGCCAACCATAGATTTTATCGCCGATTAAAGGGTGCAGAGCAGAACGCAGTGTCAATGGCAAATTTTGACGATAAGCAAAGTACCCTAAAATTAACGCCACAAGGGCATATATCGCCCAAGCGTGAAAGCCCCAATGGAAATAGGTAATACGCATAGCTTCTTTGATGGCTTCAAGTGAGCCAGGCTCAGCGGTAGGAGGTGCTAAATAATGCATCAGTGGCTCGGCTACGCCAAAAAACATTAAGCCGATCCCCATACCAGCGGCAAATAGCATAGATATCCATGTACCCACTTTGTAATCAGGAGTTGAGTGATCGGGCCCTAACTTTATGTCACCAAATTTCGATAAGCTTAAAAATACCACTACGCCTAAAATGATCGCCACCGTTAACACATAAAACCAGCTGCCGTTTAGGGTAATACTGGCCTGTAGCGCACTAAATTTCTCACTGGCGTATTTTGGCCATACCACGGTAAAAACTAACAAACAGGCGATAACAATGGTTGCAGGACCAAAGACTTTGGGGTTTAGCTTGGCAGGTGTGGATGGCATATACGCCCCTTGAAATCATTAGTATGCATACGATCTTAACTCTTAAGTTAAGTTCATTGTGGCTGAATCGCAATGTTTTGTATGTTATTAGGCGGGTGAAGATTAATTAGAGTTGAAATAAAAAGTAATCTTGTAACAAAAAAATCAGCCACTTAACTTGACGGTTAATGTAAATGAAAAAAATGTACGAATGTCGAGCGGAACTTGTATAAAGGGTAATTACTTAATTATCTTGTGAATTTTTGATGAATGATAGCCTTGTTGAACACACTGTATTTGTAGATAGATGAGAGAGGTTACGTCGAGATAAAGCTTCTCTGCTACGACTATATTTATGATACTCCCACGCGAGTGAGAGCATCATATTACGGTAGAATTGGTTAGAAATGATATTCAAGGTTGAGAGAGACAAGAGAAACGTCATCTTCCCAAACTGCAGGGCCTACGGCATCAAGCTTATATTCACTATAACGAACGCCGACTGCGAAATGTTCGCTAACTTTGTAATTAGCACCAACGCCCCAGAATGTATCCCAACTGTTATCGCTATACCCTACTAGGCTAACATCAGCATCCCAATGGCTGTAACCAATCTTGGCGAAGATATCAATTGTTTCAGTGATTGGTATTTTACCAATTAAACCTAATGTGTATGCTTCGACATCTATGGATTGAATCAACCCATTGGTATCTGTGGCATATGGATTTTCGAACTTGCCAAAGTCAATATAAGATACTTCTAAGCCGAAGTAGTCACTAAGCTCCCAACCACCATATATTTCCCAACCGGTAGGGTGATCGAACCAATCCATATCTAAATCACTTTCACCAACAGCGATACCAACGTAACCGCCTTCACCGATTCCTAGAAATTCATGAGAAAAAACGTTGTAACTGGTCAGAGAGGCTGCAATCGTAAGAGCCACAGATAAATTTTTTACTGTTTTCATGATTAAACCTTTTGTCTTTAATTTTTGAATGACAGAAGATCGCACTAATCATTACTAAAGGAATGTTAAGGTACATCAGCAAGACTATTTCCAGTAGTGTGATATGTTTAATCCTCGCTTAAAGCACAGCAGAGAAATGGCAAAATAACAAGTTTACAAGGTAAATAAATCCCTTGCAGGCCAATAAAAATGCGGAGTTGATTTTAGATTTAATAATTTTTATCGGCATTTATATTGTTACAAGCATGCCAAAAAAGCCTGTGTTTATTTTTGTGTTTATGTATAAGTGTCTGATTGGTATGTTTTTTTGTTATCTTTGGTAAGCCGCAAAATATTGCCAGTAACTTAGTTTTACCTAAAATGGGTAATACAAAACGAATAAACTATTTTTATTGCGAGTTTTAATCGGACTATCAAGGTGTGTATCTAATGCTTATGCTCAATACTAGGAGATATCTGACGTTGAAGAAGCTGTGCTAGTTGAAGCGGAAGAAACCCTGACGATTATCGAGTCAAGTGATACAAAGTCTGATACGTATTAAAGTGTTGTCAGAAAATTATCAGCTCTTCGGGGGCGAAATTCAATGGTGGCCCCTCCGTGACTTGAACACGTTAGTTGGCTCAGGGTTATATGAGTTGAGTCTATGCTGTTTCTTATAGCTGCTTTTGGTATCAGCAAACTTCAGACATAAAAAAAGATGCTCGAGGCATCTTACATATATTTATTTGGAATTCAATGGTGGCCCCTCCGTGACTTGAACACGTTAGTTGGCTCAGGGTTATATGAGTTGAGTCTATGCTGTTTCTTATAGCTGCTTTTGGTATCAGCAAACTTCAGACATAAAAAAAGATGCTCGAGGCATCTTACATATATTTATTTGGAATTAAATGGTGGCCCCTCCGTGACCGAACACGGTAGTTGGCTCTGGGTTATATGAGTTGAGTCTATGCTGTTTCTTATAGCTGCTTTTGGTATCAGCAAACTTCAGACATAAAAAAAGATGCTCGAGGCATCTTACTTATATTTATTTGGAATTAAATGGTGGCCCCTCCGTGACTTGAACACGGTAGTTGGCTCGGGGTTATATGAGTTGAGTCTATGCTGTTTCTTATAGCTGCTTTTGGTATCAGCAAACTTCAGACATAAAAAAAGATGCTCGAGGCATCTTACTTATATTTATTTGGAATTAAATGGTGGCCCCTCCGTGACTTGAACACGGGACCTACCGATTATGAGTCGGGTGCTCTAACCAACTGAGCTAAGGGGCCATTAGGTGTTTAGGAGAATTCCTGAAAACTCGGCAAGTATAAGCAGTTTTTATTTTCTTGTCACCACTTGTGTCAAAAAAATCGAGTATTATCGGTTCGTTAGCTCAAATATTGAACACTCGTGATTTGCCTATGTTCGTGTGACACGATTCTAGGAAGGTGTCGGATGTTATCGTTGACTCACTTTATTGAGGGCGATAAAAAAGCCTGTCGAAACAGGCTTTAATTCGTTAGCTTGGACGTGCGTTATTCGCCGTCTAGGAAGCTTTTCAGTTGTTCTGAACGAGAAGGGTGGCGTAGCTTACGTAACGCTTTCGCTTCGATTTGACGAATACGCTCACGTGTAACGTCAAACTGTTTACCTACTTCTTCAAGCGTATGGTCGGTATTCATATCAATACCAAAGCGCATTCTCAGAACTTTTGCTTCACGCGCAGTTAAGCCTGCTAGGACTTCATGCGTGGCTGCTTTTAAGTTTTCTGTGGTTGCCGCATCAACAGGTAACTCACCGCTACCGTCTTCAATAAAGTCACCTAAGTGCGAATCTTCATCGTCACCAATAGGGGTTTCCATTGAAATTGGCTCTTTAGCGATCTTTAATACCTTACGGATCTTGTCTTCAGGCATCATCATGCGTTCAGCAAGTTCTTCTGGTGTTGGTTCGCGACCCATTTCTTGCAACATTTGGCGAGAAATACGGTTGAGCTTATTGATGGTTTCAATCATGTGTACCGGAATACGGATGGTACGCGCTTGGTCAGCAATAGAACGAGTAATTGCCTGACGAATCCACCATGTCGCATAAGTTGAGAATTTATAACCACGACGGTATTCAAACTTATCAACCGCTTTCATCAAACCGATGTTACCTTCTTGAATTAAATCAAGGAATTGTAGGCCACGGTTGGTGTATTTTTTGGCAATTGAAATAACCAGACGTAAGTTGGCTTCAACCATTTCTTTTTTCGCACGACGGGCTTTTGCTTCACCAATCGACATGCGACGGTTGATGTCTTTGATGCCATGCACATTAAGTGATGCTTCTTCTTCAAGCTGATTAAGCTTGTGCACACTGCGCTCAATATCAAAGGCAACCAGTTTTAGTTTCTCAGAGTAAGCATGGCCAGCAGAAATTTCTTGCTCTAACCATTCAGTTTGCGTTTCATTACCAGGGAAAATCTTAATGAAATGTGTTTTTGGCATACCTGCGCCAACAACACAGTGCTTCATGATCAAACGCTCTTGCACACGCACGCGATCCATGACATCGCGCATGTTTTTTACTAAGCGATCAAATACTTTCGGGATTAAACGAAACTCTTTAAAGGCTTCAGAAACGGCATCAATAGCCGCGGTCGCTTCTTTGCTACTGCGGCCTTTTTTCTCAATAACTACATTGGCAGCTTCGTACAAGCGACGCAGTTCTTGGAAACGTTCACGAGCAACTTCAGGATCTGGACCAGTGTCCTCTTCTTCGTCAGAGCTGTCGTCGTCATCGTCCTCAACACCGTCATCGTCTTCATCGTCAAGATCATCATCAGACAATTCTGAACCAATGTGGGTTGCTGTAGGGGCAATGTCATCTTCGTCGGCATCAGGATCAGCAAAACCTATGATGATGTCGCTTAAGCGAACTTCTTCAGCTTCAAAGTTATCCCATTGCTCTAATAAGTAATTAATTGCAGGTGGGTACTCAGATACACTGCGTTGTACTTCACGGATACCTTCTTCAATACGCTTAGCGATTTGAATTTCGCCCTTACGGGTAAGAAGTTCTACCGTACCCATCTCACGCATATACATACGCACAGGGTCCGTTGTACGACCTATTTCACTCTCAACCGTAGCTAGTGCCTGAGCAGCAGCTTCGGCTGCGTCTTCATCGGTATTAGCTTCGCTCATCATCAATTCATCAGCATCAGGGGCGTTTTCAAACACCTGAATACCCATGTCGTTGATCATGCGAATGATGTCTTCAACTTGGTCAGAATCGATAATATCTTGTGGAAGGTGATCGTTTACTTCAGCAAAAGTTAAGAACCCTTGCTCCTTACCTTTGGTGATAAGTTCTTTCAATCTAGATTGTGGGGCTTGATCCATTGACGATTGTCCACCTGTCTTGGCTATCAAAATACGAACAGTAAAGGACAAAATTATAGCAAGTTGGAATAAGAAATACCAGCGAGTTATGCACAGCAAATTGTTTAATTTTGTGCATTAATCAGTGCTTGAAGTTCCTTTTTTTCCAACGAGTTAAGTTGTCCAATACGAGCTTTTTGTAATAATAATTCGGTACGCTTTTCTACATACGTATTAATAAATTTTTCAATAATATCGCTAAACACCTGCTCTGCAGCTTCACTGTTTATATGGTGTTCCCAAATGAGTAGCTTTGACAAAATCTTCTCTTGTTCTGTTCCCCGCCACATTTCAATGAGCTGGCTTGAGCTCATATTGGGATTTTGTTTACACTGTAGCAATAAGCGCTTAAATAAGTCGAGTCCAGGTAAATCTATAGGCTCGAGTACAGTTATATCATCTATTACATTTACTAAATGGGGATGCTCAAGCAATAATGCAATAGCTAAACGAACAGGAGTTGCTTTTCCTTGCTTATTATTTGTTCGCGCTACTGCCTGTTGGCTGGTACTGGCATTGAGTTTTTGTAGTTGAGCCTGTGAGCCAGCGCCAAACTTATTGGCGAGTTCGTTAACTATCGAATCTTTCAATACGCTGTCAGGCATTTTTTGTAGATAGGGTTGAAAAATCTCAACTAAAGCTGCTTTGCCTTCGAGGGAAGCAATCTCTACACTCGATAACAAGTGTTCAAATAAAAACTCTGACATAGGTTTGGCGTTATCAAGCAATTGCTCAAAGGCCTGTTGACCTTGTTTGCGCACAAGCGAGTCTGGGTCTTCGCCGTCGGGCACAAAAACGAACTTCAATGATACACCGTCTCGAATTAACGGTAGGGCGTTCTCCATTGCCCGCCATGCCGCATCACGACCGGCTTTATCGCCATCGTAACAGCAAATTACCTCTTTTACGGTGCGTAGCATGGTTTGCAGTTGTTCGGTTGTGGTAGACGTTCCCAGCGATGCCACCGCATAAGGGATACCGTGTTGTGCCAAGGCGACAACATCCATATACCCTTCTACGACCACTAAACGTTGTAAATCGGTGGTATATTGTTTCGCCTCATACAGGCCGTATAACTCATGCCCTTTATGGTAAATTCGAGTTTCTGGCGAATTTAAATACTTGGGTGTACCTTCTTCAATGACTCGACCGCCAAAACCGATAACGCGACCGCGTTTGTCGGTGATGGGAAACATTAACCGGCCACGAAAGCGATCATAAGGTCGGCTTTTATCGCCTTGAATTGCCATGCCTAGATCAACTAATTGCTTTTGGTTGTGATGATTATGGCCAAATTTAGCAACCACATCGTCCCAGCTGTCGGCGGCGTAGCCGATATTAAAGCGCTTAGCGATTTCGCCAGTTAAGCCTCTACTTTTTAGGTACTCTATGACTTTTGGGGCGTCATTGTGAGTGCGCAGGTTTTGCTGATAAAAGCGACTGATTTGCGTCATTAGCTGATAGTCGTCTTGTTTTTGCTTATGAGCGATTTGCGCTTTTTTTAACTCGGCAGGAGTTTTGTGGCTTTGTTCTCGTTCAACTTCTAAACCGTGAAAGCTCGCCAGCTCTTCAATGGCATCAACAAATTCGAGGCGGTCATATTCCATTACAAAGCTAATCGCATTGCCGTGTGCACCACAGCCGAAACAGTGATAAAACTGTTTGTCTCGTGAGACCGTAAATGACGGGCTCTTTTCACTGTGGAATGGACAGCAAGCTGAGTAGTTTTTACCGGCTTTTTTTAACGGTACACGGCTTTCAACCAAGTCGACAATGTCGGTTCTTGCGAGAAGGTCATCTATGAAAGTACGAGGGATTAAGCCAGCCATAAAATGCAGAATATGCGTCAGTAAGAAAACGTATGTGAACAGCAACTATACCAAATATTATCGCGTGAAGGCTATAGCAAAATAGCAAAGGGGGAAATTAACAGGCATAAAAAAACCGCACAACATAGTGTGCGGTTTTCGATAACGATTTGGGGTTAATTAAGCGTTTAATGCCGCTCTTACTTGACCGCTTACTTGGCCTAGATCGGCACGGCCTTGCATTTTAGGCTTTAAAATCGCCATAACTTTACCCATATCAGCCATAGAGCTTGCTTCGCTTTCAGCGATAGCATCAGCAATAAGTGCCACAATTTCTTCGGCAGTTAAAGCTTGAGGCAAAAACTCTTCTAAAACAGTAATTTCTGCTTGCTCACTTGCTGCTTGCTCTGGACGACCACCATCAGTGTACATTGCCACTGACTCTTTGCGTTGTTTAATCATTTTGCTGATTAACGCAAGAATGTCATCATCGGTCATGTCTTTTTGACCGTCAATTTGAGCTTGCTTGATAGCTGACAACGCCATGCGGATTACGCCAAGACGAGGTTTGTCTTTGGCACGCATGGCGTTTTTCATTTCGTTGTTGAGTTTGTCAAATAAACTCATAACTTAAGCGTATATGCCTAAAGTCTTAGTATAAACGAACGCGACGAGCGTTTTCGCGAGCAACTTTCTTCGCGTGACGCTTAACAGCAGCTGCTTTCTTACGCTTACGTTCCCAAGTCGGCTTTTCGAAAGACTCGCGACGACGAACTTCAGAAAGGATACCTGCTTTTTCACATGAACGCTTGAAACGACGAAGAGCTACGTCAAACGGCTCGTTTTCTCTTACTTTAATTACTGGCATTGTGCCTCTCACCTCTAGTGAATACTGTTAACTCGATATAACAAATCGAGACTGTTTAAAAATGGTGCAGTATTCTAATCCGATCGCCGAACGAAAGTAAAGTCTTAAATCGCTTTTTATTGAAAAGCGGTGGTTAATTTGTTCATTGGGCGTTAGAATTCACACAATACAGCGACGTTATTATGGTTGCTGTGAACATGTTGTTAATTTTACTGATGGAATTTAAATCCCATGCGAATTTTAGGTATAGAAACCTCTTGTGATGAAACAGGCATCGCCATTTATGATGAAGACAAGGGAATTTTAGCCCATAAACTGTATTCACAAATTAAGGTCCATGCCGATTATGGTGGGGTTGTTCCGGAACTTGCTTCACGTGATCACGTGCGCAAAACCATTCCGTTAATAAAAGAAGCGCTTAACGAAGCGGGAATGACGCCACAAGATCTAGACGGTGTTGCTTATACGGCAGGCCCAGGCCTTGTTGGTGCTTTATTGGTTGGTTGTTCTATTGGTCGCTCACTCGCTTATGGTTGGAATCTTCCTGCTGTGCCAGTGCATCATATGGAAGGACATTTGCTGGCACCTATGCTAGAAGAGGACGTTCCTGAGTTTCCGTTTATTGCTTTGCTGGTCTCTGGTGGTCACACTATGTTGGTTCGCGTTGACGGTATAGGTGAATACGAGTTGTTGGGGGAATCTGTTGACGATGCCGCCGGCGAAGCGTTCGATAAAACCGCAAAACTATTAGGGCTTGATTACCCTGGTGGCCCCGTTTTGGCAAAAATGGCAGAAACTGGCACCCCTGGGCGTTTTAAATTTCCGCGCCCAATGACCGACAGACCTGGCCTTGATTTTAGTTTTTCCGGGTTAAAAACCTTTGCAGCCAATACCATTCGCAATGAAGATGACAGCGCCGAAACCAAAGCCGATATAGCCTATGCGTTTCAAGAAGCCGTTGTTGATACTTTAGCAATTAAATGTAAGCGTGCATTAGAGCAGTGTGGACTAAATCGTCTGGTTATTGCTGGTGGGGTGAGCGCGAATACCTCATTGCGCCAAAAATTGGCTGCAACAATGAAAAAACTCAACGGCAAAGTTTATTACCCGCGTCCTGAGTTTTGTACCGATAATGGCGCGATGATCGCATTTGCTGGTATGCAACGTTTAAAATCAGGTGTTAACGCTGACTTGACCTTTAAAGCTAACCCGCGTTGGCCTCTTGATAGCTTACCGCCCGTATAAAACAGGGCTTATACTTTATCTTCTTTGCCTTTAAGCAATCTGACGATGTTTTCGCGATGGCGAAATATGATCAAAATCGATAACATCGTCACCGATTGTGTATACAAAGGTTTAATAAGCCAAGTATATAGTGGCGCTAAACTGACGGTAACAATAGCCGCTAACGAAGAATAGCGTGTGAGCTTTAAGACAATGATCCATGTACATATCATCGCCAAAGCAAACCCCCAGCTAATCGGTGCAAGCGCACCAAAGGCCGTGGCAACAGCTTTACCACCTTTGAAACCAAAAAATATAGGTAGCATGTGGCCAAGGCATGCCGCTATGGCGATAAAGCCCAGCATTAATGGCTCGACGCCTAGTTTATAAGCTAACCAGACTGGCAGGGTTCCCTTTAAAACATCAAATAAAAGTACACAGGCGGCGGTGGCTTTGTTGCTGATACGCAATACATTGGTCGCCCCGGGGTTGTGTGAACCTTGGGTACGTGGATCGGGCAAACCCAGTAAACGACAAATCAATATGGCGCTGGAAATAGAACCGAGTAAATAAGCACCAATCATAAAGCCGATGGCTAATAGCACGTGAAAACCTCGAGTTGGTTAAATGATGGAATAGCATTACCTTCGTAGTTATACCATAGAGGTCAGTCGCTGTCATTGCGAAGCCAAGTGGTTGGCGCAGTCCACAGACCTACTGAGTAACGCCAGAGAAGCCTTCTGGCGCCTTATTATTGTCTATTTGTTTTCCATAATTTATTAACAAAGATGCCTATCCCCTAGTTTTTCTCGGTCACATTGAGGTAAAATTGTGTTTTTATGTAAACATGAGATGCGTGTGATGGATATCGTATTTATCGAGGGGTTACGAATCGAAACAACCATTGGTTATTACGATTGGGAAAAACAGATTAAACAACCTCTCATTTTTGATCTGCAAATGGGATGTGATATTCGAGCCGCAGCAGCTGGTGATGAGCTTGCTAAAACACTTGATTATGCCGTTATATCATCAGAGATCGAGCGATTTGCAAACGCAAAAGTGGTTGATCTACTGGAAACGCTTGCTGAAAATCTTGCCCAGCATTTGATGCAAACTTATGCGATTGACTGGTTGCGTTTAAAGATAAACAAGCCCGATGCGGTCGCTAATGCCACAGGCGTCGGCGTGATTATCGAGCGAGGTCAAAAGTCCTGATGGCGAAAGTGTTTATTTCCATCGGCAGTAACATTGATCGTGAAAATCAAATTACCCTGGCAGTGCGAGCACTGCAGCAAGAATTTGGTACGGTAGAGTTATCGTCAGTATACGAATGTGAACCTGTGGGGTTTACCGGTGAAAACTTTTATAACCTCGTTGCCAAGGTTGAAACTAAACAATCGCCAGAGTATATTGGTGCCTTGTTAAAGTCGTTAGAGAAACAGCACGGACGAGTCGATTTTTCGAAAAAGTACAGTGCTCGTAAAATGGATTTGGATATTTTAACGTATGACGATCTGGTGATGGAACAACCGGTACAAATCCCTCGTGACGAAATCCCCAAAAATGCCTATGTGTTGCAACCGTTGGCTGAAATTGCTCCTGATGATGTTCACCCCGTGCTAGAGCTAACATATCAGCAACTGTGGCAACAATACGATAAAAGCAAACAAGCTGTTCAACGAATAGAATTTAGTTGGCCTAAGTTGTAACTTACGCCGCAGTAACTACCCTTAATAGGATTTATAACAATAACATGTCAACTCTTGAAACCATTGTATTAGCACTTATTCAAGGGCTAACCGAATTTTTACCTATTTCCAGCTCTGCTCATCTTATTTTGCCTTCACAGTTACTCGGCTGGGTTGATCAAGGTTTGGCATTTGATGTGGCAGTGCATGTTGGCACTCTTACTGCCGTTATCATATATTTTCGTCGAGAGGTCATGAGCATGTTGTTTGCATGGACAGACAGTATTGTTCATAAAAAGCAAACTTTCGATAGCCAACTTGCGTGGTGGATTCTGTTTGCGACGATCCCGGCAGGATTATTTGGTCTGTTTGGTAAAGACTTTATTGAAGAGCACTTACGTTCGGCGGCCGTTATTGCAGTAACGACTATTGTGTTTGGTCTGTTGCTTGGTTTCGTCGATATTAAAGGCAAGCAAAATCGCACCATTGAAAAGCTCGACTTTAAAGGCGCTATGATGATTGGTGTCGCACAAGCGTTAGCGTTAATTCCAGGTACATCTCGTTCAGGGATCACCATGACGATGGGGATGATGCTGGGTCTAACTCGCGATGCGGCGGCAAGGTTTTCATTTTTGCTATCGATCCCTGCTATTGCTATGGCGGGTACCTATTTAACCATCAAGTTGGTGCTAGCTGCTGAAGCGGTTGATTGGGCGACAATCAGCTTAGGAACGTTAGTAGCCTTTGTCAGTGCTTATAGCTGCATTCATGTGTTTTTATTATTGCTTGAAAAAATCGGTATGATGCCGTTTGTTATATACCGCTTATTGCTGGGCGCTTTTTTAGTGTGGTTTATTGTTTAAGCGAACTAGTCACCTATCGTAGCACCATGAAAAAGCCCGCAAAATCGCGGGCTTTTTCATGAGTGATGCAGTGATGGCTAAAGAGCTGAATCATTGTCGTACGGACAATCACGATAAGTTTTGTTTAAGATCACTAATGATAGCAAGGCGTTTTGCGTGTATCGCCTGTTTGATTTGTAGTCCTTGTAAACCTTGCGCCACGAACTCTCGGGCATCAACGCTAGCGCATAACTGATGGGCTTTATGCAAATATTCAGCTTGTGGGTAGTCGCTATCTTCTTCTCCCAAGCGGCCGGTTGCATCAGCATGGCATGCAGTCAAAAACCAAGCAAACTGCTCGGGTTTGCGCCAAGCATCGAGTGAATCAAACATCTTTAGTAATGTGTCCGGGCGCAGTTCAAAAGCGCGGTGGGCATGCAAATGAAATTCACAAACTTTTAAGCTTAAATCGCGTACTTGATTGGGCACACGCAATGCTTTGCAAATGTCTTTTACTAATGGCAAACCTCGTTTTTCATGACCGTAATGTTTAGGCCAGTCAGTTTCGGGTGTTAACCCTTTACCTAAATCGTGGGTTAAGGCAGCAAAACGCACGGCAAGTTCATCAGAAAACTTCACGCTTTGTTGCAAGACCATTACGGTGTGTATACCACTGTCGACTTCACCATGATGCTCGATAGGGTTAGGTACACCAAACAATTTATCAAGACTCGGCCAAATCACCTTCAAGGCGCCACAATCACGCAGCAACTGGACAAACACTTCCGGGTTATCTTCTAATAACGCACGTGACATTTCTTTCCAAATGCGATCTGGGGTGAGTGCATTTAATTCACCCTGGTTAACCATTGTCGTCATCAGTGCCATAGTCTCGTCGGCAACTTTAAAACCGAGGTAATGATAGCGAGCGGCAAAACGCGCAACGCGTAAAACCCTAAGTGGATCTTCACTAAATGCTGGAGACACATGCCGTAACAGTTTCGCTTTTAAATCCTGCTGACCATGGTAAGGATCGATAATATTACCCTTGCTATCTCTAGCCATCGCATTAATGGTTAAATCACGACGTAATAGGTCTTGCTCAATAGTAACGTCGGGTTCAGCATAACAAACAAAACCGGTGTAGCCTTGCCCTTGTTTACGCTCCGTGCGGGCAAGGGCATATTCATCTTTAGTTTTAGGGTGCAAAAATACAGGAAAGTCTTTACCTACTTGCACAAAACCAAGTTCAAGCATGGTTTGCTGAGAAACCCCAACCACCAAGTAATCATGTTCAATGACGGTACGACCTAACAGTTCATCTCGAACCGCACCGCCAACTAAGTAGGTATTATTTTCTATCGAGCGCATGGTTTTTATAGCGAGTTATCATATTGCTGTTAAGTTTATCCTAAAATAGGGTAATACCATAGAACGCGTTTAGCTTTGCTCAATCAGTCTATTGAGCGATAGTGTTGTTTTAATTACGGCAAAAACTATATTCTCTAGTCATCTATTGGTAACATGTTTTGACTTCGTCGTCGTGTTTGGGTAGCGTTGCCTATATCAAACCAACGCCCTAACAAAGTTGTTATGTCTGCTAACTACCTAGACTATTTTTCGTTAACCGAAGCGCCTTTTTCTATCGCGCCAAACCCACATTACTTGTATATGAGCGATCGTCATCAAGAAGCACTTGCTCATTTGACTTATGGTTTTGGTGAGTCGGGTGGTTTTGTCTTGCTTACCGGAGAAGTGGGAACGGGAAAAACCACCGTTTCGCGTTGTCTGCTTAATCAATTGCCAGAGAATACCCAAGCGGCATTTATCTTAAATCCAACATTGTCGGCGCACGAGTTGTTAGCAACCGTATGTGATGAGCTCAATATAGCCTACCAAGCAAGTGCATCATTAAAGGACTTAACTGACGCCATTATGGCACATTTGCTGATAAACCATCAGCAGCAAAAAAATACGCTATTGGTGATTGATGAAGCGCAACATTTGCAACCGCAGGTGTTGGAGCAACTTCGCTTGCTAACCAATTTAGAAACTGACAGCAAGAAGCTGTTACAGGTGATCTTAATTGGCCAGCCAGAATTACAGCAATTACTAAAGCGGCAGGACTTACGTCAGCTAGCCCAGCGCATTACGGCTCGCTATCATTTACTCGCATTAACAGAGCAAGAAACACGCAATTATATTGAACACAGGTTGTCCGTTGCAGGGTGCTCGCGCCCGGTTTTTTCTCGCAGCGCGTTGAAACAAGCGCATCGATTATCGGGTGGTGTGCCAAGGCTTATTAACTTACTTTGTGATAAAGCCTTGTTAGGCGCTTATGCTCAGCATCAAACACATGTTGACAAGCGATTGTTAAATCAAGCAGCACGACAAGCGCTTGATATCGAGTCGCACAAATTAAATCGTTGGCAACACCCTTGGTTTACTCGATTTGCTGCTTTGGCGTTGTTTGCTGTCCCTTCCGCTTTAGCAGCAATCTATGCTGACAGGCAAGTTATGTACATGGACTTAGCCATCGTTGAGCACGAGCAAACATTGCAAAAAACACAGCTGGATATTGCCTTTGCAACAAAAAATAGAGTCAGTAATGAGTTAATCGCGAAAGCTCAAGATTTAGATAAAGCATTTGTCAGCCTATATCAATCTTGGCAAATCACGTATTCGCACCTGTCGCAGGACAATACGATGAATGCATGCGATAAAGCAATCTCATTGAACCTTGAGTGTTATTGGTTTGACGGTAGCTTATCGCAACTCTTGGCGATGCAACAAAATGCCATTTTACGCTTAGTAAATCGCCATGGCGATCATTACTACGCGCTTTATCAGCCCTCTATTGCAACGCCAATTGGCGCTGACGCTCAAACAGAGCAGGCTCAAGGTGATCGCAGTAGCGACGATATTGTCTTAACAATAGCAGGGCAAGCTAACGTGTTAACGCGAGATTTTGTTGAGCAGCAGTTCCAGCAACAAGCCGTCATGCTATGGCAAGTGCCAGACGATTATCTTGGTGAGGTTGATGACAACGCAAGTCCAAGCTTTATTGCATGGCTTGAGCAACAACTGGCACTCGTTCAGCGACGAGCGGCACGAGACATTAATGCTGTCGACGCCCTCCTGTTAAATCAGTTTAGTCAATTTAAACATCAAGTTGCCGACACACCGTTATCGGATACCCAAGCGGTTATCGCACTTACCAAGGCTGGACAGCATCATATCGTAGGAGGGCAATAAGATGTCATTTATTCTCACATCACTACGAAAAAACAATGATAACGCTCAATCAGATCGCGCTGAGCCATCACCAAATAAACATCTGCAACCTTTGGCGAGTGAAGCGTTACAACAACAATTGGTTAAGCAAGTAAGCCAGCCAGCGCAAGCCTCATCATGGTGGGGTAAAGTTAGCCTGTTGGTTGGTTGTACGATATTGCTTAGCGCACTAAGTTACCTGTGCTTTGGTGGTTATACGTTACTTGCTAAGCAACAGCATTTGACTAATCTACAACAGCAACAGTTTGCGCAAAAGCAAGCGCTTGAAAAGCTTCAATACCCACAAGATAGGCTACATAGTCCTTACGTGGAAACTCATGAATTAGCCTCTTATTTTGTGAATACTAAAGCGTTTCAACAAGAGATGGATGCGCGCCGACAGGCGTTGTTTATTGAAAAACAGCAGACGATAGCTGCACAGCGACTTGCGGATGAGCGCCTGCAGCAACAACAGTTAACTGCACAAATCCAAGCCGTGCTGGCAGCAACGCCAACGGTCTTTGCCAATGCTGCTAGCATCACCCCTACGGAAGTTACAAGTACTGAAAGTCAGCCAAAAGTTAGTGATTTTTCGTTAAATAAAGAAAACCTGCAGGATATTGATCCTAAGTTAGTTGCCGCATTTGAATCGGCATTGCAAGCGACTGATCTAAGCGAGGGCTCTCAAGCAAATACTCAAGAAACGCCACAACACGCTGATATCAAAACACTTGGACAAATGCCAAGTTGGTTACAACAAGCGGTGCCGACTATGCATTTTACTCAACACATGTACACCTCTGAAGCCACAGACAGTTGGGTTCGATTAAATGGTAAAGATTACGCTCCAGGGGATATCACCCAAGAAGGACTTATTATTGATGAGATTTCGCCACAGCATGTGATTATGCGTTATCAAGGTGAGCGCTTTAAAGTCGCTGCACTATCAAGCTGGTAACCAGGGTTTGTAACTCATGGTTGGAGTGCAATTTTAGGTCGTTTATGGTTTGGGGAAACAACGTGTTTTATGTAAAGCCTAGTGACGTTCTCACTAGGCTTTTTTATGGGAGATTTTCGATGGTCGGATTTGGCTATTGCCACGCAGGAAGCGAGCTTTCAAAACCATCAATTTTATCTTGTTTTTGCAAGGTCCAACCTACCGCATCAATACCGGTCATAAGGCAATACCTTTGAAAGTCGGTAAGCTGAAAAGGATATTGCTGCGTTCCATGGGTAACATGCATGGTTGTTAAATCCACCGTTAGCGATAGTTCACCTTGATGTACCATCTGAAATAGCTCATCAATAATCTTCTCATCAAGCACCACCGGAACTAAACCGATATTGATACAGTTTCCATAAAAGATATCGGCAAAACTGCTGGCTATGACCACTTTAAAGCCAAACTCTTGAATTGCCCAAGGGGCATGTTCGCGTGATGAACCACAACCAAAGTTTTCGCGGGCTAATAATATGGATGCGCCCTGATATTGGCTTTTGTTCAGGACAAACTCGGGGTTTGTTTGTGTTCCTTGATAGTCGTTGTAACGCCAGTCATGAAACAGGTGCTCAGCAAAACCGGTACGCGTGGTTTTTTGTAAAAACTGTTTGGGAATGATTTGATCTGTATCGACATTAGCGCGATCCAATGGCGCGACTTTACCAGTATGTTGGTTAAATTTTTCCATAATCATCTCCTAAACGTCTACATCGGTAAAGCGACCGGCAACGGCGGCCGCAGCAGCCATGGCGGGGCTAACTAAATGAGTACGAGCACCACGCCCTTGTCGACCTTCAAAATTTCGGTTACTGGTTGACGCACAGCGATCGCCGTCACTCAGTTTGTCGTCGTTCATGCCTAAGCACATGGAGCAACCTGGTAAGCGCCACTCACATCCCGCTTCGGTAAATATCTCGGCCAGACCTTCTTGTTCAGCTTGTTGTTTCACACGATAAGAGCCTGGGACGACGATGGCAGTAACGCCATCAGCCACTTTTTTGCCCTTGATAACTTTGGCTGCAATGCGCAGATCTTCGATACGAGAATTGGTGCATGAGCCGATAAATACATTGTTGATAGTGATATCACTAATTTTGGTTCCGGGTTGCAGGTCCATATATTTTAATGCGCTGATACAAGACTCACGTTCGACGGGATCGCTAAATTGCTCTGGTGCAGGTACTAGAGCATCGATTGCAACCACTTGGCCTGGATTCGTACCCCAAGTCACTTGCGGTTTTATCTTGCTTGCATCAATGGTAACAACTTTATCAAATTGAGCACCATCATCCGACTTTAGGCTAAGCCAATCATTAACGGCTTGTAACCACAACGTACCTTTGGGAGCATTTGGCTTATTACATAAATAATCGAACGTAGTTTGGTCTGGGGCAATTAACCCCGCTTTCGCACCAAATTCAATACTCATATTACATATGGTCATACGCTCTTCCATACTCAGTGCAGAGATGGCAGCGCCACAATATTCAACAACGTAGCCAGTTGCACCTGCATGACCAACGGTGCCGATGATCGCAAGGATTATATCTTTGGCGGTTATCCCATGGTAAACCTGTCCCTGAATATCTATTTTCATGGTCTTGGCTTTATTTTGGCGAAGTGTTTGGGTTGCTAACACATGTTCAACTTCTGATGTACCAATACCAAAAGCTAACGCACCAAAAGCGCCATGGGTTGCCGTATGAGAGTCGCCACAGACGATAACTTGACCCGGTAGGGTTAATCCAAGTTCAGGCCCTATAACATGGACAATGCCTTGGTTCTTATGGCCCATACCATATAGCTCAATCCCGAATTCTTGACAATTTTGCGCTAAGGTTTTTAATTGATTTGCTGCGCTTTCCCCTGCAGCATCAATGTCACAACTTTTGGTGGATATATTATGATCCATGGTTGCGATTGTTCGCTCTGGACTGCGCACTTTGCGACCGTGATATTTTAAATTGGCAAATGCTTGTGGCGACGTCACTTCATGAACAAGGTGGCGATCAACAAATATCAGTGGTGTTTCCCCGGCATTAGCTTCAATAAGATGTCGCTGCCATAGTTTTTCGTATAATGTGGTTGCCATCTTAGTCCCCTAAATATTAGCGGCAATAAAATCGCCGATTTCGCTGGTTGATTTTGCTTGGTGGCGTTGCTCTGCTGGTAATAAGTCAGCGGACATAAAACCGGCCGTTAATGCTTTACCAACCGCCTGTTCAATGGCATCAGCAGCATCGCTATGATTTAAGCTATAACGCAATAGTAAGGATGCCGATAAGATTTGGGCAATAGGGTTAGCGATGCCAAGGCCAGCAATATCTGGTGCTGAACCGCCGGCGGGCTCATACAACCCAAATCCTGCTTGATTGGTACTTGCCGAAGGTAACATGCCCATTGAGCCGGTGATCATGGCTATGATATCGGACAGGATGTCACCAAATAGATTAGGACAAAGCATGACATCAAATTGGTTTGGATCGCGAACCAGTTGCATCGCCGCATTATCAACATATAAATGCTCATAGCTAACGTCAGGGTAGTCGGTTGCCACTTCTTCAACGACTTGCCGCCAAAGTTGACTGGTCGCCAGTACATTGGCTTTATCTACCGACGTGACTTTGTGCTGACGTTTTTGCGCCGATTTAAAGGCTAAGTGGGCGATGCGTTTGATTTCATGGCGTGAGTAAAGCATGGTATCAAAGGCGGTTTCTTGTTCACCTTCACCACGACGGCCTTTAGGTTCGCCAAAGTAAATGTCGCCAGTTAATTCGCGGATCACCAACACATCAAATCCTGGCTCGGCAATATCGGCACGCAGTGTTGATAAGTGACTTAACGCTGGTTGCAGCGTTGCTGGTCGCATATTGCAAAATAGTTGAAAATGTTCGCGTAAATTAAGTAGCGCACAGCGCTCAGGTTGTTCTGCTGGCGGTAAATTAGCCCACTTAGGGCCACCAACGCTGCCAAATAGTATCGCATCGGCCTGTTCACAGCCATTAACGGTAGCTTGAGGCAATGCGGTGCCATGTTTGTCGATAGCGAGGCCACCAACATCATATTCGTTAAGAACAAAGTTCAATTTAAACTTAGTCGCAACAGCATCAAGAACCTTGACTGCTTCTGCCATAATTTCTGGGCCAATGCCGTCACCGGCTAGTACTGCAATTTTCGCCACAGGTTATACTCCTTGTACTGTTTGTTGAGTTTTTGCTTGTTGTTTTAGCCAGGCAACCTGTTCTGCTCTGGCAATATTATTTAAGGCGTTGATAAGCGCCTTTGCTGAGGCTTCTATGACGTCAGTTTCAAGTCCATAGCCGTGATATTTACGGCCTTGATAGCTGACAACTAAGTCGGCTTGACCAAGACCATCTTCACCTTCTCCTTTATTGGATATTTTGTAATCTGATACATCAAAATTAATATCAACTGCCTGCTTGATAGCGCGGTATAGGGCATCGACAGGGCCATTCCCTGTCGCGGATTTTATTGTTGCCTGGTCGTTGCAAAGCAGTTTGATACTTGCAGTTGCAAACTCGCCACTACCAGAGTGAACGCTCAAGTAATCAATTTTGTAGGTGTCGCTGGTGTCTTGTTGCTGTTTGCTGAACAATAAAGCTTCTAAATCGTCGTCAAAAACTTGACCCTTCTTATCTGCAAGACCTAGAAAATCGGCATACAAATCATCCAGTTGATAGTCGCTTTCGTGATAACCTAGCTGTTGCATGCGATGTTTGATGACGTGACGACCGCTACGCGAGGTTAAGTTCAACTTGGTTTGACTAATGCCGACACTTTCTGGTGTCATGATTTCGTAGGTGTCGGCACTTTTTAACATACCATCCTGATGGATTCCTGAGGAATGCGAAAACGCATTTGCGCCAACAATCGCCTTGTTCGGCTGCACTGGCATATTACAAATTTGGCTCACTAATTTTGAGGTGCGAGCGATCTCTTTGTGCTGAATATTGGTGTTGAGCGTTAATAAATCGTGGCGCGTTTTAAGGATCATTGCGACTTCTTCTAAGCTGCAATTGCCAGCGCGCTCGCCTATGCCGTTAACTGTGCATTCAATTTGACGGGCACCAGCCTGAAGCGCAGCAACGGAGTTAGCAACGCTCAAACCCAAGTCATTATGACAATGTACTGAAATAACGGCTTTGTCGATGTTTGGTACGCGATTAAATAGGTTGGATATAATGCCTGAAAACTCATGTGGCAGGGTATAACCGACCGTATCTGGAATATTCACGGTGGTTGCGCCGGCATTAATGGCAGCCTCTACCATACGGCATAGGTTATCTATTGGTGTACGACCTGCATCTTCACAAGAAAACTCAACATCGTTGGTAAAGCGACGAGCAAATTTAACGGCATCAACCGCCATTTGTTGTACGTCGGTAAAATTTTTTTTTAGTTTCTGCTCTACATGGACATCAGATGTTGAAATGAAGGTGTGGATACGAAACGCCTCAGCAACACTCATAGCATCAGCACAAGCTTGAATATCGGCTTTGACGGCTCTTGATAAACCACATACGCGACTACGAGTTAGCGCTTTGGCGATTGTTTGTACCGACTCAAAATCACCTGGTGATGAGACTGGAAAGCCCACCTCCATAACATCGGCGCCGAGACGCTCGATGGCTAAAGCGATTTGTAATTTTTCATGAACTGATAAGCTAGCGCTTAACGCTTGCTCCCCATCGCGCAAGGTTGTATCAAAAATAATGACATTATCCGTCATAGCCGAATTCCTTGTTTACGTTATCGCAACTGGCGGTGTAAGAACGAAAAAACCCGCCATTGATGTGCGGGTTTTTTGTTACTTTAAGTGCTATTCACATAAGTTAACGCCCGCTGATGTGACTCAGAAGGAGCATTAAGAGGTCAATAGCATTAAAGTGATGATTCATGTTGTATTCTTTTGATTGAATTAGCATGTTTATTAAACACTAGAGTCTTTATTCAACACTGTCAATACGAAATTAACGAGTTTTTAACATTATCGTTGGTGTGGACTATTTTGCAGGCAGAGAGAGTAGGCGATTATGCGCGTATCGTGTCGATGGCAAGCTGTAGGATCTGTGCAAGGGGAAAGTTATCGGCTGAATACTGCCAACGATGATAACGGTAGACATGGCTTTGCGAAATCACAAAGCAATTCGAAGATTTTAGATTTGATTGAGGAGGGAGGGGCATTAAGTGCGCTCTGAAACGCCCTTAATGCCGTTTATTTGTCTTGTGACTGCTAGGGGGTAATCGCATCTAGCCCCATGATGAGTAATTGCTTTTCGGTTTCACTAATCTAGGTAGTACTAAACCAGCGAATAAGCCTAACAATAAGACACCGGCGCCGTAGCTAAAGTAGGTCACTTTAATGTCTAGACCTTTGGTATCTAGTTGTTCGCTAAGTTCTTGATTGACTTTGACTAGCTTATTGTTTTGATTTGCGAGGTCATTTATTTTGCTTAACTGAGTGGCAATGGTGGCTTGCTTATCTTCCAGTGCCGTATTGATGCTAAGTAATTGCTGCTGGCTGGATTGTAATTCTTGATTGAGTTGTTCGGCAACGTGGCGCAAGCCTGGCTGCTCGCTCAAAAACTTGTCATCAACCCAACCTTGACGTTGCTTGCTATCAATAATTTCGCTAAAGCCGTTTTGCTTTGCGCCTGTTAGGTCAACTTCGCTACCTGCGTCAATGCTGCCAAGGATACGATACTGTGTACCAGGACCCGAATGAAAATAAATAAATAGGTCATCGCTGATATAGCGATTGATGCTTGCTTCTGTTGTTGCCTGAACAAGAGGGCTAGTCATCATCAATACTGAGATGAACAGTGAAGTTAAATAGCGCATAGTGTACAACCTGGTTTTCGCATTAAATCTTATAAATTCTGATATTACGACCAGCGGTTATTCTAGAAATAACATATGCTGTGCATAGCCAAACGTAACGAGCAAATAGTGTACCCCATAATCGATAAGCGCCCAACCCTAAGTTGAGAATATCTTGATCTGCCGTTGTGGCCTTGTTTGGGGATATTTTGCGTCTATTTTGCCTGCTCTGCTATTGCCAGCAAGATAAAGCTTTTGTATTGTTAACGTATCACCCTTTTGCGAGCTTTCATCACTGTCGATGAACACCGAAATAGAACTAAAGTATCTACTCAAAGACGACGATGTAGATAATAAACTGGCTGGTTTATTAACACGTCACAATATTGCCTACACGCATTCTAAAAAGCACCTAATAAATAGCTACTACGACACCCCAGAGCTCGCTCTGCGTAACGCCGATATTGGGCTTCGCATTCGCGAATTTGAAGACGCCAGTAAAGAGCAAACGATTAAATTAGCTGGAACAGTGATCGGTGGCCTGCACCAAAGACCTGAGTTTAATGTGATGGTCGACTCTAATGTGCCTGATTTGGCGTTATTTGACGCCACGATTTGGCCGGAGACGATAGATGTTGAGCAAATAAACATTCGTCTACAGCGTTTATTTACCACAAACTTTGTGCGCAGCAGCTATATGATCAGCGATCCACAAGGCAATCAACTCGAATTGGTGTTTGACTCAGGCACGATTGCCAATTCACAACATAATGTTGGCATCCACGAACTTGAAATAGAGCTTATTGATGGCGACAGTTCATTTATTTTTGATTTGGCTAAGTTGTTATTTGCTGAGTTTACTATGCGTCCAGGTGTGCAGAGTAAGGCCGCACGGGGTTATCAATTGGCTAATCTGCAAGACGAGTCGCCGCTAGATGACGATCGAGATTTGGTTTTAGCGCTTACCCCTGACGATGATCTAATCCATTCATTTCAAGCTGGTCTTGGTCAGTGCTTAACGTATATGCAAGCTCAAATAGAGCGATATTTAAACGACCATGATTTGCTGGTGCTTAAGCGTATTACCGATACGCTGGCATTAGTTCGTCACGGTATTTGGCTGTATAAAGATTACTTGCCTGAGCAACAGGCCGATTTGTTAAGGCAGCAGATTAAACATATATTGACCGAACTTTGTTGGGTTAAAACGGCTTGTCAAATTAAGGAGTTGACCGATAAAAAAGGTAATTATCGCCGCAAAATTGAAAACAGCGACTTATTACTCGAGCAACTTAAAGAGCAAAAACACCAGTTAGTAGATGTAAATGATGTTGCTGCGTTATTGATGAGCGAGCAGTTTAATTTACTGCAACTGTCTATGTTGCAGCTGACTATTGCCGATTGGACAACGTTGCAAACAGACACAACGCTTATGGATCTTGCGAAAAGTTGGTTGTCGATACACCGCGACTCTTTGCATGAGCATATGGCAGCCGATATTGACCTTGGCGCAACGGATTATATTAACCATCATAAACAGGTGATATTCAGTTTATTAACAGGGTGTTGGTTTGGTCGATTGTTTATGGACTCTAATCGACAAGAATACCGTGGTCCGTGGCTTGATATCCATCAGGGTGTCGATGAATTAGAAACGTTATATTTTTTAAAGCACTATTTGCAACAACATGGTGAACAACCTGCGACGAACTTAGTGATGTGGATTGATGAAAAAATCGATGTTTTGTTGTTGGCATTAGAGCAATGTCGACAAGTGGCCTTTACTTTGAGGCCTTATTGGTTGTGATAACCTGTTTATATCGCTTTCGATATCGATAATAACAAGCCAGCGTCGAGTAGCGGGCTTGTTATTAGAGCTGTTTTTCTCTTTGGAGAATAACTCAATAAACAGCAGAATGAGTAAACTCAGATCAACATGGTTAGTTTTGTTGGACGAATTCGATTAATTCTTCCATTAAACGTCTTTTTATATCCAGTTGCTGTTCGGCGGGGATGCCGTACTTTTCGCCTAGCTCTTGATAATCTTCGGGACTTAATGAAACCGTCAAACGCGGGCGTTTGGGTTTTTTATGCACAGTAAGGCCGAGAATCTTACGAATTTGATCTGACGGACTTAAACCCGCTTCTACCGCCGCTTTACGAATTTCTTTTTGTACCTTCTCATCCATGTCAAAAGCGACTTGCACCGCTTTTACCGCTTTAATGTTAGACTGCCACTTTTCTGGTACTTTACGATTATTCATATTAGCTTCCAGGATACATATCTTTTACGTCGGTTAATGGTCGATATAAATGTAAAAACACGTCGGTATCGCCATCTTCCCAAACTTCGATATCAATGCCATAGCGATCGTCACTGCCTTCAAGTTGGAATAACTCAAAGCGTTCACCTTGATCTTTACCGACGTACTCACTGAGATTTTCGTTACGGTGATCTTTACGATGAAAAAAGCCCACTTTAGCGAACGTATACTGGCGGTACTGAGGGCACGAAAAACCTTGTGTTTGCTGATTATCTCGTCGTCGTTCAATGATGCAGTCACCTTCCTCAAAAACATCAGCAAATTGCTCTAAATCAAATAGGGCTTCGACATCTTCGTGAGCAAGTTTAATTGATAACTTTAGGTAGGTTTTGTCATCAACATAGAGTGATAAATAAAGTTGCTGATCGGCGTGATTTTGTAGCACCCATTCGGTTTCAGTGTGATGCTCATACTCATAGCTATTCACTGCGCTGACTTCAAATTGCTGACCGCGCAACAGCTCAGGCAAGGCAAAACTATCATCAAGAACAAAAATATCGCCTTTGCGTAAATCGGCCACTTGCGTTAATTTTCGCTGCTCTGTTGGTTTGTTAAAAAGTTTCTTTAGAAAGCTCATAAAAATCTACCACTATAAATACGGGGCTGTTGACCTTTGCTGTATGTTTTTGCAGCGGTTTAGTGAGTGTTTTTACAAGGCAGCGCTTATGACGTGTGGTTATTCCACATGAGTAAGTAATAACGCTGTAAAAATACTCAAAAAACGCTGTCCTATGGATTCGCTTAAAAGTAATTTTTTCGTTGTTGCAGTTCGTTCGTATGGAATAACCATACCACTCTCACTGCGCCTCGATTAAATCCCTTTTAATTCGAACAAAATTCATATCACAAAGGTCAACAGCCCCAAAAAAAGCAACGCCATGGGGCGTTGCTGTTATTGCGGTTGAAGGCGATTACTTTTGCTTCGCCTTAATGCGCTCTAGCACTGAGTTTGCGCTGTTATCTTGAGCACCGATACCGGCTGCTTTTAATTGCGCTGCTAAGCTAGCGTCAGAATCTTCAGCTTCCAGTACCTCTGCCGCTTTTAATTGATCATCAAATTTTTGTTGCTTGGCTTTGATGCGCTCTAGAGAGTCTTTGGCATTAAGCAGTTTTGAATTGCTTGATGCAAAATTATCGGTAATCGCCGACGTTGCTTTTTGTACACTGTCGGTTGTCTTAACCATAGACAATTGGCGCTTATATTCAGCCACTTGACGCTCGGACTTTTTCACTAACTCTTTTAATCTATCGGCATTCGTGCTGAAGCTATCTAGTGCTTGTTGCTGCGTAGCAAGCTCTGATTCTAAGTTAGCAATCTTTTCAGCAACCTGTAGGGCTAGTGATTCATTACCTTGCTCTAATGCTTGGCCGGCGTAGCCTTCGTGCTCAACAACTTCGCGCTTTAGACGGTCAACTTCACGGCTTGCCGCCATTTGTTGCGCCATCACCGATGTTAAATCGCGCTTAGCTTTGGTTAAGTGATTTTCTGCGTCGCGGATTTCTTGTTCAAAAATACGGGTTGAATTTGCATCAACAATGCCTTCACCAATTTCTGTTGCACCACCACGAATGGCAGTCATAATTTTTTTGAAAATACTCATAATAACTCCGCTTAAACTAAAAATTCGTCCATATCTGCTATCACTTCGATAGCGTTGTTGCTTAGCACGGCTAATTCGTGCTCAATGTCATTAAATGCCGATGATGTTGATAATGCACCAAAGATAACGTATTTATCGGCAATTTTTGAAAATGAAGATAATGGCATAGGAATGCTCATTTCTAGCATTGCTTCTAGCATCTCAGTGCGTTTTTCTGCTTTGACTTCGCCTTCGCCCCATAGATAGGTGATGCAAAGTATTTGATCATCAGTAACAGATAAAAATATCGGTAACTCTTCACGCCCTTCAATGGTAATTTGTAATACATCGACGTCGCCCGAGATCGGTTGACAGTCAAATGACAAACCTGTGAATGAGTTATCTCCAAGTCCGTTTAGGTGGTCAGCAATGTTATGAATGTTCATTATTATCCTCATTTACGATTATTGCTTAGCGACATAATATGTCGCATGAGTAACTTTAGCACCCAGACATAATATGTCAATAGTTTTTTTGTTTACCGGTAAGCTAAGCTTATATCATATTTTTCATAGGGTTAATGATGAGCTCTAGTTAGCTATTGCTGTAAACTTGCATTATTTAACCCCTGTTGGTTTTGCCATGCTTGCTGATGGTACTGATATATTTGATGTGAGCCTAAATAATTAACGTCGATTTGATCGGCGTTTTTGTAAAAATCATTTGGGAAAATAAAAGCAGATCGTAATAGCGGTAACGAAAGCCATTGGTGCTCGATCGGGAACTGCGTTAATTGTTGTATGCGAGCAGATGGCTTAGCACCTACTTTACTGGCGATACTCCAGCCCCATTCCCCAAAGCTTGGCACATTATCGTGAAGCTGTTCAACATGATTAAATCCGGCTTTTTGTAATGTTTTGCCAATCGATATAAACGCATTTTTTGCATGATAAGGGCTGGTAGATTGGACATTCAGTAGGCCATCACCGGCCAGCAATTGATTTACTCGTGCGTAAAAGTTTACCGAATAAAGTTTATTTAAATCAGGATGACTTGGATCGGGTAAGTCGATAATGATGGCATCGAATACTTGCCCTGAAGAGAGTAAGGTATCGATATACAAAAACGCATCATCGTTAATAATTTGCACCCGAGGATCGCGTAAACTGCCCTGGGTTAGGTTTTCGATTCGACGTGCTAGCGACTCAGGTAAATGTTGCTCAGGTTGTTTGAATATATTGACTAGCTGTTCATCTAAGTCAATTAATGTCACATTTTTTACCGGCCATTTCAGTACATCTCGTAATGCCAAGCCATCGCCACCACCAATGATTAAAATATTTTCCTGGCGTGCGGAACCCGCTAACGCTGGGGTGACTAAATAGCTATGGTAGATAAACTCATCGCTGGAGGAAAATTGCAAACGAGCGTTTAAGTAAAAATTGATTACGGGCTCGCCATTACCCATATTCCGTTCTGTAAACGTTAGCTGCTGGTAGCGAGTTTTTTCACTGTGGGTGACTTTATCAAGAAATAATAAATTGCTCATTTCATTAAGCCAGCGATCGCCGAGTTGATGAACCAGCAACAGCATCACCAATAAACCTGTATGTAAAATCAGCAGAAGTTTGCGATAGCGTAAGCGTGACCAAAAACGCATGATAAAAAAACTACCAGCGAGCAAGTTAAGTGTTGCCGTTAACGCCGCAGCTTTGGAAATATCCATGGCTAATAAGAATATCACCCAAATTGCTGCACCAATGCCTGCGCCGATGTAGTCAGCGCCATACATAGTGCCAAAGTTATGCGCTAAATGTTGTTGGTGAACGATCTCGCGAATACGCGCAACTAAGGGAATTTCCATGCCGATAAAAAAGCCGAGAATAAAGCCAAATACATAGGGCGTTTTCAATGCTAAGGCACTGAGTTGCTTAAAAATGCCTCCTTGAGGCAGGGCGTCGGCAGGTAGGGCTAATAAATCGGCGATGGTTTGCGGTAAAATTTGCGTGAAGCCAATCAGGCTAGCAATAATTAAAATCGATGCACTGCCAAGTAAACCGATAATAAGCTCTAATACCACAAAACCTTGAAACGCATCTTTTACAAGACGTGCAGCAAATGATCCAAGTCCCATAGCGACGATCATTAAGCCGATCATCGCATAGATGGTACTTTCCATTATCCCTAATACGCGCCCAGCATAATGCGACAATAAGTATTCGTAGATAAGTCCACAGCCAGCTAGCACAGCCATGGTTAGCATCAACAACGCATCGTCCCAAAATAGTCGAGATGAGATACGTTGTTGAGCTTTATTTACTAGCCCTGATGTTGATTGCACGTGATTTACCGTAATGGGTTAGGCCATTAAGCCGGTTAATATCATTGCAATCGCGATACTGATAGCCATTTCTACCGCGGCAACACCAATGTTGTGTTGCTGGTCTACTTCTTCAAAGGTGTTAATTCCGATAAGGATAATACGTTTGGCGAAATAGGTTAAAAACGACACCAGTACGGTCATGAGCAAGCCAAATACTAACCAGCCCAATAAGTTTTCAACGATGGTCTCAGGCGTGTAAATAAGGAAGTAACTGGCCGCAGTCATCGCTAATGCGGTGGAAATAATTTGCCCACTATAGCGCAAGGCAAGGGCGACTTGACCGTCAACAAAGGCTTCTTGCATACAGTCATTTTGGTTGTTGCGAGCATAATGCGTTTCACGAATACGAGTGATTAATACTAAGGTCACTTGCGATACCACAAAGCCACTGAAAATCGCGACAAAGGTGTAAATGTTTAATCCATCGACCCAGATCAGCACGGCGCGAATAACAATTGCGGTGGCGATGGCACTTGCCGCATCAACGATACCCACCGTGATATTGCGGTTGCGGATCTCTGTCATCTTATCGAGTTTGTTTAGCGCTAATTTGTCGTGAACAAAACGACCAAACTTAATCAGCACTAAACCAAGCAGGCCATAACTGAGCATGCCTATGGCTTCTGTTGTAAAGCTATCAGCGCTTTCTCCGGTGATTGCCCCAGATAAGACGATACCCAGTGCCGAAATTGAACCGGCGACGCTGATCCCAAAGGCGAAATTGTCTTCTTTAGCTAGCTCATGCTTAGTGCTAACTTTGGCGGTAAAACCAGAGATAAAACGCATAGCGGTTAGTAGCAAAATAGCAATGGCGACATCAATAGCGAGAATGATTAATAAATCTTGGTTGATGGTGGTAATGTTAAGTAATTTATCCATTATTCTTCCTGTTATTTGCCACGTCTGAAACTGCGTGTGGTAGTGCTTCTACTGTTTCTAAAGCTTGAATTGCTCGCATAGTTTGACTTACTTGCGTATTTAGATTTACTGCTACTGGTTTGTCTGAATTTACTGGCTTGTTGTGCGGTCTTACTTTGTCTTGATAAGCCTGACGAGCCAGTGCGAGGCTTGGCATAAGTGCTTTCAAATTTTTGTCCACGACGTTCAAATGACTTTCGCGTGCGAGTTTCAAGCTGTTGTTGAGCGCGATATTTTCTCGCCGATGTGTAATATGAACGGCCATAGTCATGATAGTAACTATAACCACGCTTGCGTCCCCAGCGATCATAATAGACACGGTCATTACCAAATAGATTGCTCATTAGCGCATACATGCCGTACCACTCCCAAAATGACATGCCAGAGCTGTTGGTTTGCCATTGGCCATAAGCTGGGTTACCGATTAATTGCGAACCAACGCCAAAGTCCTCGGCACCATTGGCTGCAAGCGCTTGCTGTTTTGATAATGAATTAACGCGTGGTAGTTCACCGTCTGACATGTCAGCTAGCACATTGAGAGGATCACTGAGTGCATCAGAAAATATCGCACTATCTGCGGCTTGATAAATGGTTTGTAATTCATTCAATCGTGCTTCGCTGGACTCAAATAGATCTGGTTGCTGCTTAACTTCATTCAGACGTTGCAGTAACCCTTGATACATAGGTCCTTCACTGCTGGCATCTTTGCGAAACTCATTGATGATTGGTGCTAAATTGGGCTTTTGGGCAATTAAGGTATCGGCATAACTATCGATTAAGCGCGCATTGCGGATATCTTGCTTATTGAGCGCATTAGCTAGCTGTGCTAAACGCTGTTCGGTGAGAGGTAACTGCTCATCAAATTTAGCTTGGTTGGGATCGCCACATCCACTGAGTAACATGGATAAAGCTAAAAGCAGTAAATAAAAATATCGCATTAAATCCAACTTTCCTTTTGTTGTCAAAATCTTACCTTTATCTAGGAGATGACGTTAGGTGCGTATCTAGGATAACAATAAGGACGTTATTATGTCATCATGTCAACGGTGAGAAAAGACTACGTCAATTGACATAATATGTCTATAGCAAAGTCGTATATCATTAAAATTTGCTGATTACAGATTGCGTGAGGCTTCAATGATAATAAGTCACGTTAAATAAAGTTAAGCAAATGCCTACAATGCGTTAGCATAAGGCTAACCTTAAATTGATGTTCAGATAGTTTATTAAGAGAAAGACCATGCGCCAAGATGTGCCTGATACCTTACCTGCGGTAATGCATGCCAAGCAAGAAGGCTACTTTCGTCGCCTTTGTGAGTACGCTACGGAACTCGTGCAACAGCTCGATAGTAATCAGTTGCAACAACTTAAATATGCACTCGCCATGAGTGATTTTATTGCTGAAAACCTGATTAGACACCCTGAACTTATCGACCAGTTATTTCGACAAGCAAGTATGTTTAGTGAGCACGTTGACCTGACGGTAACGGTACATGAGCAAGTGGATGCTTGTCGCTCAGAACAAGAGCTTCATCAAGTATTAAGGCAGTTACGCAACAGGTATATGACCCACATAGCTTATGTGGATTTGTGTGCTGGCGCACCTATCGAAGTTTCTTTTTATAACTTATCACACTTAGCTGATACGCTCATCTGTGCGGCAAATAATTGGTTATATAAACGCTGTGCCGAACAATGGGGAATCCCACAGGATGCACAGGGTAACGAGCAGCCTTTATTGGTTTATGGCATGGGCAAATTAGGTGGCAGAGAGTTGAACTTTTCTTCCGACATCGACTTAATATTTTGCTTTCCTGAAAACGGCGAAACATCAGGCAGTCGGCGTAGCTTAGATAATCAAACGTTTTTTACGCGGCTGGGACAAAAGTTAATTGCTGCGCTCGATCAAGTTACCGTCGATGGTTTTGTCTATCGTGTTGACATGCGTTTGCGTCCATTTGGTGACAGTGGCCCTTTGGTACTTAGCTTTGCTGCTATGGAAACCTATTATCAAGAGCAAGGTCGAGACTGGGAACGCTATGCAATGCTTAAGGCGCGTTTAATTGGCGACAGCCCATATCATGGACAACTCAGAGATATGCTGCGTCCGTTTGTCTATCGACGTTATATAGACTTCAGCGTTATTGAAAGCTTGCGACAAATGAAAATGATGATCGCTCAAGAAGCAAGGCGCCGCCAATTGCAACAAAATATCAAACTGGGTATTGGCGGTATTCGTGAGATAGAGTTCATTGTGCAAGTATTTCAGTTGATGCGAGGAGGTCGCATTCCACAACTGCAGCAACGCAATTGTATGCGCGCGTTAGCATTGCTTGAACAGTATGATTGTGTATCGGTCACATCGAGGCAACAACTAGAGCATGCCTATTACGTATTGCGACGCATAGAAAATGCAATACAAGCGTTTAACGATCAGCAAACCCAGCAATTACCGAGCGATGAATTAAATCAGGCACGCTTAGTCAGTTTGTTGGCCGCCGATGATTGGCAACAGGTTCTCAGCCTTTGTGAACAACATATGCAAGCGGTTAATCGCGAGTTTAACTTATTAATTGGCGAAGAAAATGGTCACAGCCAGTCGGCACAAGAGCATTGGCAAACATTATGGCAAGCCGATTGGCAACCTCAAGATGCCACTGAGTTTATTGCCGAGCATCAGCCAGAGTGGCCAGCTGACAAAATATATAAAGCCTTGGATGATTTTCGCGATGATGTCAAAAAGCGTAGCATTGGCAATCGTGGTCGACTTATCTTGGATAAATTAATCCCTGCCTTATTGCATTTACTCGCAGAGCAAGTGCAACCTTTGGTGAGCTTACAGCGGGTATTACAGGTACTTAGTAAAATTGTCACCCGCACAGTCTATTTGGAATTGTTGCTAGAAAACCCTCCAGCTTTTAGCCAGCTAATTCGATTATGCCGTGCGAGCAGTTGGATCAGCGATTATTTGTCACGTTATCCGTTGTTGCTTGATGAACTGATTGACCCAAAATTGCTATATGCTATTCCATCACTAGCGGACTACCAGCGCCATTTACAAGAGCAAATGATGCGGGTTCCGGAAGATGATTTAGAAGCGCAAATGGAAACTTTACGACAATTTAAGCAAGCTAAACATTTAAAAATAGCGGCAGCAGATATAACCGGTATTTTACCGGTGATGCAGGTTAGTGATCATTTAACCGCCGTAGCGCAAAGTGTCATTACCATGGCGGTGAATTTGGCGTGGCAACAAATGGTACACCGCTATGGTCAACCAAATTCGACCCTAGGCAGTGATGATAAACGTTTTGCGGTTATCGGTTACGGCAAACTTGGTGGTATCGAGCTAGGTTACGGCTCCGATTTAGACCTAGTGTTTATCCATCAATGTGACCCTCAAGATCACACTAATGGCGAAAAATCGATCCCAAGCAGTCAGTTTTATTTAAAATTGGCACAACGGGTCATGCATTTATTTAATACCCGAACGGCGAGTGGTATTTTGTACGAGATAGATATGCGCCTTCGTCCGTCGGGAAATTCAGGCTTAATGGTGATTCACGTCGATACGTTTGCGACCTATCAGCAACACGATGCGTGGACATGGGAGCACCAGGCATTGACCAGAGCACGTTTTATTTATGGTGATAGCGCCTTACAGCAAGGTTTCGATACTATCCGTCAAGACATTCTTAGCCAAGAACGAGATTCAATACAGCTACGCCAAGACGTGATCGAGATGCGGCAAAAAATGCGCGCGCATTTAGATAAAAGCGATGACCAAGTCTTTGATATTAAGCAAGGGCAAGGTGGCTTAGCGGATATCGAATTTCTAGCGCAGTTCTTGCTTTTAAAGTATTGCCATAAGCAGCCAAATTTGTGTCAATTCTCTGACAATGTGCGGATGTTTGAACAATTACATCAAGCCGGACTATTGAGTCAAAGGGAAAGCCAGCAATTAATTAACGCATACTGTAGTTTGCGAGATAAAGGCCATGCATTAACCTTGCAAAATAAACCAACGTTGGTGTCTCAGGCGGACTTTGATGAGCTTAGGCAGCAGGTGATAAGCTGCTGGGACAAGTACTTGGGATAATTTGTCTCGGATAACGACTCACGATAACTCGTTTAGAAAGCCCGAGGGGAAACTGGTTGAACGAAGCGTGAGGTTGATAACGTAGCCGAGAACCAAACCCAATGACGTGACTAATCACAAGCGATAAAACTAAGGCTCTAGAACCATGATGTTTTATGCTTGTGATTGTTGATATTAATCGTTGCAATAGCCGTTGTTAATAAAACTTAGGATCGTCAGAATTTGGCCGTGACTTGAAGCGGCGATGCAACCACATGTATTGTTCAGGTTGTTTACGGATATTCTCTTCAAGTATGTTGTTGACGTGCGTTAAATCGGCTTCGTCATCACCACTAGGGAAGTTCTCAAAACCATCAACAAACTCGATTTGATAACCGCTGTTGTCCGGCAAGCGTGATGGTACAGCCATGATGGTGCGTACATTAGGTTGTTTCGCGAACAATAAAGTACCAATGGTACTGGCAGTTTTTTCAACGCCGAAAAACGGTACGAAAATAGAGCGTCTCTTGCCGTAATCTTGGTCGGGTAAGTAAACACATACTTCACCGTCGGCTAAGGCATCTTTCATACCTTGAACATCCGACTTGTCGAGCATATATTTATTTGAACGAGCGCGACCTGCGTGCTGAAAGTACTCCATAAGTTCATTATGGTTCGGACGATAAAATACCACGGTTGGGTGAATGTGACCGATAACGCGAGCACATGCTTCTAAGCTTAAGTTGTGCAAACTTAGTAGCAACACACCTTTGCCTTGTTGCTGCGCCTGTTTAAGAATGTCTAAGCCGACCACGTTGACTTTGCGTTTGATGCGCCACTCTGGCCACCACCAGCCTATACCTGTTTCGAACAACGCTCGGCCTGTGTTCTCAAAATTTGCTACCAGCATATCATGCTGTTGTTTGGCACTAAGCTCTGGAAAACAGGTTTCGATATTCTTCTTGGCGACTTTTAAACGACTACCGCCGAGTTTCATAAATAGGCGTCCAACAGCAGCGCCCATTGCTAACTGCATTTTAAACGGCAACCAAGAGATCAGGTATAGCAAGAAAACAGCAAGCCAAGTAGGCCAATATTTTGGCAGGAGGAAGCTGGCTTTAAATTTGGTTTGTAACGATTTGTTTTTACTCAAGGTTCGGTCTACTCAATGAAAAGCTTATGGTACACTATACCCAATAACATAAACAGTAACCGATAACTCGGCTAATTGACGTACAATAGACGACATGATGTTGATTTAATTGTACTGAGTAAGCTGTCAAACGTTAATTATACCCACTTTGGAAACAGGTATGAAAGTAGATATTCCTAATTTTAGTCATGCGCGCGTACTGGTCGTAGGAGATGTGATGCTTGACCGCTATTGGTCAGGACCTACCGGTCGCATTTCACCAGAGGCCCCAGTGCCAGTTGTTAAAATTAGTGGGCGAGAGGAACGACCGGGTGGGGCGGCTAATGTGGCACTCAATATTGCCGCGTTAGGCGGGCAGGTAACCTTGTCTGGAATCACCGGTAAAGACGATGTCGCCCAGGCGTTAGATACCCGGTTGTCTTCGATGGATGTGATATGTCAGTTTATGCAACATGAGTCGGTACCAACGATTACCAAATTGCGGGTGTTAAGCCGCAATCAACAGTTGTTACGTTTGGATTTTGAAGAGTCATTACATCACCTAGATAAAGGCGCATTGTCTCACTTTGTTGCCGAGAATATTCGCCAACATCACCTATTGTTACTGTCTGATTATGACAAGGGAACATTATCTGAGGTGCAAGAGTTAATTGCTATCGCTCGACAGCAAAACGTCCCAGTGGTTGTTGATCCAAAAGGTTCTGATTTCGCTAAATATCGAGGGGCGACATTAATTACCCCGAATATGGCCGAGTTTGAAGAGGTTGTCGGTCCGTGCCGAGATGAAAACGAAATCGTTGAAAAAGGCCAACAACTGCTTATCGATCTTGAGCTGCAAGCGCTTTTGGTGACCCGCTCAGAAAAAGGCATGACGCTGATTCGCCCAGATATGCCTGAACTACACATTCCTACTCAAGCGAAAGAAGTTTATGACGTAACGGGCGCAGGCGATACGGTGATTGCGACACTTGCCTTGGCATTAGCTGCGGGTAGCTCTTATTGTCAAGCTTCGGCACTCGCCAACATTGCTGCAGGCATTGTGGTTGGTAAACTTGGGACTTCAACAGTGAGCGAAGTGGAAATAGCTCAAGCATTGTCAGTGGGCCAAGAAAGCGGCAATGGCGTAGTTAGCGAAGAGCAACTAAAAATTATTATCGAACAAGCCAAACGACGTGGTGAAAAAGTGGTTATGACCAATGGCTGCTTTGACATTTTGCATGCTGGTCATGTTAGTTATTTAAGCCACGCAGCTGAGTTAGGTGATCGATTAATTGTCGCAGTTAATGACGATGATTCTGTTAAGCGTTTAAAAGGCAGCGGCCGACCAGTGAATTCGTTAGATCGTCGCATGGCGGTACTTGCTGGACTTGGCGCAGTCGACTGGGTGGTAAAGTTTAGCGAAGATACACCACAACGTTTGATTGCCAATATATTACCTGATCTTCTCGTTAAAGGCGGTGATTATGAAATCGAACAAATTGCCGGTGGTAAGGAAGTGATTGACAATGGTGGTGAAGTGCGAGTACTAAACTTTGAAGAGGGTATCTCAACAACGGAGATTATTAACACCATTCGCTTAGAAGATTAATTATCACGAGATTAGTAAATATAACGCAATAATATTAACGCCATCAGCTTATGCTGATGGCGTTTTTTATGGGAAATTTTTAGCTTAGCAATGATTGTTTTCTAGGCATAGCTATATCATTGATTGTGTTGCAAAATTTTTATTGAATTTTTAGCGGTGTAAATTTGACGACTTCTCGATCATTACCTAGCTTTAGTTATAGGATATGTTCAAAAGGAGTTGATATGTCATTATTTCGTAAGGAAGTTTTAGCTCATCAAAGCCAGCGCCTCAGTGGGGCCATTGCCCTTAATCAACCATTATCCATTAAAGTAAGTGTCGGGGTGTTACTCGCTGTCACTTTGCTCATTATCGTGTTTCTATCAACAGCGGAATATGCACGAAAACAAACTGTGCGAGGTTTCTTAGCACCCGACAAAGGTATGATAAAAAGCTTTGCTCAGCAAGGTGGTACCATAGAGAAGCTGTGGGTCGATGTTGGTAGTAACGTACAAAAAGGGGATGCGTTAGCAACCTTAATTATTGCCAATAACGCCGCTGACGGTATAGCACTAAATGACAAATTACAAAGCCAATACGATACCCAATTACACTTATTAGACGCTGAAATCGAACAATATAAAACCATTCAAACACAGCAAAGCCTTAACTTTGACCAGCAGTTGCAAGATTTAGCGCAGGAAAAGCACGCATTAATTGCGCAGCAACAGCTTACTGCTGAAAAATTAATATTACTTAGCGCTAAACAACGGGATATGGAATCTCTGAAACGGCAAGGTTATCTCTCTAAGTTTGAAACAGAGCGTCACCAACAAGCATTAATGGACGCGCAGCAAGAGCATTATCAGATCTCTCGTCTCATAGTGCAGCAAAATAATCACATTAAACAGTTAACATTTGAAAAGGCTAATTTGCCGCAAACCTACACGCTAACCATCAATCAGCTATTACGGCAAAAGGCTGATTTGCAGCAGCAACTTGCCCAAATAAACAGCAGTTATCGCTATACGGTTGTTGCCAGTCAAGCAGGTACGGTAATGGCGCTACAGGTGGTTGAAGGACAAGCGCTATCGTCTATTAAGGCGCAGTCTAGCCCATTAATGCATATTTTACCTGAAGGCGCAGAGCTTATTGCAGAGCTGCTATTGCCTACACGATCGGCAGGCTTTGTTGAGCAAGGCCAGTTATCTCGACTGCGCTTTGATGCCTTTCCTTATCAGCGTTTTGGCTTTATTGAAAGTGAGATAGTGCGTATCGATAACGCCATTGTCACGCCGAATGAAATTCAAATTCCTGTCGCGCTTCAAGAGCCCGTTTATCGATTAAAAGCAAAACTTAAACAGCAATATATTGCTGCCTATGGACAAACCTTTGATTTACGAAGTGGCATGTTATTTGAAGCAGATATAATGCTCGAGCGACGCTCGCTTATGGCATGGCTATTAGAACCTATTTACAGCATACAAGGACGATTAGGCTAATCGTTAAATATTCTTTCAATGAGTTTGGTTTATGCAATTCATTGAAGAGTCGAGGTTGAAATAGTGGGTAAATTTCATTATTTCAATCAACGTTACACAGCCCGTGTATAGGGCTGTTATTTAACCTGGCACATTATGCCAGATACAAGGAGAGTTATATTATGCGTGAATTAAACACGATGGAAGTTGAACTGGTTGTTGGTGGCGATGGTTGGGATGTAGCCGCAGGTGGGTTGACAGGAGCTGGAGTGGGCGCTACTGCAGTTGGTGCTGCTATCGCTGTCGGGATAACAGTGACAGCACCTGTGACTCTAACCGCTGTTGCTACAGGTGCAGTGGCAGGTGCAATTTATAGCTGGCTTACAAACTAAAGGAGAAGGTGATGCGAGATTTACATACTGAAGAGTTAACTATTATTACAGGCGGAAGCATAAGTCAGGCTGCCGGAGAGGGCGGGGCTACTGGTGCTGTGGGCGGGCTGGGTGTAGGAGCAACCGTTGGAGGGGCACTTGCAGGTCCTCCCGGAGCGTTAGTTGGAGGGCTTATTGGAATGGGAATCGGCGCGATTATTGGAGCGGCTGATGCTGTGATGGATTATACGGAATCAAACTAAACACTTTAAATTTAGCATCGGCTAGCAGAGGCTAGTTGATGCAATTTATCATTAAATAATGAGGAAACAACATGAAAAAAGTATATTGTTACGCATCTTTAATAATCTGTTTTAGTTTTCTATTTCAAGCCTTACAAACTACTAATTTTATAGTCAGCGCACTGTTATTTCTTATTACCTTATTGATTAGTTCAAAAGCATATATATATCAAGAAGGGGAAGTACTTGCTGAAGATCATAAAAATCTACCTATTTTGAGAATCTCTGCCTTCATTTTTAGAGATAAAGAGATTTTAAACGCTCAAAACTCAGCATCCCTTAGAGTGCTTATGTTAACTGCTACATTGGGGTTATCAATGATTATATGTTTTTCTTTATATGGACATAGCACTAAACATTACTTGTTATTTATTGGTTGTTTAATGTTCTCAATATTATTTACAACCATTCTGCTTAGACATTATGCGATAGGGACACCTGATTGATTTATATAGCATATCAAACCTATTTTAACTAAATAATATTAATTGAAATAGTTGGTTGAAGAGGTTGGTATGAGACAATAATTTAACCTTTTGTAATTTGATTTATAAAAATAGGGGCGCAACAAGATCTTTTTACATGTTGCGAAATAAATTGTTATGGAAGACAAAACATCAGTAACCAGCTTACTTAATTTTTCCTCATTAAAAACAGTTCCGCTCATCCTGCAAGCTGAAGTTGCAGAGTGCGGCTTAGCATCAATGGCAATGGTAGCGAGCTATTATGGCCATCAGTTAGATATGCCAGCGATGCGCAAACGTTATCGCGTCGGCTTAAAAGGGACTACATTACATCAGCTTATCGATCTTGCTGATAGCCTAGGGTTAGCAAGTCGCGCGCTACAATGCCCTATAGAAGAAGTTCATCAACTTAAACTGCCATGTATTTTGCACTGGAACATGAATCACTTTGTCGTTCTGACTAAAGTTAGTGGTAGTGGCCAGTCTCGCCGGTTTGTTATTCATGATCCTGCCAAAGGCAAGCGCACCGTATCTGTTGAGCAGTTTAGCCAACAATTTACCGGCATTTGTTTAGAGTTAACACCGACTCAACATTTTAAAGTCAGCGAAGAAAAGCTATCAATGCGACTAAGCCAGTTATGGAGTGCAATGACTGGCTTAACCTCCGGGGTATTAAAGCTATTGGCGTTATCTTTGATATTACAGTTATTTGCATTAATGGCACCGTATTATATGCAGTGGGTTGTTGATGAAGTGTTAATTAGCTTTGATACATCACTGCTGTCGGTGTTAGCGATAGGTTTCGCCCTTATTGCGATTATTTCAGTTGTTACGAATACGCTACGAAGTTGGTTGATACTGCGCCTTTCAAGCATGTTAAGTATGCAAATGGGGGTGAACTTATTGCACCATTTACTTCGTCTACCCATGAATTATTTTGAATCTCGTCATATTGGCGATATCGTATCCCGCTTTGGCTCACTAGCACAAATTCGCGAACGAATGACAACAGGCGTTGTTGAAACCGTGGTTGACGGCATTATGGCGGTAACAGTGTTGGTGATGATGGGGTTTTATTCGCTTACGCTAACCATGGTGGTGTGTGGCACCATCGCCTTATATACTCTAGTGCGCTTGGCCTTGTATCGGCCTTTGCATCAAGCGACCGAAGAGATGATCCAAAACTCAGCCACTGAGCAATCTCATTTTTTGGAAAATATTCGTAGCATGCAAACCATTAAACTGTTTGCTAATGAGGCGCAAAGGCAAGGTATATGGCAGCACCGATATGCCGATGTCATTAATAGTGAAATACGATTAGGACGTTTAACCATAAGCTTTGATGCATTTAACAAACTATTGTTTGGTTTAGAAAATGTGTTGGTTGTTTATCTTGCTGCTCTGGCGGTAATTGCAGGGCATTTGTCGGTTGGTATGGTGCTGGCGTTTATGGCTTACAAAGGGCAGTTAATTCAGCGCATTGTGCAGTTAATTGAACAACTGATACAGTTTAAAATGATGCGTTTGCATTTAGACCGTATTGCTGATATTGCGTTGACAGAGCAAGAGTCTTATCGAGAGGGAACTGCACACTGCGCTGATGTTCACCATAGTCAACAAAAGACTAAAGGGCAGCTACGGTTAGAAGGTGTTGGTTTTAGCTATGATAACCAACAGGCGCCGTTATTCAGTGATTTGAATCTTAGTGTTGATGTTGGCGAGTCAATCGCGATAACGGGAGCGTCTGGTGCCGGAAAAACCACATTGATGAAAATTATGTTGGGGTTATTGCAACCAACATCTGGTCGCGTGCTATTTGATGGTCACGACATAACAAAACTAGGCCTAAAGCACTATCGCCGACAAATTGCTGCCGTGATGCAAGACGACACGCTATTAGCTGGCTCAATTAATGATAATATAAGCTTTTTTGATCCGCAGCCCAACCTTTTAAAAATAAAGCAATGTGCTCATCTAGCCGCTGTTCACCACGACATTGAAGCAATGAATATGGGCTATAGCTCTCTTGTTGGTGACATGGGAGCAAGTTTGTCAGGTGGCCAGATTCAAAGAATATTATTAGCCAGAGCGCTGTATCAATCGCCATGTATGTTATATATGGATGAAGCAACGAGCCATTTAGATGCAAGTAATGAATTAAAAATTAATCAGCAAATACAAGCCTTATCAATGACTCGAATTATTATCGCTCATCGTCAGGAAACCATAAATATGGCGGACAAGGTGTATCATTTAGATAATGGCCAATTGACCATGCAGACATCTCGTTATAATCAAGTGGCGAATTAGATAACCAATGAGATGAACAAATAGGAAAAGCCAGCAGAACCATTATCACGCGGTGCCTGCTGGCTTTAGGTTATATTAGATTGCTAGCGAACGTTTATAGATCTAAAACGCGCTTTCCTTGTTTAAAAGTAATGTCTACAGGAATATTGGCTGCTTCTAACTTAGCTAAATCGGCGGCTAAATCTTCTTTGATAAAGCCGCTGTCTTTGACGAGTTGATCGACACCTTGATAATCGCCGTTGCCTTGCAGCGTTAGAATTAGCTCAGACAATGAGTCAATCGCTTTAGTCATCTTATCCATATCCACTTTATATAGGCCAGCGTCATCTTTAGTGAAGGCGCCAGCTTCAGCAAAGTAATTAAAGCGTACCATGTTGGCTTTACCGTGGGCGCTTGATGCTCCAAAGCGCACTGACCGGAAAATACCGGCCATAAAAGTAGTGTAATAGTCTTTTAATTCACCCTCGGTAATAGCCCCTTCTGCGAGTAGCTGGCGTACCATATACAAACCTAGAATATCCGCTTTACCTTCTTCTAATGCTGATGCGTGCTCTTTCAATGCTTGACGAACCGTACCTTTATCATTAATCGTATTTTTAATGCCAAGACCATGAGCGACTTCATGGAACATGGTATTAGCGAAGAAGGCATTAAAGGTAATGTGTTTTCTATCTTCTGGACTAATCAGGGTTTCACCAATGGGTAGCATGATCGCATCAAATTTAGCACGCATAGCATTTTTTAGCTGCAATCGGCGGGTCCCTTTTTGTAGTTGCACTTCTTCATCATTTGGCAGGTTTATGGCGATTGTTTTAGATCCTGCATTCGAGTGACCGGCATAGTAAATCACGTCGTAAGCATTAAGATCCGCATCGGAGCCAGGTACTTCTTGTTTGTATTTTTTTGGTACCGGCAAGTCTTTTTGTAGCTGTGGTAAGTATTCAGCGTATTTCGCCAGTTTTTCACTCCAGCTTAAATCTTTGACCAATACGTATGATTCAAAACTCGCGCGGTAGCCATACAATAAGTCTTCATAGGTTTCGATAGGACCAATGACCACATCAATTGGATTATTCTTCATGTCCATCCATGCAAAATCCGATGGCTGGTAGTTATCCGATAAAAAGGCATTCGCTCGAAGTTTTAGATAGTTCGCAAATTCTTCGTCTTCTGCGAAGGTCGCGGCTTTACGCAATAAGGCAGCGGCACGTTCAAGTTCTTTTGCGTATGCTTCAGAGTAAGGTACTGAATATAACTCGCCTTTATCATTGCGCTTTACCAATGAGTATAAAGCGGTGTTTCCGTTAAATGAACGTTCCTCAAACTCAGCTTTGGTCATATCTTCTGGATAAAACTGAGCGCCAAGAGGTTTTTCACTCACGCCATTTAATATTGGCTTATCACCATCAAGTCTATCCCATGGTCCGTAATTGATTTCAACAAAGCGTTTTACTTTTGGGTCGTCGATGCGAGCCAGAAATTCGCTTTTGTTATCGCCAAACGCTTGGCGCCAAAATAGGTTATCCATGATTTTCGATGCGTCAATAAGGATTGCCAACATCTTTTTTTGATCGCTTGATAAATGGGACAAATCAGCACTTAAGGTAACTTCTTTGTAGATATCTAAACGCTGTTGAGCACTTTCTACTAGCGTATAACGTTCTGCGGTTTCTGCTTTTTCAGAGCACCCTGCGAATAGTCCTGTCGCTAACATCAATGCGACAGCTAATTTATGTTTTTTCATGGAAGTTCCAATGTTGTTTTTAGGCAATAACATAGATGATGCATATGTTACTGCAGGTTCATTGTTAGCATAAACTTTAAGAAATAAATCTCGCTTTGACAACAAAAGTCTTTGCGCCGACTAAACGGCTCTGTTATTAATTAGTTAACAGCTGTTTTTAATAATGGCGTTGGTTGATGTAAACAAGAGGGATGTAGCATGAGACATGTGGTAATTTCGTTTTTAGGGGAAGACCGTCCAGGTATTGTTGAGCAACTTGCCAGTATCGTGAAAAAGCATGATGGTAATTGGCAAACCAGTAGCATGCGTCATTTATCCGGTTTTTTTGCGGGTATCCTTGAGGTACAAGTGAGTGAAGAAAAGGCAGAGGCACTGGTTTATGAGTTGAAAGCGTTTCCAAGTTTATCAATGCATGTGCAAATCACTGAACCGCGTTATCAGCAAGACAAAACCATTTCTTTAGAAATTGTAGCCAATGATCGTCCGGGAATTATTGGTGATATATCATCGGTTATACATAAAACTCGGGGTAATCTGGTGAAGCTGGTTAGCCGGCAGGGCAAAGCGCCTCATTTTGGGCAAGCTATTTTTAAAGCATCGGCAATCGTCGCCGTACAATCAGAGCAACAGATTGATGCACTGATTCAAGCGCTTGAAAATATAGAAGATGATTTGATTGTTGACATCAATCGTTAATTGGCCGTTGTATTGTCATTTGCCAATAGTCAAAGTGAAAACCAGATAATCAAAAGCCCCAAGGATTGACCTTTAGGGCTTTTTCAATGAGAGTTTGATGGTATTGATAATCGCTTATTTCAAACCAAGTTTAGCCCATTCTTTTTCTACAACTGACGCTGGTAACGGAATATAACCGTCTTTTTCAACAATCTTCTGGCCTTGTTTAGATAAGACCATTTTTAAGAATTCAGCCTCTTTTGGTGAAAGTGGTTTGTTAGGATGCTTGTTAACGTAAACATATAAGTAACGAGATAGTGGGTAGTCACCCGATACTGCGTTATCCATGTTTGCTTCAACATAGTTGTCACCCTTTTTGCTTAGTGGCAACGCGCGAACACCTGATGTTTTGTAACCGATACCTGAGTAACCAATGCCGTTTAGTGAGGCAGAGACTGACTGCACAACCGATGCTGAACCTGGTTGCTCATTTACGGTGTTTTTAAAGTCACCTTTACAAAGCGCTTTTTTCTTAAAGTAACCGTAAGTGCCTGATACCGAGTTACGACCGTATAATTGAATGTCTTTACCCGTCCAATCACCATCAAGACCTAGTTTACCCCAGCGATCGATATCTTCGTTGCCTTTACATTTACGGTTTGACGAGAAAATCGCATCCACTTGTTGAATATTTAAACCTTTAATTGGGTTATCTTTATGAACGAATACCGCCAAAGCGTCAATCGCTACACGAACCGCTGTTGGCTTGTAACCATATTTTTTCTCAAAAGCTTGGATTTCTTTTGATTTCATTTTACGGCTCATAGGACCCATGTTTGAAGTTGCTTCGGTTAGCGCGGGTGGCGCAGTAGATGAACCCGCTGCTTGAATTTGAATGTTAACGCTTGGGTAAGTGCGTTTAAATTCTTCTGCCCAAAACGTCATCATATTGGCTAGTGTATCTGAACCTACCGATGATAAATTACCTGAAATACCACTGGTTTTTTCATAGACCGGCAAATTTGCATCGAGCGCTGATGCGTTAGAGCTCGCTAGCGATGCAACAGCTAGCGCAACGCCAGTTAGTAAGCTTTTAAGTTTCATAATCGTTCTCCACAAAGAGTATAAATGTTATTAATTAAGTCTTTTGATGGTGATGATGTTAAGGCGCGAGTGTGACACTTTGATGACAGTTTGCTAATTATTTGAATTTTTTCGTAAGATAAAATTTCTGACTTATATTTTTAGTTAAAATGTTTTGGTTAATTCGTAAGCTTCTGACAGATATGTGATTTATTCGCTATTAACGGTACGTGCGCGAGAACGCGGTGAAGATATTTTAAACACCGTGTTTTGCTATTTTATTTTGTCTATTTCTTTGATTTGTTAGAGTTTTATTAAATTTCCGTCTAAAGTTCAATTTAATTACAGTTTGTCATAAAAATGTCATAAATCGGTGGCACACTAGCGAGCATTAAATGACTGGAATGCCAGTTATCCATATTTATTATTTACAGTTTGGGATTAAAAAAATGAACTTAACCAAAACTTCAATTGCACTTTCTTTAATGGCGGTGATGTCAGCACCAGCAATGGCTGCAGATGAAATCAATTTCTACGGTAAAGCTAATATTGGTTTGCAGTTTTCTGACGAAGGTGGTGAGTCGCAAACAGAAGTAAAATCAAATTCTTCTCGTTTAGGCGTTAATGGTGGCCTAAAAGTAAATGACACCTTAAGTGTTGTTTATAAAGCGGAAGTTCAAATCGATATGGCTAATGATGACGCTGATCACATTAAAGGTCGTAATCAGTACGTTGGTTTAAAAGGCGATTTTGGTACCGTATTACTTGGTCGTAACGACACCATGTTAAAGCAATCTCAAGGAAAAATTGATTTATTCAGCGATTACGAAGGCGATATCAAAAACCTTTGGAAAGGTGAAAACCGCATGGGCGAAACGTTAACTTATATCACGCCTAAGATCGGTGACTTCTCTGCGGGTATCACCTATGTCGCTGAAGGCGATAAAGATCAAAATGGTGAAGCGGGTGTTTCTGCTGCAGTATTTTACGGTGATAAAGGCCTTAAAAATTCAGACTGGTTCGCATCATTTGCAGTTGATAATGAAGTAGACGGTGAAGACGCGATGCGCTTTAACCTAGCAACTAAGCTTGCCGGTGTTAAACTAGGTTTTATTGCTCACCAACATGAAAAAGCCAGCACCGGTGAACAAACGAAAGGTTTGTTAGTATCAGCGGCTTATAAAATCGATAGCATTACTCTGAAAGGTCAAGTACAAACAGCAGAAGAAGACTTCGGCGACGAAGCGAGCTATGCGGCTTACTCGTTAGGTTTAGACTACGCGCTTGCTAAAAACGCGAAGGTATTTGCTTGGGCAACATCGTTTGATAATGATAAGAGCATTACAGGTGATGAAGACAGCACCTTTATCTCTACAGGTTTTGAATACAAGTTTTAATTTATAAACGCGCTTATCTAGCGGATAGAAACAGCTAATGTAGAGCCACGCAGATGCGTGGCTTTTTTATTGTTAGCATGGTTGTTTCGATGTTAAGTTTTTGACAATGGAATTATCTTTTCATACTGTTAGGCTGAGTCATAAAGTGACATTTTTATAATCATTGTCATAAAAATGTCATTAAAATCAGGCAAAATAGTCACATGTAGCGTACTACCAATGGTCAGGGTTTATTTATTATGGAACGCCGTATTCTTGTCGTTGAAGACGAGACACCAATCAGAGAGATGATTACCTTTGTGTTAGAGCAAAATGGTTTTAACCCAATTGAGGCCTGTGATTATGATGATGCGAAAAAACATCTCGTTGATCCCTTGCCGGATTTAGTTTTGCTCGATTGGATGTTACCTGGCGGTAGCGGGTTAAAGATTGCCCGTGAAATAAAACAACAGGCCTACACGCGTAACATTCCTATTATTATGCTTACTGCCCGCTCTGATGAAGACGATAAAGTGAAAGGCTTTGAGGTTGGCGTTGATGATTATGTTACTAAGCCTTTCTCTCCTAAAGAGCTCATAGCCCGTATAAAAGCGGTTATTCGTCGCGTTGCACCAACTGCGCTCGAAGAGCTTATTGAATTTAAAGGACTGACGTTAGATCCGGTATCCCATCGTGTCACCATTGACGATAAGCCGATAGAGTTGGGTCCAACAGAATTTAAAATGCTACATTTTTTTATGACTCACCCAGAGCGTGTTTATTCGCGAGAGCAGCTGTTAGATAACGTTTGGGGTACGAACGTCTATGTAGAAGACAGAACCGTTGATGTTCATATTCGTCGTTTACGCAAGTCACTGGCCGGTTCAGGACACGACGAATTTGTACAAACGGTGCGTGGCGCTGGCTATCGATTCTCAAGTAGAGTAGCATAGCGCCGTTGGCCAACTAACCAAAACACATTATTTATGATCTATCGTTTCTCTGCTCGACAGTTTATCGTCAAGCAGCTTGCATTATTGCTTGCCAGTGCGCTTATCGGCTACTGGTTTGGTCATGTTTGGCTGGTTTTGTGGTTAGTGACAGCTGTTAATCTGGCGCTTCATTACCGTCATTTGCTTGCGGTAATTCAGTGGTTATGGCATAAAAACTTATTATACCCTCCAGAATCGAACGGTATCTGGGGGCATGTATACGATGGTATTTACCGACGCATTCGTTACTATCGTAGCCGGCAAAAGCAGCTCAATTTTCGTATTAAACAATATCGAGATGGTGCTGAAGCCCTGCCAGATGCGGCCGTTGTCCTAGATTTAAATTATAAAATTGGCTGGTCTAATAAAAAAGCCAATCGTTTATTGGGGATTCGCTGGCCGCAAGATTCGGGTCAACGCATCACCAACTTAGTGCGCTCGCTAGTGCTCAACAAGTATGTTGAAAAATCAGATTTTAGTGAACCATGCGCTCTAGTCTCGCCTGAAAACCCAAATCAACAGCTTGAACTGCGTTTCATGAATTATGGCGATGATCAATATTTGCTATTAGCTCGAGATGTGAGTCAACTAAAGCGCATTGAAAAAATGCGACGCGATTTTGTAGCGAATGTATCCCATGAGTTAAAGACGCCTTTAACGGTAATGCGCGGTTATGTCGAAATGATGCAAGATCATGATAGTATGCCCACCCAGTGGCAAAAAAGCCTGCGTACTGTTGAAGATCAGGTTACTCGCATGGATCGGCTAGTTCAGCAGTTATTGGTATTATCGCGTGTCGAATCGCATAATGAGGACGATATCCGTCACCAAATCAATCTGCCTAAACTTATAGACGCAGTGATGGAAGATATCTATTTTCTCAATCAAGAAAAGCAACACGAACTTATTCTCGATATTACACCTGAGCTCGGTATTTTGGGTGTCGAGTCGGAATTAAAAAGTGCCTGCTCTAATTTAATCGTTAACGCCATGAGTTACACCCAACATGCTGGTACTATTAAAATTTCTTGGCAAAAGGTTAATGATAAATGTATTTTCTCCGTTGAAGATAATGGCTGTGGTATTGCTGAACAAGATATCTTACGCCTTAGTGAGCGTTTTTATCGTGTTGATAAGTCGCGCTCGCGTGATACCGGTGGCACTGGCCTTGGCCTTGCCATTGTTAAACATGTCGCGACAAACCATAAAGGCCGTCTCAAAATCAGATCAGAGCTAGGCAAGGGCAGTTGTTTTAGTCTTGAGTTTCCAGTTGAAGAGTCGTTTCGTATAGTGTCTTAATTTGAGCCATAACCGCGCGACCATCATTAACATAAATTGGTTAGTAGCGATCACATAGTTAAAACACCATCGATGTCATGACTAGGTGATTAGTGCCGTTAGTAGTAAGTTAATCCCTGAAATTAATAATGAAGCCAACAACGTGGTTCGTTTGTTTTTAATTGTAAAATCATCGAGCATTTTATCGGTTAACCATAATAAAAATGCGTTGATGATAAATAAAAATAAGCCAAACGTTATGAGAATCAAGGGGATAGACAGTATCACCAGTAGCCACCACAGAAATAAGTCAACTACAGAGTAAACAATGGCGACAATCACGGCGGTTAGTCCATTTTTCATGTGGATCCCATCGAGTACTTTGGCCACTAAAAAAATAGATATACTTAGCAGTATCAATTTGGTTATCATCTCAATCCTTATCGTTTCATTCGTTAGTGTCTGATCAGATCTCAACTACTCTAGATAGCTTAGCCAAGGAATATCATCATGTGGTTTAAAAATTTATATATTTTTGCATTTACCCGTCCATTTACTACCAGTGAAGAAGAGCTTGAAAAGGCACTACAAGAGCACGTGTTTGCACCGTGTGGAAAAACTGAAATGTCACGTTTTGGCTGGAGCAGTGCGCTTGGCAAACACGGCGACCGTTTATTGCACAATGCTAATGGCTGTATCTTGTTAAATGCACGTAAAGAAGAAAAAATATTACCTGCGTCGGTAGTAAAAGAGCAACTTGAAGAAAAAATAGAGCAGCTTGAGCACGAGCATAGCCGTAAAGCCACCAAGAAAGAAAAAGAGCAGTTTAAAGAAGATATTACCTTTGCCTTATTACCGCGTGCTTTTTCGCGGATCAGTGATACGCAAGGCTATATTTGTGCAGAGAAAAATATCATAGTTATTAATACCAGCTCACGCAACAAAGCCGAAGACTTTTTGGCGTTACTGCGTAAGTGCCTTGGCTCATTACCGGTTACTAGCTTTACCCCTGATGCTGGCGCAGAAACTATTATGACAAGCTGGTTATTGGAGCAAAACTTACCTGAACGTTTTGTTATTGGCTTTGAAGGCGAATTAAAGGCGATGGGTGAAGATGCCGCAGTAATCAAATGTAAAAACCAAGATTTATTATCTGACGAGATCTTGGCGCATTTAAATACTGACAAGCAAGTTGTGAAGTTGGCATTTGATTATGAGCAAGCGTTATCGTGCGTGCTTGCTGATGATTTATCAGTAAAACGTGTTAAGTTCCACGAGAGCGTTTTTGAGCAAAACGAAGATATTCCCAATGACGATATGTTGGTTAAGTTAGATGCTGATTTCACGTTAATGACTGGCACCCTTAATAACTTTATTGATGATTTATTAGCACAGTTTGATTTAACGACCGATGCTTATATAGAAAGCTAATATAGCAAGCTAAGGTTAAACCAATACCATCAATTGAGGTGAGTCACTTGTTTGCTAAGTGACTCACTCCTTTCTTAAGGCGCGATTACACTTGGTAACGAATGTTAAACCAATGTGCATTGCGCCTTGTTGTTATCGGCATTACAATAGCGCACTTTTTAAAATTGTCTCGTACACAGTTTATCTAAAGGCTTTATTATGTTTGTACCTGAATTACTATCACCGGCTGGTAGCCTTAAAAACATGCGTTATGCGTTTGCATACGGTGCAGATGCCGTTTATGCAGGCCAACCGCGTTATTCACTTCGCGTTCGCAATAATGAATTTAACCTTGAAAACCTAAAAATTGGTATTGATGAGGCGCATAGCTTAGGCAAAAAGCTGTATGTGGTTAGTAATATTTCTCCGCATAATGCTAAGTTAAAAACCTACCTACGCGATATTGAACCGGTGGTGGCGATGAAGCCAGACGCGCTTATTATGAGCGATCCGGGTCTTATCATGATGGTACGTGAAGCCTATCCAGATATGCCGATCCACTTATCAGTACAAGCGAATGCAGTGAACTGGGCAACGGTGAAATTTTGGTATCAACAAGGTGTTGAACGCGTTATTTTATCACGCGAATTAAGCCTAGATGAAATCGAAGAAATCCGTATGCAAGTACCGGAAATGGAAATCGAGGTTTTCGTTCACGGTGCTTTATGTATGGCCTATTCAGGTCGCTGTTTGTTATCGGGTTACATTAACAAGCGTGATCCAAACCAAGGTACCTGCACTAACGCATGTCGTTGGTCATATAATGCTCATGACGCAAAAGAAAACGAACACGGTGATATCATTGCGGTAGAACCGCAACAGCCTATCGTTGGTAGCGAGCAGCCAGAGATCTGGACGCCAAATGGCAATACAGCGGCAGACTTTAAACCTACTGATGAAGTGTTCTTATTGCAAGAGCAAGGTCGTCCAGGCGAATACATGCCAGCATTTGAAGACGAGCATGGCACTTACATTATGAACTCAAAAGACTTACGTGCAATTGAGCATGTTGAGCGTTTGGTGAAAATGGGCGTGCATTCATTAAAAATTGAAGGTCGTACTAAGTCGTTCTATTACTGTGCTCGTACGGCGCAAATTTATAAGCAAGCGATAATGGATGCGGTTGAAGGTCGCAGCTTTAATGAGCGCTTAAAGTTAGATTTAGAGCACTTAGCAAGCCGTGGCTATACCGAGGGCTTCTTGTCGCGTCATCGTCACGATGGTTTGCAAAACTTTGAATATGGCTACTCAAAATCAGACTCACAACAATTTGTTGGTGAAGTGTTAGGCCGTACTGACGATGGTTTGTTGGAAATCGAAGTTAAGAACAAGTTCTTAACGGGTGATGAAATCGAGTTAATGACGCCAAAAGGCAATAAGAGCTTTGTGTTAGAATACATGCAAACCCGCAAAGGTGAAGAAATTCACGATGCCAAAGGCTCGGGTTACATTGTGCAAATTAAGTGCGACACTGATCTAGATGTTGAATACGGTATTATCATGCGTTACTTAAATGATGGTGAAAACACGCGTCACCCATTTGCACAAAACCAAGACGGCGCAAAAGCGGCAAAAGCTTAGTAAGTAATTCATCTTCAATATTAAGGGCAGAGTGTCTGTCCTAAAAATGGATAAACCTAGGTATAACTAATGGCGTTAAAAATACTTGATACCTGCATCAACTGTGATATGTGCGACCCAGAGTGTCCAAACACAGCGATATACATGGGTGAGGAGATCTATGAGATCGACCCCAATCGTTGCACTGAATGCGTTGGTCACTATGACACGCCACAGTGTGTTGCTGCTTGCCCAATCGATTGCATAAAGCCAGATCCAGAGCACAAAGAAAGCGAAGAAGAGCTTTTGGTAAAGTGTTTTGAATTACATGGTATCGACAGCTAATACTATTGGTTTATCATATACCGTATGACATAAACACCTCGCTTAATGCGAGGTGTTTTGTTTCGAGCGATTTAGTTTCTAAAACATATCTAAAGACAATATAAACCTATGGATTTTACAAGCATTGCAACCCTACTTATTAATGGCTTAAGCACTTTCGCTTTAATCTTTATGGCAGAGCTTGGTGATAAGTCACAGCTGGTGTGTATGGCTCTGGCGGCACAATATCGCGCACGTTCGGTTCTTTTAGGTGCAATAAGTGCATTTATGCTCCTTAATGCGTTAGCCGTTGTTGTTGGTGCTAGCATCGCCCAGTTTATACCCGAGCTAGCATTGAAGCTTTTTGCAGCCGGTATATTATTACTTTTTGCATGGAGAACTTGGCAAGGTGATGAACAAGATGATAATTCGCCAAGTAAACTAAGGCATGGTGTCGCCGTGTCGACCTTTTTGCTGATCATGGTCGCCGAAATGGGGGATAAAACTCAGTTGGCAGTGGCAACGATCGGTATGACTCAACCTGCTATGTTGGTATGGACAAGTGCCACTTTGGCGTTGGTGTTGAGTTGTTTGTTGGGTGTATATGCTGGAAAACGATGGTTGTCACGCCTTAATGAAGATAAATTAAAGCGCATAACAACCATACTGTTTATCGCCTTTGCCTCGATGATTTTACTCTCTCTTGGGGTTAGCTAGGCAATTATTGGGCTTGAGTTAGGCCTTAGGCAGTTGCAAGGTTTAATGCGTTGAGGTACTAATACGATAATTGTCAAAATTAACAGTCTTGATATACTGCCTAGTCTTGCATTTGTTAGCTTTATCAAACCTTATGAGTCGTCAAAAGTCGAGCCAAAATACAGCCAAGCTACGGCATATTATGTTGCCATCGTTTTTACGCAGAGCAATGCGTGCATTCGAGTTAAAAGCGATTATACGTCAATCAGGGTGCGAGCTATCTCGTATTGGCCGCTCTCGGAATTGGCGCTTGAGTGCTAGTCGCGAGCAGATATTAGAAATTATAGAGTTGTTGCGTCAGCAAGATGAACCGAGTTGGCAGTGGGTATTAACATTACTTGAAAGTAAAATAGGCAGCTATACCGAAGCTGATATTTTGGAGTTTGTAAAGCGCAATCCAAACATCAGTGTCAACGAGTTGGTCACCTTAGCTAATTGTACGGTAGCACAAGCACGTCAAGCATTAGATGCTTATGAGTTTTTAGATTAGTTCATTATTATTCGTACCTAACTATCAACCGCGAAGATTGAGCGAATCGTCTTAACTAGTCCGATATAAAAACGCCTGTGCTTTAGGATATAGCACAGGCGTTTTACGTTTATTAAGTGTATTAAATCAGATATTACTTACTGATACGCTTGTACTTGATGCGGTGTGGTTCGTTAGCTTGTGGGCCAAGAGTTTTCTTCAACCAGGCATCGTATTCGGTGTAGTTACCTTCAAAGAAGTTCACTTGACCTTCATCACGGTAATCGATGATGTGAGTAGCAATACGGTCTAAGAACCAACGGTCATGTGAGATAACCATGGCACAGCCTGGAAATTGCAATAAGGCTTCTTCAAGTGCACGCAAGGTTTCAACGTCCAAGTCATTGGTTGGCTCATCGAGTAGCAATAAGTTACCGCCAGTTTTTACTAATTTTGCTAAATGCACACGGTTGCGCTCACCACCTGACAAGTCGCCGATGAACTTTTGCTGATCGTTACCTTTAAAGTTAAAGCGCGATACATACGCACGAGCTGGAATTTCGTAATTGCCGATACGAATGATATCCGCACCTTCTGAAATTTCTTGGTATACGGTGTTAGTATCAATCATGTCGTCACGGAACTGATCAACTGACGCCAATTGCACTGTGTCACCTAGGGTTACTGTACCAGAATCAGGTTGCTCTGCACCTGATAGCATTTTGAATAAGGTTGATTTACCGGCACCATTTGGACCGATGATACCAACGATCGCACCTTTTGGAATTGAGAAGCTCAAATCGTCAATCAGTACGCGATCGCCGTATGATTTAGTCACGTGCTCAACGTCTAATACTTTGTCACCTAGACGAGGCCCAGGTGGAATGTACAGCTCGTTGGTTTCGTTACGTTTCTGGTTTTCTTGGCTTTGTAGCTCTTCAAAGCGAGCCATACGCGCTTTTGATTTCGCTTGACGACCTTTTGGATTTTGACGAACCCACTCAAGCTCTTGCTTAATGGTTTTCGCCATAGCGTTTTCTTGGCGCTTTTCTATTTCAAGACGAGCGTCTTTTTGCTCTAACCATGAAGAGTAGTTACCTTCCCATGGAATACCTTCACCACGGTCAAGCTCTAAAATCCAGCCGGCAACGTTATCTAAGAAGTAACGGTCGTGGGTAATAGCCACAACAGTACCTGAATAGTCGTGTAAGAAGCGCTCTAACCAAGCAACAGATTCGGCATCTAAGTGGTTGGTTGGCTCATCCAGTAACAACATGTCTGGTTTTTCAAGTAATAGACGACATAAAGCAACACGACGGCGCTCACCACCCGATAGTACTTTAATTTTTTGATCCCACTCAGGTAGGCGCAAGGCATCCGCTGCACGCTCAAGGGCATTATCGATGTTGTGACCATCGTGGGCATCGATAATCGCTTCTAATTCACCTTGCTCTTTAGCGAGGGCGTCAAAGTCAGCACCTTCTTCGGCGTATTCCATATACACTTGGTCAAGACGGGCTAGGGCGTTTTTTACCTCACTAACCGCTTGTTCTACCACTTCGCGAACGGTTGCGTTTTCATCAAGTTCTGGTTCTTGTGGCAAGTAGCCAACTTTGGTACCCGATAGTAATTTAGCATCACCTTCAAATTCGGTGTCAACGCCGGCCATAATGCGAAGTAAGGTTGACTTACCCGCACCATTTAAACCTAACACACCAATTTTGGCGCCAGGGAAGAAGGAAATAGAGATGTCTTTTAAAATTGTTTTTTTCGGAGGCACCACTTTTGAAACGCGATGCATCGAATAAATAAACTTATCAGGTAACGGCTGAGCCATAGGAAAACCTTTTTGTTATCTAGGGTAAATAATTGGCGTTATTTTAGGTTATTAGTATCTGGTTAGGCAAATGAAAAAGCCGAATTGTCTACAACGAACACGGTTATAGGCGTGCTTAAATGATGGCAGCACCGAAGGGGGGAAGGCTGCTAATAATTCGACCAATTTGCCGTTTGAGCAAAGGAAATTTTAATGTGAATATGATATAAACCTAGATAATCTATCTTTAACGATAAAAATAACGTGAAAAACGGATTTATAATTATTATCTGGTTCGCGCTGATACTCTGTCAGGTCCCTAGTTATGCTAACGTGGTGACATTCGAACAGCGTTTAGCTCGCATTAATGACACCCAAGTTGGCGAGGACGCACAGCAAGCATTTCTGCAGTTACTTGCTAATGGGCAATTAAGCTCGCAGCAAAAAGGGCAAGTGTATCGAGCAATCGCGCTGAATTGGCATCAATCAGGACAGTTGTCAAAAGCACTTCATTTTGCCCAGTTAGGTAAACAGTTCGCAAAGCAAATGCACGAGTTTGAAATGCAAGCGCAGTTCGCGAAATTGATGGGGATTATTTATTACTATCAAAGTGAAAATGCCAAGGCCGTAGTACATTATGAGCAAGCTCTAGCGTATTACCTGCAAACAAATAAACGTATTGACGTCGCACACTTATATAACAATCTAGGTCTAGCCTATGATCGATTAGGGCGAGTTAATAGCGCATTCAATAGTTTTTTGAATGCTAAAAGCATTTATGATGATATTGGCAGTGAACTTGATAAAAATGATATTTCTTTTAATTTAGCGGGCTTATATATTACCTTAAAGCGTTATGACAAGGCGATTGAGCTACTTATTCCGGTTATTGAAGAGCGTGAACGCTTACAATTATACGATGATGCCGCTCTTGCCTATAACCATCTAGGTTTAGCCTATAAACATACTGGCCAATATCAGCTTGCCGAGCAATATCATTTAAAAAACTTGAGCTACTACCGGGAACAAAAACATTATTTTCACACGGCGAGTCAGCTCAACAACCTTGCTGATTTGTATGTTGCTATGGGGCGCATTGAGCAAGCACGTGGCTATGTCGAGCAATGCTTACCATCAGCGCAGAAGTCTGAAAACAATCAGGCCTATGCCAATTGTCTGTATCTTCAAGCGAAAGTTTTCTATCACGATGGTGAGACGCAACAAGCTATCGAAAACGCCATACGTGCCGCACAATTATTTGAGCAGTTGAGCGATGTGACAATGCAGGCTATTACGAAGAATTTATTGCCGGTTCTTTATGCTGGGGCAGGCAATCGGCAACAAGCAATGGAAAGTTATCAAAATGCTAAAGAGGGTTTAGCTGAGTTATTGAAAGCCGATTTTAGTAAACAGTTATCTAGCTATGAATCAGAGCAACTTCACCATCAGATTAATGAGTTGAAACATCAACAAAAAATCGCTCAATTAAACCAGACAAAAATGCAGCAACATCGTAACTTTGTTTTAGTGTTGGTTGGTTTTTTACTCTTGTTCGGGTTTATGGCGTACCGTAAAAGTCGTGATAACAAATATCGATACAGCTTGGAGCAGCTTGTTCAAGAGCGTACTCAAGAGCTGCAGGCAACGATGGAGCAGTTGAGTGAAGCGAATGCTATAAAAAGTCAATTTTTGGCCAATATGACCCACGAAATACGTACGCCATTAACGGCAATTATTGGTCAAGCTGAAGCTATTCGTTATGGCGAAGTCAATGACGACGAGATACTCGATGAAGTTGATGTGATTTACAGTAACAGTAAGCATCTATTGCAATTGATTAACGACATTCTTGATTTAAGTAAAATCGAAGCGAATAAATTACAAATTGCGCCAGAGGCTACTGATATCAGTTTAATTTGTAGTGATTTATTGAATATTTTTAGCGGGCAAGCAAAACAAAAGCGACTTGAGCTGGTCATTGACAACAACTTACCAAGTCCATGTATCGTTGCCATTGATTACTTACGCTTTAGTCAAATTATCATCAACCTGTGTGGTAATGCTATCAAGTTCACGCATCAGGGGCAGGTGAAAGTCTCAATCAGTCTGAATAATGAACAGTTGTTGGTGAGTATCGAAGATACCGGTATCGGCATGAGTCAAGAGCAATTACAACGGGTTTTTGATAGTTTCTCACAAGCCGACAGCTCCATAAATCGTCGCTTTGGCGGTACTGGCTTAGGTCTGTTTTTATCAAGTCAACTGGCTCAGCTGATGCAAGGCAATATCTGTGTGCACAGTGAGTTAGGCCAGGGGAGTTGCTTTACCTTCGCCATGCCAGCCAAGTTGTTAAGCACAGAGCACCATCAACTTCAAGACGCTAATATCAGTAGCCTAATTGATACGCCTTTGCAGGGACGAGTATTGGTTGCTGAGGATCATCTCGATAACCTACGCTTTATTTCACGTATGCTAACCGCTATGGGCTTAACGGTTTTTCCAGCCAGTCATGGTGCCCAAGTGTTGGACATTATTGCCGAACAAGAAATAGACCTGCTGTTACTGGATATTCAAATGCCACACATGGATGGTTTGCAAGTACTTGATAAGTTACGTAATGATGGTTTTTACAAGCCGATTGTCGCGTTAACCGCCAATACTATGGCGCATGATGTGAAAATGTATTTGCAGCGTGGTTTTGATGAGCATATTAAAAAACCGATTGATCGAACCGCGTTTGTTCGCTCGGTGGCTAAGTACTTTGTAGCAACGGCGAACGTGGATAACCACAATATTGTCGCAACCGATAAAGCGTCGAATGAGTCACTCTCTGTGAAGGGGCAAACCAATACCGGTATTGCGCTTGAGTTACCATTAATCACTAATATGGACGATTTGGTCGACAGCTTTGCCAACAAACTTGCCGATAACCACCAGCAAATTAGCGAATTGTTAGCGCTAAAAAATTGGCAGCAACTGCGTCATGAAGTGCATCAGTTGGCGGGGGCAGCAGCTGTATTTGGTTACCCAACGCTGTCTGAATTTGCCGCTATCGTAGACAGAGCATTAGCGCAACAACCTGTTGATGCAGACTATATTGAGCAATTGAGCTTGGCGTTACTATTAGAGCTTGAACAACTACAAACAGCGCAACTGGAGGAATAACTCTTCAGTGACGTTTCTGTGCCCGCGGTTCAATTTAACATGAATATATAGTTTAATTGAAAGGTTGATCGCCATGGCATCAGTAACGTCGATAATATAACCATAACGAGGGCTTTACATGCAAAAGCTATTTGCTTTTAAGGGATTTAGTGCCTATCTACTTGTGGTGTTTATTAATGCGTTTGTCGATCTGGGTCATAAAATCGTTGTGCAAAACACCGTATTTAAAATCTACGATGGACAAACGCAGATTATTCTAACCGCAATCCTTAATGCTCTCATATTATTACCTTTTATTCTTTTGTTTAGTCCCTCTGGATATTTGTCAGACAAATACCCTAAACCACAAATTATGCGTGTCAGCGCTATTGTCGCGGTTATTGCCACCTCGTTAATAACCATTTGTTATTGGCAAGGTTGGTTTGTACCAGCATTTATTATGACGCTGATTATGGGGATACAGTCGGCTCTTTATTCGCCAGCTAAATATGGTTATGTCAAAGAGCTACTTGGCGTTAGCTTATTAGCAAAAGGTAATGCGGTGGTACAAGCGGTCACAATCGTGTCGATTTTATCTGGCACGCTGGTGTTTTCGGGGTTGTTTGAATGGTTATTAGCGGCGCAGGCTACACCAGAGGCTGGCGCAGTAGATGAAGCCAGCATTTTGCAATCTGTGGTCGTACTTGCTTGGGTGTTCGTCTTGTTGTCATTGCTCGAGTGGTATTTTGCAAGGCAATTACCGATAACAACAACGCGAGATGATAGTCAAAAATTAGAACTCAAACGTTATCTCAAAGGCGGTTACTTACGCGATAATCTCAAACTTATTCGCAGTAAACATAGCATCTGGCTAGCGATTCTAGGACTATCGATGTTTTGGTCGGTATCGCAAGTGATGTTGGCAACGTTCCCCGCTTTTGCTAAAGACGTGTTAAACGAAACCAACACCTTTGTTATTCAAGGGATTATGGCTTGCACCGGTGTGGGTATTGTCATCGGCTCTGTGTTGTCCGCCAACGCGTCGAAAAATTATATTGAGCTGGGTTTCGTACCTATCGCGGCGCTCTCATTTGCGACCTTGTTAGTGTCTATAACCTTGCTCGATACAGCACACAGTATGGCGATTGTGTTTTTGTTGCTCGGTATCAGTGGCGGGCTGTTTATTATACCGCTTAATGCCTTGATGCAATATCATGTAGGCGACAATCAGTTAGGTCGAGTTTTAGCCGGTAATAATTGGGTACAAAATGTTGCGATGCTGTCAGGGTTGTTATTGACCATCAGCGTTGTATCAATAGGTATTGAAGCCGTTGACGTTTTTTATTTTTTAACCACCATCATCATCATTGGCACCCTCTATATCGTCTATCGCTTGCCACAAACATTGATTCGTATTGTGACAAGCGCGAGTCACTTTCGCTACCAACGTATCGATGTTATTGGCTTAGATCTACTTCCTCGCTCCGCCGGGGTATTATTGCTCGGCCACTCTTTGAGTTGGTATAAAATGTTATTGTTGCAATCGGCTTGCCCGCGGCCTATTCGCTTTGTTGTATCGAGCAGCTCTATGCATTCTTGGCCTATAAAACTACTGCAAAAGCTTTTATCGATTAGCACTATCCGAGAAGGTTACAGTAAACAAGTATGGGCAAGCGTTAATCATACATTGCAACACGGTGGCGTGGTTTGTCTGGTGGCTGACATTGTTGCGGGGGAAGGTAACTCGAAGAACATTCGCTTTATTGAAGAGAAGCTAGAGTTTCCTCTAAAACCCGTTATCGTTGCACTTGGTGATACTGCAATGATAACGCCATTTTCACTCATGGATTTTGCCAAAAATCACAACACGTCTGTTAGACCAAAGCTTGTTAAACAAAATATGATAAAAGTTACCTTCGGTAAACCTTTGGCATTAAGTGATGATGTGGATACCCTAATCCATTCATTAGAACGACTACACTGATGACGTATCACGCGACCTGACATTGTCACATCGGTATAGTACCGGCAATTGTAGTGTTAAATTAGGGTTGATTATTGAGCGTGCCAAGTTGCTAATCATCAGGGTTAACACTGAATTGTTTGACTTTAGAGGCATATCGTGTGAGTCTATATGTTGCTATGGAAGGTAGTCAGTTTATCTTTTAATTTCATCAGTTTGTCAAAGTTAATGTTGAGTTGCAGGATGGCGAAAGCCTGCGCAATAAGGCGTTTATTAGGCTATGTTTAGCCGTTAGGATTAAAGCGGTGGAGTGAATAGACAAGTCTGTTAATTAGCAAGGGGCTGACATTTTAAGAAGAATCTAGTTGTACAGCAGGGTGCTTTTGCCCTTGTTTTCGCGTAGCGAAAGTGTTGGAAATGAAAAAAATAATAGGTATTACGCTGATCGAGGTGTTAGTTGCACTGCTCGTGTTGAGTATTTTAGCTAGCGTCGCCGGTCCCAGCTTTGCTGAATCATTCAAAAAAAGGCAATTACAAAGTGCCGCTGAGCAGATGTATTCTTTTATGCAACAAGCTCGTGCGGAGTCTCTCGCTCGCTCTGAAAAAATCCACGTCAGCGTCGCTAATATGGCCAGTAGCAATTGGTCATATGGGATGAAATCCGCCAATTTACCTGCAACGGCTACTGCGGGCGATTGTGATCCAACGGTAACGGACACCAGCCATACATCAGCATGTGTGTTATTGATTGATGATGGCGATGGAACCACAACGGTAGACGATTACGTGCTGCATCGTATTGATGCGAGCGAACACGATGGCATCAACTTGCAGCTAGGATTGGCAACAAACTCGTCTTCAACCAGTATGGTGTTTGATCCTGCTCGCGGTACAGTCGATAACAGTCGCAGTTTTCATTTTGTCAGCGACGCTAAGCAACTGGTGGTGCGAGTTAATAAATTGGGGCTGGTAAAAATATGCTCTAATGATTATGCCGAGTATCCATCATGCAGTTAACACGCCGATATACAAAACAGCATGGTTTTACTCTGGTGGAGCTACTACTGAGTATGGTCTTTGGCTTAATTGTTTTATCAGGCGTGACTTATGTTTATGTATCGGTCATATCCTCTAGCTCTAGCACATTACAAAACACTAAATTAAACAGCCAAGTAGCGACCATGATGGCCGTCATCTCAGCAGATATCCGCCGCGCTGGCTACTGGGCGAATGCCACTCATGAAGAACCTTCTGATAACCCATTTAATGTTGACGATGACACATTGCTGGTTATCGTCAATTCCATGGCCGACAGTAGCAAAATTTTAGAAAATACCGATCAATCAGGTTCGTGCGTTTTATACAGTTATGATCGTAATATAAATGGTGTTGTTGACGCGCTTGGTGTTGATAACGAGCTGTTTGGTGTGCGTCTAAATGACGGTGCCGTTGAAATGCGCTTAGCCGGTTCGGTATCTGATGCAGACAGTTGTACCGATGGTACTTGGGAAGTAATCTCAGATAAAACTTTATATACCGTAACCGAATTATCTTTTAACCCTGTAAACTCTGCCTGCATTAATTCAAGTGAACCAAATGATGTTGACGCTGTTGGTGATGGTAATAACGTCATTGATGATGATGCTGAATTTGACTGTTACAACGTTACCCCACAGACCGGCGATATTACTGTTGAGACAAGAGAAGTATTAATTACCTTAGCAGCAAGGCTTAACCGCGATACTGATGTTCGTACACAAATCGCGCAAGCTGTTCGCGTTAGAAACGATGTGGTGAGGATCCGTTAATGGTTTCAATACATAAACAGCGCGGTTTGGCGACATTAACGATATCGATTATTTTGCTGGTGTTGATCACCATTGTGTCATTGTATTTAGCCCGTACTGTGTTGCAAGAGCAAAAATTGGTGGCCAGTGATACTCGAGCAAAGCAAGCCTTTGAGGCCGCCGAAGCTGGGCTTGCAATCGCGCAGCAATATTTTATGAAAGGCATTGCTAACAATACCGCCGATGGTAAGTACGAAATATTTGCCAGTGGAGCAGGCGTTGGCGACGATTCATTTCGGGGTAGCTTAGGTGAGAACCGTTTTTCGGTAACCATCGAAGAGATGGAAATCGATAGCATGCTGGCTTTGCGCATCACCTCAACGGGTACCAGCAGCGATGGCACAGCATCGCGGACACTGGTTAACGAAGTCAAAGCACTTAACCCTATCCCCAATGTGCCCGATAACCCACTGAACAGTAAAGGAGCTTTTGTTATCGGTGGCTCTGCCACAGTCAGTAACTCTGAAGGGCATAGCAGTATTTGGAGCGGTGGCGATATTGATGTCGGCTCCAATAATTCCACGAAAACCTTAATCGCTGATCCCAATGATCCAGCCTACCCAGGTTGTATGGACATTCCTCATAGTTGTGCGTTGATTGAGTCTTCAAATCGCGAAATGGCCGGTCTTGATATTATTGAGCACGACAGCGACTTAGCGAATTTAACAACCGAAGAAATGTTTATGAACTTTTTCGGTATGTCACCTAGCAGTTACAAAGAGACGATGGCGACGCGCATCGTGGATACGGCTAACCCGAGTGAATCACGTGGTGATTGCGGTAATACCTGGGCAGGTTGTGTGGATATGGCGCTTAACGAAGTGATATGGATTGAAGGTGACGTAAGCGAAACGGGCGCCAGTGTGGGCTGTGCTGTTTCTCTTACGGGTAGTCATGTGTGTAGCGATGCCGATGAGCTACCAAGTATAGTGATCGTTAATGGTGATGTTGATTTTAGCGGTACACCACATTTTTACGGCGTGCTATTTGTTATGGGCGACATGATCGGCGCGGGTAATTTAACCATTCACGGGGCGATGATGGTCGCTGGCAACGTGTCAACGGGAACCGGTAGTTTGGATGCCGTTTATAACTCGCAGTTATTAGAAAAAGTGCAACAAATTGGCCCTCGTGCAGGTGTTGCTGGCGCGTGGCGGGATTTTTAACAATGACGTATTCACAGGGACGTATTAGGGGGTTTGGTTTAATTGAGGTATTGGTCGCTCTGGCAATCATGGCGTTTGGTTTGATGACCATGGCGGCTTTTCATATCACAGTCATTAACGAAAGCTCGACCAGTAAAAATCGTGCCGAGGCGTTAGCCATCGCTCAACAACGCATAGAACAAATGCGCAACTATACCGACTTAGCCGTTTCACAAGCGGATTTTCACCAACTTTTCCCCATTGTCACCGAATTTGCGAATCAAGCGACCCATCAAGGCACGAACACCTTATTTACTCGCCAAGAGATGATCCTGGCAAATGACGCCGTAAAAACAATCACCGTGCAGGTGTTATGGCAAGATGCCTCTGGACAACAAGAGCAAGTCGAGTTATCAACAGAATTTGCTTATAAGTCTCCTGGGTTAGCCGGAGATGCTGACATGTCTCAAGCTATCGGCCCGTTAGTTCGCTCTGCTACCGGTCGTGCGCGTCTTGGTAAAGGTGAGGTAACGGAGGAAGAAATTGCCTCAGGTAAGGTCGTATACAGCAATGGCGATACCACAGGTTTGTTGGACCGTGGTGATGGTGATCTGCGCTTAACCTCAGACAATGATGTGGTATTAACGTTAGAAGATGCCTGTGAATTAGACGACGGAATTCGTACCAATGAGCCTTGTACGGGCTTCGTTGAAATATCGGGAAGAGTCTATATCGATCGCGCTGAAACATCGGTCAGTGTTGGTGGTGTGCATGTCATCGCTTCCGATGCCGCTTATTGTCAGCGTTATTATACTGCGAGCAACGGTGATGCCGTAGCCGTTACTGCCGATACCAATAGTGCGCTATCAACAGCGACCGGTAATTACGATTACTTTGATTACACCTGTTATCTTGGTGGTGGCTGGCATGGCAACGTAGGGGTCATGATTGATGGCCCAGAATGGGCGTGTATGGGCGATCCGAATGCCGCCGACAGTTTTGATGCCCCGAAAGTTGCCATTCGTCGAGTGTACCGCGGCATGGCCTATAAAACCGATGACACCAATGCCCCCATTACCGATAACAAAGGCAACACCATTTATTATTCAGTCGGTGTTGCCGATGCCTTAATTTTACCTGCCGAAGGCCAAGCGGGGCATGATTTTGTCGTTTCCAACTTAAGCTCAAGTGATGAATCTCTATGTACCCTAGGTGATAATCAAACGGATCCGGTCATGATGCACCCTGACAGCAATGTTAATGGCAGTGATGGTGACTTATTTGCGGGTGTGCCTACCGATTTTTTCTGTTTAAATCAAAATAGTGATTGGATAGATAGCGTAAAAATGGACGCATATGGTTACAGTAGCGATAACTATTGCCCGTTTGATCCAAGCGATCCGCCGTCGCAAAAACATACCATTAGTGGTGATTTATTTATTACTTTTGCTGATGGTAATTACGACAAGTTAGATAACTTCTGGATATATACGTCTGATGGTTATTATAACTGTGGGGTCAGTTTACCTGACTTAGTGGGGACCCATGCATATCGTTGGAACTATCAATGCGACGTGTTTGATTGGGGTAACGGCTGGACGGGGTATGTGCAAATCACCCCAGATTTATCGACGTTTACCTGTAATCCATTGGCCATCAATATTGCCGATAACAAGGCAATTACTGGCGATTCAACCATAGGTGACTTTGTCTGTCATGATAACGCTTCAGCGGCAAGTAATATGATGATTGTAAAAGGTAACATCACTATAGCGAGCGGTGCCATTGAGGCAATTACCCTGGATGACAGCGCGTGTACCATTACCGGCACCACTTATGAGTGTGTTGGCGAAAATTTTGATGTGAATAATTTGTTTAATGGCACTATTACTTACAAGGCTTCGAAAGCGAAGGCGTGTGTCACGTATATAAACAATACCACTGCCGCGACGCTTGATGTGACAAACGGTTCGCAACAATCAACCGTGGCTATAAGCAATGCGCAGTCTGGGATCATGAATATCGATGTTACCGTAAATAATGGTCAATGTGCGACGACTAATATTGATGATATATAAGCAATGACATAGCAAGGAATGATATGAACAAAAGTCAGGGATTTACCTTAATTGAACTTATGATAGTGGTGGCTATTCTTGGTATTATCGCCGGAATAGCTTACCCAAGTTATGTTGATCATATGCAAAAAGCCCGTCGTAGCGATGCGCAAGCAGCGTTAATGGGTTTAGCAATGGCTCAGGCTAAATATCGCATTCAGTGTCCGCAGTATGCCAGTAGTCTTGCCAGTAGCAATGATTGCACTAATGGCACTTTAAAAGCCCCGCAAAGCAGTGAGAATAGCTATTATCAGCTGAGTGTTAGCAGTGCTTCAGGTAACGCTTATACATTAACCGCGAGCGCGCAGGGCGTTCAGGCAAATGACAGTGTCTGTACGGCGATAACATTTACGGTTAATGCCAGCAACCCAAACGGTGTTAAAGCGCCAGAGCAGTGTTGGCAGTAGCCTCAAGCTGGTAGTTGTTGTCTTGCGGTGCACTGTATCTTTAAAATTAAAGCTTCCGAAGGGCGAGTTTAAAAGCTTCATAAGCTGTTTTGTCGATATTAATAGAGAAGTATCCATTCCTTTAAAACTCACCCGTAAATGAGCCTCTACCCTAACTCTGAGTTGGGCACAAACTTAGTGTAATTGGTATAAATCTTGCCGAATGAGTAAGTCTTTATGGGAATTGCTAATATTACTGTCCGCGTTTAATCGACACTAAACAGCATTAACGATTCACTTAGTCTTATACTCGTCAAACAGTCGGGACAATAAACATAAAAAAGCCCTGATTTTGATCTCAGGGCTTTTTTTATCTGCTGTCAGTTACAATTACTTGCTGTCTGACATTAAACCACGACGGATTAATAGATAATCTGGGTTTGGCTCTTGACCACGGAAACGTTTGTACATTTTCATTGGATCTTCAGTGCCACCGGTTTCAAGAACGTTTTCACGGTAACCTGTGGCGACGTCTTGATTGAAAATACCTTTTTCTTTAAACAGTTCCCAAGTATCGGCATCAAAGATGTTCGACCAAATGTAACCGTAGTAACCAGATGAGTAGCCGCCGGCAAAGATATGTGAGAAGTAGGTGCTACGATAGCGCGGTGCAATCTCATCAATTAGGCCGATTTCTTTCATCGCCGCTGCTTCAAATGCGTCCGCATCTTGCACTTCAGCGGTTTCTAGGGTGTGCCATTTCAAGTCAAGTAATGCTGCCGCCATGTACTCGGTGGTGGCAAAGCCTTGGTTGAACTTGCCTGATGCTTGGATTTTTTCAACAAGTTCAGCTGGGATCACTTCACCCGTTTTGTAGTGACGGGCAAAGTTAGCTAACACTTCTGGTTCAGTCATCCAGTTTTCCATCACTTGTGATGGGTACTCTACGTAGTCACGTGGTAAAGCGGTACCGGTTAGTGAACGGTAGTAACCGTCTGATAATAAACCTTGAATCGCGTGACCAAACTCGTGGAATAAGGTTGATGCTTGATCAAAGGTTAATAATACAGGCTCATCGCCCACTGGTGCTGGGTAGTTAAGCACGTTGTAAATAACAGGCTTAACGTTTTCACCGTACATTTTGTATTGTTTTTGGAACGAGCTCATCCATGCGCCGCCACGTTTCGACGCGCGTACGTAGAAGTCGGTCATGTAAACACCGATTGACGAGCCATCTTTATCAAACACTTCGTACGTGGTTACATCTGGGTGATACTTAGGTAAGTCGTTGCGCTCTTTAAACGTAACGCCCCAAAGCTTCTCAGCGGTGTAAAACACACCTTGCATGGTGTTGTTCAGCTCAAAGTAAGGCTTAGTTACTGACTCGTCTAAGTCGTATTTTGCTTTACGTACTTTTTCTGAGTAGTACCACCAATCCCATGCTTCTAACTTACCCTTAAAGCCTTCGCTTTCAGCGTACGCTTGCATATCGGCAACTTCTTGCTTAGCACGAGCTAATGATGCAGGCCATACACGATCCAACAAGCCGTATACGTTTTCTGGCGTTTTCGCCATGTTGGTTTCTAACACGTAATGAGCGTGCGTCTTATAACCAAGCAACTGAGCACGTTGGTAGCGTAATGATGCCATTTCTGCTGCGATGTCTTTATTATCGTTAGCATTGTCGTTATCACCACGGTGCGTGTAAGCGTGGAATAATTGCTTACGAAGATCGCGGTTTGTTGAATACGTTAAGAATGGATAAAAACTTGGACGATGGGTGGTAAATACCCACTTACCTTCGTGGCCACGTTGTGATGCTGTTGCCGCTGCAGCAGCAATGATAGACTCAGGTAAACCACCTAAGTCAGCTTTGTTATCAATAACCAATTCAAAGGCGTTGGTTTCAGCTAGCAGGTTTTCACCAAACTGAATCGACAGCTTAGAGATTTGCTTATTTAGTTCACGAAGTTGTGCTTTATCTGTTTCGTTTAGATTAGCACCGGCACGAACAAATCCACGGTAAGTATTCTCTAGCAAGGTTTTTTGTTCAGTGTTCAGCGTCAAGCTGTCTTTTTGCTCGTAAACAGCTTTAACGCGAGCAAACAACTTGTCGTTTAAGTAGATGTCATCACCCATAGCAGAAAGCTTTGGTGAATACTCTTTTGAAATGGCTTGCATTTCAGGGCTTGACATTGAACCAATTAAACCAAAGAAGGTGCTAGTCACTTTATCCAATAAGTCACCTGACATTTCCATTGCTTCGATGGTGTTTTCAAATGTTGGTGCTTCTGGGTTATTGGCAATAACGTCAATGTCAGCAATGACTTCTTCAATACCACGGTCAAACGCTGGACGGTAGTGAGAAATCTTAATTTGCTCAAATGGTGGTACTTTATATGGCGTGGTGTATTCACTGAAGAAAGGGTTCTGGCTGGTCACTTCGGCGCCAGCGACAGTTTCTTGTGTTGTTGGTGTTAACTCAGTATTGGCGGCATTACAACCGGCCAAAGCAATAGCAAGTGCTATTGGTGATAAAATGCGTGCTTTCATGCATGCTCCCTGTTATTCATCTAGCGGTGGTCAAGATTTGGCAGAAGCCAGATTAACTTGTTGTAGGGACCACCGATTATATTTTTGCGTTATAGGTTTTAACCTAATCTGCCGCATATGTAAAATGGATGAAGGGAATTTTACGTTTTAAAATGTAACGAAATGCTATTTGTAGAATTATTAGTGGCCAACTAAGTGTTATTTGCGCAGTTATCTATTCGGCTATTTAAAAGCGCATCGCATATTTTACACACTGTGTTTCGACTAGCGCATTTTTTTATTTTGTTGTTCTCGTTTGACTAAAAGAAACGTGAGGTACATTTTTGTCGGTAGCGAAAATACCAAACCCAATGCAATAAGGGCTGCGCAACATGCCATCGCGATCGGCCCGTAGGTTTGCGTTATATCGGTGTAACTTAACAATACATGGCCTGCCAGCAATAACAGCAAACCAACGACAATACTGATTTTTAAGTACGTAATCTGTTTATCTTCACTCATCGAATGTCACTCTATCAAACTCGCTGTTGGATTTTATAATACCAATAACATTAAGTTATTGCTCACTCAGTGAGAATTTAAAGGCATTTAGGCAAGGCTTTGATTGCAGAGAATGGTTATTCCATTGTCAAAATCAGTTAGGCAGCATAAAAGCCTTTAAAACTCACCCGTAGGGCGTTTGCCAGAGGCCCATTTACGGCCCTATATTTCATTAATATAGAATGACTATTTCAATGAAATCTATGTTGTAACTGAACCTCTGCTCTAACTCAGAGTTGGGCACAAACTTAGTGTAATTGGTATAACACGTTGATGCACTCGCGTTTAATGCAACGGTTACTCTATCACCACTTTACAGGATATTACCTAGATAAAGTGTTGATTTATGTCAACGCGACGTAAATGGTTTGTTTGTGAGCTAGAGCGTGTTGATCTTTCAGGGTTAAATTTTGTTCGAATTAAATGCATTTTTATCGCGGCACTTGTGATACGCATAGTTATTCTACGCACAGAGCAAGTAACAATGAAAAAAATGCATTTAAACGAATCCAAAGGACAGCTTTTATGACGCCTTTCTACTGTGTTATCAATTGCTTATGTGGGTTAACCACACAACATAAGCTCTGCCTTGTATAAAAACATCATAAATTGGTGCAAAACCAACCTCAAAAGATCAACACGCTCTAGGCTCTTTAAGGTAATAAGCGGTTTTATGTAATAAAAATTTAATAAATGGCTTGCTGTAACAAAACTGTCATATTGGTTCTTTATAATCGCCGATGTTGTTAAATTAATCATAGTTTAAGGTAGTTCTGTGTCTTCATCTGCAAGTAATTTTCAGGCAAGAAAAATAAAAAATAATCTTGCTAAATGGATGATTTCCGCTGGGGGGATAAGTGTTTTATTTACCCTAGTGCTTATATTCTTATACCTTGTTTATGTTGTTAAACCAGTGTTTGAGTCGGCCTCTGTTGAGCCGAGCCAGATCATCAACACCAATATTGAAAACAGCTTGGTAGCAGGGGTTGATGAATTGCAAGAGATTGCATACAACATTGACAACAATGGCGTTATTCGCTTTTTCCAGATTAGCCAGGATGATGAACGTCAAGCTGACCAATTGCTGCTAGAGAAAGTACTTATCCCTGCTGATGAAACAGTACACCGCATTGTAAGTAGCAATACAGGTCAGTATTTATTGGTTACTGAGGCTGGTAAGGTACACCTCATCGTTCCTAAATTTAGAGCGGAATTCGTCGCGGATAAGCGCAACATTTACCCTTACATTGATTATCCGTTAGGTGAACAGCCACTGTTAATTGATGAACAAGAAGTCACCTTAATGGATGTGCGCTTTGCGATGGATAGCGAGCGAGCGGTATTTGTTGCTTTGACAGAAGATAATCGTCTGATCAAAACGTCGCTTATCGCTGAAGATGACTTTAGTTACGATCCTGAATACGCCACAGAATTTCAAGTTATTCAAGAGCAGGCAGATGATATCGACTTTTTTGATATCACCCCCGATATGACCGCGGCATTTACGGTTATTGATCAACAAGTGTTGGTATATGACCTAGAGGACGATTGGGAGGTACCGGTACGCAGTACCTTTGTGGCCGTTGCTAGGCAGCAAACTGTAACCAGTATGGCGTTATTGTCTGGTTCAAGTTCCATTTTGCTCGGTACTAGCGATGGTCAAGTACATCAATATTTTGAAGTAGCAAGCGAAGAAGGGCGCGCATTTCAACACATTCGCTCATTCACAGTGAGTGATAACGAGTCTGTGGTGCGTTTATACCCAGAGCTGTATCGCAAGAGCTTTTATGCGGTAACACCATCAGGGCTGGTAGGAATTTACTATACCACGTCAGAGGCCGAATTATGGCAAGCTCATTTGCTCGACTCGGCTGAGCAACATGTCAGTATTGCCCCTCGCGCTAACGCACTCGTTATCAATAATGGCGCAACGATTGAAACTGTTAAAGTTGATAACGAACACCCAGAAGTAACCTGGTCAGCATTATGGCAGGAAGTTTGGTATGAAGGTTACCCTGAGCCGGATTATATTTGGCAATCAACGTCGGGCTCTGATGACTTTGAAGCCAAGTTCTCGTTAATGCCGATTTCATTCGGTACCATGAAAGCGGCGCTTTATGCGATGTTGTTTGCGGTACCAATTGCGTTAGCGGCTGCTATTTACACCGCCTATTTTATGCCGCCGGCATTGCGTAAAACGGTTAAACCTACCATCGAATTAATGGAAGCTTTGCCAACCGTTATTTTAGGTTTCCTTGCTGGTCTTTGGTTAGCGCCATTAGTCGAAGCGAACTTACCGGCGGTATTTTCCTTACTGGTTGTGATACCAATCACCATTGTGGCCGTTGCGGTAGCCTGGCACAACTTACCAAAGAACGTAAAAGTTTGGTTACCAGAAGCGTATTCACCACTGATTTTATTACCGTTTATCATTGCCGCTGGCTGGGTATCATTTGCTTTGTCTGGTGATGTCGAAGCCGCATTGTTTGGTGGTGATATGCGTCAGTATTTGACTAATGATTTAGGTATTAACTTTGACCAGCGTAACGCATTAATCGTTGGTATCGCGATGGGCTTTGCCGTTATTCCAACCATTTTCTCTATGGCTGAAGATGCGATTTTTTCGGTGCCAAAACACTTAACTTCAGGCTCTTTGGCGCTAGGGGCTACTCAGTGGCAAACCTTGGTAAAAGTGGTGTTGCTAACCGCAAGTCCAGGTATCTTCTCAGCCATTATGATGGGCCTTGGCCGGGCGGTAGGTGAAACTATGATTGTCTTGATGGCAACAGGTAATACGCCGGTAATGGATTGGAGTATTTTCCAAGGTATGCGTACCTTATCCGCCAATATCGCGGTTGAAATGCCTGAGTCTGAAGTCGGCAGTTCACATTACCGTATCTTGTTCTTAGCCGCGTTTGTGCTGTTCATCTTTACATTTATATTTAATACAGTAGCTGAGTTTGTACGCCAGCGTCTTCGTGAAAAATACAGCTCGCTATAGGAAGTAACAATTATGAATAATTGGTTTAAATCAGGATCGCCATGGGTTTGGCTTAGTGCTGGCGGTGTAACCATCAGTTTGATTTCGGTGGTTGGTCTATTGTTTTTAATCGCATCGCGTGGTTTATCGTACTTTTGGCCATCAGAGATTCATCAATTTCAATTAACGGATGGCAACGGCATTAATTCAACGGTTATTGGTGAGATTTACGATGTAGAAAACGTACCGGCATCGCAGTTAGCAAATTTGGCGCTTGAAGGTGATGAAGATGGTATGGTTACTCGCTATCTGATCAAAACCGGTAACCGCGAACTGGTACCTTTGGACTTTCGTTGGATATTAGAGCCCATGGTAACAGAGCGCTCAATGCCAACCGATGTGGCTGTGATTGAGCGCCGCAAGAACGGTAACTTTTATGGCTTCATCGAAGCATTGTACATTGACGGCACAAAAACGCCGGTAGACCAACTTGATACCTTTATTGAACGAGTTAATGCACTGCAAGCTGATATTAACGATCTACAAAAAGTAGATATTGGTGCTATCAACTACGATCTTGAACGTATTCGCTTAAAAGAGCGTAAAGCAGAGCTTGATGGTGAGTTAACGGCTGAACGTCAAGCAGAATTTGACGCCCAGCGCAAAGCGTTAAATGAAGACTACTTAACATTAGAAAAACAATTAAATGAGCTACGCGAGCAAGTTAAGCGCGATAAAATTGTTGTGCGTGCCATGGACGATAGTTTAGTGGATATCCCGCTTGAGCAAGTTATTCAAATTAACTTTAATAACGATTTATCGTTTTTCAGTAAATTGGCCATGTTTTTCGCACAAATTGGCAGCTTTGTTGCTGACGACCCACGCGAAGCTAATACCGAAGGTGGTGTATTCCCAGCGATTTTCGGTACCGTACTGATGGTCCTTCTAATGACGGTTATCGTCGCACCGTTAGGGGTTGTGGCGGCGATTTATTTGCATGAATACGCCGGCAATAACTCATTTACCAAGTTAGTTCGTATCGCCGTGATTAATTTAGCAGGTGTTCCTTCGATTGTTTACGGGGTGTTTGGTTTGGGTTTCTTTGTTTACATGATTGGTGGCTCGCTGGACCAAATTTTCTACCCTGAGTCACTACCAAGCCCTACCTTTGGTTCACCAGGGGTTATGTGGTCAGCAATTACCTTGGCAATTTTAACCTTACCTGTGGTTATTGTTTCCACTGAAGAAGGCCTTGCGCGTATTCCTGCAAGTATGCGCCATGGTTCATTAGCGTTAGGTGCCACCAAAGCGGAAACCTTGTGGCGCATTATTATCCCCATAGCCAGCCCAGCAATAATGACCGGCATCATTTTGGCCATTGCTCGTGCGGCCGGTGAAGTCGCGCCATTAATGCTCGTTGGTGTGGTCAAAATGGCACCAACCTTACCATTAGACGGTAACTTCCCATTTTTACACTTAGAGCGCAAATTCATGCACTTAGGCTTCCATATATACGACGTAGGCTTTCAAAGCCCGAATGTTGAAGCAGCACGTCCATTGGTCTATGCGACAGCGCTATTGTTGGTAACAATTATCGTTGCCTTGAATATGACGGCAGTAACGATTCGAAACCGTTTACGCGAAAAATACCGCGCGCTTGAACACTAATAACAACTTAGCGTTAGCGAACAGAATTTTAGATTTAAAAATAGAGTTAAATTGCAATGATTACAGTGAAACCGGATGTTGCTATGTCTAGTCAAGAGAAGATTGACATCAACAACTTAACAGCAGAGCAAACCGCATTAGAGATTAAAGGTTTAAACTTATATTACGGTGACAAGCAGGCACTTAACGGCATCTCAATGAAAATCCCTAAAGGCCAAGTAACTGCTTTTATCGGCCCAAGTGGTTGTGGTAAATCGACATTATTACGCTGCATTAACCGCATGAATGACTTGGTAGATATTTGCCGTATTGAAGGTCAAATCAACCTAAATAACGAGAACATTTATTCGAAGCATGTCGATGTGGCACAACTTCGCCGTAAAATAGGTATGGTGTTTCAACGGCCAAATCCTTTCCCTAAATCGATTTACGAGAATGTCGTTTACGGTCTGCGTTTAGTTGGCGAAAATAATCGTCGAGTTCTGGATGAAGTATGTGAACGTTCATTGCGAGCAGCCGCATTATGGGACGAGGTGAAAGATCGCCTTCATGATAGCGCCCTAGGATTATCGGGTGGTCAGCAACAACGCTTGGTCATTGCTCGCGCGATCGCTATTGAACCAGAGGTGTTATTGCTTGATGAGCCAACCTCTGCACTTGATCCAATCTCTACTTTAACCATTGAAGAGCTAATTAACGACTTAAAGAAAAAGTATACCGTTGTGATTGTGACTCACAATATGCAACAAGCGGCGCGTGTATCAGATCAAACAGCGTTTATGTATATGGGCGATTTAATTGAATACGCTGATACCAATACCTTGTTTACAACGCCGGCAAAGAGAAAAACTGAAGACTACATTACCGGCCGTTACGGTTAATGGAGCGAATGCGAGCCAGACGTCATAACATGGTTCGCCTTATTTATTTGATTGAGTGAATTAACATTTTATTGTCTGCCGCTGTTTATACTTTTACAGGGCAGATATAACCAAAGTGTCGGAGTAGACAATGGATAGATTAGATACAGGTCGCCATATTTCAGGGCAGTTTAATCAAGAATTAGATGCCGTGCGTAATCACGTCATGGTCATGGGCGGTATGGTTGAGCAACAACTTAAGGATGCGTTGCGTGCGGTTCACGATAACAACATCGAGTTGGCACAAAAAGTACTTTCTAGCGATTATAAAATCAACCGTATGGAAGTATCGATTGATGAAGAATGTACTCATATTTTGGCTAAACGTCAGCCTGCAGCCAGTGATTTACGTTTAGTCTTGGCGGTGATCAAAACCATCGCCGACTTAGAGCGTATAGCCGATGAAGCTGAAAAAATTTCTAAGGTGGCACTCGAGCAATTTGGCTCAAAACAAAAAGACTTTTTATTGAGCTTGGAAAACTTAGGACAACTCACGCTAAAGACCTTACATGATACCTTAGATGCATTTACCCGTATGGATGTTGATGCGGCGTTGCAGGTTCACAAAAGCGATCGAAAAATTGACCGTGAATATGAAGGTTTAATGCGTGAGTTAATGACCTACATGATGGAAGATCCGCGCTCTATTCCTTCGATTATGTCGGTGCTTTGGTCAGCACGCGCCTTGGAGCGTATTGGTGATCGTTGTCAAAATATCTGTGAATACGTGATTTACTATGTCAAAGGTAAAGTAATTCGTCATATTGGCGATGGTGACATTAGTGAAGAGCTGTTAAAAAGTTAATAAAGACATTTTAGCTAATACTATTATTACGGATGCGATAAAACATTCATTTTAAGGTATTAGCGAACCTAAATTCTTTGCTTAACGCTCGCTTATCGAGTGTTGGCAATGAATATTTAAGCAAAAACCGCCCGGGTTAATCACACAAAAATTATGGGTATTGATAGATAAAACATTGGCATGGTGTTATTTGTTACAAAAAGTACATTTTATTGGTGTAATAGATATACTTAAGGCGTAAATGTTTTTAATCAACCCTCAAAATAGTGTATATTGCCTCGGCATTTTTAACGAGCAACAACCTTGTTGCAGGAATAAAATATGAGTGGAAATAACATACTTGGTGTATTTGCAAAATCACCATTAAAACCTTTAGAAAAGCATATTCGTAAAGTAAATGAATGTGCCGCTTTATTGCCTGAGTTTTTTTCTGCATGTGCAGAAAATGACTGGAAAAAAGCGGAAAAACTACGTAAAGAGATTTCAACGCTTGAAAAGCAAGCGGATGAGATGAAACGTGCAATTCGCAATGAACTACCAAGCGGTTTGTTCATGCCAGTGCAACGTACAGATATCCTTGAATTAGTGCGTCAGCAAGACAAAATTGCCAACCGCACCAAAGATATTGCCGGTCGTGTATTTGGACGTGAATTAATTATCCCAGGTTCGCTTTTGCCTGACTTCAATGCGTATCTAACACGCTGCCTTGATGCGGTTAAACAAGCTGCTGATGCGGTAAATGAGTTAGATGATCTATTAGAAGCCGGTTTCCGTGGTCGTGAAGTGGATTTGGTTGAAAACATGATCGATAAGCTAGCTAAGATTGAAGATGATACAGATGGCATGCAAGTCAAATTACGTCGTAGTCTTAAGTCGATGGAAGCTGAATTAAACCCAATCGATGCGATCTTTTTGTATCAAATCATCGAGTGGGTGGGCGATTTAGCCGATTTAGCTGAACGTGCAGGTGCGCGTTTAGAAATCATGTTAGCAAGATAAGGGTCCAAGTCATGGATATTTTGATGGATTACGGTAGCACGTTAGTTATTTTTGCTGCTGTCGTTGGCTTTTTTATGGCCTGGGGTATTGGTGCAAACGACGTAGCGAACGCGATGGGTACATCGGTTGGTTCAAAAGCACTAACCATTAAACAAGCGATCATCATTGCGATGATTTTCGAATTTGCTGGTGCCTACTTAGCTGGTGGTGAGGTTACCTCTACTATCCGTAAAGGCATTATTGACTCAAGCTACTTTGTTGATATTCCTGAACAACTGGTGTTCGGTATGATTGCCGCGTTGTTGGCGGCAGGTACTTGGCTATTAATTGCCTCATACATGGGCTGGCCAGTATCAACGACTCACTCAATCGTTGGGGCGCTCATTGGTTTCTCTGCCGTTGGTGTGTCGATGGACGCTGTTGTTTGGGGTAAAGTTGGTGGCATTGTTGGTAGCTGGATTGTTACCCCGCTTATCGCTGGTGTATTCTCATTTATCATTTTTAACAGTGCACAAAAGCTGATTTTTGATACCGACAAGCCGTTAGAAAAAGCACGTACTTGGGTGCCTGTTTACATGTTCTTAGCTGGTTTTGTATTGTCACTTGTGACCATCAAAAAAGGCTTAAAACACGTTGGTTTAGACCTTGGTACAGCCGAAGGCTTTATGTGGGCAATTGCTGTTGCGATTGTTGTTGCCCTTGTTGGTAAGATCTTCATCTCTCGCATTAAGTTTAAAGAAACTAACAAGCGTGCAGACTTCTTAAACGTTGAAAAAGTATTCGCAATTTTAATGGTGATTACCGCTTGTTGTATGGCATTTGCTCACGGTTCAAATGACGTTGCTAACGCAATTGGTCCACTAGCTGCCGTTGTGTCTGTTGTTGAAAGTGGCGGTGAAATTGCAAAGAAAGCAGCGTTAGCATGGTGGATTTTACCTCTAGGTGGTATTGGTATCGTGCTTGGTTTAGCGATTTTTGGTCACCGTGTTATCGCCACTATCGGTAAGGGCATCACTCACTTAACGCCAAGTCGTGGTTTTGCTGCTGAGCTTGCTGCGGCGTGTACCGTTGTTGTTGCATCGGGTACGGGTTTACCAATCTCAACTACGCAAACGTTAGTTGGTGCCGTTTTAGGTGTTGGTATGGCACGCGGTATTGCAGCAATTGACTTAGGTGTTGTACGTAACATTGTTGTATCTTGGGTGGTAACTCTACCTGTAGGTGCCGGTCTTTCTATCATCTTCTTCTTTATGATTAAAGGCATGTTTAGCTAATCGCTCGCGATACAAAACACGATTAAGACAAAGCCAGGCCAAGTGCCTGGCTTTTTTGTTTGGGCGATGTCATTTCTTATTCCCAAGAAGGCTTTATGTATTTCTTTTTAAGATCTATGCGACTTTACTACGCAACACCTATGCACTCTATAAGATAAATATATTGCCCGTAAATTGGTAAAAAAGGTGATTTTGCATTAAGTTAATGTCTTACATTGGCAAGTTTTGATTAGTTTTAGTGATGAATACTCATCTTCCAAATCTCAAGCACCTACAATATTTATTGGCGTTGAATGAGCACCGCCATTTCCATAAAGCGGCGGATGCGTGTTTCGTCTCACAATCAACCTTGTCCAGTGCCATTATTAAGCTTGAGCAGTTACTGGATTGCCAAATAATCGAGCGTGAACACAAAAGCTTTGTCTTTACTACTCATGGTAAAGCGGTGGTTGCTATGGCCGAGAAACTTGTTGCTCAGGCGTCGGAATTTGTCGAGTTTTCTATGTCGCAAGGTAAGGTTGATAAAGGGTTGGTACATATTGGTTGTATTCCCACCATAGCTCCGTTTTTGTTAACCGATGTGGTCAGTAGTGTGCAACAACAGCTGCCAGATATTGAGCTGTTGATCACAGAAGCGCCTACCGATGCATTGTTAACTAAGCTACAGTCTGGTGATATTGATGTCGCAATCTTAGCGATGCCTATTAATGATAAGTTCTCAGATACGTTTCATATTAGTGAGCTTGGTAGCGACAACTTTTATGTAAGTGGTGAGCCGAGCTTAGTCGATAGTATTATTAAAGATCAACACTATCGTCACATCCCTGACGGTAGTATTTATTTATTGTCGGATGAGCACTGTATGACAGCGCATGCCATCTCTGCTTGTAAACTTGTTGATAAAAGCAAAGTCAATGCCTTTGCCCCAACATCATTAACAACATTAATGCAGATGACTATACACCATAAAGGGGTGACCTTCTTGCCGGAAATGGCTATTCGCAAAGGTATAGCAGATATCAGTAATGTTAAAAGTGCTCTGCTACCAGATCAACCCAGTAGAGCTATCGCCTTACTCGAACGTCAGCATAGTCCGCGTACCCAGACGTTTTCATTATTGGCAAAACTTTTCAAACAGCAACTTAAAAAAAGTTAATTTATTTTCAAACTTTTTATTTCTTTGCATCGACTAAACCACTACAAGACAACAATAATTGGATATTCTTTTGTTCGAGCGCAGTGATCAAACTCTGATAGAAAAAGCCAAAAAAGCCAATAAATCGGCTTGGTTTGCATTGATCTCGCGATATGAAAAGCAAGTGTATAACTACGCCTTAAGAATGGTTGGAAATCGAGATGACGCGCTTGATCTGATGCAAGATATTTTTATCAGTGTTTATCGAAATCTGTCATCCTTTCGTGGTGATAGTCAGTTTAAAACCTGGTTATTTCGCATTGCTCATTTTCGCTGTGTAGAGTTCTATCGTAAAAAAAGACCAACCATGTCGTTAGATGATGAATCTGAAATGGTTGATCAAGATCAGCGTAATTTACCGTGTGCAAGTAGCGAAATATCATCGCAACAAAATCATTTAGCCAAAGCGATGCAATGTTTATCCGTTAATCAGCGAGTGGTGATTGAGTTAAAGTTTTTTCACCAATACACCTTTGAAGAGATAGGCAAACAAATTGGCGCATCAACAAACACCGTAAAATCGCGATTATATGCGGCGTTAGCAAAGTTAAAAGATTTACTGGAGGTGGAGTATGTCTGAACAAGATAAACAAAGATTGTTCGAATGCTGGCTAGATGGGCAGATCAGTCCTGAGCAAAGTGAGCAACTAGAGCGATTAGCCAGTGACGATGAGCAATTAGCACAACGATTGATGACCGCGCGCTTGGCTGAGCAGCAAGCATTTTGCTATGCCGAGCAATCGGTACCTAAGTGGGATAAAAGCGCAACATTTGACACAGAGCATAAGCCTTGGTGGCAATGGCAAGGGTTACCGGTTGCGTCGATGGCAATGTCTATATTCGCTATAGGCTTAGTGTTGTTTAACGTTAAGGTCAGTCAGACAGAGCAAGGATTGACGATTGCGTTCGGGCATAGTCAACAAGCACTGCCTAACGATATCGAAACTTTGGTCGACCAACGCTTGATTGATTTTGCGAAAGAACAACAGTTGGTTATGGCGGCGTTTAATCAAGATATAGTTGATCGCCAACAAGACAATAATTTGAAGTTAGCGACCTATGTGCTTAGTGCCAGTCGAGCTGAGCGCCAACAAGATATATCCGACGTGGTCAGTTTTGTTAATCAAAGTCGTGGTGAAGATAATCTAAATCAAACGCTTCGATTACAACAGTTGCAATATAAAATTCAAACACAGGCGATAACGCCATCTCTGGAAGTGAATAAGGAGAACGATTATGAGTAAGTTAACTAAGGTGAGTGTATTGTCACTACTCGCAGGCTCTTTTATGGCGTTAAATAGTGCCGCCGCTGTTGATATGGATGACATCCATAAGCAACTCGATATCATGGGCAATATCATGCAAGATAGCGCCAACCAAGTGGATGGTAATAAACGTCACCGAGTAAGTCGTGTCGATTCACATTACCTGGCTGGTCAGGGGGTACTGTTTACTCTGTCAATGAATGCCTCTAGGTTCGCTGATTTTCCAGTTGCTCCAGTGGTGCCTGTACCTCCTGTTGGTGAGAGTGGCGAAGCGCTATTTGGTGAGGGCTTTGAAGTGGTTATTGAGCAAGCCTTAGAGGACGCAGCCTTAGTAGCGGAACGAGTAAACGATGGCTTGCGGCAACAACTTGAAGAGCAAAGAACGTTACGAGAGCAAGAAAGAGAGTTAGCCTATGCCATGCGTGACCTTGCCAGACAAGAGCGCGATTTAAAATATCAAAAGCTGCATGTAGAGAAGCAGCAGAAACAAGAACTTAAACAGCAACTTGAGAAGATTGAACAAAAAAAGGCTGAGATAGCAGAATCGAAACAAGCTATTGAAGCACAAAATAAACAATACCGTGAAAAAGTAGCCGCACTAAAACAACAGCGTTTAGCAGAGAAGCAACAGTTTTTGCATTCGCTGGAACAAAACTTAGCACAGGTGATGTGTCGTTATGGCGGAGGTTTGCGTCAGATACCTGACGAGCAATATGTGTCAGTTATCATTAAAGGGGCAGGTGAGCAGCAACGCCAAGGCAATAAAGACAAGGTTATCGTGTTTAAAAAGGCCGATATTAAAAGCTGTGTATTAGAGTCGATAGACAGCAAAGCATTGTTAAGCAAAGCAAATAGCTATCAATATTAACCAAGATAGCCTGTATTAAACGTTGCACTGAGAGAGTACAATTGAGCACATAAAAAACCGAAGCATTCGCTTCGGTTTTTTATGTTTGGTTTACAGATTACTGCTCCATTGGCGTGTAAAAATTTTCACCAATGTCATAGTCGCCAGATGCGTTAGTCAATTTTCCGTTGTCGAAGGTCAATTCAAGGCGCTTGCTACGGTTCAATTCTTGGTCTTTACCGGATAAAAATTCATATACGTAATACCAAGTATCATCATTGAATGTGTCTTGCACAACAGGGTTACCAAGAACATACTTAACTTGTTCTTTGGTCATGCCTACTTGCAGTTTATCTATTTGGTTTTGCTCGATGTAATTGCCCTGTGGCACGTCAATTTTGTATACACAAGCAGAGGTTAAAACCAAAGCTGTGCTAACGATTAAAGCTCGTATCATTTCATTGTTATCCTTATTGCGACTGCCTTTGACAAATCGGTACCTGCGCTGTGATTACAGCGATGGCGTATTATTTGTTATAAACGTCATGACTGTCAGAATAATAACGAAGCACTGCGCTAGATTAAAGGCTTTTGTTGAAAAACTTATTTTTAAAGCGCCTGCCTTAGTTTGCTTCGTTGCTTTGTTCGACGATTACCCAACAAAGCATGTTTACCTGAGCAATTTTTATGTCACAGCTAACAAGCACCAAGTAACCTATTATCAACCATAGTAGATAGCCTAACTTGCTAAAAGTTCACGTGCATTGGCTAAGCTATGCTCGGTTATTTGATCTCCGGCTAGCAGTCGAGCAATTTCTTGCTCACGCATTGGTGTTGATAACGGTGTTACAGAGGTTTGCGTATGCTGGCCATCACTTAGCTTGGCTACAAATAATTGTTGCCGACCTTTACTGGCAACTTGCGGTAAATGGGTTACACAAATAACTTGTGTCGATTGCCCTAAGCGCTGTAATTGCTTACCCACCATAGCCGCCGTGGGGCCACTGATACCAACATCAACTTCATCGAAAATCAGTGTTGGCGTGGTGACTTTAGCTGACAAGATAACCTGAATGGCCAAGCTGATGCGGGATAATTCGCCACCAGAGGCCACTTTATGCAACGCTTCAAGTGGTTGACCAGGGTTCATACTTACCACGAACTCTATGTCATCTTGGCCATGCCTGCTTAGCTGTTGCTGCGGGTGTTGTTGTAATTGGACAGAAAAACGCGCATTTTCCATGTTGAGTTGGTGCATCGATTGACTAATTTGTTTGGCAAGCTTTTCCCCTGCGCGCTGTCTTGCTTGGGTTAATTGTGCCGCTAATTGTTGATAGCTTTGGCAGACATCAATGAGCTCACCATCAATGAACTCTAATCGACTGTCATCATCACCAATAGATGCCAGTCGTTGACGCAGTTGTTGGTGATAATCATATAAGGCTTCAGGTAATACTTGGTGTTTCCGAGAAAGCTGTAAGGCGAATGAATAGCGCTCCTCTATTAAAGCATAGGTTTGCGGATCGATATCAATACTCTGTTGATAATGACTCAAATCATGTTGTGCCTCTTGCAGTGATATGCGTGCGTCCTCTACCATGTCTGCGATTGTCTGCGCATTGCTGTCAAGCTCGGCCAGCTTATGCAGTTGATCGCCACATTGTTGAATAAGTGACAATATCGAGTAGGCGTCATCGCCAGCAAGCTGTGCTAAACAAAGCTCTGATGTTTGCAGTAATTGTTGGGCATTAGCATGGCGCTTAAAATCATTCTCTAGCTGTTCAAATTCATTTGCTTGTAATGCAAATTCGTCGAATTCTTTTACTTGATATTGCAATAATTGCATTTCAGCTTGGCGTTTATCGTGGCTTGCTTGCAGTGCTTGCTTTTCGTTGAGCAGACTGGTGTATTGGCGATGTAATTGACCAATTTGCTTAAGTAGCTTTTGGTGCTTGCCATAATCATCGAGTAAGCGTCTTTGCTCACTCGGCTTTAATAGTAACTGATGATCATGTTGACCGTGAATATTAATGAGGTATTGGCCAATGTCCTTTAATTGCGATAACGGCACCGGGCAGCCATTAACATAGCCTTTCGAGCGGCCCTCTTTTGAGATCACACGGCGAATGATGCATTCATCTTCTTGCTGTAAGTCATGATGCAACAGCCATTTTTGTACTTTCGGTAGTTTACTTACATCGAAACTTGCACAAATTTCGGCTTTATCAGCACCAGGTCTTACGGTATTACTCATCGCTCTATCGCCCAAGCACAGGCCTAAAGCATCAATGGCAATCGACTTACCTGCGCCCGTTTCACCGGTGATGGTGGTCATGCCATGTTGCCAGTCTATTTCGACAAAACTGACAATCGCAAAATTTTTAATCGATAGGTTGATAAGCATAGTGGCCTCTGCAAAGCGTTTCGAATTGGCAATATCAATGCGTAACTATAGGTTACTGTTTATTTATACAGTGAAAATTAACAGTGTTTTTTCAGCTTTGCAAGTGGAATTTTTAACGAGCAATAAAAAAGCATTAAAGTTATTGATAACTTCTTATTTATCAATAACTTTAATGCTTTTTCGAGTTTTGGGTTGAGCGGACTGAATAATCTGTGGGTTCAGCTCATTATCCGTTAATACACCTTGTTGCCCCAACTCAGTTTAGTACGCAGCACATTAAAGTAATCGTAATCTAGTGGGTGAACGAGACGTAAGGTATCTTTGTTTTTTCTAATGCGTATTTCGTCGCCTGGCATTACCGCTAAGATAACGTGACCATCACAACTCACTTGCAATTCTTCGTGATTATTTGCGGCAACAACAATTTTTATTTCAGCATCACCATCAACAACGATAGGCCTTGACGTGAGTGTGTGTGGAAACATTGGCACTAAGGTTAAGGCATTAAGGTTAGGCGTCATAATTGGCCCACCTGCGGACATTGAGTAAGCGGTTGACCCAGTCGGTGTGGAGATAATGATGCCGTCACTGCGCTGTGAAAACATAAAAGCGTCATCAAGGTAAACCGCAAACTCCATCATGCTAGCAACTTTGCCTGGGTGTAATACCGCCTCATTCATCGCCGCATTAGCACTTTTTAATTGACCATGACGATAGACTTCAGCGTAAAGCAAGCTGCGATTTTCGGTTTTAGATTTTCCGGCTAAAATGGCGTCCAGTGGTTCAATTAAGTTATCCGGTGATAAGTCGGTAAGAAAGCCAAGATTACCGCGGTTAACTCCGACCACATCAATATCATGGCTTGCAAGTACACGGGCTGCTCCCAGCATGTAGCCGTCACCACCCACCACTACGGCAAGATCTGCTTGTACGCCAATATCGACAATATCGAATGTTACACTGGCATCTTTGTTAAGCTCCTTAGCAACTTTGCTTTCAATCATCACCGTGTAGCCGTGATCCTGTAAATAATGATGTAAAGCAGCAATGGTTGCCAACGCACCGTCATGATCGGGTTTACCGATAAGTCCAATGGTCTGATAAATGTTAGCCATGCGGTTGTCTTAATTGCCTTTATGTATTGATTTATTATGGCAGTTTTACCAAGATTTTAATTATTGTAAAGACGCAATGATATTTTTAGTCAAAATATCTCTTGAAAGCGGTTATAATGCCCCCATTAATTACCTCAGAAATATAGAGCACTAGCGTTTTATCGCTGTAAGAAATTTGGGAGTTTTCAATGACCACAGAGTCAAATAAAACCGAGCCACAGCAAGAAGTTGTGCAAGAAGAAATGAACTCAGCGACTGAAGCTGATGTTATCGAGACAGCTGCTGAGACTGAGCAAGCAGAAAATGTTGTTGAATTATCGCCAGAGCAAGAGAAAATTGCTGAACTAGAGCAGAAGTTAGCTGCTGCCTTAGCAACCATCGATGAGCAGAAAGACAGTGTTGTTCGCGCTAAAGCTGAAGTTGAAAACATTCGTCGTCGTAGTGCGCAAGATGTTGAAAAAGCACGTAAATTTGCGTTAGAGAAGTTTGCTGGTGAAATGTTAACTGTGGTTGATAACTTAGAGCGTGGTTTAGCAACCATCGACGCTGAAGATGAAGCACAGAAAAACACCTATGAAGGCGTTAACTTAACCCTACAAGGTTTGTTATCAGGGTTAGATAAGTTTGGTGTTAAAGCGGTTGATCCACAAGATCAACCATTCAATCCTGAATTTCATCAAGCAATGTCAATGCAAGAAGTTGAAGGCGTTGCCGCTAATACCGTTATTGCCGTAATGCAAAAGGGGTATGAATTAAATGGCCGCTTGATCCGTCCAGCCATGGTAATGGTATCGAAGTAACTTTGGTTACCATGCTGATGAAAAAGGCTTGTCAATGACAAGCCTTTTTTGTAGCTAAAATTAACGGCTATGACATTAAGTGGTTAGTCGTTGCCAGGGGCTCTATCGATAACGAGCTCCTGCCAATCATCTTCTTCGGTAACACGTACCGAACGCACTTTTTTCTCCATTAATGCACTGTTGGTGTATTCCACATTAATTTGGTTTACTTGACCAGGCCAGACATCTTGTAGCGCACGCATTTTTACGAATACGGAGGTGAGCCCTTGTGGTTGCTCGATTTCTTGGTAAACCCAAAAGAATTTACCTTCGACCTCAAAGCCGACCTCACCTAGCGCAAGGAGTGTCTTGTGCTGATCCAATAAGCGGAACTGCTGCTGAATGTACTGGGCAAAATCAGCTTGCGATTGCTTATCACTAAGCAAATCGGTATTTTTACCCAAAATATCAACCATAGCGTGTTCCGCATCGTGTAAATAAAAGCGATGCGATACTTCAATGTTGCTAGTGCGGTCATTAAATAATACGGTAGTGAACGCCTCTTTTAGCTGATGAGCGTGGCTAGCCGCGCTCATCAATCCTAAAGACATACAAACCGTTAATAACAGTGCTCGGAATGTCATAATGTTATCTTACTTTTTGAAAACTTTTACTTCAGGTTCTTTCAGTTCAGTTTTACTATCGTGCATGATGTCGCGGTATTCCATTTTTTGCGACTTTTCACGTTTAAACGCTTCAATACGAGACTCAATAATACGACGTGGGTAGTGATTGTTCTCTACATTCACATCTGCAGTCTCCCAATGCGGATCCACGGTTACTGAAACCAGTTGCTTATCACGCTCAGTGACAATTAACTTGCTTACTGCTTTTGGTGAACGGCGCCAAATTTCAGCAGGGATATGCATCGACTCGGTGCTACCGTCAGCATAAGTTAAGTCAAGTAAGATAGGCATCACTAGACCGCCAAGGTTAGAGAAGTTCACTACGTAGTAGTTTTTATCTTCGCGAACCGCACGCTCAAACGCTTTACGCTCCCATGGGTCTAGATTGTTAAGCATTTCTTTATAGGCGTTACGTTCTTTATTGGTAACCGTCCAACGATCGTTTTCATCGTGGAAATCACGAACATCAGAATTTAATTCTACCCACGTTTTTTTGCCTTCGGCTTTGTTACGATCAACGTGTAACGAGCTTGGCTTGTCTAACTCTTCTTGGCGACGACGGTCAAAGTCGATGTCTGGGTTTTTAGTATCTAAACGTAGCTTATAAACACTATCAACGCTGATATCAACGTGGTCAGTGGTGTAAAACCAACCGTACCAGAACCAATCTAAATCAACACCAGATGCTTCTTCCATAGTGCGGAAGAAATCTGATGGCGTTGGGCGTTTGCCTTGCCAACGAAGTGCATACTCTTTGAAAGCAAAATCAAATAACTCACGACCTAAGATCACTTCACGTAGGATGTTTAATGCCACAGCTGGTTTAGCATAGGCGTTAGGGCCTAGTTTTAAGATACTATCAGACTGAGTCATGATCGGTACTTGCACGTCAGACTTCATGTAGCTGGTAATATCGCGTGGTTCAACACCCCAAGGGATCATTGGGTCCCATTCACGACCCGCAACACCGTCAAGGAAGCTGTTTAGACCTTCGTCCATCCAAGTCCATTGACGCTCATCAGAGTTAACGATCATCGGGAAGTAAATATGACCGACTTCATGGATAACAACACCGATTAGAAAACGCTTCTCAGCCAATGTGTAGGTACGAGAGCCATCTTCGTGCCACTTAGTACGAGGACCGTTAAAGGTGATCATTGGGTATTCCATACCACCTACCGGACCGTTTACACTTAGGGCTACTGGGTATGGGTAGTCAAAAGTAAAGCGCGAGTACACTTCCATAGTGTGAACCACAGATTCGGTCGAATACTTCTTCCATAAGTCGCCACCTTCTTTCGGGTAAAACGACATTGCCATAACTAACGGTTGTACATCACCACCTTGTTGGTAGCCTTTTGCATCCCACATAAACTTACGTGATGAAGCCCAGGCAAAGTCACGTACGTTTTCTGCTTTAAAGCGCCAAGTTTTGGTTGCATCTGTGCCCGCTTTTTCGTTTTCTAAGGCTTCTTCCGCAGTCACAATAAATACTGGGCGCTTAGCTGTTTCAGCGTCTTTTAAACGTTGCAGTTGAGTTTTAGTAAGTACGTCAGATTCGTTTTGCAATACACCCGTTGAAGCAACAATGTGATCGGCAGGAACGGTCATTTCAACGTCGTAATCACCAAATTCTAGGGTGAATTCACCACGTCCTAAGAATTCTTTGTTGTGCCAAGCTTCGTAATCAGAAAACGCGGCAACACGTGGGAACCACTGAGCCAATAAGAAAATATCGTTACCGCCAGGGTTGGCATCGTCAGGGAAATGCTCGTAACCCGCACGTGCTGATACCGCATTTTCTTCAACAATGTTAAAGGCGTACTTGATGTTAAATTCAATGTCATCGCCAGAAGCTAGCGGTGTTGGTAAATCGATACGTGCTTGAGCGCCAACAATCGTTGTTTTTAGCGGCTTGCCGCGGCTATCGGTTACTTCAAAAACATCGTAACCATAGCTGTTATCGGCATAGGCCTGCTGCTTACGAAGTTCTGCAAAGCTTATTTGACCAGGCTTACCAGGTGCCGGTTTGCCGGTTGCTGGACCACGGCGACCAATGCCACCAAAATCGGCCGAGCGCTCAGAAATCGAATCGCCTTTAAAGCGATTTTGCTCTAATTGGATCCATAAATACTTTAAGCGGTAAGGCGAGTTATTATAATAGTTGATGGTTTGTGTGGCGCTAAGACGACGTTTTTTCTCATCAAGAACCACATCGATGTCATAGTCCACTTGTTGTTGCCAGTACTCTTTACCTGGCTCACCTGCGGCATTACGGTAATCGTTTGGTGTCGGCAAAATCTCTTCCATTTGCCTAAATTTATCTTCAAAGTCACCTTTGGTTTGTTTTACTGCCATTGTCGAAGCTGAGCACGTAAATGCGGTGCACAGCGACGCAACAGCAAGCATGAATTTTAACTTCATATAAGCCCCTGATAATCACGATTGGCAATGCTCAAGAAGGCGATGCCATTCTGAGCAAACTAGCTTGCTAAATAAAAGCAGCTAAATGTATTGCCCCTAGTGTATTGAGTCAATAGCAGAAGCGATAAACAACCACTATTTGCGATAAAGCGTAACTCGGTAAAATGTAAAGAATCGCTGACTATATCTCATGCCATTAAACGCTAAATAGACTGATGTTGATGCTTGCGGTAGGGATGGCTTTGTGTTGTGATCTGGCAAATATATTTGTCGTATTAGCTAAACATGTTAATAGGGTCGCAGGGAGTAATGAATGAGTTCGGTTATTAACATATCGAATTTAGAGTTTAGTTGGCACAAGCAAGCCGATTTTCGTTTTCAAATCACGGATTTTAATGTTCAACAGGGTGAACGGTTATTTTTAAAAGGTCCAAGTGGCTCAGGGAAAACCACATTATTGAGTTTGCTGTGTGGTATTACCAAAGCAAACCGTGGCCAACTGAAGATGCTTGGTAAAGATTTAACGAAGATGAGCGCCGCTGAACGCGATCAGTTTCGAGCTGATCATATTGGCGTCATTTTTCAAATGTTTAATTTGATCCCGTATTTATCCACCATAGAAAATGTGTTGCTAGCGTGTCAGTTTTCACCTCGTCGTAAGCAGCGAGCGTTAGCGAGCTCGCCAACCTTAGCGGATGAAGCTAAGCGTCTTTTGGCACATTTGGATATGGCCGATGAGCACTTGTTACACAAGCCTGTAAACCAATTAAGTATTGGTCAGCAACAGCGTGTAGCCGCCGCACGAGCTCTGATGGGGGCACCTGAAATCATCGTTGCCGATGAGCCGACATCATCATTGGACGCCGATCGTTGTGAGGCATTTTTGCAATTATTGTTCAAAGAGTGCCAAGCATCGGGAGCAACACTTATCTTTGTTAGTCATGACATGCGTTTGCAGCGGGATTTTGATCGTAGTTTGGGCTTATCACGCACCTTTATTGATGGTCAGCAAGATATGGTAACGATTAATCACGAGGTGCACAGCTAATGGCGATGACAAATTTAGCGCTAAAAAGCTTTCGTAATCGTAAAGTGACCATTTTTCTGACGGTGTTATCGATAGCTCTCAGTGTGGCATTACTTATCGCCATAGAGAAAGTACGGGTACAAGCTAAAGATAGCTTTACGAGTACGATTTCTGGCACCGATTTGATTGTTGGTGCCCGCACCAGTTCGGTAAACCTATTGCTATCGTCAGTGTTTCAAATGGGAACACCCACAAACGCTATCCGTTACGAGTCATATGAAGAGATTGCCGCTCACCCTATGGTTGAATGGACGATACCGTTTTCTTTAGGTGATACGCATAAGGGCTATACCGTTATGGGGACAACGGAAGCCTTTTATCAGCACTATAAATACGGCGCTAAGCAAGCGTTGAAGATAATAGAAGGACGCTGGTTTAGCCAAGACAATCACGTTGTGATTGGTGCCGAAGTTGCTAAGATGTTGCACTATCATCTAGGTGACAAGATTATTATTTCTCATGGTGGTGCCGATAGCTACATAAAGCACGATAATGACCCGTTTATTATCGTTGGTATTTTAGCAGCAACCAGTACGCCTATTGATCGCACCGTGTTTACATCATTGGCAGGTATTGAAGCACTGCATGAAGAGCAAAAGTCGATTGCTACAGGGCATGATCCGTTTGCTCAGATGTTGGCTGATGCGCCTAAACGCCAGTCAGTTGTCACTCAGGCAGAGTCCACTCATCATGCGGAACATGAACATGAACATGAACATGAACATGAACATGAACACGAGCATGAAGGTGAGCATACACAGCCGATGATTGCGGATACAGCTCATGATGTCGCAGACCATGACCATCATCACGATGCCGATAGCATCAGTGGCTTTTATATGGGGTTAAAGCAGCGACCGCAAGCATTGACCATGATGCAAGTAGTTAATAAATATCAAGCTGAGCCATTGATGGCGATCATGCCGGGTGTGGCATTGTTGGAGTTATGGTCGGTATTGTCGGTGGTCGAAAAAACCTTGTTTGCAATATCTATTATGGTCATCCTCATTGCCTTAGCATCGATGTTGATAATTTTATTAAACAGTTTAAATCAGCGTCGTCGCGAGATGGCAATTCTTAGAGCCATCGGCGCTCGACCGGGGCACATCTTTACGCTAATGATGGGCGAAGCGTTAGCGCTTATCGCACTAGGGCTCGCGCTTGGTGTTGGCTGTTTATATGCGATATTGTTTGCTATCAAACCATTTGTATTAGACAATTTCGGTATCTATTTGCAGTTGGGTATGCCAACGACGGATGAGTTAATGTTATTGGCTCTTGTAGCTGGAGCTGGTTTATTAATCAGCTTAATACCAAGTATTCAAATATACCGTTATGCCTTGTCAGATGGCATGTCTGTAAGAAGTTAATTAGGATAAAGTATGAAAAACTTATTTGCCGCAGCGACCTTATGTATCGCTTTTGTAAGCTCCGCGGTTAATGCGCTAGATATTAAAAAAATCAGTTGGGACACCCTCAACGAACATGTAGTAAGAAAAGAAATCAAGAATCCATTTGAAGATATGGCGATTGAAGATATTCGTAAAATGCAACAAATTGCTATTGTTGAGGATATTATCAGTAGCGGTCAGCCGATTGACGATAATTCGAAGCAATTAGCGGAAAATGCCCGTATTGATTTGCAAAAAAAGGGTATTGATATCGATAAATTATTTGCTATTCGTGAACAAATTATCGCTCAACGCGAGTTAGAATACTCGTCAACTAACCCGGTGCTAGAGAACACCAACATTGAAATGTCTGGTTTTTTATTACCGCTGGAGTTTGAAGGTAAAAAAGTCAAAGAGTTTTTGCTGGTGCCTTACGTGGGCGCGTGTATTCATGAGCCACCACCGGCTGCCAATCAAATTGTTTACGCAAAACTTGAGACGCCGGTAGAGCCACCATCACTTAATTTGTTTACCGCAATTAAAGTTCAAGGTCTGATGACGTCACAAAATATGTCACCAGAGTTGAGTTTGGTTGATGGAGCGAAGCAAATCCCAACAAGCTATACGTTAGACGTTGATGCAATTGAGTTTATTGAAGCGTCTAATTAAGCCAACTTAAGTCAACGAAAGCCAATTAACGGCAATGCTTAAACTGCTAAAGCCAGACTAAATGTTTGGCTTTTTACTTTTCGCTGGTTGTGCATTTAGTTAACAGGCAATGTAACAAGGCAAAAATAGCCAGTGTTATTGCCAGTAGCAGCAAGCCAATAACGGCAAATAAGTCAGGTGCTTTCATACTGGTGGACATTAACGAACCCTGATAATAAAAGAACCAAGGGTTTTCAGGCGGAAACAGTAAGGTATGAAGATAGGCAAAAATTTTTTTAAAACCAAATGTGGCAAATAATGCGACGATTAGGCTGGTAACCGTCGTTACTAGCCAAATACGCTGACGGCGACTTGGTTTGTGTAGGCGGTAACGATAACAGATTACCAGCAGCGAGCTTAATACGGCTAAGTTAACCCACCAGAGTCGTTTGCCTTTATCAACAAGGTTGGCAACATCTTGCAGATGAATCACTTCATCTTTGGTGAGCAGAGTGTAGAAGACACCATCAACACGATAATGCAGTTGTGTTAAGCCAATGCCGCCATTATTAATCGCTGTTGCTATATCCTCAAATAATTGCAGATGTTGTGCTTTTTCGGTGGTAACAAAGTTATCTTTGTGTAAACGGTTTTGTGGCGCGTAGGTCGCAATATGCTGGTCTATAGCTAACATGTCATAAAACCATGGATAACCGTAGTCGATACCCTTGGCTATCTGCCAGGCTAATCCAAAACAACATAACAGTAATGATACACTGCAACTGTGCCATAGTAGATGTTTGATAATCTTCATGTTTATGTTTTTTGAAAGTGATGATTTTACTCTAACCTAAGCGTGTTGAGCTGACAAAAGCTTTTCGTTATGATGCTTGCCAACCATCATAGCTATCAGTGTATCGGCAGGCTGCCTGACAAGTGCTATAGTGAATGATCATCAATGTCATTGTCGCGGTACTGCATTAGCCGCGCTACAGGAGTACTGACTTTGTCAGCAAGTAATATGAATAATCCCGAGCAAATGTTAGAGAGTAATGAACACGGCCGTGTATTTGTCCGTGCGGAATATGGTGAAAACCGTATTGTGCAAATAGAACATCAATTAGCTCAGGCGTCGTTTTCACTCTATGGTGGGCAAGTTCTTACTTGGCAGCCTATAGGTCAAGCTCCGGTGTTTTGGTTAAGCCAAACTTCTGCGCTCGATGGCAGTAAAGCTATTCGAGGAGGAGTACCAATTTGCTGGCCTTGGTTTGGCCCTCGTGAAAACGCACCACAGCATGGTTTTGCACGTAACAGCCTATGGCAATTATCAGCTATCGAGATTAGTGCAGAACAGGTAATGATCGAGCTTTCTCTTGGTGGTGAGAGGCAAAGTCCTTGTTGGGATAATGCATTCGATTTAAAGCAACGCTTGATTTTTGCCGAGACATTTACGCAAGAGCTCCAATTTACCAATTTAAGCCAGCATAGCTGTGAAGTTACCGATGCTCTACACAGTTATTTTTTAGTCAGCGCGCCACAGCATGTCGCCATACCAGAGCTTAACCCCTGTATGTACGATGACAAAATAACGGGGACGGAAAATAATCCGCCGCACGACGTGTTTAGTTGCCAAGGACCTATTGATCGGGTTTATTATCATGAAGGCTCGGTAACCTTGATTGATAAAGGCATGCGTCGAGCAATCGAGATTAAAAAATCAAACAGTGAGCAGACCGTATTATGGAACCCTGATCATCATATCGCATCGACAATGACGGATGTGCACCCTGGTGGGGAAACAGAGTTTGTTTGTGTTGAGCCTGCAAATACTGAAGCGCAATCTGTTGCTGCGGGGGCAAGGTTATCTATGTCGCAAACGATTTTAGTGTACGCAATCTAAAGCGATAAATGGCGTATTTGACAGGCTCTAGTTGATTCGCAGATGATTGTGGAGTATTTGCTGGGTAAATTGCGTCTTTAAGTAAAAACCCCGCGGTAGCGTCATAAATGGACGACCATGGCGGTCATAGGCTTGCGTTTTGGCTTGGCTATTGGCGGCTTTAGGTCGTAGCTGCATCACTTGCCCGTAAGTCGCATTAATTTTTTCAACTTCTCCTAAAGCAATCATATCGGTTAGTTCTTGCCAATCCTCTGCTAGTAGCCGTTCTTCTTCTAGGTTAGGAGTCCACAAAAATGGCGTACAAACAATACGATCGGCAATGGGGATATCTCGTTCCGAAATAATTGGTACCCACAACACCTTATTTAGTTTGCGGCGCACATGACTTTGTTGCCATGTTTGTCCTGTAATACCCGTTAACGGTGCCACACTAACAAAGGTGGTTTCCAGTGGTTTTGCTTGACGATTAATCGGCAGGGTTTTTAATTCGATACCCAGCTCAGGAAAGTCAGGCAGGGGTTTAGAGCCCGCTTGCGCGCCCAGTTCTTTTTCTAACAATAAACCTATCCAACCTTTTTCACGGTTAAGTGATGTTGGTACCACAACATGATGTTTATTTGCCAACTGACCGAGCGTTAGGCCGGCAATCGCTTGGGCATGTGTTAATAATTGCTGTTCAGTCGCTGGAGTGATCATAGTAACGAGACTTTGCCATTTGTAATTATTTTGTCATGCTAGCTCCCTAAAAAGCAATGTTTGCTCAACAATTTGTGCTGCTAATGACCTTAATTAATAAGGCATACCGGCAAATGATTAATTATTTTGTTTGTTTATTTGCTCAATAGCGTTGTTTATGGAACAATCAATTTAAATTGAACGAGTTGAACAGGAGTTCATGTGATTGATGCCGAGGGCTATAGAGCCAATGTCGGCATTGTAATTACAAATGGCAAGGGACAAGTATTTTGGGCGCGTCGATACAACCAGCACTCTTGGCAATTTCCACAAGGTGGTGTCGATGATGGTGAGTCTGCAGAGCAAACCATGTATCGAGAATTGCATGAAGAAGTTGGTTTGAAACCACATCAGGTGGAAATCATCGCGAGCTCAAAACACTGGTTAAAGTACCGATTGCCAAAGAGACTGATACGTCATGACAGTAATCCTGTGTGTATTGGGCAAAAACAAAAATGGTTTTTACTCAAGTTAACCTGTGCTGATCAAGACGTTGATTTGTTGCACTCATCCCACCCTGAATTTGATGACTGGCGTTGGGTGAGTTACTGGTATCCGGTACGGCAAGTCGTCTCTTTTAAACGGGATGTGTATCGACGGGTAATGAAGGAGTTTGCACCGATAGCGCTACCCAAGGGACAATTTGATAGCCAAGAGCAAGGACAGCAGAAGTATCGAAAAAATCCCAATCAACGACGTAATCAACGGCGTCGTAAGTCGAAGGGCATCTAGTAATTGCATTGCTAAAGCTAAGAAAAAGACCGCGATTTATCGCGGTCTTTTTGTTTGTTGTAAGGTTGTTTTTCTAGTGCTAAACACGAGAGCGTGTTGATCTTTTGAGGTTGTTTTTGCAGCAATGTATGATGTTTTTATACAAGGCAGAACTTATGCTGCGCGGTTGCTCCACATAAGTAAGTGATAACACAGTAGAAAGGCGTCATAAAAGCTGTCCTTTAGATTCGTTTAAATGCATTTTTTTCATTGTTACTTGCTCTGTGCGTAGAATAACTATGCGTATCACAAGTGCGGCGATAAAAATGCATTTAATTCGAACAAAATTTAACCCTGAAAGATCAACACGCTCTAATCTATCGTCGTATTCTTATTGCTGTTATTTAATAAGTTGCTGATTTTTAATAGTAACATTTTTGCGGTATACTTAGTGTTCACCGCGCCGTCATCATCATTTGGTCTTTGTGGATACTATCGCCAAAGCTGTCATGGTATTACTGGCAATCACCAAACCAGCTCTGTCATGAGTAACAATAACGGCATATGGCATAAATAAGGGAAATCATGTTAACCACGCTTCGCCGTATCGTTTTAGCATTTAATCAACAACCTGAATTAGATGTTGCTTTGAGCAATATGGTGAGTGATGTCAAAACAGCTCTGGCGACCGATTGTTGCTCTGTGTATTTGGCCGATGATAGCAAACAGCATTTTTTGTTGATGGCATCAGATGGTTTGGCGCAAGGTTCGTTGGGGCGCACAGCCATTGGCTTTTCCGAAGGATTAGTCGGTTTAGTGGGGCAACGGGAAGAGCCTATTAATATCGATAATGCCCAACAGCATCCGCGCTTTAAATACGCTCCTGAAGTTGAAGAAGATGATTTATTCGCCTTTTTAGGTACGCCAATAATCCATCAACGTCGAGTAGTTGGCGTGTTAACCGTGCAGCAAAAACAAGCGCGCCAGTTTGATGAGAACGAAGAGGCCTTTTTAGTCACCTTGTCGGCGCAATTAGCTGGTGCCATAGCCAATATTGACAGCAAAGGCAGTAGAACTCGTTTAGCATCACTGCCGTCCAAGCCGTTTTTACAAGGCATTCCTAGCTCTCCAGGCGTTGCCATTGGCAACATATTTGTCAGTTATCCTAAAGCCCAATTAAGCAGTGTCAGTCTAACCAAAACGGAGCAACCAAAGGAGCAGGCCGCGGCCTTAAAACAAGCCTTACAGCGCACACGCTCTGACCTGACCAAAATGGCCGAACAAATGCAGGGAGTTATTCCCCAAGATACGCTCGAAATATTCGAAATGTATCGTCATATGTTGGAAAGTGCCACCATAGGTAATGAAATATATGACAAAATTGCCGAAGGTTGGGATGCTCAAAGTGCGCTCAAGTTGATCATTGATCAATATGTTGTGCAATTTGAAGGTGTCGAGGATGCCTATATTCGAGAGCGAGCAACGGACATTAAAGATCTTGGAAATCGGGTGTTATTGCATTTGCAAGAAAATGAAGCACAACATATAGCTGTACCTGACGATATGATTTTGGTGGCCGAGGAGGTGACGGCTGCGCTGTTAGCGGAATTTCAACAAAGCCAAATTCGCGCGGTTGTATCGCTCCGTGGTTCAACCAATTCCCATGCGGTGATCTTGGCAAGAGCGTTAGGTATTCCAGCTGTCGTTGGTCTTGGTCAAATGTCGTTAGCGTCGTTTCGTAACCAACAAGCGATTGTTGATGGCTACTCTGGTGAAGTATATCTATCGCCCAAGGCGTCAATCTTAACTAAATATCGACGCCTGCAACGTGAAGAGCAAGAGCTGAACCAAATTATCGCTAAGGTGATTAACTTGCCGGCGATCACCCGCGATGGTCGCTCGATTGAATTATTATTAAACGCCGGATTAAGTTCGCAATTTGATGAGTCAATGAAAAATGGCGCATCCGGTATTGGTTTGTATCGCACTGAAATACCATTTATGGAGCGCAATTGCTTTCCTTCTGAGCAAGAACAATATCAATGGTACCAAGTTGTGCTGGCATCGTTTCCGCGTCAACCTGTGGTGATGCGCACCTTAGATATCGGTGGCGATAAAGAACTGACATATTTTCCGGTTGAAGAAAGCAATCCGTTTTTAGGTTGGCGAGGTATTCGTATTACCCTTGATCATCCGGAAATATTTTTGGTGCAAATTCGCGCCATGTTAAAAGCCAACGCTGATTCCGGCAACCTAGAAATTATGTTGCCGATGATATCTAATGTGAGTGAAGTGGACGAGGCGATAACATTAATCAAACAGGCGCACGCTGAAGTGAGTAGCGAGTTACAGCAACAGCTAGCAAAACCCAAACTTGGTGTCATGATTGAGGTGCCATCGGTTATTTTTCAACTTGATGAGCTCGCGCAGCGTGTTGACTTTTTTTCTGTTGGCAGTAACGATTTAACGCAATACCTGTTAGCGGTTGACCGCAACAATGCCCGGGTATCTGGCCTGTATGATGTTTATCACCCATCCGTACTTAGAGCATTAAACTTTATTGCTGAGCGAGCACAAAAAAATCTTATTGAATTAAGTTTATGTGGCGAATTAGCTGGAGAGCCTGCTGGTGCATTATTGCTACTTGCAATGGGTTACGACAAGTTAAGTATGACCTCGAAAAGTATCCCCAAAGTGAAGTGGGTGGTGCGTAATGTCGAATTTAAACACAGTCAGAAAATATTAGCGCATTGCTTGCAATGTGCGACATCAGAACAAGTGCACGCTTACTTAAATCGTGAATTAGAGCAGCTAGGTTTCGGTAGTTTCGTGCGAGCAGGTAAGTAATTGCCCAAGCGTGTATCCCCTTTATGGGATGCGCTACAATGTAATCAGTAGAGACAAAAATTTAAATCATGTTTTTCTCCGTTTTTCTTGCTTGCATGGTCATCGGTGCCTTTGTTGGTATACTCGCTGGGTTGCTGGGTATCGGTGGTGGCTTGGTCATTGTTCCTGCTTTGGTTGTCTTACTGCCAAAATTTGCTGTGGATCAGAGTGTGGTGATGCCAATCGCCTTAGCATCATCGCTGGCATCCATCGTCGTCACCTCATCGAGTGCGGCGTTTAGCCATCATAAGCTAGGTAATATACCCTGGCGTTTTACCAAAAAGTTAATGGTATGGGTTGCAGTGGGTGCCGTCGTCGGTGCCAACTTGGCTGATTTATTACCCGCAAAGGCATTAAAAAGCTTGTTTGCCGCCTTTGTTATTGCCCTTGCCAGTTATATGATCTTTTCTATTCGTAAACCGGTACAGCGCAGTATGCCTGCCAACAAAGTGGTGCAAGCCGTTGCCGGTATCAGTGGGGTTATAGCCAGTCTGATGGGCATCAGTGGTGGGGCTATTTTGATCCCATATTTAACCTATTGTGGTTTGAATTTACTCCATGCCATCGGTATTTCCACGGCCTGCGGTATGATAGTGTCGCTTTTTGGCACGATGGCGTTTATGATAGCAGGACTTGGTAACCCAGATTTGCCTAGTTGGAGTCTAGGGTATGTATTTTGGCCTGCCGTACTTGGTATAGCCAGTACATCAACCATTGCCGCACGTTTCGGGGTAAAACTCGCTAATCGGTTACCAGTAAAGACAATAAAAAAAGTATTCGCTGCATTTTTAATTTTAGTGGCGATAAATATGATGTTCTAATATGGATTATCTATGACATTAGCAGCTATTCAGTTTCCACAAATTGATCCTATTATTTTTTCCATTGGTCCCGTATCGTTACGCTGGTACGGATTTATGTATTTATTAGGGTTTATCTTTGCCATCCTCTACGCTAATCGCGTCGCTGACAAATCAAACGGTGTATGGACTCGCGATCAGGTAAGTGATTTAATCTTCTACGGTTTTTTAGGGGTGATCCTCGGTGGCCGTATCGGTTATGTGTTGTTTTATAATTTCGATTATTTCCTAACAGACCCATTATATTTATTCAAAATTTGGACCGGTGGAATGTCATTCCACGGTGGCTTACTTGGGGTTATTGTGGCCATCGCAATTTTTGCCCATAAAGAGAAGAAAACGTTTTTACAAGTAGGTGACTTTGTTGCTCCTTTGGTGCCATTTGGTTTAGGTGCTGGACGTATCGGTAACTTTATCAATGCAGAGCTTTGGGGACGCGAAAGTGATGTGCCGTGGGCTATGGTATTTCCGACCGATGCCAAAGGGCTTGCCCGTCATCCATCCCAACTGTATGAGTTTTTCTTAGAAGGTGTGGTGTTATTCTTTATGGTGTACTTTGTTAGCAAATACACCAAAGCCAGTGGCGTTGCCAGTGGTACCTTTTTAGCGGGCTATGGAACATTCCGTTTTATCGTCGAGTTTTTCCGTGAACCAGATGCCCATTTAGGTTTTATTTTTAGTTTTATTTCTATGGGCCAAGTGTTGTCGTTACCGATGATCATCATTGGTATTGGTCTCATTGTTTGGGGGCTAAAGCACAACAGTAATTCGCAACGAGCGGGAGCAAAATAATGAAGCAGTATTTACAATTATGCCAACGCATTATTGATGAAGGTGTTTGGGTTGATAATAAGCGTACCGGTAAACGCTGTCTAACCGTGATTAATGCCGACTTAGAATATCAAGTTGGCAAAAATCAATTTCCATTAATCACTACCCGTAAGAGCTTTTATAAAGCGGCTATTGCTGAACTCCTTGGCTACATTAAAGGCTACGATAACGCGGCGGACTTTCGTGCTCTGGGTACCAAAACTTGGGACGCCAATGCCAATGAGAACAGTGCCTGGTTAAACAATCCGTACCGTAAAGGCGAAGACGATATGGGGCGTGTTTACGGCGTACAAGGGCGTGCTTGGCAAAAGCCGGATGGTGGTAGTATCGACCAGCTGAAAAAGGTGGTTGAAAATCTCAAAAACGGTGTTGACGATCGCGGTGAAATCATTAGTTTTTACAACCCTGGTGAATTTCATATGGGCTGTCTACGCCCATGTATGCACACCCATAATTTTTCGCTACTCGGTGATACCCTGTATCTAACCAGTTTCCAGCGTTCATGTGATGTCCCTTTAGGTTTGAATTTTAATCAAATTCAGGTGTTTACGTTCTTAGCGTTGATGGCACAAATCACCGGTCACAAGGCCGGTACGGCGTACCATAAAATTGTTAATGCGCATATTTACGAAGATCAATTAGATTTAATGCAAAATGTGCAATTAAAACGTGAACCGTTTCCATCGCCGCAGCTGGAAATCAACCCAGATATCAAAACACTCGACGATGTAGAAAAATGGGTAACCGCGGATGACTTTAAAGTGACTGGCTACCAGCACCACGATCCAATTCAGTATCCATTTTCGGTATAAGCCAAGCTAACATCACTAACCAATAAAAGAGGACACAACGTCCTCTTTTTTATGAGTTCGCATAGTGTGTTATTAATGCGGTATACGTGGTAATCAAAAGCAGATCATAAATGCAGTGAATATGCTTTTGCCTTGGCTTGATATAATAGATAATGTAACGAAATACAGGATACGCCTAAGGCATTATTATGGTTAGCTTTATGGGCTTGTGCTGACGATAACAAAGGAATCATGGTATGGAGATCATTAAGTCATGACGATTAACTACATTCTTGGGATTGATGGTGGTGGCACCAAGACCATTGCTCGATTAGAGCATGTCGCTGGTGCAAAGCACTATCATGCAAGCGCGGGTGCAAGTTCGTTGACTAATGACTTTGATGGCGCATGTCGTAACTTAGTGACGTTAATCGATGATCTATTGGCGCAAGCCAAGGCTACAGCAGAAGAAACTGCTGTGGTGATGGGGCTTGCCGGGGCTGGAAACGCAGTACAAGTTGCTCGCTTAAAGGATTATCTCTCGTATTCATTTGCATATATCGACATTGTCAATGACGCGACAACCTCACTCTATGGTGCGAATTTAGGTAAACCTGTTGCTGTTGTTGCGTTAGGGACGGGCTCCGTTGGTGCATTATTAACACAAGATAAGCAAGAGTTATATACCGGGGGGTGGGGCTTTCCTATCGGCGATGAAGGCAGTGGTGCACTGCTCGGGTTTAACGCCGTCAAGGTGTTATTGCATGAATTGGACGCACGAACATCGCCTCTTAGCGACTTAGCACAATATATTCAAAACCACCTTGGCATAACACACACCGACATTTTGACTTGGCTCGCATCGGCTAAACCCGCAGATTATGCACGTTTCGCTGAGTCGGTATTTAAACTAGCCGAGCATTGCCCAACAGCGAAGGCGTTGCTAAGTCGCCATATGGCTGATGTCGAGCAGTTGATCGAACTTAGCTGCCAGCAAACTCAAGTGCCTGTTGTATTGATGGGCGGCTTAGCAAAGGCGACCTTGCCTCATCTTAGTGAACGTTACCAACAGCGATGCCAGATAAGTCGCGGCACATCGCTTGATGGTGCTTGTTATCTAGCTCGTCAGTACTGCCTCAGGCAATCAACTGAACAATCAACAGAGCACATTCCAATCGACCAAAGCGGTGCCTCAGCTGACAATGTAACGCCAGAACATGCAGACGAAACCTCTGTTTTGTTGCAGCAGCTTAATAGCTTGGTTTCAGAGGGACGTAATCCACGAACGATGGATATTGATCTGCATAATTCGCTAGAAATTGTGCGCCAAATCAATGACGAAGATATGAACGTTGCCGGTGCGGTACAGGCGTGTTTAACGCCGATAAGCCAAGCTGTTGATGCGATAGTTGCGGCATTTGCCAAAGGCGGACGTTTGATTTATATCGGCGCAGGCACCAGTGGCCGCTTAGGCATACTTGATGCGGTAGAGTGTCCGCCTACCTTCAGTACCCCAGATGACATGGTCATTGGCTTAATTGCTGGTGGTGATGGCGCTATTTATAAAGCCGTAGAGGGTGCCGAAGATGAGCCAGAAGCGGCTGTTGCGGATTTACAAGACATCGACTTTGATGCAAATGATGTATTGGTAGGTATTGCTGCGAGTGGCAGGACACCTTATGTTATCGGTGGCTTAGACTACGCAAATCAACTCGGGGCGATGACGGTATCGTTATCCTGCAACCCAAATTCACCAATTGCCACGCAAGCAAAAATCCACATTTGTCCTATTGTCGGTCCAGAAGTGCTCACCGGTTCAACGCGATTAAAGTCAGGCACAGCACAAAAATTAGTGCTTAACATGCTTACCACAGCAAGTATGATCCGCTCAGGAAAAAGTTATCAAAATCTGATGGTTGATGTACATGCCAGTAACGAAAAACTGCACGCACGTGCGGTGCGCATTGTTATGCAAGCAACTAATTGCCAACAACAGCAGGCAATTTCGGCATTAAAGGTGTGTGATAACAAGGTGAAATTGGCAATCTTGCATGTGTTAACCGGGCTTGGTTTGAGTGAGGGGGAGCAGTTGCTTGCCCTGCACAGTGGTTTTTTACGGCGGGCTTTGATGGCTTATCGAGGTGAGTAGATAGCAGTAAGTAAAGCTGCTACAGGGTGAAATGCGTTTACAAAGTTTGCCCTATTGAGGGCTTACTGGTGTCGATAGCGAATTTGTTGTTTGTTATGTGTACATTATTTGCGTGCCACTTTCCCGTTAAAGTGCATTAGACGCTAGGGGCCTGCTTATAGTTGGTGGTTGGTAGCTTGCAGTCACTAAATTGCAGATAAAAAAAATACCGCCAGAAGGCGGTATTTCTCAAGAACACAATGCTATCAGGCGATTATAACGCTTTGATTTTTGCATTTAAGCGGCTCTTAGCACGAGCTGCTTTGTTCTTGTGGATTAAACCTTTACTTGCGTAACGGTCTAAAATTGGTGTAGCTGCTGCAAGTTCTTGCATTGCAACTTCTTTGTTACCTGCTTCGATAGCAGCAATAACTTTCTTCACGTAAGTACGCATCATAGAGCGACGTGAAGCGTTGTGTTGGCGACGCTTCTCTGATTGGATAGCGCGCTTCTTAGCAGACTTAGAGTTAGCCAAGGTGAGCTCCTAAAATAAAATAAATATAGCCATAATTTAAGGCCGTGAAATATGCCTGTTTTTTCAACCAATGTCAAACTTTTTATCCGATTAATGACGGATAAGCAGTGATTAAGATGAATTAGCTGTTTTAACCGGGCCCATCAAAGGCTATGATATTACCACACTTAAGCCTCAGTACGAAGTTTTCCCAAGCTTCGTTGCTAAATAGATACAAATAATAAGCAAGGAGCAGCAATTTTGGCGAAAAAATTGCTCAAGTCAGGCCTCATCGTTAGCTTTATGACTCTTATTTCTCGTGTACTCGGTCTGGTACGCGACATCGTGATTGCGGACAAAATTGGTACCAGTGCGGGCGCCGATGTGTTCTTTTTTGCCAATAAAATCCCCAACTTTCTGCGTCGTTTGTTTGCCGAAGGGGCTTTTGCCCAAGCGTTTGTGCCGGTATTAGCTGAGTATCAACATGACGATGATAAAAATGGCAGTCAACACAGCCGGGAGTTGATTGCTAAGGTCAGCGGTACGTTAGGCGTCATTGTTAGCATCGTCACCTTGTTTGGTATGATCGCCACGCCAGTGGTGGTTGCTTTATTTGGTTTTGGCTGGTTTATGGATTGGCTCAACGATGGCCCTAATGCCGCAAAATTTGACTTAGCATCGAGCTTATTAACCATTACCTTTCCCTATTTATGGTTTATTAGTTTAACCGCATTAGCGGGATCTATTCTTAATACGCTTGGCAAGTTTGCTGCTGCGGCGTTTACTCCGGTGCTACTTAATGTTTGTATTATTGTTGCTGCAATCTATGCTTCTTCATACTTTGCTGAGCCAGCGTACGCGCTCGCTTGGGGGGTATTTTTTGGTGGCTTAACACAGTTTTTATTTCAAATTCCATTTCTTGTTAAAGCCGGTGTTTTGGTGAAGCCTAGCTGGGGTTGGTCGCATCCAGGGGTACGAAAAATTCGCAAGTTACTGATCCCGGCCTTGTTTGGTGTATCGGTTACGCAAATCAATTTACTACTCGACACCCTTATCGCCAGTTTCTTGATAACGGGTTCCATCAGTTGGCTGTATTACGCCGATCGCTTGCTAGAGTTCCCATTGGGTTTATTTGGTATCGCTATTGCTACCATTATCTTGCCAAACCTTTCGCGCTTGCACGCAGGTAAAGACCAACGAGCCTTTGCCCATACGTTAGGCTGGGGCTTAAAAGTGGTTAGTTTGTTAGGCTGGCCGGCAATGGCGGGACTAATGGTGTTGGCACAACCGATTATTATGATTTTGTTTATGCGCGGTGAGTTTACCCAGCAAGATGTCTTACAAGTATCTTATGCGTTGTTTGCCTACATGAGTGGCTTACTTAGCTTTATGTTTATCAAAATACTCGCGCCTGGCTATTACGCAAGGCAAGATACCAAGACCCCCGTGAGTATTGCCATCAAGGCTATGGTTGCTAACATGGTATTTAATTTAATGTTGGCGCCATTTTTTGGTTATGTTGGTCTGGCCATGGCGACCGCTCTATCGGCGACATTAAATGCCGTATTGCTCTACCGTGGCTTGCAGGCGCAACAAATTTATCAGCTTGATAGACAAAGTAAATCGGTCATTATCCGCTTGATAATTGCCGCTGTTATTATGGCTGTCGCGCTGTTTTTTATCTCACCGATGTTTGCCGTATGGTTGCACATGAGTGTGAGCCAGCAAATAGGTTATTTGCTGGCATTAATTTTGGCCGGGGTATGTATTTATGCGTTAAGTGCGTTTGCCCTTGGGGTACGGGCACGTCATTTTATCGCCCATTAACGACATGATGATCTGCGTGTTATCATTGAATGTAAGCAAGTGACTGGCGGTGAATACAAAAAATCCATGAAAAGTTTGGCAATCATGGGTTTTATTGCTGATTAATCATCCGCACTGATATATAATTCGCCGGTTATTGTTGCCGTTAAACGTAAGTTCAGGTTTTTATCTAATGCAATTGATTCGAGGCATTCACAATATTAGAGACGCTCACAATGGTTGTGTATTGACCATTGGTAATTTTGATGGCGTGCATTTAGGCCATCAGCGCGTTATTCGTGCCTTAATAAAAAAGAGTGAAGAGTTAGGTTTAATACCTGCGGTTATGGTATTTGAACCACAGCCACAAGAGTTGTTTAATCCGCAAATGGCACCCGCACGACTCACTCGTCTGCGCGATAAGTACACTTTACTGCGCCAATTGGGCGTTAAGCGACTTATTTGTGTTAACTTCAACCACCAGTTTGCCAGTCAGTCTGCTGAACAGTTTATTGAGCAATTACTCGTGGCTAAGTTGGGTGTTAAGCACCTGATCATTGGTGATGATTTTCGTTTTGGCAAAAATCGTCGCGGTGATTTTGCTATGTTGAAGCAAGCAGGTGAAAAGTTTGATTTTGCTGTTACCGATACCGCCAGTTTTAAACTGGACGATTGCCGAATTTCCAGCACTGAAATTCGCAAAGCATTGCAACAAGACGATTTAATTGAAGCCCAATCTATGTTGGGCCGCCCATACAGCATTATTGGCCGCGTTGTGCATGGTGATAAGCAAGGGCGACAGTTAGGATTTCCAACGGCTAATGTCTTATTAAAACGCTGTGTGTCACCTGTGAGTGGGGTATATGCAGTACAAGTTCAGTTCAACGACAGTCGTTATTATGGTGTCGCCAACATTGGCTCCAGACCAACCGTGCGCGGTATGCGCCAACAACTGGAAGTTCATATTTTTGACTTTAAAGGTAATTTGTATGGCCAGCAAATCGACGTGATTTTGCTGAAAAAGTTGCGAGAAGAGCAACGTTTTGCGTCGCTAGACGCGTTAACAGCACAAATTAGCCAAGATACACAACAAGCCAAACAGCTTGTTGCCGAAAAATTTTAATAGCTACGGATATTAGATTCAATGAGTGACTATAAACATACTTTAAATTTACCAGATACCGAGTTTCCAATGCGCGGTAACTTGCCGCAACGTGAACCGAAAATGTTACAAGAGTGGGCGGACAAAGACTTGTATGGTCAAATCCGAGCTGCCAAAAAAGGTAAAAAATCGTTTATTTTGCACGATGGTCCTCCGTATGCAAACGGTAATATTCATTTAGGTCACGCGGTTAACAAAATTCTCAAAGACGTTATCGTTAAAGCTAAAACCTTATCTGATTTTAACGCGCCTTATGTGCCAGGTTGGGACTGTCATGGCTTACCAATTGAGCTTGTTGTTGAGAAAAAGTGGGGCAAGCCGGGTAAAAAATTAAATTCAGCCGAGTTTCGTCAAAAGTGTCGCGAATATGCGATGACTCAAGTGAATGGCCAGCGTGAAGACTTTAAACGTTTAGGTGTATTCGCGGATTGGGATAAGCCTTATTTAACCATGGATTTTGATACCGAAGCGAATATCATTCGAGCATTGGGCAAAATCACTGAAAATGGCCACTTACATCAAGGCTTTAAACCCGTACATTGGTGTACAGACTGTGGTTCAGCACTTGCTGAAGCTGAAGTTGAATACAAAGATAAAGTATCACCAGCGATTGACGTAAAATTTAACGTAGATGATAGCGTTGCAGACTTATTTGACCACCCTGAAGGTCATGGTGGTGAAGGTCAAATCGGTATTGTTATTTGGACCACCACGCCATGGACACTGCCAGCGAACCGCGCCGTATCGGTGCACCCTGAATTACAATACAGCTTAGTACAAGCCTATACTGAGCAAGGACCTGTACGTTTTATTCTTGCAACCGACCTAGTGAAAGATTGCATGGATCGTTTCGGCGTTGAAAAATACCATGCATTAGGTTTCTGCCAAGGTAATGCATTAGAAAACGTACCTGTTCAGCACCCGTTCTATGACTTTACTGTGCCAATCATTTTAGGTGATCACGTTACCACCGACTCGGGTACCGGTTGTGTTCACACAGCACCTGGTCACGGTGTTGATGACTTTAACGTTGGCCGTCAATATGACTTAGAAGTGGCCAACCCGGTTGGTGCAAATGGTGTGTACTTAGAAGGTACCGAATTGTTTGCTGGTCAGCACGTATTTAAAGCCAATGATAATGTGGTCGAGGTGTTAAAAGAGAAGGGTGCACTTGTTCACCATCATGCCTATGAGCATTCGTACCCACATTGCTGGCGTCATAAAACGCCGATTATTTTCCGTGCGACACCACAATGGTTCATTAGCATGGACAAAAATAATTTGCGTAGCGACTCATTAAAAGAAATTGAAAAAACCAAATGGATCCCGGATTGGGGCCAAAGCCGTATTGAAAAAATGGTCGAAGGGCGTCCTGATTGGTGTATTTCACGTCAGCGTACCTGGGGTGTACCAATTGCACTATTCGTTGATAAAGACACTGGTGCTTTGCACCCAGAATCGGTCGCGTTAATCGAAAAAGTTGCCTTGTTGGTTGAAGAAAAGGGCATCCAAGCTTGGTTTGACCTAGAGCCTGCGGACTTACTTAACGAAAGTGACGCTGAACAATATGTGAAAGTTACCGATACCTTGGATGTTTGGTTTGATTCTGGCGTATCTCACTACTCGGTTGTTAATGCCCGTGATGAGTTTGATAAACGTGCCGACTTATACCTTGAAGGTAGCGATCAACACCGTGGTTGGTTTATGTCGTCGATGATGTCATCGGTAGCGATGACTGGTGAAGCGCCATACAGTGAAGTATTAACACACGGTTTTACGGTTGATGTTAAAGGCCACAAGATGTCTAAGTCATTAGGCAATGTGGTAACACCGGATCAAATCACCAAAAAAATGGGTGGCGATATTTTACGCTTATGGGTCGCGTCGGTGAACTATACCCAAGAGATCACGGTATCGGATGAAATCTTTAAGCGTCAAGCTGATGCGTATCGTCGTATCCGTAATACGTCACGTTTCTTATTAGCCAATATCAACGGTTTTGAGCCGAACCAACACATGGTCGATGTGGCCGATATGGTGGCATTGGACCGCTGGGTTGTTGGCCGTGCAGCGCAGTTGCAGCAAGAAATTATCGACGCGTACGATAACTACGAATTCCATGCGGTTGTGCAAAAAATTATGAATTTCTGTACAACAGAGCTTGGTGGCTTCTATTTAGACATTATTAAAGATAGACAATATACCGCTAAGCAAGATTCCCACGCACGTCGTTCATGTCAATCAGCATTATTCCTAATCGCTGAAGCTATGGTACGCTGGATGGCACCAATTTTGTCGTTTACAGCACAAGAAATTTGGTCAGCGTTACCTGGTGAGCGTGATGAATTTGTTTTCACTGGCGTATGGTTCGACGGCCTTAAACGCGTTGATGACAAGCTAGATGACGATTTTTGGACGCAAATCATCGCGGTGCGTAATGAAGTTAACAAAGCATTAGAGTTGGCTCGTAAAGAAGACGTTGTTGGTGCAACGCTACAAGCAAACGTAACGCTTTATGCATCAGCCGAGTTAGCAGACAAACTTAATGTCTTTGCTGATGAATTGCGCTTTGTGTTTATTACTTCTGGTGCCAAAGTGGTTGTCGGTGATGGTCAATCAGAAGGCGCACAAGCGACTGATATTGCCGGCTTAGCAATTAAGGTCACTGCATCAAACGGTAGTAAGTGTGAGCGTTGTTGGCACTATACCGACGATGTTGGTGCTAATGAGCAACATACCGATTTATGTGGTCGTTGTGTGACCAACATTGATGGCGATGGTGAAACACGCCAATTTGCATAAGCAAGGATAGGGTAATTGTCTATGGGTAACGTCTTCAAGGAAACGGGATTGCGCTGGCTTTGGCTAGCGCTGCTGTTGCTAATTATCGATCAGGTAACAAAGCACTGGGTTGCGGCAACCTTTAATTATCGCGAGGTGATTGAGGTGATGCCATTTTTCAATTTAACCTATGTGCATAACCCCGGTGCCGCTTTTAGTTGGCTTGCCGATCAAAGTGGCTGGCAGCGTTGGTTTTTATCTGCGGTGGCTATTGTTGTTAGCGTGATGCTGATCATTTGGATGCGTAAAACACCAAAACAGCAGGCACTCATCTCAATCGCCTTCGCGCTGATTTTAAGTGGTGCGATTGGCAATGTGATTGACCGTTTAATGTTTGGTTATGTTATCGATTTCCTTGATTTTTACATCGGCAATAAACATTGGCCGGCGTTTAATGTTGCCGATTCAGCCATCTTTGTTGGTGCCGCATTGATGATCTATGATGCGTTTACCAACAATGAGCAAAGCGATAACCGTACTGGCGAGAATAAACAAGTCGCCGACAACGAACACGTAGATAGTAAGCAAGGGTAATACCGAATGACCGATAAAGTAGTACAGTCAGATTCTAACCTGTTAATGCACATCACCATGACGTTAGCAGATGGCTCTGCTGTTGATAGTACTAAGGTGAATAACAAGCCGGCACGCGTTAACTTAGGTGACAGCAGTATATCGCCAGCATTTGAGGCGCAGTTGTTGGGGTTAACCATTGGCGCGAGCAAAGAGTTTACGCTTGTCGCCAAAGATGCCTTTGGTGAACCAAACCCAGAAAATATACATTACGTTGATCGCCAAAAATTTGCCGCTGATGGCGTTCCAGAAGTTGGTACCATCATGACCTTTACCGCCCCCGGTGGTGAAGTGCCTGGTATTATTCGAGAAGTGAATGACTTGGCGATAACGGTTGACTTTAACCACCCGCTAGCAGGTCAAGACGTTACCTTTAACGTTGAGCTTGTTGATATTTTATAGGCGACAACAGGAATTATTATGGACGTTATTTTAGCTAATCCTCGCGGTTTTTGTGCCGGCGTTGATCGAGCGATAAGTATTGTAGATAGAGCGTTAGATATCTTTGGCGCGCCTATTTATGTGCGTCATGAAGTGGTGCACAACAAGTTTGTGGTAAATGGTTTGCGTGATCGTGGTGCCATTTTTGTTGACGAGTTAGATGAAGTGCCAGATGGCAATACGGTGATCTTCTCTGCCCATGGCGTATCAAAAGCGGTACGTAAGCAAGCTAGCGATCGTGGTTTAAAAGTATTTGACGCAACCTGCCCATTAGTCACTAAAGTGCATATGGAAGTGACTCGCGCGTCTCGTAAAAACCACGAGTGTATTTTGATCGGTCACGAAGGACATCCGGAAGTGGAAGGTACTATGGGCCAATACGAATCACAAACGGGTGGTATTTATTTGGTCGAGTCGGTAGCGGACGTTGCAAGCCTGCAGGTGAAAAATCCTGATGTCCTGTTTTATTGTTCGCAAACAACGCTTTCGGTTGATGATACCGCGGAAGTGGTTGATGCCTTGCGTGCTAAGTTCCCGAACATCGAAGGGCCGCGTAAAGACGATATTTGCTATGCGACACAAAATCGCCAAGATGCGGTGCGTTCTATCGCTGAAAAAGTCGAGTTACTGCTGGTTGTTGGTGCTAAGAATAGCTCCAATTCAAATCGTCTGCGCGAGCTGGCCGAAAAAATGGGCACAACCGCTTATTTAATTGATGGTGCTGCTGATATTGAGAAAAACTGGTTAGCTGATATCAATTCTGTTGGTGTAACCGCGGGCGCGTCGGCACCTGAAGTGTTAGTTAAACAAGTTGTTGATACATTAAAGGGGATGGGCGGTAAAGTGGTTATTGAAAACCCTGGCCGTGAAGAAACCACGGTATTTGCCGTACCTGCTGAATTACGTTAGTAAAACATCGCCAACTAACGCGACGTTAGTACATCATCTAGCTTGTAAAAAATGCCGACACTAAGCTTAGTTAGTGTCGGCATTTTTGTCTGTGGACTATACTGAATGACGTATACTAAATTTTTATGCGAGTTGGTATGACAGATTTATTATATCAATAGACGTTTTCATTCACGTTAAATGCGTATTAAGGAATCATATAGCGTTTTGTCAATATGTTTTGATAACGCAGATAAACCAAGGAAGACTAGCATGTCAGCAAATGGATTTTGCCAAGGCCAATCAAGCGCCTTATTTAGATTTTCCTCCCAACCGAGACCATCAATCAATCGTTTGCGTCATCAAGGCGGCGTGACGTTTATTGAATGCTTAGTGACCCTAGCTATCTTGTTGATTGTGATCCGTATTGTTATGCCAAATTTCGCAGATATGCAGCGCCGGCTGACAATCGAACATGAGCAGCTAAAATGGCAACGTCATCTGGCATTGGCCCGACGCCAAGCGATTCGCTATCAAACTGCTGTAGTCATTTGCCCTAAAAAACAGCAACTGATATGCGTTGATGACTGGCAACATGGGGCGATGAGTTTTGTTGATAATAATGGTAATCGACAATTTGATGATGATGACCGTTTATTAGCAATACTGGCGGATGTACCTGAAAATATCGAACTGCGCTGGACGTCATTGCAACGTAACGCATTGATTGTCTTTAATAGCTACGGTTTAGCTCGTGGCTATAACGGTACCATGACGTTATGTCATCGGCAGGTTGCATCGCAAGGGCGAGCTGTCATTGTTAGCAGCAGCGGGCGGTTAAAAGCCTCCCGAGACTACAATGGTGATGGCGTGCACGAAAAGCGCCGTAATGTGCCGGTACGGTGTTAGCCGCGTTAGCTGTGTTAGTTAATAAAGCAGTAACTGATGAGCTGGTAGTTTACTAGTCAGAAATTTTATAACTGCTACATTGTTTAACGCTACCTTAACCATTATTAGCAACAACTCGTGACAAAGAAACATGAGTGAAACCTTTACTACCAGCAATGCTCAGTCGCTACCCCCGATGAATTTAGGCTGGTTTTATTACCTAGGGTATCAATGATTATGGTTGTGCATAGCTGATCTTTGGCTTGACTGCCTTTGGCGGTAGCACGCATTCGCGCCCGGATCGGTAATGCATTGCTCGCGTTGATAATTATCGTGTCAACCTGATAATGTTGGCTGATGTCAGCGTCATCACTAACAAGATCCAAAGCGTTTTCGGTGAATTCACCCGTGAGGCTAAATTGCTTTTGTTGGGCTGTTGCCAGCATAAGTAGATATTGTTGAACTTGCTGACGCCTCGCGTGTTGTATTTGTTGCTCATAACTTGGCAAGGCGATGCTTGCCAAAATGCCGATGATAGCCATGACAATCAGCAACTCAAGTAAGCTAAAGCCTGATGCCACTTGATTGGCATTGTCAGTATCTGCTGAATTTACACCATCAGCTTGAGCAGTAACCAAATCGTGGTGATTATTATGAGCTTGGTTATTCATGGACAGCACCTTTTATGACAAAAAACTCTGTGCTCAGGCGTGCAGAGCCCACATCTCCGCTCGGGTGATAATAAATAAACCCTTTAAATAAGTGTTGCAGCTCGCCGCGATTAGGGGTTGTTGAAGTGGCCTTATCACCGAGGTAGATAATTAAGTAGCGAATTGGATCATGGTTATTTAATGCCACAGCTTGCTCATGCCAGCGCACTTGTTGCGCGGTTAGCGGTTGCCAGCGCCCAATATAGCCCGGCTTATCGAGCGTTAGATTATCGCCATTAGTGACCATCGCTGTTAATGTCTGTGTAATTTGCTGTCGAGCAAGTACGCTAAAGTGCTGAGCTGGTGATAACCCCTGTTGTTCTTGGTGAAAAATAATCTGTTTATCAACGCTCGCGATCAACGATGCATTAAGCGCACTGATCATCAATATCAATATTAAGCATGTGGCTAGCACAAAGCCTTTATTAGTCTGTGTCGAAGTTATTTTAGTAAAGTCTAAATCAGTCACTGTATTATCCTTAAATTTGACTCGAGCATATCTATCCTTGCTCTGTCGTGTGCTCCTTAGAGCAACACGTTGTTCAGCGTATACTTGCGTAAATAGCGATCGTTAATGGTGATCTCTTGCCCTGCAAAGTGAAATTGTTGCTTGGTAGGTTGGCTAAAATAGGGGCATAGTGTGCGCGTTATCATATGCACTTCGACGAGTTTAACTTGGCGCCAATCGATATCATTAAATTGCTGTCTATAGCCGTCAATATTACCGTCATTATTGCTGTCGACAGCAATAATGATTTTGATATCTTCGACCCCTTGAATGAGCTCTTCTTTGCTCGGCAAACCATTAGCAGAACGTTGCCAATACAACGCCGGAATGTCCCGTTGTTGGCATTTGTCGTTACTTTGTGCAATAAAAAAACTATGGGCGACAAGCTGTTCAACTAAGCTATTGTTGAGTTGATTGGTTGCTTGCTGATCACCGTTAAATAGTTTTATTTGTGTCGCTAATATTCTGCTGTAGAGTCGTTTATTAACAAAGCTAGCTTGCCATGGCTGAGTATATCTCACGTGGATAATATCGCCTTGTAGGTAATCATCATTTTTTATGCACTGTAGATTTTCCGCGTTGCTGGAAACTGAAAATGCGCTATTCAGATCTGCCGCCCAATCGATGGTCGATTCATCACATAAACCTGTTGTTAATGCTGCTAAATCGATGCTACCGGTACTTTGATGATATTCACTTGCGGCCAGCCAAAAGCGACTGTTGGCAATGTCATTGATGAGTAATGCCATCGCTAATTGGCTATTTTCATTAAGCTGGCTTTGTTGTTGTATTTGCTTATGAGTTTTGAGGCTATCAATTAAGTAGGCGAGAGCCGAGGACAGTAACATCAAGCCGATGGTAAGGGCTATCATTAACTCGACAATGGAATAGCCCTGTTGTCGATTATTCATTGAACGCCTCAAAATGTATCGAATATGTAAATGTTACACAGACATAATGTCGTAACTGAGGCGGGCAACTGTTGCTGTGCTGGTTACTGGCGTTTGGCCAACCGAGAGTAATATTCGCTTTATTGCCATTGATTTTGATGAGTCCTTTACCACCTTGTAGCCGGCGCTCAACATGTTGTTGCCATACAGCCAGATCATACTTAGCAAGCTGCTTAGGCTGACAAAACTGCTCTAGGCAATTAACCGGAGAAGTCATGGGGATCGTTGTCTGCAATTGGTAATGCGCTTGGGCCTGCGGATTTGCGCTAATTTTATGGCGAATATATTCCGCTAAATTCGCCGCTTGCCCTTGCTGTGTGGCAAAGCGAATACTGTGCAGCGACATCAGTTGCAACTTGGCGTTAGCTAATACACCAAGAGCTAAAATCAGCAGGGCAATTAACACCTCAATAAGACTAAAACCAGACGCTTTTGACTGCAAGCTTGGGGGATGTCGACTCAATTCGTTTATGATATCTTGGCCACAATGGCGTGATTTGTCACCGACGTCGTCTTTTAACGGAAAAGAGCGCATTGAGCTATATGCGTTATAGTGGATACTGCTATGGTGAAATTTCCGCCTATGGCGGTTGCTTGAAAGCATCTTAACATCCTTGTTAATGAGTACTAGTTATAGGTTTAGCAAACAAAGTTCATTAATACCAACCACGAATTCATCCTGAACTAATCCCAAACTAATCAGCCGGCATTTTTGAGCGAACAGTCACTAAAATGAGTAGCGCAGTCATGACCAGGTAACGTTATTTGCGCCCTCAAACTCACTGTGGTGAGAAATTCATAAATTGAGACATTCTATATCTGTCTACTCATAGCAAATCTGTTAGCGTTAGGTCGCAAAGACATCATCCAGTAACCAAAGCCAGACCTCCAACCTACGATGCTAAAGTTATGATTGTTATCAAGCTTTTACACACTCACCTTGTTAATAAAAAGTTACCTTAGTTGTTTGTTTTTTGCCTTTTTGATGCTATTTTAAACTGTGAGATAGTATCATTAATGTGTGAAGACGGTGGCCTGTCGTTAATCCGGTTTTAGGATCTGCAACGATAATAAAGGCAACAACATGCTCTTGATTCTATATTGCCCGTTAGGTGTGAAACCATACTTAACAGCAGTGTTTGGATGCTAAATTTGCGGTATAAGACCGTAACAAAATAACGATAAATTTATCGTGATAGACGATAGCTGATATTTATCGATATATAATAATAAATAATAGAAATATAATAATAATGAGACTTGTCAGTGCACGTAAGCAACTCGGAATGACGCTGATAGAAGCGCTTGTGGCATTTTTTATTCTTGCTGCAGGTATTCTTGGTGCCATATCCATGGAAGCGTCCGTCAAAAAAGGCAGCTTTGACGCGATGCAGCGTTCGCTCGCCTCCTCGTTAGCACAAGATATCATTGAGCGTATGCGCGCCAACGATGGTACCGGCTCATTTCTTACTGCCTATAATGGCACGTTTGGCTCAGGCGCTCTCACCCAACCAGCTAACCTCTGCAATAATGCTGCTTCACTTTGTACTGCAGCGCAAATTGCGACCGCCGATTTATATCAATGGGAACAAGCCCTACTTGGTAAAACCAGTGTCACTTCCGATGGCAGTAACATTGGTGGCTTGGTTAATCCTACCGGTTGCATAAATTACAATGCTGCCCAAGTAACTGTGGTGATCAGTTGGCAAAGTCGTACAGCAACCGTTGACGGTGCCAGTGACGTTACCTGTGGCACAGCGAGCGCTAATCGCCGACAAATTAGCGTAACCATGCATATTTATTAGGTGGTTTATGAATATTAAAGGTTATTCGTTACTGGAATTGATGATTGCGATGGTGGTGAGTTTGTTCTTACTAACTGGATTAATCAGTGTTTTTACAAATGTTCGAGCCACTACCGCAGAAACAACTGCGGCGGGTATGTTACAAGAAAACGGCCGCTTTGCTGTATCGGTACTGAGTAATGAATTATTGCGTGCTGGTTTTTTAGGTGAAAGTACAACGATACAACAAACACAGCAGTTTACCCAAATCCCTGTGGCAATAAATGCCAACAAGGATTGTATCGGTGATGGCGTCAATAATGCCTCGTTTCCTAATACCGATGGCCAATTTCGCATGCTTTGGGGAGCGACAGCAACAACCATCTCGCCAATAAACTGTATCAGCGATGCAAAAATTGGTAGTGATATTTTGCAAATAAAACGGGTGTTAGCTCAGCCCATTGACGAAGCCGATATTCAGGCAACGGAATATTACATTAAGGCCAACTTGGGGACAGGGGCTATGTTTAAAGGCTCGTCCCCGGTGCCAAATCTTGATGATGCCACAATTTGGCAATATCAACATCATGTCTATTACATCAAAGACGAAACACTTTCAGGTCAAGTTATTCCGGTGCTGATGCATGGACGACTGGATAATGATGAAATGGTGTTTGAGCCGATGATCGATGGCATCGAAAATATTCACTTTATGTATGGCGTTGATACCGATGGTGATGATGTGGTGAATGTGTTTTTATCTGCAGCGAACATGCCAATGAACTTTTGGGATCAAGAAAACGGGATACGCATTATTGCTGCGCGAATTTTTGTGTTGGTGCGCGATATACAAGCCGATAACAATTACCGCAACACCAACACCTATGTAATGGGCGATAGCAGCGTCACTGTTGATGATAATTATCGACGGGTTTTATTTAATTCAACCGTAAATTTATTTAATTCGGGGGTACAACGATGGTAACAAGGACTAGAAAACACCAGCAAGGTGTGGCGTTAATTCTTGCCATCATTTTTTTGGTGGCATTAACGTCAGTGATTTCAGTATTACTGCTGAACACGTCAACTGATATAAAAATGGCAAGTGCTAGCCAAGAGAAAGTGATCGCCACACAGCAGGCTATTGGCGCCAATGACGAAGTTATTTATAAACAAACCACCTTTGTCGATGGCGATAATGGCTTTGCCTACGAAATGAACAAATATCCAGCTGATACGGGGATGGCTGTGGTGGTGACTGGGCAATACGCTAAAGCACGTATTTTACGCTCCAAAGAAGATCAAATCGAGAGTGACTGCCCACATAGTCGAGTGGTGTCGTCAATACAGGTATTTCGCTGCAATATGCTTAAGGTTGAGTCAACTCAAGCATATGGTAAAAAAGTCAATGAAGAGCAGCCGACTGCCGATCAAATCGATAATAACAAATATCATAAAGTAACCGCAGTGTCAGGTATTGCTCAACAGCTGCTTGCCATGGGGAATTAATCATGAATATTCTTAAACATTACAGTCTATTATGGTTGTTAATATTGCTTACCATCCCTACGGCCAGTGCTGAAGACATTGAGCTGTATCTTGGTGACCGAGACAATAAAAACAGCAAACGTCCGCAAGTATTAATTATTTTTGATACATCAGGCAGTATGACAACAACCGAGCAAGTGGTACCAGAAGCGTATGACCCAAATGTCGCTTATCAGCCTATCGCCAACGAGCCATTAGATGGACAAGAATACATTTATTATTCTAACCGTGGTGTCCCTAGCATTAATACCTCTCGGCGATTTTTGAAAACAAATAACAGCTGTGAAGTAAGCAAACAAGCGCTTGGTAATGTCGGTTTTTACAATGGTGTTGTTAAATATTATCGAAAGCCGAGGTTTTCATATACATATGGCTTACTACCTGGTGAGTGGCGCGATTTAAGCAACACCAATAATGGTACTAGCCGAGACATTATCGATTGTAAAGACGATCTTGAAAAGGCGATAAATATTAATGCCAGCCATATTGGTAATGGCTTTCCAAGTTCATTGCCATCGTTGCTTAATGATCACCAAAATAAACCGTACCCTTATGAAGACTTAGCTATTGATCAAGTGACGCAAGCCAATTTTAGTCAAGGCAGTGGGGTAACTCTATACTCGCGAAACTATTTGCGTTGGTATTATCAAGTCGGCGCTGTACAAAAAACGCGAATCGCTATTGCCCAAGAAACCGTCAATAACTTAGTGCAAGCGGCACCTGGTATCGATTTTGGTTTAATGGTATTTAGTGGTCAAGAAGGTGGCCGTGTCGTATTTGATATAAGTGACTTGTCTGGCGGTAAAGAAACCGACTATGTCAACATGGTCAATAGCCTTACTGCTAACGGCGTTACGCCCCTTTGCGAAACATTGCATGAAGCGATGCGATACTACGGTGGTATGACACCCATTTACGGGCACAGAAGCGGTACACCGCAAAGTATATTGCGAATAGAGGAGCGAGACGCAAATGGCAACATAATATCAACTGAGCTCGTAGATCGTTACACCACGCCTTATAAAAACTGTTCCAATACCATCTATACCATTATGATCACGGATGGTCGGCCCTATAATGACACGAGCAGTAACGCGGCATTGGCTGCTCTTGACGGACTTGATAGTTCTAAGACGATGTGGATTGACACGGGAAATCAGCATACCAGCTATTTGCCTGCCTTAGCAGATTATATGTATAACAACGACATTAACCCCGACTTACCAGGCAGACAACAATCTATCCTCTATACCATAGGCTTTGGTGATGATGCGGTGAACAATGCAGGTCGATTATTAACCGCTGCAGCGACTAATGGTGGTGGTAAGTACTTCCCCGCACGGGACGCAACCTCGTTATTATCATCCTTACAATCGGCGTTGCTTGAAGTACTAGCGATAGATACCAGCTTTTCATCGCCAGCGGTATCAGCCAACAACTTCGACCGCACCGAAACACTCGACAGCATATATTACGCGATGTTTTTGCCTAATATCACACCGCGTTGGCGTGGTAACTTGAAAAAGTTAAAATTAAATGAGGGCACTATTGTTGACCGCAACGGCATAGATGCCATCGACTCAAATGGCGAAATTAACGCCGGGGCGTATACGTTTTGGGGGACCAGTGATGTTGCTGATGGCGAAAAGGTCGGCGCAGGCGGTGTTGTGGAAATGTTCCAAACCATAACATCGCGTAAAGTATACACCGACACTGCTGAAAACGGCGGATTGGAGTTATTAACTGCTGATAACCTCAATCAAGCTTTAAACGATGGTGGCCTACAAGAAGCTTTAAACGATGCTGGGTTCGAAGTTGCTTTATATGATTCAGGCGGTTATGAGCTAGAAAGTACGTCAAGTGTTGATGATTCAAATTCAGAAAGTGCTCAGCAAGAGGTAACCGCGAATCTTATGCGCTGGGCGATAGGTATCGATATTAGAGATGTTGATGATGATGGCGATACCACTGATATCCGTGAAGATGTTTTTGGTGATCCTCTTCATTCCAAACCGTTAGTGATTAATTATGGTGGAACCGAGGATAATCAAGATATTCGTATTCTATTGGGCACTAATGCCGGCGCGTTTCATATGTTTCAGGATAACGGTGATTCGGTTGCTGAAACTTGGGCGTTTATGCCGAAAGAGTTTTTTCCAAACTATCAAACATTATTGGATAACACCTTAAATGACGATAAAGTTTATGGTGTCGATGGCTCTGCAACGGTGTATCGATATGACGAAAATGGTGATGGTACCATCAGTGGCAACGATAAAGTGTGGGTGTTCTTCGGCTTACGTCGCGGTGGCACAGCGTATTACGCTTTAGATGTATCCAATCCTGATATCCCCCAGTTAATGTGGCGTATTGATGATAATAGTCCTGGAATGGGCGAATTAGCTCAGTCGTGGGCAAAAGCGAAAGTTGCATATAGTCTGCTCAATATTGATGACAATGGTGTTGCAAAGCCGGTGCTATTTATTAGCGGTGGTTATGATACCAATAAAGATCTCAGTGGTGTTGGTAGCGCCGATAGTCGTGGACGTGCTGTGTTTATGCTCGATGCTAAAACAGGCAACTTGTTGTGGTCAGCAAGCCCTGAGTCTAACGACGTTGGAAAATGGACCGAGTTGTGGGGTATTAGCGATTCGATTGCCGCGGATACTGCCATTATGGACAGCGATTCTGATGGCTATGTGGATCGCTTATATGCAGCCGATACTGGCGGTAATATATGGCGGATCGACATGCCAGGTGCTAACCCTAGTGATGACAAAGCGCCATGGACCGCATTTAAATTTGCCAGCTTAGGCGGCACAACCGAAGCAACCGATAGACGTTTTTTTTATGAGCCATCGATAGCGCGAGGCGTATTCACTTACACGAAAACAACCAAGTACAATAATGAGGACATCATAACACGACAAGAGCGCCCCTATGATGTCTTACTTATCGGCAGTGGTGATCGTACCAGACCGCGTACAAGCGTCACTGAAAACCGCCTTTATATGTTAAAAGACGATAATATCCTCACCAAATCGATGCCAAATAACGAGATCCCATTTGCCATTACCGAATCCAATTTAATGGATTATACCGTAAGCCCTTACGACAGTGCGACAACCAGTGATGCGATAGACAGTGTCGATCTTGATGTCAGCAGTAAATCTGGGTGGTATATCGATTTAACTGGCTCCGCTGAGAAAAGTTTATCTATGGCGGTCGCTGTATCCGGAATTGGCTATTTTACCTCATTTACGCCGCCTAGTGTTGATGAAACCGTTGCCAATCAATGTGCTTTGGAAATGGGCGAAGGGAAGTTGTACGCGATTGATTTAAATACCGGCCAAGGAGTTTATGATTGGCGCAGTCTGTCGCTTGGCGAACGTATCCCTGATGCACCAACTGTGGTGATCCCACCGATAGGCTCCGTGACCAATAAAGCCCCTAAAATTCGTTTCGTTGGTGTGGGGAAGGGCGATGGTGAAGGCACTCTGACATTATGTAATGCCGAAGATTGTGATCAAACCGAAGGTGTCTCGCTGAAAACCATGCGCACCTATTTGTATGTTGAGGAGTAGTATTTATGCATGCTAACCGAAGAGCTTCAGGGTTTACCTTGATTGAGGTGCTTATTGTCGTTGCCATTATCGGCATTTTAGCGGCTATTGCGACGCCAAGTTATACCGAGTACGTTACCCGTACTAATCGCTCTGAAGCAATGACTGAGCTCGTGCGCTTGGCCAGTTTACAAGAACAGTATTACAGTGATATGCGCACCTATGCAGCGGATTTAACTAAGCTTGGTGCATCAGCAAATCCAATGATCACGAATTCTGGATTATACAGTATTGCTGCAACGGCCAGCGCTGCAAGCTTTACCTTAAAAGCAACCGCGTTAGGAACTCAGGCAAGCAAAGACAGTGTTTGTAAAGAATTGATGATAAATGATGTTGGCGTAAGAACGGCTACGTCGACTAACTGCTGGGAGAGATAACATGCTTTTACGTAACATGATGCTGTTGGCTTTTATTGTTTGCAGTGGCTCTGCGAATGCCGAAAATCGTTCGTCACAACATGATCCGCAGGCAAAGTTTCGTCAGCCAAAAATAGAAGCGAAATGCTTTGTCGAGGTTGAAGGTGGTGAGCAACAGTTATATTACACAAGACTCCCCGTTTCAGCCTATAAATCGCTAGAAAGAAACTTAGTGGGCATGATGATCCCAACCAACGTTGCCAATAACCAGATTATGGTCACTAAAGTCTTTGAATGTAAAAAGGAAGGTCAACGGTTTAAAAGTGGAGAAGCTCGTCAAATAGAAAGCAGCCTGGCTCGTTAGATTATTAGCTTTTACTTAAACCAAGGCATTTAAGGAAAAGCATGGTCTTCACGAAAGACGCTTGAGGGTAGATAGGTTGCGTTTTTTGTTGGGCTGCTATTTGCTGAATGTTTTAAGAGCAGCTGATCTCATTCCCCAATCTATCTTCATCTTTGCCATCAGCATCAATGTCTTGCGATTGATATACGCGACCTAATTGAGATACGGTAACACCTTTATTAAACTGGCTTTTAATGGCGGAGCAAATGGAGAAGGTGCGCGACTGGCTATCAATACGCTTACCGGTTGCATCAAACATCACTTTGTCGGTGTTAAAGGCGATTTGTTGACGACCTGAGGTTGCTGATTTTACTTTGATCAGCTCATCATTTGCTGCCTGATAGCTGTTATCATTATTATTATCGGTAAATGCGGAGATGGCATTGGTCCAGTTGCTTGTGCAGCTGCCATCATCATCAAGAGGGCAGACAATAACCGTTTGTTCTTTGTTAATTGCGCTATTGCGGGCAGCCAGTAAGATTCGATGAACTTGCGACGCTTCGTTTTCCACCGCCATTTTTTCGATAAAATCATTCATGTTTGGCAGTGCGATACTGGCAAGTATTGAGAGAATTAAAATGGTGATGAGCACTTCTAAGAAGCTAAAACCTAAACCTCGTGTTAACACCTTCATAGCTATCTCATTTTTGTTATTGTTATAATTTAAACTTAGCAGTAAATCCGCAATAACTCAAAAGTTAATGACGAAACTTTGCTAATAAAAACGCGACCTTAAGTCGCGTTTTATAATAGCTATTGGCTATGTGTAATCCGCACCTTTAATAGCCTGGACGATACAATAATTAATCGTAAACCGTTGGAATTGGCTGACGTTTATGCTGCGTTTTAAGGTAAATATCAACTAAGCGTTGTTCTACTTCTAGAGCAACTGCCTTACCTTCTAAGAAGTCATCAATTTGATCATAGGTTAAACCTAAGGCATCTTCGTCTTTTTTGCCTGGCTCTAACTCTTCTAAGTCAGCGGTTGGTGCTTTGTATATTAATTTTTCTGGTGCACCGAGCGCTTGGGCAAGTTGTCTTACTTGGCGTTTGTTTAAACCAAACAGTGGCACCATATCACATGCACCATCGCCCCATTTTGTGTAAAAACCGGTAATATTCTCGGCGCTGTGATCAGTACCAATCACTAAGCCACCTAGAATACCTGCCATGTGGTACTGCATTACCATGCGGGTACGAGCTTTTACATTACCTTTGGAAAAATCTAAGCGATTGTTATCGGCATCAAGAAGGCCGCTTTGCTCAAGTACCGTCACCGCTTCTTGGTGGATACCGTCGGCACCCGCCATAATGTTGGTAGACAGTACAACATCAGGCTGAATAAATTGCAGTGCTAGTTGTGCATCATCTTCGTCTGCTTGAACATTGTATGGTAGACGCATTGCGACGAATTTATAACCACCGCCATGCTCTTCATTTAGCTCATTAATAGCCAGTTGCGCTAACCTTCCACAAGTGGATGAATCGACACCACCGCTGATGCCTAAAAATAGGTGTTTTAACCCTGACTGCAACAGTTGCTCTTTGATAAAATCGACGCGACGGGTAATTTCCTGTTTTACGTCAATTGTGGGCAATACCTTCATTTCATCAATAATTGCCTGGCGATCCATAATTAGCCTCAAGTTATTACTCAAAAACGCCTAGTTTAGCAACCTGATACAAGTGTGACTAGATGAGGTGACAAGATTATGCTTTAAAAAATTTTATTTATGCTTATTTAGATAAAAAAGAGTGGCGTATAGGTGAATGTTAGCGGTAGAATTTTGTTATAAATCTTATTCTCAGGGAAAGCTTATGAAAAAAATAGAAGCAATCATCAAACCGTTTAAAATGGACGATGTCCGTGAAGCGCTGGCTGAGGTAAATATTACTGGTATGACGGTTTCGGAAGTACGAGGTTTTGGTCGCCAAAAAGGCCATACCGAATTATACCGTGGTGCAGAATATATGGTCGACTTTTTGCCTAAGGTGAAGTTAGAGATTGTTGTTGCTGATGAAGACGTTGAACGTTGTATTAACGCGATAGTTGATACTGCACAAACCGGTAAAATTGGCGACGGTAAAATCTTCGTGACCGATGTCAGTCGTGTCATTCGAATTCGCACTGGCGAAGAAGATGAAGCGGCGATTTAGTATGACGTGTGTTGCTTAACGTATTGTTTTATTGAAAAGGAACCATCGGGTTCCTTTTTTGTTTGCATACTTGATGTGTCGCTCTGCTTGCAAGCTAGTATGATTCGGCTAGCTTTAAAGTATTGACTTACATAACAATATATCGGCGATAATAATCTGGTTGTTATGCTAAGTAGTGATGATAAAGCCAATCACCAGAAGAACAGTACAATCAGGTTTAGCGCAAAATGTGTTTGGCTTAGGCTGTTTGGGGTTAGGCAGAGAACACGGTTTAAAAAAACGGGACGTAATGTATCGGCCGACAGCATTACCCCCTTATGTAAAAATCTAATATCCAAATTCTAATACTAAAACCTATATATGGAATTCAATATGACATTAACAGTACGGAGAATAATATGACGGGCAAAACGCCAGCAACTGCTGAACACACGATATCCAGTGATATTGACAGCGGTATTACCCATATTAATAAAATCCGTATCCGCGCCCATGGTAGCGAGGTAGTAAAACGTGCTCATGTCGATTCTGTTGCGGTGGAAGAGCCATTACAAATTATTTTACTGTGGCAAGATGAATCGGCCAATACTCAAGAAAAAGAGTTTACTATAACCATGCGCACCCCAGGGCAAGATGCTCAGTTGGCGATAGGGTTACTAAACAGCGAAGGCATTATTCGAGGTTATCAGGATGTGTTATCGGTAACTCATGTGACAAATGATAAAGGTATCGAAGCCAATAAAGTACAGGTGGTGTTAGCTTATGGAGTGATACCGGATTGGCAACAATATCAGCGACATTTAACGATGCAATCGAGTTGTGGTATTTGCGGCAAAACCTCATTGCAGTCATTAGAGCTAAAGCAAACCCCGACATTAGATAACGACACTCATTGGTTAGCCATCGATACGGTTCTTCAGCTAAGTGATACCATGCGCGATCAACAACACGCCTTTTTACAAACAGGGGGCGTACATGCGGTGGGTTTGTTTGATGCCAAAGGTCAGTTGCAACTGATTAAAGAAGATGTTGGCCGTCACAATGCTATGGACAAATTAATCGGTGCCAATATGGCGTTGCCACAAGCGCAGCAATCGAGTAAACGCGTCGTGGTACTTAGTGGTCGAATAAGTTTTGAGTTGGTACAAAAGGCATTAATGGCCGGTTTTCCTGTGATTGTTGCGGTTGGGGCACCGTCCTCGCTAGCTATTTCTGTCGCCCAACGTTTTGATATCACCTTAATCGGCTTTGTCTCCCAAAAGGGCTTTAATGTGTACCATGGTAGCTGGCGCTTAAAGCATATAGAATAAAGGACAACAACATTACCTTAGCAACGACTCACCAGGATTGCCGTTGATTGAGCTCTCGCACATACTCTCCATCATTATTCGCTCTGGCGATGCGCTAGGTTCAGTAACGCTCTAATAAACGCCCGCTACCATAGCCGAGATAATCTATCGCGGATGTCCAGGTTAATCTATAAGACCGGTTTAGGTGACGACTTTGGCAGTAATTTATAAATAAATTCAATATCTTTATTGTTTTTTGCGATTTTGCATATCGGCAATCATACTTAGTAAACGAATAACGACAGTCAGCTATAAAAACTTCGATTAATTTACTGCCTATGCATTTATTTCGTTTATTTTTATTAACCATATTGCCACCGTATCGATACCTTTCTCTGCTCATCTTGGCAACGTGTTGTTGGCCAATAATTGGCTACGCGGCGGCTACTTACCCTAAGCAAATTATCAAAATGGCCACGACCACCAGTACTGAAAATTCTGGATTATTGGCTAATATTTTGCCGGTATTTGAACAACAAACCGGTTATCAAGTGCATGTGATTGCTACCGGCTCAGGAAACGCGTTACGCCTAGCTAGAGCAGGCGATGTCGATGTGGTGATGACTCATGCGCCAAGTGCCGAAGCTAAGTTTATCGCCCAGGGCTATGGTCGACTCGCCCGGCGTTTTATGGAAAATGATTTTGTTGTTCTTGGACCTGTCTCAGATCCTGCCAATATTGCCAGTAGCGATAGCGTGCGCCAAGCATTTAAGAAAATTGCCAATCATAACGCGTTATTTGTTTCTCGAGGGGATGACTCCGGTACCGAACAAAAAGAGTTGGCGATTTGGCAAAGTAGTGGCGCGCAACATAACTTCACTAATTACAAGTCAGTTGGCCAAGGTATGGGTAAAACGTTATTAATGGCTGACTCATTGCAAGCGTATACACTGTCTGATCGTGGTACGTATATAACCTATCGGCAAAAGCTCGACTTGGGTATTGTTTTTGAAGGCGATAAGGCGCTCACCAACCCATACCAAATTATGTTAATTGATAAGCAAAAATACCCGGAATTAAATCATCAAGGGGCTGAAGCGTTAAGCGATTGGCTAAGCAGTGAACAAGGGCAAGCGCTGATAAATGCCTACCGCGTGCAGGGTGAGCAACTGTTTAAGGCAAATTACCAATATGAATGATGGTTGGTTACCATTATTTACTGACGCATTAACACTGCTGGTATCACTTGATACCGAGTTGTGGTCGATTATAAAAGTCTCGTTTTCGGTGTCGTTATTAGCAATTTTATTGACGATTATTCCCTGTATTTTTATTGGTTTTATCTTAGCCTTTAGTCAATTTCGCGGGCGTTGGTTATTAACTTCATGTATTCAAACTATGCAATCGGTGCCGACGGTTGTGATTGGCTTACTGGTCTATATTCTCCTCACCCGCCATGGTCCACTAGGTAATTTACACTGGTTATTTACGCAAAAAGCCATGGTTTTGGGGCAAGTACTTATTTGTATCCCTATTCTTGTTTCTTTATCGCAAGCGGCTTTTACCAACATAGATAAACGAGTATGGGAAACATCGAGAACGTTAGGTCGAGGGCCTCTTGCCAGTACCTTGCTCTGTTGTCGAGAGTTAAAGGTGCCACTATTATTGACCGTTATTACCGCTTTTAGCCGCATCATTACCGAAGTGGGGTGCTCAATGATGGTTGGCGGCAACATCCTTAACGCCACCCGCAATATCCCCACTGCAATTGCTTTGGAAACCAGTAAGGGACAGTTTGCGCAAGCCGTGGCGCTTGGTTTGGTGTTGTTGCTATTAAGTTTAATACTAAACTTAATACTTTCTTCGATGCGCGGTTCAGCGATGGTAAGGAGTTATTGAGATGCACAAATTAGTGAGTTTCTTTCAAAAAGGGAAGCAAGCTTTACCGAACAGTCAAGCGCCGAAGTCACTAAATACTGGCGATGATCACGTGCGCATTAACGGCAAAAATCTCGTTGTTCATTTTAATGACACCTTATTGTTTAGTATTGAATCTTTATGCTTTGCTCAAGGTGATACGATTTTATTGCAAGGTGAGAACGGCTCGGGCAAAACTACGTTAATGAAGATACTTGCTGGATTAATTCATGCGAATTTAGGCGAACTAAAGGTGCACCACGGGGTGTCAGGTAGGCAAATGTTATCACTAGTAGCGCACAAGAACCGTTTACTTACTTACACCACCTATTTACATCAAGCGCCTTATGTTTACGCAGGCAGTGTTTTAGATAATCTGCAAATCGCTTTGCCGATAACTCATCGTTATCGTAAGGGCTCTCGACAAAAACTGGAGCGAGTGGCGAAAATGGCGGGATTACGGCACTTATTAGCGACGCCGGCAACGCATTTATCGGGTGGGGAGAAACAGCGCTTAGCCCTGGCGCGCGTGTGCCTAGTACAACCGAAATTATTGCTATTGGATGAGCCTACGGCAAATATGGACAGCGCCTCGGTTGAGTTGATGTTATCCATGATTGTTGAATTGCAAAAACAAAACACCGGCTTGATGATCGTAAGCCATCAGCATAATGCTCTGGCAAATTTATGTCATCAACATTGGTTGTTGGCGAATAAACGTTTAACGGTATGTCGTAAACCACAAGAGGTTCCGCTTACTAGCAGCTACGTTGATAATAACCTGACATTGGCGGAGCGCCGCAATGACTGACACCTTTGTTAACCCTTTGCTGATACCTGTGTTTGGCATTTGTGCCTACAGCGGCAGCGGAAAAACAACCTTGCTATGTAAGTTGCTGCCGATATTTAAACAACGTGGTATACGTGTCGCGGTCATCAAGCATGCCCATCATAACTTTGATATCGATAAACCAGAAAAAGACAGCTTTTTGCTACGCCAAGCCGGCGCTCAACAATTACTGATTGCATCCGATAAACGTTACGCGCATATCTATGAAAATGCAGAGCGGCAATCACCAAAGTTGCAGTACTTGCTTAAACGCATTGATGCGACAAGTGCGGATTTGGTATTGGTGGAAGGTTTCAAACACGAATCGTTCGCGAAAATGGAAGTACATCGGCACCGAGTAACATCGTCATTAAGCCAACCGTTTATTCATACTAACGATGAGCATGTGGTGGCGATCGCCTGTTGCCAGCAAACCAAATTAACCAAAGATATCCCCCGTTTTGATATCGATGATATCAATAGGATATGTGAGTTTATCAGCGACTATGTTGGCTTAGAAAAAGCTCAGCAATCTCGCTCCGCTAACTGCGCGGAACTACCTTCTGGCAGTTACGATGTTAACCAAGCAACAGAGCACATCTTAGCTAAAACACCGGTACTCATGGCAACCGAGTCTGTTGCACTTGCTAACAGCAGAAAGCGAGTACTTTCTGCGCCGGTCTATGCAACGATTGATGTACCGCAATACACAAACAGCGCGATGGATGGCTATGCCTTTTCTGCTGACGCTGTGCAAGCGAAGGTGAGTACAGGGGTGACACCTGAAGAACAAACCCGAAGGTTAAAATTACACTTGGTTGGCCAAGTGTTTGCTGGCCAGCATTACTCACAGCCGTTAATCGGCACGCAAGCGGTGCGGATCATGACTGGGGCAAAAATGCCTGCAGGGAGTGATACTGTGATCGCAAAAGAGTTTGCTCAAACAGAAGGCGAGCATATTGTTATTGAACATAACGTCAGTAAAGGTCAAAACGTTCGTCAAGCCGGTGAAGATATCGCCAAAAATAGTCAGGTTTTTCGCTCTGGTAAACGTCTAGGTGCCGCCGAAATGGGCTTACTGGCGTCTCTTGGGCATGCCCAAGTTGATGTTTATCGCTCGGTTCGCGTAGCTATTTTCTCAACGGGCGACGAAGTGTGTGCACCGGGGGAGTCGTTATCAACGGCGTCAATTTATGATGCCAATCGTTTTACGTTAACGGGCTTGTTGCAGCAATTACATTGTCAAATTATCGACTTAGGTATTATTAACGATGATCAAAATAGCTTAGAGCAGGCACTTAGTCATGCGGCACAACAGGCCGACGTTGTGATCAGCTCGGGTGGCGTTTCGGTGGGCGATGCCGATTATATAAAAGCCAGTTTAGAGCGGTTGGGGCGTGTAGAGTTTTGGCGGGTTGCTATGCGCCCTGGGCGACCTTTAGCGTTCGGTTTATTAGATACCAGCGATAAGCCATCGCATTCACCGGCGCTATTCTTTGGTATACCAGGTAACCCTGTTGCCGCAATGATTTGTTTTATGCTGTTTGTGCAACCTGCGATTCGCAAGTTATCAGGAGAGCGTGATTGGCAACAACCTAAGCAAAAAGCGGTTGCGACCACATCGTTGCGCAGTCGTTATGGGCGCGATGAATACCTTCGCGGTTACTACGATTTGAATGAGCATGGACAGCTGCAAGTGACGACAACCGGTCCTCAAGGCTCGGGCATATTATCATCAATGGTGGCGGCGAATTGTTTAATTCATATCCCGGTCAATCAACAACACATCGAGCCTGGTACGCTCGTCGATATTTTGCCGCTTATTGATTGACTATAATTTAGCTATCGCTGATAGATAACAAGGTAAGTTCAAATGCAAACCAAAACGTCAAACTGGCGCCGTACTGACAATGTTTGGCCTATCTATGTGTCGTTGGTTGCAGAGCCGATCACCTTTAATGGTTGGCAAACACCACGTTGGCGCGTTGCTGAGTTTATCAGTGCCGAACAATCTCAACCGGCGCCGAAAAATAGCCATTTAGTGTTTATCGAGCTGTTTCAAGATGAGCGTGCCAGTTATCGCCTTAACTTAGATTTAGACCGCCCGAAGCTGTTCATTGTTTGTGATTTGTTAGCTGATGATAGCTGGCTGCCAACATCGGTCACGCCGGAGCAAAGTATCGCAACCGCTTGCTTAGAGGCTGAAACCCCTGTGTTGAGCATAGATATGCCAGCAGCTATTGCCTGTTGGATCGAGGCGTTTATTAGCCGTCATGGTGAAGTGCCTATCTGTGCGCATCGGCGTAAACATGTTAATCAAAAACAAGAGCAAGCGAGACGCCGTCGGAGTAATGTCAGTGGCTAAGGTGGCATTTTGGCGACGTTGGTTACAGCGAAAATCATCGCTAGCTCATGGTCAACAAGATCATCCGAGCGAACAAACAAGGCAGGCCAACCATGAAATAAAGAATGCAGAGTCGGGGATTGAGCGCAACGATAATCGGCATCCATCCGCTGATGATAAACTAACTGAGCAAAGCGGCAGCGAAGCGTCATCTGCGAAGAATCGTGCTCATGACGTCAGCCATGACATTGATACAAAAAGTAGTGATGATGACAGTTTCGTTGAACTTGCAGGTGAAAATTGTTTTGCTCGATTTGTTGGTCAAGACGTTGACGAAGAGCTGCAGCAGCAGGCTTTACGTCGTCTTTGGCAACAACCGCAATATCAGCTGCTTGATGGTTTAGAGCAGTGCGATCAAGACTTTTCTAATCAGCCTAAATTAAGCTCAGAGGAAGTCGATAAGTTACTAAGTCAAGTATATCAATGTTTACTAGCCGATGACGGCGAAGAGGAAGGTAAAGGCGAAGGTGCAGAGGCTGAGCAACGCGCAGACGAGACGAAATTAGACAATAAACCCGAGACTGAGATAGGACAACATATCATCGCCAATAACCCTATAACCGAACAAGCAATCGAACAAACAATAGAGCAAACCACGGAGCAAACCGATGAACAAACGACATGGTCTGTAGAACAACAGCCATTAGACTATCGGGCACATCAATCTGAGCCGTTATCCGATAATGGCGTGCATCAACAACTTACTCTACAGCAGCGATTGCAAAAGCGTTTGCAAGCCAACGATAGTGATACCGACTAAGGCAAGCATCAGCGGAATACATAGTATGTTAAACAATCAGCTAAATAATCAGCCAAATAATATAGGGTCAGCTGATTCCGGTAACCAAGGGTAAATTTACTCCCCAGCAATAGCGTCGGCATCTGATGGCTGAAAACATAAATCATGCCTCGTGAACGTCAACAAACGCCTCTATTTAGCCAGCCTCATTAGCTTACCTATCACGATCTAAAAACAACGGTTGCCACCGTAATTTAGTGAATTAAGACCGGATTAGCATGACTTTATGCAGCGTCGTATATAGCTGTCTATACTGAGTTTAATGATAATAACCAACGTGCTGTTTTCTCAATATAACAATGGTTTATCGATGGCTTTGCAAGCATGTATCGTCAAATGCGCCTTGCAAAGTTGCTGGTAGAGGTGGGTAGCTTCAAAGAAGGTGCCTTACCCTAAATGCTAGGATTGAGAAAACGGCTTGCTTAGGGAGAGAGACCATCAACGATCAAGAGCCTAAATGTGATTCTCTGAAGGCTGATTCGCAACAGCCTACGTTGCAAAAGTCAAAGTCGCAAGAAACAGAGCAGCCAAAGGCAGAGCAACAAAACACAGTATTTCAACAAGCTAAATATCATGGTGCTAAGCGAGTTGATAGCAGTGCCAACGAGTCTGCCTCTATCGAGCTTAGAGAGCAGCTGTATCAAGCATTCCCTGCAATGGGTAACTTGCTTGCGGGACAAGTGAGTTATCAATCACAAGGGCATGTGTTATTAATAGGCCCTGAAGATCGCTGCCGGCTAGCTTGCCAATATTTAACGGACGCGACGTCGGTGACGATACTTGTTAATCAAACATCAACGCTTGGCGAGCATGATGTGTTAGCGCGAGCAATGCAAGTCAGTCAGGCGGCTGCCGTTTATTATGGGGCGGTGTTGCAGGTAAAAGGACATCTGGGTCACTTTAAGGTTGATACCGAATATCAGCAACAGCGAGTGACATTGCCCGAGTTGGCAACTCAACGCCATTACTTTGATCTGCTCATCGATTTAGCGGATACCGCGGTTGTGGCGCAATCGTTATTGCCGCCGGGCTATTTTTATTATGGCGATGATATGACTGCGGTCCAGCAACTCGGTCAATCTCTAAGTGATTATATAGGTGAATTTGAAAAGCCACGTTATGTCACGGTTGATGCAGATAAATGCGCGCATGCCCGTAATGATCTTATCGGCTGTCGACGTTGTTTGGATGTTTGTGCCGCCGATGCCATATCCTCCCACAATTTCACTATTCATATTGACTCGCACTTGTGTCATGGCAGCGGTGATTGCGCGAGTGTGTGTCCAACCAGCGCTATTGGCTATGATTTTCCTACATCGCTATCACTACAAACTCAATTGCGACAAATCATCAGCCAATATTATCAGCAAGCCAAAGTAAAGCCGCATGTGATTTTTCACGATGGTCGTGTTCACCCAATCGATCTTAAATATTTAGCCCCCCATGTATTGCCTTTTACCGTCGAAGAGATTGGCGCCTGCGCCATAGAGCATTTTTTAGCGGCACTGGCATGGGGAGCGACGAACGTGACAGTTATTTGTCGTGGATCGCAAGATGGCACAGTGTTACAACAACACGTCAATCTAGCCAATAGCTTATTAATGCATATGGGTTATGGCACGTGCGTTGAGATAACAAGCGAAGATGATTTTGGGCAACATGTTGCTGTTCAGTTTGAGCCTCAGGTATCGCAGGACAAAACAGGGCAAGCAACGTCGATAGCCGATGTCGCTATTGCCCGTTTTGAGCCAATGAATAAGCCATTGTTATTTTATGCTGCCATCGATCATCTAAATACATTTGCTAAGCAGTGTCGTGATGTTTTAGCGCTCAGAGGCAATCTAAGCAGCAGTTCATATGGCAAAATTGACGTAAATACATTGGATTGCACTATGTGTATGGCGTGTGTCTCTGCATGTCCTACGTCCGCGTTACAGGCAGATAGCGACCAGCCAATATTACGCTTTAAAGAACAAGCCTGCGTGCAGTGCAGCTTATGCCAACAATCTTGCCCTGAAGATGTGATCAGTCTACACAGTCAGGTTAACTTTGACGCTGAGATGCGCAACAGTGAGGCTGTCCTCAATGAAGATAAACCATTCCATTGCATACGTTGTGGTAGCGCCTTTGCAACAACAACGATGATCGAACGAATGATGCAAACTCTCGCCAGTCATAGCGCCTTCGCTAATAATCCACAACGTTTACAAATGTGCGCGGATTGTCGTGTGGAAGATATGGTCATTGATGTCATCAATGACCCTCAAAAACAATTGAGGTAGGTATGAGTATGAAACAATCGGTTACCAACACCTTCGATAGTGCCCCAGAGTTTCGTCAAGAAGTTTACCGGTTGCTAGCGGCGCTTTATCAAACAGCGCCGAGTGAGGCGATGCTGAGTTTGTTGCAGGAATTACAGATTAACTTAGCTGATGCTGAAAACCCAGAATTAATTGGTGCCTTTGTGACGTTGCAAAAACAGGTGAATAGTGTGGAAAAAGCAGCGCTTGATGAACAGTTTTTTACCTTGTTTGTCGGTTTGTCTGAAGGTGACGTACCACCCTACGCGAGTTGGTATTTGCACGGTCATTTATTTGCTAATTCGCTGTTATTGCTGCGACAACATCTTCAGTCTCTTGGTATTGTTCGTCACAGTGACAACAAAGAACCCGAAGATCATATTACGGCAATTTTGCAAGTGATGGCTATACTTATTGGCACTGAGGGCGAACATCAGCAGCACGCATTCTTTGAGCAACATCTACAACCCTGGTACGGGATGTTTTGTGAACGGTTGATAAAACATCAGCAAAGTCCGTTTTATCAAAGAGTCGGTGAGCTGACTTTCACATTTTTACAGCAAGAACAAAGGCATTTAGCTGGTTGGAGTATCCCGGTAACTGCAAACTGATACACGGTTATAACCGGCTAAATACGATGCTGTTGCTGTGTCTATCTCACGCTTAACCTAGACGTTAACGTGAATTGCGATTTGGACGGTCATATGAAACAAACCAATTTGCAGCACCGACGCCGTGCGATCAAATGCATAGGTATCGCGGGCATTGCCATCCCTTTATCAACAAAACTCACTGCCGTAGAGCAAGCTGAGCCAGCCCAGTCAAAAGCATCAACTAAGGCATCGGGATATCAATTAACTGAGCACATCAAACAATATTATTTGTCGTTGATCGACCAATAACGTGAGGTTGCCAATGAAACTGAGTAAAAAAACGACAAGGCCAACTTCAGCAACAAGTCAAGCAGAATGCGTTGCAGCGGAGCATCAAGGTATTAATCGCCGCCAGTTTCTAAAAACGGCAGGCTTGACCACCTCAGGGGTGATTGGAGCCTCCGTGCTTGGTTCTACCATGGTAAAAAAAGCATCGGCCAGTGAGTACGTTAGCAAAGATGTACCAACACAAATCAAGCGTACCGTATGCAGCTCGTGTGCGGTAGGGTGTGGCATATATGCTGAGGTGCAAAACGGGTTATGGACAGGGCAAGAGCCAGCGTTTGATCATCCCATTTCCCGTGGTAGCCACTGTGCAAAAGGGGCTGCAGAGCGTGAACATGGTATCGGTAAACGCCGAGTAAAATACCCTCTTAAACTCGAGGGCGGTAAGTGGCAACGCATATCGTGGCAACAAGCGTTAACTGAAGTCACTGATAAGATGAAGGCCATTCGTCAAGAGTCTGGTCCTGACTCGGTTTACTTTATGGGAAGCGCCAAGTTCTCTAATGAAAGCGCCTATCTTATGCGTAAGTTTGCCGCCATGTGGGGTACCAATAATGTCGATCACTCGGCTCGTATTTGTCACTCAACAACCGTCGCAGGCGTTGCCAATACTTGGGGCTATGGCGCACAAACCAACACCTTAAATGATTTTCGTAATGCCAAGTCGGTGTTGTTGGTTGGCTCTAACCCAGCCGAAGCGCATCCGATTGCCATGCAACATATTTTGTTAGCAAAAGAGCGTGGCGCAAAAATAGTCGTTGCCGATCCTCGCTATACCCGTACTGCAGTGCATTCACATTTATTTTGTCCTATTCGACCTGGGACAGATATTCCATTTATTTATGGCTTGTTGTGGCATATTTTCGATCAAGGTTGGGAAGATAAGCAATTTATCGAGCAACGGGTTTATGCCATGGATGACATCCGCGCTGAGGTGGCAAACTACGATCCTGACACGGTTAGCAACATCACGGATATAAGCAAAGAAGTGTTGTTTGAAGCGGCGAAAACGATCGCCTTTAACCGCCCGGGCAGCATAGTGTGGTGTATGGGCGGTACCCAGCATCATATTGGTAATTCGAATACCAGAGCCTATTGTATTTTGCAGTTAGCACTTGGCAACGTTGGCGTTAGTGGAAGTGGCGCTAATATATTACGTGGTCACGACAACGTGCAAGGTGCAACGGATGTTGGTGTGCTATTTGACTCACTACCGGGCTATTATGGTTTAACAACGGCTGCGTGGCAGCATTGGAGTCGTGTTTGGGGGCTTGATTATGAGTGGGTTAAAGGCAATTTTGATCAAGGTGAGTACCTTGGTCGTCAACCGATGACTAGCCCCGGTATACCATGCTCTCGTTGGCATGATGGTGTCCTTGAAGAGAAAAAAGATATCGCCCAAGCCGACAAAATTCGTCTCGCGTTTTTTTGGGGGCAATCGATAAATACTGAAACCCGCCAAAATGAAGTCCGTGATGCCTTAGATAAACTTGAAACGGTGGTGGTGGTTGACCCTTATCCGACCATGGCAGCGGTACTGCATAATCGTAGCGATGGGGTTTATATTTTACCAGCATCGACTTGCTATGAATCATATGGCAGTGTCACCAACACCAGTCGGTCTCTGCAATGGCGTGAGCAAGTTATCGAGCCATTATTTGAATCAAAGCCAGATACCGAAATCATGCATTTATTGTCACAACATTTGGGCTTTGAGCAACAATTTACCAAAAATATTCGCAAGACAGAGTCCGGTTTACTGATTGAGGATATTACCCGAGAGTACAACCGTGGCATGTGGACCATAGGCATGTCTGGGCAAAGCCCTGAACGCTTGCAATACCATACGCAACATTGGGGCGAGTTTAGCTTTGAAGATCTGCAAGCAAAATCTGGTGCCGTCAAAGGCGAATATTATGGATTGCCTTGGCCGTGTTGGGGCACACCTGAGCAAAAACACCCTGGTACCGCAATTCTTTACAACACCAGTTTGCATGTAAAACAAGGTGGTTCCAATTTTCGCGCTCGCTTTGGCGTAGAGCACAATGGCAATAACTTGCTCGCGGAGGGCTCTTATTCTCTCGGTTCAGATATTAAAGGTGGTTATCCTGAATTTAGCGCGGATATGCTAAAACAATTGGGTTGGTGGGATGACTTAACCGAGCAAGAGAAGTTGCAAGCCGAAGGTCGTAATTGGAAGACTGATTTATCGGGGGGCATCATTCGCGTAGCGCTTGAACATGGCTGTACACCATACGGTAACGCCAAAGCGCGATGCAATGTATGGACATTTCCTGATCCTATTCCTATTCATCGTGAGCCTCTGTATGCACCGCGTCGAGATCTGGTGAGTAAGTACCCTACTTATGATGATATGCGTGTTCATCGATTACCGACCTTGTATCGCTCGATACAGGAACAAGACTTTACCCAGAAATACCCTCTGCAACTGAGTTCTGGACGTTTGGTTGAATACGAAGGTGGTGGTGAGGAGACTCGCACCAATATTTGGCTTGCTGAATTGCAACAAGAAATGTTTGCTGAAATACATCCTGATGATGCCGCCCAGCGAGGTATTAAAAATTGGGATGATATATGGCTAGAAGGTGCCGAAGGTGGGCGTATAAAAATCAAAGCGATGGTGACGCCTCGTGTACATAAAGGGTTAGTGTGGATGCCATTTCACTTTGCTGGGGTGATGAGCGGTGAGAGCCTTCTTGATAGATACCCTGAAGGCACAGCGCCCTATGTATTAGGCGAGTCGGCCAATACCGCATTAACATATGGCTATGATCCGGTGACACAAATGCAAGAAACCAAGTGCTCGCTATGCCAAGTCGAGAAAGCCTAACTGTGAGAGCCTGAGGAGATAATCGCTATGGCGAAGATGAAATTCTTATGTGATACCGAGCGCTGTATTGAGTGTAATGGCTGTGTCACTGCGTGTAAAAATGAAAATGACAATGCATTAGAGTGGGGCATTCAACGACGACGGGTTGTTACGGTCAATGAAGGCGAGTTAGGCGAAGCATCCATCAGTATTTCATGTATGCATTGCGATGATGCGCCTTGTTTGCAAGTTTGTCCGGCTAAGGTTATTTACAAGACGGACGATGGCATAGTATTACACGATAAAGACGCCTGCATCGGCTGTGGCTACTGTCTTTATGCATGCCCATATGGGGCCCCACAATTTCCACAAAATGGTAATTTTGGCAATCGCGGTAAAATGGATAAATGTACCTTCTGTGCCGGCGGCCCTGAAGAAGATCACAGTCAAGCCGAGCAAGAAAAATACGGAGCGAACCGGATAGCCGAAGGTAAATTACCGTTATGCGCTGAAATGTGCGCAACAAAGGCATTATTAGCAGGCGACACCAAGGTTATCGGTGGTATTTTTGAGCAACGTGTTACGTTACGCACGGCAAATAAATCGAGCCAATGATCAAACCAATGAATGATAGAGCTAAGATAGTGGAGTGAATATGAAACCTATAAGCCAGACTAGCGGATATGTCGTAGGCTGTGTATTGATATTCGCATTATTCATGTTAACAAATATGATTTCGGTGAATGCCAAACCTAATAATGATCCTGAGACTAGCGACATTAAATCACCTCCTTATGTGCTATTAGCCGTCGCCCAAACAGAATCTCAAACGGGGCAAAGCTCCCCACAACCAGATCCTATGTTAACGCCAATATCACCACAAATACGCGCAGTGTTAGAAAGTACAGGGGTGAGTGAAGTACAAGATTGGCAGCATATTGGTGATCAACAGCGGGGCTTTACCGTCTCACAGAGTAAGTTTCATCCGCAAACCATCAACCCATATAACTTAAATATGTTGGCATTGCGCAGCGACTATCTGGTACCTGGATTTTTGTTGGCTACATTGGGGATGATAGTCGTCTTTACGTTATTTACCGTGATCAATGGCAGTTCTAAAATACAAGGCGGTTTCAGTGGCAAGACCATGAAACGCTGGTCTGGTTTCGATGTATTTATTCATTGGCTTTGTGCATTGCCGTGTTTGTTATTGATTATATCGGGAGCCATTTTGTTGGTGGGTAAATATGTCATCGAACCCAATATTGGCAGCAGTTGGGCGGCGATAATTTACTACGCGAAAGCATCTCACGATCTTATGGTTTACCCCTTTATGCTAGGATGGTTATTAATCTGTGTGAAGTGGTTGAAAAATAACATCCCATCGCGAGCAGACTTTAGTTGGTTTAAAGCCGGTGGTGGCTATTTTAACATCGGGCCTCTGAAAAACCGTCATCCTGATTCGGGGTTTTTAAATGCAGGTGAAAAAATTTGGTATTGGACGTTGGCGCTAGCGGGTGTCTTTGTCGTGATATCCGGCTTGATGCTAATGTTCCCAGAAAGTTTGTCTGTTAGCAGAACCGCAAGTTTAATCGCGTTATTAATTCATGCGAGCTCAGCGATGTTTATTGCCGCATTCGCGATTGTCCATATCTTTATGGCAACCATCTTGGCTCCGGGCACGCTGTCGGCAATGACCACTGGCTATGTTGATCATAACTGGGCGAAACAGCATCATAACCTTTGGTTTAATGACGTCACGGGCACTAAGTCGCAAGCCAAGCATTGAACGATAAATTGTTTGGTTATGGCTCGCCTAAGATGCAATAAATGGTGGGGAATTTAGGGTAGAAGAAAACATCGTTCACCGCAATATATTCACTCGCGTCATTAATGAGTTTTTGGCAAACAAGTAAACAGAAAAAAGCCGGTAAGCATGGTTATGCTTACCGGCTTTTTTACTATGCAATTTTTATGTCAATGCCGTGTGTTTTAGTCTGCGACTACAAGCCTTTAACAGTTGCGTTATTCGGGTAGTTTAGCGCCAATACTTGGCGGGCATTATTTTCAAGCTCGGTTAAGCCTAAATGACGATACGCCTCGACCATGATCACGAGAGCCTGTTCAACTTGAGGGCTATCAGCAAAGTATTCGACGACATAACGGCCGCGATTTGCCGCCGCGGCATAGGCTTTGCGTTTCATCATAAATCGTGCTGCCGCTAATTCGTAGTCGGCTAAGCGACTTTTTATGGCAACCATACGTTGCTGAGAATCTGCTGCGTACTTACTGTTAGGGTACTGCGTTAAAATGGTACGAAAATCATTGAAGGCTGCACGCGCATGGCTTGGATCACGATCGCTACGATCAATGCCTACCAGCTCTTGAAATAAGTTACCTTCTTCCGATAGATGAATTAAGCCACGCATGTAGTAGACATAATCAATATCTTTATGATTTGGGTTCAAGCGTAAAAAGCGATCAGCTAATGCCATGCCTTGTGCCGCATCGCCCGATTTGTAATAGGCGTATAATAGGTCAAGCTGTACTTGATGCGATATGGGGCCAAATGGGTAACGAGAATCAATCGCCGATAAAATTGGTATCGCTTTTTGATATAAACCATTATCTAAGGCGTCACGCGCATCTTGATATAATGCTTGTGCGGATTTCTCAGGGACTTTTTTTATGTCTTCAGGTGATGAAGTGCAGCCAGTAACTCCCATAAGCAGTGAAAAGGCGGCAATTTTTAATGTAAACTTGTTCATAGTATTTGAATATATTCTGCAAAAATAGTTATGAAAGCCGGCACCGTTACGGGTAAAATAGCTTTACTTGTTATTATTCAGGCATTCTAACCTAGCTTTTGTGGTTTGCACAAACGTAAAGAGACATTAATGAGCGAAATTATTGAACACCAACAACTTGCCCCTTCTTCATGTTTAGGCAAACGTCTAGATCAAACCTTAGCGATAATGTTCCCTGAATATTCTCGCTCCCGCTTAAAAGAGTGGATCTTAAACGGTAACGTTAAAGTCAACGGTCATGTGATTACCAAAGCTAGAGATAAAATGCTTGGCGGCGAATCTATAGAGCTTAGTGCTGTTATCGAGCCAGAAGTTCATTATCAAGCACAAAAAATTGATTTAAATATTGTTTATGAAGATGACGATATCTTAGTGATCAATAAACCGGCAGGTTTAGTGGTACACCCAGGGGCTGGTAATCCAGATGGTACAGTATTAAATGCTTTATTGCATCATTGTCCCGAGCTTGAGTTATTGCCACGTGCTGGTATTGTTCATCGCCTTGATAAAGACACGACTGGTTTAATGGTGGTGGCAAAGAGTATTGCCGCCCAAACGGGGCTGGTGGAAGCGCTACAAGCGAGAGAAATCACCCGTGAATACGAGGCGGTTGCTAATGGTATTATGACCGCAGGTGGCACCGTTGATGAGCCTATTGGTCGCCATCCAAGTAAACGGACACACATGGCGGTAACCATGTCAGGGCGTCCGTCCGTCACCCATTATCGAGTGATGGAAAAGTATCGCAATCATACCCGTTTGCGTTTACGCCTTGAAACCGGTCGTACCCATCAAATCAGGGTACATATGGCACACATTGCCCACCCGTTGGTTGGTGATCCTGTGTACGGAGGTCGTCCTCGACCACCAAAAGGTGCTAGCGAAGAGTTATTAACTTTGTTGCGTAGCTTTAAGCGCCAAGCATTGCATGCAACCATGTTGTCTTTGTACCACCCTGTGACCGGTGAGTTAATGCAGTGGCATGCGCCAGTGCCTGACGATATGGTACAGCTGTGTGAAGCACTAAAACAGGACTTTAAATTAAAGGCTGTCGAAGAGTATTAAGCGATAATGATGTTTGTTGATGTTGACTGGCCCCTTGCCAATACCGTTACAGCGTTCACTACAACGCGCCAAGGTGGCTATTCAATATCGCCATACCATGAGTTTAACCTAGGCACTCATGTCGGTGACGATTACACAAGAGTCTTAAAAAATCGCTCTATTTTGGTAAATAAAGTATCACAAAAGCCCATAGCTTGGTTAAATCAAGTACATGGTAATGACGTTGCCGTTATTGATAGCCAATTATTAACTAGTCTTGATGCGATTAATGATCAGAGCATGTCACATATTACCGCTGATGCGGCTTTTACTCGTGAAAAACATGTTGCTTTAGCAATCCTGACCGCCGATTGCTTACCTATTTTAATCGCCGACCGTCAAGGGCTGCAGCTCGCAGCTATCCACGGTGGTTGGCGACCGCTTGCCAGTGGTATCATCAAAAATACCTTAGCACATTTTAGCGCACCTAGAGAGCAGTTGTTTGCTTGGTTAGGTCCGTGTATTGGCGAGCATGCCTTTGAAGTGGGAGGCGATGTCTTACAGGCTTTTACGGCGCTGTCACCCGAACTTGAGGTCTGCTTTAAGGCCAAAAGAAACGATAAGTACCTAGCGAACTTACACGAGATTGCGCGATATTTATTAAAACAGCAAGGTATCGAGCAAATATTTACCCAACCAGATTGTACCTACCGTAATCCAGAACATTATTTTTCATATCGTCGGGATACTATCACCGGGCGAATGGCTACCGTCATTACGGCTCGTTGCTAAGACCATTTCTTAACACCACGCGTTAACATAGCTCATCACGGGCAGTTACTTAGTCACAATTGCGAAACGCACTAAATTTTTTTAACACGTTAACTTGAAATTAAACAACTATACGCATATCTACTAACTATACCTTACAAACTTTAAGGGCTTTAGGAGACGATAATGCGATTAGATAAGTTTACTCAAAAGTTTCAACAGGCCTTAGCAGACGCACAAAGTCTGGCGCTCGGCAAAGATCATCAGTTTATTGAGCCTGCACATTTAATGTTGGCACTGCTAAATCAAAGTGGTGGCTCGATAGCTCCCATCTGTCAAAATATTGGTATTAACGTTGGCGATTTTCGCAATAAGCTGACCGAAATTTTGCAACAAATCCCGCAAGTACAAGGAATTGGTGGTGATATCCAAATTTCCAATCAACTTGGCTCACTACTCAATTTATGTGACAAACTTGCGCAAAAGCAAGGCGATAAATACATATCATCAGAAATGTTCTTGTTAGCCGCATTGCAAGATAGTGGTGCCCTTGGTAAGTACTTACAACAATCATCGGTCAAAGAAAATCAAGTTAAGCAAGCGATGGAGCAAAGTCGTGGTGGGCAAAATGTCAATGACGCCAACGCCGAAGATACCCGTCAAGCATTAGATAAATACACCATAAATTTAACGGAGCGGGCTGCGCAAGGTAAGCTGGATCCGGTTATTGGTCGCGATGAAGAAATTCGCCGTACCGTCCAAGTATTGCAGCGTCGCACCAAAAATAACCCTGTCATTATCGGCCAGCCGGGTGTTGGTAAAACGGCCATTGTCGAAGGTTTAGCACAGCGCATCGTCAACGGGGAAGTGCCTGAAGGATTGAAAAACAAACAAGTACTGGCGCTTGATATGGGCGCATTGATAGCTGGCGCTAAATACCGAGGTGAATTTGAAGAACGCCTTAAAGCAGTGCTTAATGAACTAGGCAAAGAAGAAGGGCAAATCATTTTATTTATTGATGAATTGCATACTATGGTGGGCGCGGGTAAAGCCGATGGTGCCATGGATGCGGGCAACATGCTCAAGCCTGCTCTAGCGCGCGGCGAATTGCACTGTGTCGGTGCGACAACCCTTGATGAATACCGCCAGTATGTTGAAAAAGATGCTGCGCTTGAGCGTCGTTTTCAAAAAATACTGGTCGATGAACCGTCTGTCGAAGATACCGTAGCTATCTTGCGGGGTTTAAAAGAGCGCTACGAATTACACCATAGCGTTGAAATTACCGATCCGGCAATTGTTTCTGCAGCAAGTTTATCGCATCGTTACATCAGTGATAGACAGCTACCAGATAAGGCAATTGACTTAATCGATGAGGCAGCTTCGAGTATTCGTTTGCAAATGGACTCCAAGCCAGAGCAACTGGATCGCCTTGAGCGGCGTTTAATTCAGTTGAAGCTTGAGCAAAAAGCAGTAGAAAAAGAAACCGATAGTGCATCGCAAAAACGTTTGGCCGTCATGGAGCAAGAAATTGACAAATTACAGGCAAACTATGATGAACTAGAGCAAGTGTGGAAAAAAGAAAAAGCCTCGTTATATGGCACACAAACCATTAAAGCAGATCTAGAGCAAGCACGTATTGATCTAGAAATGGCACAACGCTCGGGCGATTTAAATCGTATGTCTGAATTACAATATGGACGTATACCAGAACTTGAAAAGCAACTTGCTGAAGCTGCCAATAGTGAAGGCCAAGAACTGCAACTTCTTAAAAACCGAGTAACGGATGTTGAAATAGCAGAGGTACTATCGAAAGCAACGGGTATTCCGGTGGCAAAAATGCTTGAAGGTGAGCGTGACAAATTATTGCGTATGGAAGAGCAAATAGGTCAGCGAGTTATCGGCCAACAACAAGCGGTAACGGCGGTTGCTAATGCCATTCGTCGCTCTCGCGCAGGACTATCGGATCCAAACCAACCGATTGGCTCATTTATGTTTTTAGGCCCAACCGGGGTGGGTAAAACCGAATTGACCAAAGCATTAGCTCAGTTTTTATTCGATACCGAAGATGCGTTAATCCGCGTCGACATGTCAGAGTTTATGGAGAAGCATTCGGTTGCACGACTTATCGGTGCTCCACCTGGCTATGTCGGTTATGAAGAAGGTGGTTATTTAACCGAAGCGGTGCGTCGCAAACCTTATTCTGTGATATTACTTGATGAAATTGAAAAAGCGCATGCTGATGTATTTAATATTCTGCTACAAGTGCTGGATGACGGTCGCTTAACGGATGGTCAAGGCCGAACCGTTGATTTTCGCAATACCGTGATTATCATGACGTCGAATATGGGCAGCGACGTCATCCAGGAAATGGCATCGGAAGCGGAGTATGTACAAATGCGTGACACGGTAATGAACGTGGTGGGACAGTACTTTAAACCAGAGTTTATCAATCGTATCGATGAGTCAGTGGTATTTCATCCACTTGATGCGCAGCAAATTAAAAAAATTGCCAAGATACAAATCGACTTACTGGTCAAACGATTAGCTGAAAAACAGTTTACGGTAGACGTGAGTGATGCCGCTTTAGCAAAAGTATCAGAAGCTGGTTTTGATCCAGTATTTGGTGCTCGGCCATTAAAGCGGGCTATTCAAACATATATTGAGAACCCGTTAGCACAAGAAATATTAAAAGGTAAATTTGCGCCTGAATCGGTCATTACCATCGATGTCGATAACCAGGGCGAGCTCGCGATTCACTAATGTCATGCGATAGTAAAAAGGGGCGCACAAGTTGCGCCCTGTTTGTAAAGACGACTGTAGCAACCCATTTAAATCAAACATTGATATCATCAATAACCGTTATTGCCTGGTTCGCCCGTTACTCAAATCGTATGTTTTTGTCGTTATCTATCAACCGGCACAAACGATACCGCTAATATACGATGTATAGCGAACAGGCTGTTGCAAGTGATAATCGCGAGCTCACGTTGTCTTTGTGATAATGGGGTTAGGGCTTAACTGTGGATAGGGCTTATATGCTTTTTCAACTTTGACGCTGAGAAACGTATTTGAGATGGTGGTGGTTAGAAAGGTTTGGTAACCAACGTTACGCTTATTACTTTCACATATTTGTACAGCAATAAAGCAAGGATATTGTTAAGAGCAACAATGAAGTGAAGTCAATGGAACTAATCGCAATAGACTTCGACTTCTCTTTCACTTAATTCGATACGCTGTTGCCGCTCCATTTCTGATAACCTTCGAGTTTTGCCATTTTCATCAACCATCTGCACCACTTTAAATTGTTGCAATGTTCTCAGGTTTTGTCGAGATATATCACACTGCCTTGCAATGGCATCGGAAGCTTGAGCGCCATTACCGCGTTGTTTGTTTACAGGATCTAATTTGGCAACCGTTGGCGAACTCTCTGTCGTTACCGAAAGCTCAACATACTCGTTATGATCAGGCTCGTGTTGCCCATAATGAACAACACCTTGTTTATCAACCCAGCGGTATACCGTAACACCGCTAGCAAGTACATTTAAAGAAATGGTACCGAGTAAAACTAAGCTTATTATTTTTAACATAGTGCCTACTCCTCTTTATATCGCCTTATATATAGATGCAACAGACATCCAAGGGCGGTTATTGTTTTTTATGATCACCAACAATGTATACAGTTCAATAGCATTATAACATTGCTTATTTATCACTCTAATATCAGAGTATAAGCCCTCTTGAAAAAAATAACTACATTTTATCAGATATTTATAGCGTGATTTTTAATCAGTAAAGGCAAGCCTGTTAAAGGCTAACAGGTGCAAATTATTATCTCACCAAGTCTGTATCGGCATAAGCCTGTAGTAAGTTAGTCATGTAGTAATTAGATGTGTGATGATTTAACTCGCTAAAGCACGATTTATCTTACGTGTGTCAATTTACTTTGCCCATGACAATAGATAAACATCTATAGTTAATGAACGTTCATAAAAGAGTTTATGATAATCACTCTGTTTGAATTTCAATCAAGTGATAACTTTGCTCATGAAAATGAAGCGATATCGCTAACGGTTTGTTGGTTTTTTGTTGTTTTTGCTTGTTATTTGCACTGTGTCAAATTAATTATCAGTTTTTTCAAAAAAACAGTTGACCTTAAATCAAAAATCCCTAAAATGCGCATCCACTTCAACGGCACAGCCAATAAGGCTTCACAGCAGTTGAAGTGCTGAAGTTTGTAAAAATAACGAATCCAATTCAGTATTTTTACAAAGCCTCGTTTTGATAAGTTAAGTTGTTCAATATGAGCCTTAACGGTCAACAAAAACTTTTGAAAATTAATTTTTAAAAAGTGTTGACATCGAAACTGAGATGCGTAAAATGCGCATCCACTTCAACGGCAAACGCCGCGGAAGTTCAAGTAATAACGAATGCGATTGTTACTTCAATTCTTTAACAAATAGTTATCATGCAATTTGTGTGAGCACTCACAAGAAAATGGTTTTACCATATTGTCTTTAAGACATAACTTGATGAGTGACACGCAAAACGACATATGTCAAGTTGGTAGCAATACCAACAAGCGTAATTCATTGAGTCGATTCTTCGGAATCACGATTTAATTTTTAATTGAAGAGTTTGATCATGGCTCAGATTGAACGCTGGCGGCAGGCTTAACACATGCAAGTCGAGCGGAAACGATTCTAGTTTACTAGAAGGCGTCGAGCGGCGGACGGGTGAGTAATGCTTGGGAATATGCCTTTAGGTGGGGGACAACAGTTGGAAACGACTGCTAATACCGCATAATGTCTACGGACCAAAGGAGGGGATCTTCGGACCTTTCGCCTTTAGATTAGCCCAAGTGAGATTAGCTAGATGGTGGGGTAATGGCCTACCATGGCGACGATCTCTAGCTGGTTTGAGAGGATGATCAGCCACACTGGGACTGAGACACGGCCCAGACTCCTACGGGAGGCAGCAGTGGGGAATATTGCACAATGGGCGAAAGCCTGATGCAGCCATGCCGCGTGTGTGAAGAAGGCCTTCGGGTTGTAAAGCACTTTCAGTAGGGAGGAAAGGGTAGTCGCTAATATCGGCTATCTGTGACGTTACCTACAGAAGAAGCACCGGCTAACTCCGTGCCAGCAGCCGCGGTAATACGGAGGGTGCGAGCGTTAATCGGAATTACTGGGCGTAAAGCGTGCGTAGGCGGATTGTTAAGCGAGATGTGAAAGCCCAGGGCTCAACCTTGGAACTGCATTTCGAACTGGCTGTCTAGAGTATTGTAGAGGGTGGTGGAATTTCCAGTGTAGCGGTGAAATGCGTAGAGATTGGAAGGAACATCAGTGGCGAAGGCGGCCACCTGGACAAATACTGACGCTGAGGCACGAAAGCGTGGGGAGCAAACAGGATTAGATACCCTGGTAGTCCACGCCGTAAACGATGTCAACTAGCTGTCTGTGGACTTGATCTGTGGGTAGCGTAGCTAACGCGCTAAGTTGACCGCCTGGGGAGTACGGCCGCAAGGTTAAAACTCAAATGAATTGACGGGGGCCCGCACAAGCGGTGGAGCATGTGGTTTAATTCGATGCAACGCGAAGAACCTTACCATCCCTTGACATCCAGAGAACTTACTAGAGATAGTTTGGTGCCTTCGGGAGCTCTGAGACAGGTGCTGCATGGCTGTCGTCAGCTCGTGTTGTGAAATGTTGGGTTAAGTCCCGCAACGAGCGCAACCCCTATCCTTATTTGCCAGCGCTTCGGGCGGGAACTCTAAGGAGACTGCCGGTGATAAACCGGAGGAAGGTGGGGACGACGTCAAGTCATCATGGCCCTTACGGGATGGGCTACACACGTGCTACAATGGCGGATACAGAGGGCAGCAAGACCGCGAGGTGGAGCGAATCCCAGAAAGTCCGTCGTAGTCCGGATTGGAGTCTGCAACTCGACTCCATGAAGTCGGAATCGCTAGTAATCGTGGATCAGAATGCCACGGTGAATACGTTCCCGGGCCTTGTACACACCGCCCGTCACACCATGGGAGTGGGTTGCAAAAGAAGTAGCTAGTTTAACCTTCGGGAGGACGGTTACCACTTTGTGATTCATGACTGGGGTGAAGTCGTAACAAGGTAACCCTAGGGGAACCTGGGGTTGGATCACCTCCTTACCTTAAGTAAAACATTCCTTGTCGAGTGTTCACACAAATTGAATGATAACATTCGCATGCCTAAGTCATAGATTTAGACATGATGCTCTTTAAAAATTTGGAAAGCTGATATTAAACCCGGTATTTCATAGAAGACTATGTCGCGTAGTTCTTCAATAAAATGTGAAATACCAAAACGAAGAAGAAATTCTTCAAAAATTGATTTTTAAAATCAATTTCTTTCAAGGTCGAATTTAGTACATCCATGTACAATTCGACATCCAAACATCCGTGTTTGGAACATTCATTTATGAATGCGTGAACATGTCAGACATACATTTGGTCTTGGTTTTGTCACCAAGGCACTCGAAACTTTTTGGGGTTGTATGGTTAAGTGACTAAGCGTATGTGGTGGATGCCTTGGCAGTTAGAGGCGATGAAGGACGTGTTAATCTGCGATAAGCTGTGTTGAGCCGATAAAAGGCGTTATAAGCACAGATTTCCGAATGGGGAAACCCACCTGTCATAAGGCAGGTATCGTTAAGTGAATACATAGCTTAACGAGGCGAACCGGGAGAACTGAAACATCTAAGTACCCCGAGGAAAAGAAATCAACCGAGATTTCCTTAGTAGCGGCGAGCGAACGGGAATTAGCCCTTAAGCGGTTTGTGAATTAGTGGAATAAGCTGGAAAGCTTGACGATACAGGGTGATAGTCCCGTACACGAAAATGACCTTACCGTGAAATCGAGTAGGACGGAACACGTGAAATTCTGTTTGAATATGGGGGGACCATCCTCCAAGGCTAAATACTCCTAACTGACCGATAGTGAACCAGTACCGTGAGGGAAAGGCGAAAAGAACCCCTGTGAGGGGAGTGAAATAGAACCTGAAACCGCATACGTACAAGCAGTGGAAGCCTTCGGGTGACTGCGTACCTTTTGTATAATGGGTCAGCGACTTACATTTTGTAGCAAGGTTAACCGATTAGGGGAGCCGTAGCGAAAGCGAGTGTTAACTGCGCGTTTAGTTGCAAGGTGTAGACCCGAAACCCGGCGATCTACCCATGGGCAGGTTGAAGGTTGAGTAACATCAACTGGAGGACCGAACACACGTATGTTGAAAAATGCGGTGATGACCTGTGGGTCGGAGTGAAAGGCTAATCAAGCCGGGAGATAGCTGGTTCTCCCCGAAATCTATTTAGGTAGAGCCTCGGACGAACACCACTGGGGGTAGAGCACTGTTAAGGCTAGGGGGTCATCCCGACTTACCAACCCTTTGCAAACTCCGAATACCAGTGAGTGATATCCGGGAGACACACGGCGGGTGCTAACGTCCGTCGTGGAAAGGGAAACAACCCAGACCGCCAGCTAAGGTCCCAAAGTCTATGTTAAGTGGGAAACGATGTGGAAAGGCCCAGACAGCTAGGAGGTTGGCTTAGAAGCAGCCATCCTTTAAAGAAAGCGTAATAGCTCACTAGTCGAGTCGGTCTGCGCGGAAGATGTAACGGGGCTAAACATAGCACCGAAGCTGCGGATTTGAACTTAGGTTCAAGTGGTAGGGGAGCGTTCTGTAAGCCGTTGAAGGTGTGTTGTAAAGCATGCTGGAGGTATCAGAAGTGCGAATGCTGACATGAGTAACGATAATGGGGGTGAAAAACCCCCACGCCGAAAGACCAAGGTTTCCTGTCCCATGTTAATCAGGGCAGGGTAAGTCGGCCCCTAAGGCGAGGCGGAAACGCGTAGTCGATGGGAAACAGATTAATATTTCTGTACTTCTTATAATTGCGAAGGAGGGACGGAGCAGGCTAGGCAAGCATGGCGTTGGTAGTCCATGTGAAAGTATGTAGGTTGGGAGTTTAGGCAAATCCGGACTCCTAAGACTGAGATACGAGACGAGACTCTACGGAGTTGAAGTTGTTGATGCCATACTTCCAGGAAAAGCTTCTAAGCATCAGATTATAAGGAACCGTACCCCAAACCGACACAGGTGGTTAGGTAGAGAATACTAAGGCGCTTGAGAGAACTCGGGTGAAGGAACTAGGCAAAATAGTACCGTAACTTCGGGAGAAGGTACGCCGGCTAGTGTGAATCCCTTGCGGAGTAAGCACCGGTCGGTCGAAGTAACCAGGTGGCTGGAACTGTTTATTAAAAACACAGCACTGTGCAAAATCGAAAGATGACGTATACGGTGTGACGCCTGCCCGGTGCCGGAAGGTTAATTGATTGGGTTAGCGCAAGCGAAGCTCATGATCGAAGCCCCGGTAAACGGCGGCCGTAACTATAACGGTCCTAAGGTAGCGAAATTCCTTGTCGGGTAAGTTCCGACCTGCACGAATGGCGTAATCATGGCCACACTGTCTCCACCCGAGACTCAGTGAAATTGAATTTGCGGTTAAGATGCCGTATACCCGCGGCTAGACGGAAAGACCCCGTGAACCTTTACTATAGCTTGACAGTGAACATTGCTCCTACATGTGTAGGATAGGTGGGAGGCTTTGAAGCGAGTACGCCAGTATTCGTGGAGCCAATCTTGAAATACCACCCTTGTATGCGTGATGTTCTAACCTGGGCCAGTAATCCTGGCTGGGGACACTGTCTGGTGGGTAGTTTGACTGGGGCGGTCTCCTCCCAAAGCGTAACGGAGGAGCACGAAGGTTGGCTAAGTACGGTCGGACATCGTACGGTTAGTGCAATGGCATAAGCCAGCTTAACTGCGAGACAGACACGTCGAGCAGGTACGAAAGTAGGTCATAGTGATCCGGTGGTTCTGTATGGAAGGGCCATCGCTCAACGGATAAAAGGTACTCCGGGGATAACAGGCTGATACCGCCCAAGAGTTCATATCGACGGCGGTGTTTGGCACCTCGATGTCGGCTCATCACATCCTGGGGCTGAAGTCGGTCCCAAGGGTATGGCTGTTCGCCATTTAAAGTGGTACGCGAGCTGGGTTTAGAACGTCGTGAGACAGTTCGGTCCCTATCTGCCGTGGGCGTTTGAGAATTGAAGAGGGCTGCTCCTAGTACGAGAGGACCGGAGTGGACGAACCTCTGGTGTTCCGGTTGTCACGCCAGTGGCATTGCCGGGTAGCTATGTTCGGAACTGATAACCGCTGAAAGCATCTAAGCGGGAAGCAGGCTTTGAGATGAGTTCTCACTGGGACTTTAAGTCCCCTAAAGGGTCGTCGGAGACTACGACGTTGATAGGCAGGGTGTGTAAGCGTTGTGAGGCGTTGAGCTAACCTGTACTAATTGCCCGTGAGGCTTAACCATACAACACCCAAGAGGTTTTCGTATGGTCTGACAAATAAGTTCAAGCATTCATATTGAAAGAAATAAGATATCACTTTCCAGATTATTAAATATGTGGAGTCGTCGCTCCTAGCCATCCATGGCTTCGAGACATAAATACATCCATGTATAAAAGTTTTTTGTCTGGCGACAATAGCACTTTGGAACCACCTGAACCCATGCCGAACTCAGAAGTGAAACGAAGTAGCGCCGATGGTAGTGTGGGAGTTCCCATGTGAGAGTAGGTCATCGCCAGGCTTCCAATTAAAAGAAAGGCTGCACATTGTGCAGCCTTTTTTGCTTTCTATTGCTGGCTCGACCTACAACGTAGTTATCGAAAAATTGCACATACCGTCCCACTAAAGTGTGTCCCACTAGACAAATAAAAAAGTCTCTCTTAGTTTAGTTGAAAGTTTCGACCAAAAAACAATCAACAACAAACGGAGAGAGACTATGACTAATTTAACGCTGAATAGTAAGCAAATTCAAGCAGCATTAGATTCTTTAATCCAAAAGCCAGGTGGTCTAAATTAGGTATTAGAGCTCGCCCTTAATTCATTTATGAAAGCTGAGCGAACGGAATACCTAAGATCTTCTCAAGGTAACAAAGGCAATGGCTATAGACCTGTGGCAGGCTTAGGTATAGGTGATGCTCTATCTTTACAGGTACCTCGTGATCGATTAAATCAATTCAAGCCTTGGATCCTCAATGTCATGAAAGAGCAAAGCGATACACTGAACGAACTTTGTTTTGAGCTTTATGCCAAGGGGCTTACAACTCGAGAAATTGAATCAATAACTGAATCTATCTATGGCCAAAAGCTCACTCGAAGCGCCGTATCGCGCATTACTAAGAGCCTATATGAGGAAATGGAAGACTTCAGAAAACAGAAGTTATGCGATTATTACCCCATCATTTATCTCGATGTGACATTTATCAAAACAAAGCCTGAAACGGTTTCTAGCGAAGCCTACTATATCGTTTTAGCGGTAAAGCACGACATGACTCGTGAAGTGATTGGTATTTACAATGCACCGACCGAATCAGCAGCCAATTGGGATGACATCTTGTTAGATTTAAAGGAGCGTGGCCTCAAGCAAATCGACCTTGCTGTGATTGATAACCTATCGGGCTTAGATTCGGCCATTGAACAGCATTATCAATGTAAAATTCAAAAGTGCGTCTTACATATGAAACGCAACATCTTAAAAAAAGTGAAGAAGTCTCATCGTGGTGAAGTCGCTGATGATTTGAGGTTTGTCTTTAATTTAGATGATCAATCAGATGACCGTGAAGAACTTATGATCCGCGCTCGGTGGTTATATGAGAAGTGGGGTAAGAGATATTCTAACTTTAAGATGTTTATTGATAAGCCGTACTTGCAGTATTACGCCACATACTTGGACTTTGAGCCGATCATCCGCAATATGATTTATACTACCAACTGGATTGAACGATTAAATAAATCATTCAAACGAACGTTAAAAATAAGGAATTCCATGCCAAGTGTTGATTCTGTATTAACCATTCTAAGTAAGGTAGCACTGGATATGAATAAAACGACTTACCAATACCCGATAAGTCGCTTTGAGAAAAGTAACTTGTTTAACTAGGTAATTTGAAACTGAAATTAAAATAAGAGAGACACACTTTCTGGGACGGTACCAAATTGCATCCATGGATTTTCGATATTCACCACATCCATGTGGCTTATCCCCAGGCTTCCAATTCCGAAAAGCCCGTTCGTTTGAACGGGCTTTTCTCGTTTAAGGTATTGGCTCGACCTACTACGTAGGTTCACGATGTTTTTCCTTCCATGAAACATCGTCATACCGTCCATCCATGGACATAATCGCTAGGCTTTCTATTTAACCTCAGATCGGTTTAAGCCATCAATTCTTCAACAGTAATTGATGGCTTATTTGTTTTATGGTTATAAGCTATTAATGCACCAAGCACAGTAAGTAGCAGCCCATGTATACTGCGGTGTCTATAATGCTCAAGTTGGCAAATATTCTTTAGCTGGTCGTTTACCGTTTCGATAATAAAGCGCTTTGACAGCATTGCTTTGTCCCACGCAGAGATAACTTTGGCTTTCATATTGCTGCGCACATTCGTGATAAACCTTACCCCTCGTTCTGCGAGTGACTGCTCTAGTCTGCTACTTATATAGCCTTTGTCACCCATCAAATGTTTTGTGCCTCGGTATCCGTAAGTTGTGGCAGACTTTTATGCTTGTTGAATCAATGAAACATATGTCAGTGTCGGTTGATTTGAGTGTCTTGAAATAGCTAGATAGGGGCACGACAGCGCGCGGCATAAGCTCGAGAAAACGAGTGTAACTCAGCAGGTTTGGAAAATCCTTCTTATGAAATCGAGCAACATAGCCGATGTAAAAATTTTTAAAATCTCGATGGTGAGACATGTGAAAAAGCACAATGACCGTCATTATTTCGGACATCGACATTTGGCAAGCACGCTCTCTTTTTATCTGGCCTTGCTTTAGTTGGTAAGAGCGCCACTCAGGGACAAAAAATTTACAAAAATCATCGAAATCAGTAAACAACTCAACTAATTTATTCATGCTAGCTCTAGTTCTTATGGTTTTTGCTCGAACGATCTGATCGTGGAGCTAGCATTTAGTTCAAATTTTTATCCCGAGTTCAGGTTAATTAAGAAAAACCCGTCTTAACGACGGGCTTTTCTCGTTTAAGGCCTCGGCTCGACCTACTGCGTAGATTCACGATGTTTTTCCTTCCATGAAACATCGTCATACCGTCCATCCATGGACATAATCGCTAGGCTTTCTATTTAGAAAAACCAGACCTCGCGACGTTTTTTTGCTTCTTGAATTCGTGGTATTTCCAAATCCATGTCGGTGTCTCTAATTACTAATATATAATACTTTTGCTTAGCCATAGCGCTGAGTTGGCTAAGCCGACGTTTACATCGTTGGTTAGTTAAGGCATTATTGCTCAATAGTTTTTCTCGTATTTATAAAACGTCAGGGAGTAGGAGTTTAATGGAAAAGTTATTCGAGTCTATGTTATGGAACAGCCGTATAATCCTTGTTTTAGGAGTCATCTCTTGTATGGTGACTGGTATATCTTTAATAGGTTTAGGTCTGTATGAAGTCATTCATCTCATTAGTGCATTGTCAGATTATCTTATAACTCAATCAACGACAGTAACTCGTGATAATATTATTCTTTATGTTGTTGAAATATTAGATACATTTTTATTAGCTTCGGTTTTGTTCATTTTTGCATTTGGTTTATATGAGTTATTTATAAGCCCAATTGAGAACACTCGACAACACGCATCAAAGGCTTATGAAATAAAGTCGATTGATCAGTTAAAAGCAAAGCTTGGAAAAGTGGTGATAATGCTTTTGGTCATAAAGGTGTTTGCTTATCTTGTTGAGATAAAACCGACAGATATTTTAGGCCTTTTGTATCTCGCATTCATTGTTTTACTTGTTGCAGTAAGTCTTTGGTTGGGTAACGGTGGTCACAACATCAAAGTGGAAACAAAGAAAAATTAATTAAGTTTATAAATATGTGTGTTAGAAAGGGTGATTCACACGTTATCTAGACAGTAGACAAATAAACCCCGCCCATCGTATAGATGGGCGGGGTTTTTATACTTGATTAATGTAAACGATTAAACCGCAGGTACAGTTAGTTCGTTTTGGGCATGACGCTTGTCAATATACATTTTGCTCAGGTAGTAGATATTAACGCACATGATAAAGGCATTCATCATGCCGACAGGTAATGCGCCAATAGTAAAGCCGTAGATCGAGAACATAGCGCAACCGATCATATTCGTAATACGCAAGTGCACAATATTTTTCATCATTAACGATATTGCGACAACGACAGAAGCTGCAAAGCCGAACACTTCAATAAGTTCCATAATGGGACCTCAAAATGGTAAAAGGTTATTTCATCATGAAGAAAATTAGCGTCCTGCTGAGTCATCAAATAACGGCGCAATCTTAGCACCTTTTTTTACTATTGAATCTACTTGCTACAATTTATAACCGATAATTTCACCTTAGCAACACGGTATTCTAGTCAGTTATTAACACCGTCGTTAATTGCGTTGTAAGTTTTTCAGTTCATCACGGTAAGCAAGTCATTAGTGAGGCATTAAATGGTAATAATAATGTATCCACGCTATTAACTTGCTAAAATAGGCATATCTTTTTGTATTTAAAAACTTCTATGGCTATTAATTGGTTCCCGGGGCACATGCATAAGGCCCAAAAAGAAATTAAAGAAATCATCCATCAAATCGATGTGGTAATTGAAGTCTGTGACGCGCGATTGCCGTTCAGTAGTGAAAACCCAATGATCACTGAAATTCGTGGAGAAAAACCATTAATTAAGATTTTGAATAAAAGTGACCTCGCCGATCCTGAGCTAACCAAAGTTTGGATAGACTATTTTGAGTCACAGCATAATGTTAAAGCGATAGCATTAACGACAGAAGAGCCTGTAACGGCTAAGCTGATCCCTGAATTAATTCGCAAGTTAGCACCCAATAAAAATGAACCGGGTAAGCAAATAAATGCCATGATTATGGGTATACCTAATGTAGGTAAATCTACATTACTGAATACCTTAGTTGGTAAAGTAAAGGCCAAAGTTGGTAATGAGCCTGCGGTCACAAAATCACAACAACGTATACGTCTTGAGGACGGTTTGTATTTGTTTGATACGCCGGGTATGTTGTGGCCGAAAATTGCCAATGAAAATAGTGGCTATCGATTGGCTATTTCTGGTGGTGTTAAAGATACAGCATTTGAACACGAAGAGATCGCCTGCTTCGCTGCTGAATATTTGTTATCTGCTTATCCTCAGCGTTTACAAGAGCGTTATAAGATAGATGACCTACCAGACCAAGATTTTTTGTTTATCGAAGAATTAGGACGTAAACGAGGCTGTGTTAAGGCAGGTGGTCATGTTGATTTTCATAAAGCGTCAGAGATTTTAATCAACGAAATTCGTGATAAAACACTTGGCCCAATTACCTTTGAAACCCCTGATATGGTTGAAAAGGAGCAGGTTTACTTTGCCGAGCTAGAACAGCAACGCCAAGCAGAACGTGAAGCGAAAAAAGCAGCACGTGGTCGTGGTAGAAAAAATAAACCTAAGAAAAAGAAATTAAAAAAATAACCCATTAATGTACCAGCGTGGCTCCGATATGGCTCACGCAGTAGCAGAAAATGACATAATAAGGATCATGTATGAGCGACAACTTTACCTTGCACAGCGATTTACAACGAGATGGCATTGAGCTTTTAGATTTTCCTCTGTGCACATTATTATTGTGTAACGACAGCCAGTATCCATGGTTTATCCTCGTGCCACGCCGTGCAGATATAAAAGACTTATATGAATTGGATTGGCAAGATCAGCAGCAATTTCTCAATGAGTCGAGTGCGTTAAGTGAAGTGTTAATGCAAGTGTTTCACGGAGAAAAGATGAATGTTGCCGCGTTGGGAAATATGACACCACAGTTGCACATTCATCATGTGGTACGTTATCGTCACGATGCCGCTTGGCCAAAGCCGATATGGGGGGTGCGTCCATTAGTGCCTTACACTGAACAGCAAATCGATGAAATTAAAGCCGCATTGTTACCAGCTTTAAAAGAGATCGTTAAGTAGCTTGTTCGCTTTAACCTAACAATCGATAAAGGTTATATACTCAAGATAGTAACAGAGGAAACATTAGCGCGGTGCTAAACCTTTGGCGTTTCGCTGATAGCTACGCAATACGCTCATTTCAGGCACTAAGCATGTTATCAGCCTTTGCTTTATAATATTAATGCTTTCTCTGTATGTTTTTATTATGTATATAACCTTGTCATTTATACCCACTTTCCCATCAATTGATTTTCCATCGGTGACTTGCGCCACTGAAGTCTCGTTAAGCGCTATTAATCTATCAATGGTAATCAGGGCTGACACCTTAAACAGCATGTTCTTTATTATTTTGAAAGTCGTTTAATGGTGGTTTGTAAGTGCTTATTTACTGTTGTCCTGATGCCATGATTAGCCCCAGAGTTAACAATATAGCCGTTAATGAAGTCAATTTCGGTTTGCCTGTTATTACGGATGTCTTCACGCATGGAAGAACTGTTAGCCGCTGTCAGCTCGATGACACGCCATACTGAGGCTAGAGTCATTTGATAATCAAGGGAGATATTTTCAGCATGTGCTACTTCGACGACTTCTTTTAGCGTCTTAACGATGGTTTCTTTATATTGGCTTTGCGCTAGCTCACCGTTGGTCACATCAAATATTGCCGTTAATGGATTAATGGCACAATTAATCGCAAGCTTTTGCCATTGCCGATAAGCAATGTCATCACATAATATGGTTGACGGGAGTTGCAGAGCAAGTTGATGGATTGCCGCGGGTGCAATAGCCTGATTATGTGCACCGAGGTGATTTTCACCAAGTCCAGTATGTTGGATATGGTGCGCTGAGACACGCCGTGAAGCCATTGTCGTTAATAAATAATAAAGCCGATTGTCTTGATGTAAGTAGCGGCTAATTTGTTCGCTAGTGCCTAAGCCATTATGACAAAGGACAATACTACAGTTGTTATGTATGTGTGGGGCAATACTCGCAATTGCACGCTGAACGTCATAGGATTTTACGCAACTGATAATAATGTCTGCTGCTTGGATGTCTGACGGTTGAGTGTACGGGATAGAAACAGTTTTGAGATTACCTTCAAGAGACTGAAAACTAAATTGCCAATGCCCGGTTTTCGCTTCTCTACTTTTAACTGATAGCGAGCCTTTAGTGTTGTTTTCGCTGAGCAAAGTGGCAAACAAACCGGCGATGGCGCCAGTGCCTATAATGACAATATTCAAGCGTTTGCGTTCCTTAACCAAGTGATGATTTTGATGACGATATAATAACTGAAGCAGCCAGCAGCGTCAGCGACGAAATCTAAAAACTCAGCGTTACGAAACCCCAAAACCCATTGGCAAAGCTCTGTTAACCCTGAATAGATAATAAGGGCGGTAATCGTAACGGTGAGGTTGAGTTTGACAACCCTATCGACGATAGCACTGAGTAGCAAAAAACCAATAAAGTGTCCGGCTTTATCAAGTAAACCGTGTTTAATTAGCCATAAGTTGATGTCACTACCATTGCTAACAACGATTACGCCGATACACAGTAGAGTAAACGCATAAGAGATCAATACTGATTTGGCAGTGTTACCTGTCATTTATTAACATTTGCCCGAATTATTAACAATTAAGGCGATTATACTAGCATGAAAGAGCTAACATTTTACTATCTTATATGGATAATATTGGCGGGCTTTGGTACTCTTTGAGCCAATAATTTATAGCTAAACATAGATAGGTTAATCATAATGCCATCATTTGATATTGTCTCAGAAGTGGACATGGAAGAAGTTCGTAATGCCACTGAAAATGCGACTCGTGAATTAAGCACTCGTTTTGATTTTCGTGGCGTTGAAGCCTCTTTTGAATATAAGAACCCTAATGTGACTGCTAAAGCTGAAGGTGATTTTCAGATTAAGCAAATGCTCGATATGCTGCGTGCGCAATTAGCAAAACGCCAAATTGACGCTAAAGCGATGACGCTTGGTAAGCTTGATCACACCGGTAAAACCTATACTCAACACCTTTCTTTTAAAGTTGGTATAGAACAAGCGGTTGCGAAAAAATTAGTTAAGCTAATTAAAGATAGTAAAATCAAAGTACAAGCATCGATTCAAGGCGATAAGTTACGTATTACCGGTAAAAAGCGTGATGACTTGCAAGCGGTGATGGCTTTGGTACGTGACGCAGAGCTAGAGCAAAGCTTTCAGTTTAACAACTTTAAAGACTAAAGTATTTGCCTGAACGCCAAGGCAACAACAGTTAAATAAGCCCGTATCTTTAACGGGCTTAATTCACTATTCTTCTCTTTTCATTGCCACTCATAAACGATTGCACTTATACAGTTGCAGCAATAAACAATTATGCACTGATGCAACGATAACTTACCTTGCTGTGAGTACATCTCACCACAAGTTATCACGCCTACAACGTTTACTCGATATTATTAACTAAAGTGGGTTTGCTAATTATGGAGAGTTTCGATATGGTACGATTCTTAAATGAATTATTAAAAAGAATGATAAACGTATGGCTTCAACGCGTGGTGAGTTCAGCTCACGATTAGGATTTATATTAGCAGCGGCAGGCTCTGCCGTTGGCTTAGGTAATATATGGGGTTTTCCGACGCAAACAGCGACAAATGGTGGTGCAGCATTTGTACTTGTCTATTTGGTATTAGCGTTCTGTTTAGCATACCCGGCATTTATGGCTGAACTTGTCATCGGTCGTTATGGTCAAGCCAACGCGGTAACATCAATGCAAAAAATGTCACGTCATCAATGGCAAAAACGTTTTGCGTTTTTGGTTGGTTTTGGTGGCGTTGTTTGTGCCGGTTTAATTCTTAGTTTCTATGGTATTATTGCTGGTTGGATGATGTCGTATGCCGTGCAACCGTTTGCGGAGATGATCAGCTTATCATCGGTTGCCTCTTGGGTGACAACGCAAGGCGCGGTGCGAAATGTTTTGTTTACCGCCTTGTTTATGTTGTTAACCATTATGATTATCCGTAAAGGTGTAGAGCAAGGTATCGAAAAGTGGTCGAAGCGCTTGATGCCTGCGCTGATTTTATTACTATTGGCACTTATTTTATATGTGATTACCTTAGATGGTGCTACGGAAGGGTTACGCGCATATCTTAACCCAGATTTAAATCGTGTATTTGAGCCTGATTTACTGATCAGTGCCTTAGGGCAAGCGTTCTTTTCGCTATCTTTAGGTACTAGCGTGATGGTTATTTATGGCTCATACATCAGTAAAAAAGAAAACTTGGTCAAGCTTGGTGCACAAGTGACCTTAATTGATGTATCGATTGCCTTCATGGCCGGTTTATTGATCATTCCTGCTATGTATGTCGCTCAACATCAAGGCGTAGAGATCTTCGCCGCTGATGGCAGTTTAATATCAGGACCAAGCATGGTGTTTGCGGTACTGCCGAGCTTGTTTGATGGCATGGGGGCTATTGGCTTGTTCATTGCCTTCGCATTTTTTGTATTGATGAGTATTGCTGCGTTAACGTCTTCTATTTCAATGCTTGAAGGACCCGTGTCTTACGCTGTTGAGCGTCACGATATGGAGCGTAAGCAAGCGACCACGTTGATTGGTTTGTTTATTTTTATCATTAGTGTGGTCATTATATTCAATCTCGACTTTATGCTTGATTTGATCGCGATGGTTGCAACAGAGTACGGTCAGCCTATTATCGCCATGTTATGCTGCGTATTTGTTGGCTGGATTTGGAATCGTACAGAAATGCTTAATGAAATAAAACAAGGCAATGAAAACGTTGCCCATAGTCTGTTTTGGAAAGTATGGCCATGGTACACCAAATTTGTATGTCCACTGGCCATCATGATGGTGTTTATCCACTCACTTTAGCGGATATATACATCGCCAATTGCTAAGCATCGATGAACGTATTTACAAAAGCCAGGATTATCCTGGCTTTTTTCGTTTATAATGGCGAAAAAAGCTAAGAGTCATAGCCGTGAAAATTTATTACGATGAGAACATTCCATACGCTGAACAGTTTTTTTCCGATTTTGGGCAATTAACGCCTTTTGCTGGACGAGCAGTGTCAGCACAGCAAGTGAGCGACGCCGATGTATTATTAGTGCGCTCTATCACCCAAGTGAATCAACAATTATTGGCCGACAATCATAGTTTACAGTTTGTTGGCACGGCAACAATTGGCTTTGACCATGTTGATCGCCAATATTTAGCCCAGCGTAATGTGACTTTCACCAATGCGCCAGGGTGTAATGCGGTATCGGTTGCAGAGTATGTACTCAGTGCCATTATGGTAATGTCTGAACGTTTACCGTTTATCCTACAAGATAAAACCGTTGGCATTGTCGGCGCAGGTAATACTGGCACTGCTTTGGCTCGAAAATTGGCAGCGTTAGGTGTTGAGTATAAATTATGCGACCCAATTCTTGAGGCATCTGGCGATCCGCGAATGTTTTCTTCATTAGATGAGGTGTGTCAATGCGATATCATCTCTCTGCATGTACCGAAGACGCACTCAGGTGAGCATGCGACGTTTCATATGTTTGATAACGAGCGCTTGCAACAATTGAGTAAGCAGCAGATCCTTATTAATGCTTGTCGTGGTGAAGTGATAGACAATAAGGCATTGCTAGCACTTAAGAGCAAGCAATTAGCGCCTTACTTAGTCATGGATGTTTGGGAAAATGAACCTAATATTCTTGAGGAACTGATGCCATATTGCGATATCGCCACGCCACATATAGCGGGCTATAGTCTAGAGGGTAAAGCCCGTGGCACAGAAATGCTCTATCAAGCCCTTGCTCAGACTCTAGGACGTCCAACAAATAAACGTTTGATAGATTTTCTCCCTAAAGCTGACATGGCGCTACCTAACATGGCGTCTATACATTTACCTGACCAGTTACGTGAGACTATTTTTGCTGTTTATGATGTGCGCCGTGACGACCAAATTATGCGTTCGCAACTGGCCAGCCGTGGTTTTGACTGGTTACGAAAAAACTATCCAGAGAGGCGAGAATTAAGTGCACTATCATTACCCCAGAGCTATCATCAAATTACGGCAATATATCGACAATTAGGCTTTGCATAACCAGCAAAAGTTTAGCAATATAAACTATCAGATAGATTTTAATTAGAGAGAAGAAATGGCACAAAAATTTGACGTTGTTGTATTAGGGGCAACGGGCTTAGTCGGCAAGCAAATTATCGAAATTTTAGAAGAGCGAAAATTCCCTGTGAACACTTTATTCCCGCTTGCGAGTGCTCGCAGTGCAGGTGAAATAGTAGAATTTAACGGTGAAAGTATCGAAGTTATCGATGCCGAACTGTTTGATTTTAGCCAAGCGCAAATTGCCTTTTTCTCAGCTGGTGGTGCGGTGTCGGCAAAATTTGCGCCGATAGCTGCCGATGCGGGCTGTATTGTTATCGATAATACTTCTGAATTTCGCTACGAGCCGGACGTACCTTTAGTCGTACCAGAGGTAAATCCACATACCCTTGCTGAATATCGTAACCGTAACATCATTGCTAATCCTAATTGCTCAACCATTCAAATGATGGTGGCATTGAAGCCTATTTATGATGCTGTTGGTATTGAACGCATTAATGTCAGTACCTACCAATCAGTATCAGGTGCGGGTAAAGAAGCCATTGAAGAGTTGGCTAAACAATGCGCCGATTTACTGTCAGGTAAGCCAGTGAAGGTCGAAAACTTCCCACGACAAATTGCCTTTAATGTGATCCCGCAAATCGACAAGTTCATGGACAATGGTTACACCAAAGAAGAAATGAAAATGGTCTGGGAAACCAAAAAAATCCTTGGTGATGATAGCGTCTTGGTTAATCCTACTGCGGTTCGCGTGCCTGTATTTTATGGTCATGGTGAAGCGGTCCACATTGAAACACGCCAACAAACATCAGCGGAAGAAGTAAAACAATTGCTAGCTAACGCGCCTGGTGTTGTTGTTGCTGAAAATGACGAAGATTTTCCAACCCAAGTTGGTGATTCAAGCGGTAATGATGAAACTTACGTCGGCCGTATTCGCGAAGATATCTCACATCCGCACGGGATCAATATGTGGGTTGTTTCAGATAACGTACGTAAAGGTGCTGCAACCAACAGTATTCAAATTGCTGAAGTGTTGATTCGCGATTATTTGTAAGCGATAAAATCGCTTTATAGCAAATAGTAATTTTGAGCGTTGTTAGGAATTTTATCATCACGCCTACAACGCTACTTTGCGTTTGGTTATTTTTGCCGAGCGGTTATTAAGTGTGTTGCTTCAATAATGTTAACTACTTTAAGTCATATCGCGATTTACAGCCTTTAACTTATGGTATCACCTGCGTTTCCACACTGATATTGCGAGTGTGTTCTCTGCAATGAGAGTAATGCACTATTTGTACGCCTCATTTCGATATTGTAACCGCAAATTTCACCCAGCCTTCACCACCGCTGACTGTTCCACTTATAGTTAGTGATGAGCCTTAAATATCACTAACACAGATGACGAAAAGGCAATGATGTTGAAGTACTTGTCAATCAATCTGGGTAGGCCTAATTTTTGTACATATTGAAAAAGGAAAACATCAAAAAAGCAGTAGTATATCCATACTAACTAGTTTATAGTACTCAATGACCTTTTTCTAACCTATTGAATGCATTGCTAACTTCCAAAATGAAGCGGGCAATTATATTGTCGGTTGGATGCGTGGATAATAATGGATATTTTCACAGCCTTTGATAACGAAGGATCTCATGATGGTGACTAATAATAATAAATCCGGATTCGCACCTAAGTGTGCCGTGATAGCCGTGTGCAGTTGGTTAATTGTAACGAGCGCTGGTTTAGTACAAGCAACAGAAAGCAACGCAAGTGCTGCTACATCACAGCAGCCTGTAGATAATGTACTTGCTGGAAAACAAGAAGCCTATGGACCAATACAAACCACGGATACATTATGGAAGATTGCTGTTGCTCATCGACCTGATAATAGCGTATCAAATTATCAAGTGATGGTGGCCTTATTTAAGAAAAATCCAAAGGCGTTTTTGCGTAACGACATCAATAAAATGATTGCAGGTCAGTACCTTGAAATACCATCACTGGCTGAAGTAAAACAAATATCCCCATACCCATACGGTAAAGCACCTGCGGACTTAAATACCCTAGCGCAAGCAACGGTTACCTTGGAGTCGGACTCTGGAGACAATGCTGTAACAGCAACACCAGATGTTGCTGTTCAAGTTGAGGCGATTAACCGCAACCCTAAAGTTGATAGCGCTGACGAACAATCGGCATCTGTTGCACCGCAATCTAACCCTCAAATTAGCGTGTCAGATACGAAACCGGACTCTGCAAGCAACGAGTTGTTCACCGCTAATGATAATCAGTCGGCTGTGATGCCGGTTACAGACGCAACTGATATACCTGTTGACGGTACTCAGCCACAAGTTGCATCTGATAATATTGCATTTAAAGAAAGTTTGGATGCTGTTGATGATCAGCTTACGTATTTGCAGTATGAAGTAGCGAAAGCCAATGAGATCCAAGTTAAAATGGATCAAAAGTTGGCTGAGCAACAAAAGTTACTGGAACAAACTCAGCAGCGAGAACAACGATTACTAGATGAACAAAAAAAGTTGGCCGCAAGTCAACAAGGTTTATTGAGTAATCCTTGGACTATATGGACAAGTAACTTTATTTTGGCTGCTTTGGTTGTGGTGCTGTTTGTGATGGTTATGCGCCGTCGTCGCCTTGAAGTGCAAGTATCTGCGCCAACGACGACGCCGAATAATGCAAGTCAGTCAAAGACGCCATTTAACCAAGCCAAACCTAAAACCGTTAATGAAATCGTCGATAATATCAATATGGCCGACTTTAGAGAGGATGCCGAAGTAACTGCATCAGCAGGTCAGGGCGTTAGTCATAATCAATCACCTGCGAAAACGACGGACAACTACAGTGTCGCTGGTGCATTTGATAGTATCGAGTTAGATAGGGCAACCAGTTCTCAATCGTTGATGAGCGACGATGAGTTGCTCGATGTTCTGCAAACAAAATCAACGGATAATGCTAGCGCGACAACGAGCACAGCGAACCATGCATCAGATGATTTAAATATTGATCAGATTATCGATGATATGCTTGATAAAGACTCTAAACCCGTGCAATTGCGTTCAGCTTCAGACACATCAGGCAACCTAAATCAGACTGCTAAGTTGCAAGCAGAGCAGGTAACTTACCCAGCTAACAAAGACATCGGAGATTTCGATGATGTGGAATTTGACAGATTGTTAGAACAAATTTCTGCAGAATCACATGCACAACCAGCCAAGCCACAACAGCCTGCATCGCAACATCAAACACATACCCAGCAAAAAGTGGTAAATGATGGCCATGTTGCAACGGCAACGCCAGTCCGTACGGAAAATCAAGCGCCATCGGCAGAGTACTTATCTGTCGAACAGTTGTTGCAAGAGTCTGAAGCAGCAGAAGAGTTTGATGAGCAACGCTACTCAACGGCGAATATTGATGTTGGCCTAGAAGAGTTTGATGAATTTACCAGTAATGTAAAGCACGTTAATGTTGATGATGACAAGCATGGCGTTAATGCTAAATTAGACTTGGCTCAGGTTTACATTGAAATAGGTGACTTAGATAACGCCGCCGTCATATTGAAAAGCGTAATGAAGGTTGGTAATTCAGCACAAAAGCAGCAAGCACAGCATTTGTTGTATTCTGTTAAATCATAAACGCCCCCTCTTTTCTCTGTTGAAAAATGCCGACGTTTGTCGGCATTTTGTTTTGACAAAATTCTCTATGTAAACGCTTTTGTGCTATAGTAGCGCCGTTTTTTAAGCCGGGTGATGTTATTGGATTACTGAATCTAATAATGATTATTGCTTGCGCTGTATACTTAAGCGTGAACATCTAGAGGAGAGAATATGCGCTTTGCACTTGGTATCGAGTACGATGGTAGTAATTACTGTGGTTGGCAGCGCCAAAACCATGTTAACAGCGTTCAACAAGAGTTGGAGCAGGCGTTATCTGCGGTAGTTAATCAGCCTACAGAAGTGATTTGTGCCGGGCGTACCGACACAGGTGTACATGGTACAGGTCAAGTGGTCCATTTTGACTCACCTGTTGATCGCGGTGAACGTGGTTGGACATTAGGGGTTAATACCAAATTACCAAAAGATATTGTGGTAAAGTGGGGTAAGGAAGTAACCGATGACTTTCATGCACGCTTTTCGGCCACCGCTCGTCGCTATAAGTATGTAATATACAATGGCCCATACCGCCCAGCAATCTTTTATAAGGGCTTAAGTTTTTGTTATTACCCGCTCGACGAGCAATTAATGCATCAGGCGGCGCAACAGCTTGTTGGTACTCATGATTTTACCTCATATCGAACGGTTCACTGCCAAGCTAACTCGCCACTTAGAACGGTATTCCACTGCAATGTGAGTCGCCAAGGAGCATATGTTATTGTCGACATTAAGGCCAACGCCTTTTTGCATCATATGGTACGTAATATCGTTGGTAGCTTAATGCGAGTTGGTCGACGATTGGAATCGGTTGAGTGGATTGCCGAGGTACTTGCTCAACGTAATCGTTGCAAAGCAGGCATGACAGCGCCTTCAGGCGGCCTTTATTTTGTTGATGTCGACTACCCAGAGCAGTTTAATATACCGAAACCTGAATCTGGGCCATTATTTTTACCATAAAGCTACAATTTTTTGACTGTTTTTTGTTCGGTTCTGTGTGTCGCAATCAGTGGTTAAATTGCGCACATTTGAATTAAACTCCGAGAAAACAGACCAGTTTTTGCTGTAAATTGGTTACCTAAATATGGTTAAATTAGCATTAACTGTAAGATTAATAATAAAGGTTGCTATTAGGTTAGCGATCAATAAACTCATTGATATTGTTAGAGCCTGCTAATTGGTGTTTAACAATGGACCAAATAGGTATACATGTACTATGAGCTGGATTGAAAAAATTCTCCCAAAACCGAAGCAGTCTTCGTCAAGTAAGCGCAATATCCCTGAAGGGGTATGGACAAAGTGTACATCATGTAGTGCGGTATTATATAAAGCAGAACTTGAGCGCTTACTCGGTGTGTGTCCTAAGTGTGATCATCACATGCGTATTGGTGCACGTAAACGCTTAGAAATGTTTTTAGATCAAGGTGAAAAACTTGAAATTGGTGCTGACTTAGAGCCTCAAGATAAGCTAAAATTCAAAGATTCGAAGCGTTATAAAGACCGTTTAGTTGCGGCACAAAAGGCAACTGGAGAAAAAGACGCATTAGTGGCGATGCGCGGTGAGTTAGCCGGTATGCCTGTTATTGCTGTCGCTTTTGAGTTTTCGTTTTTAGGTGGTTCAATGGCATCCGTTGTCGGTGCTCGATTTGTCAAAGCCGCTGAGGAATGTTTAGCTCATAACTTGCCTTTAGTTTGTTTTTCGGCCAGTGGTGGTGCTCGTATGCAAGAAGCCTTAATGTCGTTAATGCAAATGGCAAAAACCAGTGCCGCACTAGCCAAAATGAGTGAAAAAGGTTTGCCATTTATCTCGGTGTTAACCGATCCTACCATGGGCGGTGTATCGGCCAGTTTAGCTATGCTAGGTGACATTAATGTTGCCGAGCCAAAAGCATTGATTGGTTTTGCTGGTCCGCGCGTTATTGAGCAAACGGTTCGCGAAAAATTACCAGAAGGTTTCCAACGCTCTGAGTTTTTACTAGATCATGGTGCCATTGATATGATTGTTGATCGTCGCGAGATGCGCTCAACATTAGCACGCCAAATTGCTAAGTTCATGGGGCACCCAGAGCCAACCATTTAATTAAAAGGTTTATATGAACAACGAAATTAGCCATTCATCGCCAGCCACGCTAGATGAATGGCTTTTTTATTTAGAGTCTATCCATGCCACTGAAATTGACATGGGATTAGAACGAATCTCTGCCGTGGCCAAGCGACTAGATATTGATTTAAGCGCTTCAACGGTGATTACCGTTGCTGGTACCAATGGTAAAGGCACAACGTGCGCCTTTTTAGAGCACGTCTTACTTGATTTGCAGCACTCTGTTGCAGTTTATAGCTCACCTCATATAGAACGCTTTAATGAGCGACTTCGTGTAAACCACTCGCAGATTGACGATCAACCGCTTATTGATGCGTTTACCCTGATTGAACAAGCACGCGGTGATATATCATTAACCTATTATGAGTACACAACGCTCGCGGCACTGATGATTTGCCAACAACGAGCGCCTGATTTCGTTATTTTAGAAGTGGGCTTAGGTGGGCGCCTCGATGCAACCAATATAATTGATGCCGATATCAGTGTTATCACTAGCATCGATCTAGATCATCAGGCGTTCTTAGGTGATACCCGCGAAGCCATTGGTATGGAAAAAGCTGGCATTGCTCGTGCAGGTAAACCGTTAGTTATCGGTGATCCCAATATGCCGAGCAATGTAATTGACCATGTTAACAAACTCGGCTGTCAGCTATATCAACGCCAAGTAGATTTCTTTATTGAGCGGACGTCGTTATCTAACCCCTGGTGTTTTCACTTAACCGATACTGTACTGGATGAGTTATCCGCGCCAATGATCCCAAGAGACAATGTTGCCACGGCGCTAACCACCTTGCACTTGCTTGGTAAGCATCTATCCGAAGAGCAAGTTAATCAATGGATACAAGGCTGTCAGCTTGAAGGACGATTGCAAACTTTGCAGCGACAGCCATTAGTTATTTGCGATGTCGCTCACAACCCTCATGCAGCGAGATATCTAGCAGACATGGTTGCCAGTAAAAAGCAGGGCAGGGTGTTGGCTGTCGTTGCCATGTTAAAAGACAAAGATGTTGCCGGTACTCTGCAAGCAATGACCTGTGTCGTTGATGATTGGTATGTCGCTTCACTGCATAATGAACGAGGCGCTCAGGCGCAACTTTTAGTTGATGTGCTAACAAAACAGCAACAGTCGGTGAATAGTTTTGACAATGTAAAGGATGCCTATAAAATAGCGATAAATGATGCAAATAAAATGGATATGGTTTTGATCTTTGGTTCGTTTCTGACGGTAGCTGAAATTCAAGACCTATTTTAAGGAGACACTTTGTCAACACCATTTCAAAACAGATTAGTTGGTACAATTATCGTGGCGGCGGCTGCGGTTATTTTTTTACCAAGCTTTTTTGACGGTGAAAAAAAGGCTTACCAAGCTCAGTTTGAAGCCATTCCACAAGGTGCTCAAAAAGTTGAGTTAACCGAGGTAAGCCGTTTTGATCATAAGCCTTTTACTGATACTAGCGAACAGACTCAGGTAGCAGATATCAATGCTGACGATCAAAAGCTCGACTTAACAGCGGCTGCCGTACAAGCAACAGCGATTAAGCCGGTCACTAATGATAAAGCAACCTCGGCTAGTCAAACAGAGGTTGTCGAAGTAAAACCTCTAACGTCAATCAATTCATCAAACCGACCAAAGGTTACGCCAGCGGCGATTGATAAATCGAAAAGTTATGCTTTACAACTTGGTAGCTATAAAAATCAAAACAATGTCGCTTTGTTGTTAAGTAAGCTTAAACAAGCGGGTTATACCGTTTATACCAAACCAATAAATACCGCATCGGGAACATTGACTAAAGTCCTTATTGGCCCTGAGGTCAGCAAAACGAATTTAGAAAACAAGATTGCTGACTTAAAGGCGCTCACCGGTGTTCAAGGCAGAGTAGTCGAATTTACACCAATTGATGGTTAATGCCGGCTATTTACAATAAATCAGTAGTAACTAAGGCGTCGCATCTGTTAGAATGCGCGCGATTAATGAGGAAGGCAAGGCAATGATCTGGATAGACTATGCCATTTTAACAATAATAGGCATTTCAACACTAATCAGTTTGGTGCGCGGTTTCGTAAAAGAAGCGGTGTCACTCGTTGTTTGGATATCTGCTTTCTTTGTTGCCAGCAGCTTTTATGAAGTGCTAGCAGCGTATTTAACAAATATTAATGATCCCATGTTGCGCAATGCTGCAGCGATTGCCATTTTGTTTGTGGCAACTTTAATCGTTGGGGCAATAGTCAATTACATAATAGGGCAACTGGTTTCAAAAACAGGATTGTCTGGTACCGACCGTGTGTTAGGGCTGGCATTTGGCGCTTTACGAGGCGTACTTGTCGTCAGCGCTATGTTGTTTTTTATGGATGCGTTCACACCCGCTCCAAAAACCACGTGGTGGCAACAGGCAGTATTAATTCCCGAGTTTAAGGTGATTATTGAGTGGTTCTTTGAATACATTAAGAGCACCTCAAGTTTCTTATCTTAATATTGCATTCTTGCGGAGAGAAGTTACATGTGTGGTATTGTTGGCATCGTCGGTACATCACCGGTCAGCCAAGCATTATATGATGGTTTAACAGTCATTCAGCATCGTGGTCAAGACGCGGCTGGTATCGTAACCATTAGTGATAACAAGTTCAGATTACGAAAAGCTAATGGCTTAGTGAAAGACGTGTTCCACACGCGTCACATGTTGCGATTGGAAGGTAACATTGGTATAGGCCATGTTCGCTACCCAACCGCCGGCACCTCTAGCTCTTCTGAAGCACAGCCATTTTTCTCTAACTCTCCTTACGGCATTTCCCTTGCACATAACGGTAACTTAACAAACGCTAGCGAATTAGCGGATTGGTTATATCACAGTGCTCGTCGTCACGTTAATACAACTTCTGACTCTGAATTGCTGTTAAATGTTTTGGCTCACGAATTGAGCAAAAGCAATAACTTACAATTGAGCCCTGAAAATATCTTCAGCGCAGTTGCCAATGTTCATAAAATTGTTCGTGGCGCCTATGCTACGGTTGCTCTAATTGTTGGTCATGGTATGGTTGCGTTTCGTGACCCTAATGGTATCCGTCCATTAGTCTTTGGTAAGCGTGAAACCGAAAAGGGTACTGAATACATGGTCGCTTCAGAGTCGGTAGCACTTGATGCTTGTGATTTTGAATTTATCCGTGACGTTGCGCCAGGCGAAGCCATTTACATTTCTGAAAATGGCCAATTATTTAGCCATCAATGTGCCGAAAGCCCAAGCTATAACCCGTGTATATTTGAGTTCGTATATTTTGCACGTCCAGATTCAACAATTGATAAAATGAGCGTTTATGGCTCTCGAGTTGAAATGGGGGTGGCACTTGGTAAGAAGATCGCTCGTGAATGGGAAGATCTCGATATTGATGTGGTTATCCCAATTCCTGAAACATCATGTGATATAGCTTTGCAAATTGCCCATGAACTTGATTTGCCGTATCGACAAGGTTTTGTGAAAAACCGTTATGTCGGTCGCACCTTTATTATGCCAGGTCAAGCTGAGCGCAAGAAATCAGTGCGTCGCAAGTTAAATGCGATTCATCAAGAGTTTAAAGGTAAAAACGTATTACTGGTTGATGACTCTATTGTCCGTGGTACCACATCAGGTCAAATTATTGAGATGGCACGCCAAGCAGGTGCAAAGAAAGTCTACTTTGCTTCTGCGGCCCCAGAAGTGCGTTTTCCAAATGTTTACGGTATCGATATGCCAAGTGCTAATGAGCTTATCGCTTATGGCCGTGAACTTGAAGATATTTGTGAGTTGATTGGTGCTGATCGCTTGATATACCAAGACTTACCTGATCTTATTAGTGCGGTAGGTAAAGCTAACCCAGACATCAAAACGTTTGAAACCTCAGTATTCGATGGCCATTATATTACCAATGACATCGATAACGATTACTTAACTCAACTTGATGCTGCACGTAACAACGAAACCAAAGAAAGCTCAGACAAAGAAGCGGATTCGATTCTCGATCTACATAACGAAGGCGCAGATTAATCGGCCTCAGGTTACGATAGTATTGTGATAATAAAAAACCAGAGCTGAGCTCTGGGCTGATATGGAATTAAGGATCTACATGACGTAGATCCTTATTTTATTCTTCTTTACAATCAACACCTTAGCACAGTGTGAGTCACAACAAAACCATTCCGTGTCGATTATATTTATCATTAATATCAACATCTTATAGCACGTTATATTGAGTTTCCGGCCTTGGGTACGGTAAAATACGCTCTTCAACCCCACATTTCGCCCAACGAAAGTGATTTAAACGAATATATTTCAATAAAAGCTTTTAACACTAAATAGTTAAAGACCTAGAATTAATACTACCGAATGTGCCAGTGATATAACGTTTTAGTACAAATACCTAATCGTTCGGATACTTCAGCAACTGAATAACCACGCTCGGTGATTTGCTTAACTGCTTCAATTTTGAATTCTTGGGTATACCGTTTGCCTTTGCTCATAAACACCTCTAGTTGAAGTTACAATGTAACTCATTTGGTGTCTAGCAAAGTCTGGGAAGTCCAAATAACAAACGAAATCGATGCTCTAAAACCAAATTCACCGCTTTCTAGTTTAAGTGAACCTTGATGAGCAATGGCAATGGCTTCTACAAGAGAGAGTCCTAAACCTAGCCCTTCATTACTTGAAGTATTTGAACCTCTGGTAAAGCGTTGTTTTAACATTCTCAGTTCGTCAGTAGGTATTTTAGCAGTTTCATTTTGAACGGATATTACTAGAGAATTGCCTTGAACCTTTCCGTTCACTTGAATAGTCGTAGAGTGCGGAGAATACTTGATAGCATTATCTAACAGGTTGATTAACGCCTGAGAAGTTAAGCTTTGATCAACTTGAACGTTTGCTGCTTCAATATCTACCAAAACCTTTTGGTCTTTAATTTCCGCCATTGGTGTTAAAAATTCTACTGCGTCAGTGATAATTTTTTCAATACTTACAGTTGTCCTTGATACCCTTGCGCTGCCACTTTCTAAGTGAGATATCCGAAGAATGGCGTTAAATATATCATTGGCTTTGTAAGCACTGTCTTTTAACAGTAAATGTTTTTCTTCGGGGATGTTCAATTCTTCTATTTGGTGAGTCAATCGAGTTAAAGGCGTTTTTAATTCATGTGCCAATGTATTGGAGATATTACGAATGTCAGATACTTTGTTTTCTATTGCTTCGAAAGTTATGTTTAGTTGTTTAGCTAACCTGTCAAATTCACTATTACCGTTTGTATGTGGAATTCTTTTAGAAAGGTCGCCAGTCGCATAAATGGACTCTGATATCTCATTAATATTATTTAGTTTTTTATATATTTTTCTAGAAAAATAAAGGGTTAAAATAAAAATAAGCGTAGTGAAAAATAGCGTAATAAACAAACTTTGAAAAAGTGCTTCATTGACTTGTGTCTTAACCTCTTCAATAGTATTCAGAGGTGTTTGTTGAGAAACAGATAAATATTGTTCGATAAGAAGGTAGGTGTCTGAATCCAAATAAATAAGAATAAGCTCTTTGCCCGCAGTCGGATTTACGTTGACGGTAACTTCAATCTTATTTTCATTAGTTAACGCCATAGCTGACGTAACCTCGGATTGAACCCAAGGTGAACTGGAAACTTTGTCCATTTCATTAGATTTGAAAATTAAGGTCGTGAGCCACTTATCTTGAGGTTTTTCAAACATATGAAGCTTTAAAGCGTCACGTCCTGCTTTAGCATATTTATCTCTTAGCTCACAATAAGCGCATTGTGGTTGAAGAATAGTCTCGATTTTACTGCTTTGTTGAGACTCTATAGTGTTATAGATGGGGATGAGAGCCATCAACATTGCCACGGTGATGAAAAAATATATCAGCACCAATTTACCAATATAGCTATTCATCGTTTACCTTTTCCAACTTATAACCAACGCCTCTAACTGCTTTTAATAAACAGAGTTTACTAACCGATTCGATTTTTTTTCTTAAATTACTAATGTGAACATCTATCACATTAGTCTGCGTGTCAAAGTTATACCCCCAGACTTTCTCCATTAACATGGTTCTTGAATATACTCGATTAGGTTGACGAATTAGCGCTTCTAATAAACCAAACTCCTTAGTTTTTAACTCTATTTTAGTGTTATTAACCGTTACTTCACGGGTCAGCAAGTTAAGTTCGATATCTGCAAATAAAATTGATGACGGTTGATAAGTTTGCTCTGCTTTGCCACGACTGCCTAAAATGTGAACTCTCGCCTCAAGTTCACTAAAAGCAAAGGGCTTTACTAGATAGTCATCTGCACCGGCGGTTAAACCATTCACTCTTTCATCAACATCCGATAAGGCCGAGAGAATAATAATAGGTGTTTTGTTGCTAATAGCTCGCAGCCCTTTAACAATGGAGAGTCCATCAAGCTCTGGCAACATACGATCAACGATGCATACATCAAAATCCTGCTCTACTGCAAGTGTGAAGCCCAACTTTCCATTTTGGCTCCACTCAATATTATGCCCAGCCTCTTTAAAGCCCTTACAAATATATTCTGCAATAGACTTCTCATCTTCTATCAACAACAAATTCATTGCCTTCCTCTTTAATATTTTTCAGTAGGTTGCCAATCATATTCAATCATTTTAGCTGTCATTCTAGCTCTAGGCTCCCCTAATAATTTGGCTACAATATGAAGAGCGCCATCAATTCCAGCAGATACACCAGCAGTGGTTATGATCTTTCCATTATCAACAAATCTTTGCCCATTTATCACTTCATAATTATGTTGTTTTGATAACTGTTCCATCCAGGGTATCCAGCTTTGATGGGTTGTTACTTGTTCTCCATTTAATAAACCTGTTGTTGCCATTAGTGCTGAAGCATTACATACAGACATCATATACTTTGAGTTAGTACTTTGCTTTTTAATCCATGCCATCGTTCTTTCATCTAGGAACAGAGGGCTTATTCTGCCACCTGGGATGATAACAATATCAGGTTCAGGCATATTATCGAACGTATAATCAGCGGTCACACTATAACCTGCACCACTCATCGCCCTACTTTTTGATGAAACTGTGTAGGTATTAAAGCTGTGTGCATGAACAAAAACTTCTAGTGGGCCAGCCCAATCTAATACATCTACATCATCAAATAACAATACTGCGACGTTCATTTTCTGCCCCATAGTGTGATGGGTCATTTTAGGAATTTCTTCTGCCGCGATTTTTGAAAAGGTTACTTTTTGAGAATGTCCTAGCCAATATACATCGGCTTCAATGCTAGTATTTGTGGTTTGCTTAGCGCTTAACCTAATTCCAGCGTCGGGTAACACTAGTTCTAGCTCTTCGTCAAAATATGAAAAACTAATTTCGGGAGCTTGTTCCTCCGATTTATTTTTTGAGTTCATCCCCCAAAAGTCATAGTTGGCATTAAGAACACCGTCTTCCTCAGTGAAGTTAAGTGTTAAAGAATGAAAGTGGTCAATCATTGACAACTGTCCTTTCCAATTACCTACAAAGCTTGACTTGTTAGGCAAATAAGATTGCTTCACTTTTTGTATTTCAGTGTGCTTGCCTGAAATACCGCTCTTTACTTTAACGCTGGAAGATATTGATTCTCCAGACCCGTTGTTACTTACTTCTACTCTTTTTGAATCAGCTTCATTTAAGACATTAACACTGTCATTTACAATTGGACTTAAACTAGTGCAGCCAGCGATACATAATACCGTGATTAAACATATAAAACTTGATTGGATTTTCATCATATTGCTCCTGTTTATTGGAACTCAATGATGAACAATCTAAATTAAATTAACCTGTTTAAAACATTAAACAAATTTAATTTTTACCTACAATTGTTGCCATTCTTTCTCCAAGATAACGAGCAGTATTTAAATCTTCTTTTGAGGCCATTTCTCCATCAGATTGAGCAGTAACACCCAACTGACAACCTAGTCTATTAACTGGCTCATCTGTATAACCAAACGGAGTATCAAGTCCGAGCCACAACATGCCTTGTTGATTGGCAAATGTAATTAAATATTGAAGTGTTGAACTTTGATCGCCATTTAGCGCACTGCCACAGGTAATGCCAGCTGCAAATTTTCCAGCCCAAAGTTGTTTGCACCAAAGTTCACTAGTGGCATCAAGGAAAGATTTTAACTGAGCTGATACGCCCCCCATATAGGTTGGAGTAGCAAAGATTATGGCATCGCATGAAGTTAATGAATCAATCGCTTTCATATTTACGTATCGACCTTCGACAATATCTTTGCCAGACACTCGTTGCTTAATAATTTCAATTTGGTTGTTGCCATCAACACCTTCAATAAACGAGTTTACCAATTGAGCGGTTATATCCGTTTTACTAAAGTAAACCACACCTACTTTTTTTCTAACTATCATAAAAGTTCATTCCCATTGGGTATATTTGGGTTTGTTTACCAAAGTTCTTTGATCATTGAAATCTTACCATCGGTAAAACCAAATATGACTAATTGCCCTTCTTCTGGTATCCAATTATCGTTATTGATTGAGCCGTGGGCATATTCAACAGCTAAATAACCTTTACCATCAATAGAACGTAAGATTCGAATTTCTTGTTTTGATGTCGCCGTATAAAACCCCTTCTTTAAGTTTCTAAGAAATGCTTTACGCCAAGACGTTTGATTAAATTCAGCTCCAAACCTTACGTGGATATATTGTACATCATCATGCATAGAAGAAATTAACTTCTCTATATCCTTATCCGTAGAACCTTTTTTACCTACTGCATTTAGTAAATCAAAGTATTCATTTGCAAGATTGAGTTGACATGTTGATTCGCATTCAACGCTCCCTGTTTCGTTACCAGCTATCAGGTGCGCAGGAAATACGGATATGAATACCACTACAGCTTTTAATCCAATATGTCTAAAAATTTTCATTCTTAAGTAACTCCATTAAATAATTTTTCCTTGTTAGCCTAATGGGTCAAAATTAAAGAAACCTTTTTGGAACATTAAATATTTTTAATGTTCAGCTAAGAAGTATTTAATCTTCCATATGTATTCTGTCTCACATTTAGAATCGAGAACATGCTGGTTAGATATGGCGAGAAATCGTTCAGTGAACGCCTAATGCAAATTATTTGGAAAATACAATGAACAAACCTTTAACTTTATTAGTATCACTAGTTTTTATGTTCAATCTGTTAGGGTGTTCGTCCTCAAATTCAATAAGCACTCAACAAAAGCAAAAAAATCAGTTAGAAAACCTGATTATCCAGGCAAATAACAAAGTAGGATTTAATAGCGTTGTTTTGATATCTAAAGGCGATGAAGTTCTATTTGAAAAAGCTATCGGTAAAGTAGGAAAAAACTCTTCTGATAAGTTAACAACCAACTACGCATTTAGCCCTGGCTCAATTACTAAAGAGTTTTCTGTCATTGCATTACTGCAACTAAAACAAATGAATAAAATCAGCTTCAACCAGTCTATTGCTGATTATTTTCCAGAGTTACCTGATTGGAAACATGAGATCACCATTGAGCACTTGTTAACGCATAGTAGTGGCTTACCCGATGTAAAATACCGAGCCAATATGACAACAATTCAGGCTCTTGACGATTTAAAGCAGCTAAAAACATTAAAGTTTTCTCCTGGAGAAAAATTCGACTACGGCAACAACAACACTATTTTAAGAGGCTTAGTTGTGGAAAAAGTGACTGGCGTATCCTTTGAGGATTATTTGCAGGAGAATTTATTTTCCGTAGCGGGTATGTCTGGCACTTTTGCCAAGTCAGATTTTAAACATATCAATCGTAAAATCGCATTAGGTGCAATTCCACTGGCATTAAAAGGCGTAACCGCTTACACCACAGCGAAAGATCTTTTAAAACTTGAGCAATATTTGTGGTCTTAAAACGGATTAGGTGACAGCTTAATTGAATCCGCAATAACTAAACATGGAAAAGGTGTAGTGGCATAGTTATTTTGGCCACCTAATTAACGGACTTGTACCTTGCGCTGTGACATGATCAATTTACGAGTGAACTTATCTTTAGGGTTAAGTATCACATCTGTAGTATTCCCGTATTCAACGACTTTACCGTTTCTAAGCACCATTAACTTATCGCTGAAATGCTCTATCACATCAATGTCGTGTGATACCAAAATATAGGCGAGTCCCATGGTATCTTGCAGTTCGAGTAATAGGTTAATTAACTGCGCCCTGAGCGATAAATCAAGCGACGCTAGAGCTTCATCTAAGATAACTATCTGGGGTTGTAAGATAATGGCACGAGCGAGCGATATACGTTGCTTTTGGCCCCCTGAGAACATATGTGGGTAGTAATGCATGTGATCAACAAGCAGGCCAACCTTTTGTAATGTTGAGCTGATCATCTCCAGTCGCTCAGCTTCATTTAATGTGGTATTCAACATTAACGGCTCTTCGAGTTGCTGGCGAATGGTCAAACTGGGGTTTAATGTATCTCCGGCATTTTGAAATATCATACGTACGTGTTGGCATCGCTGTTTAAAGTTACCTGCTTGCAGTGGTTGGCCATTAAGAATGATGCTGCCGGTTGTTGGTCTAGCCGCGCCCACCAGTAATTTGGCAAGAGTTGACTTACCCGAGCCGACTTCACCCACAATGGCTAGTGTCTCGCGTGCATTGAGCTTAAAGGATAGTGGTTCAAGTACCGTCTTTTTATCAGTTTTAAACCAATTACGCTTCACTTTATAGGTTTTGCTTAGATCGTTAACTTCAATCAGGCTAGTCACGATTATCTTCCTTACGCTGGTAGCTTATTGGGAAATGGCAACTAAACTGTTGACCTTTTAACGACTGCAGCGGTGGTGCTTTTACACACTTGCGTTCGGCATTGGGGCAACGTGGTCCCAAGCGGCATCCTATCGGCAGGTGATTTAAACTGGGAATACTGCCTGGCAAGGTATCGAGCACTTGCTTTTTTTGATGGTTTTTGGCGATATTTGGCGAAGAAGCCACCAATGCATGGGTGTAGGGATGCAATGGTTTTTTCAATATTTGCGCGGGGCTACCGCCTTCAACAAATTGACCAGAATACATGACGGTTAGTCGATCAGTCCAGTGACTGATTTTTTCCATTTCGTGACTGATCAGCAAAATGGACATATTCTTTAGTTGATTAAGGCTCGCCAGCAAGCGAAATATTTGGTTTTGATTGCTTGCTTCCATTGATGCTGTTGGTTCATCTGCGATCAATAACTTAGGTTTTTTCGCTAGGGCAATAGCAATCATGACCCGTTGACACAGGGCATTATTCAACTGGTGTGGGTAACTGTTAACACACACTTCATGTTGTTTAATACCTACTTTATGTAACAGCTTAATGATTTCTTCTTTACGTTGTGCTGCTCGCTGCCAAAAAAAGCCACTAAATTGACTGTTATCAAGCACCTCTTCAATTTCTTCTCCTATGGTATTGGTTGGGTCAAGACAACTGATAGGCTCTTGAAATATCATCGCTACGTCTCGGTTGATAATTTGTTTACGCTCTTCAATTGGCAAACGTAACAAATCTACGCCTTGCCAATGAAAGCGATCGGCATTGACCTGCCATTTATCATCGAGTACTCCAACAATGGCTTGCGCTAACAGAGATTTTCCCGAGCCTGATTCACCCACTAAGCCACGAAATTCTCCAGGCTTGAGTGTTAATGACACTCTATCAACGGCAACGATATTTTCGTGTTGCCCTTTTAGTTCAATGCTCAGGTTTTTAATATCGAGTAAGTTCATTAGCTTTCTTTTTGCAGTTTCAAGGCGTGGCGTAAGCCCTCACCAACTAAATTCGTCGCCACTACCGTGATCAAAATAGCTAAGCCTGGAAGGTAGGTGGTCCAAGGGGCAATATAAAATAGATCTAGGGAGTTGGCTAGCATAGAGCCCCACTCAGGCATTGGGATCGGTGCGCCAAGGCCAAGAAAGCCTAAGGCGGCAATCTCTAATATGGCTGCCGACTGCGCTAATGTGGCTTGGATAATAATTTTGTCGATAATGTTTGGAAATATTGATGTGATTAGTACACGTATTTCACTGGCACCATCAAGAATCGGGATCAGTACGTAGCCTTTTTTCTGTTCTTCTTTAATGGCGTTGCGTGTTACATGAATAAATTGAGGTATCGATACCAAAGCGATAGCCCATAATACATTTTCAAGCCCCGGACCAAGGATGGCGACGATGATTATCGCTAACAACAAAGAGGGGATCGATAAAATAACATCAAGAAAGTGAGTTAATAAACTTGCTTTCAAACCACGGGTTAGTGCCGAAAAAGAGCCGATAAGCACACCGATAGACATCGCAAATAGAACAACGATGATACTTAGTCCGAATGTCAGAGAGGTACCTTGGATCAGGCGTGATAACATATCGCGACCTAAGTCGTCTGTCCCGAGAAGGTGACTTAAGTCACCGGCATTAGACCATGCGGGTGGCAACAGTAATTTATCTAGATTATTCTCAATCGCATTATGTGGGGTAATAAAGTTGCCGACAATCGCAAGCAGTAACAGGGTTACATAAATACAAAAACCAATCATGGCAACAGGTGTCGCCCTAAACGTATACCACAGCTGTTTGATGGGCGAAGGAAACGCCTCTTCTTGGTATATTTGATTATGCGCCATATCGTTTATATCGCTCCAATGGATTTAGTGCCACATAAAGAAAGTCGGCAAGTATATTAATGATAAAGGTGAATGTCGCTAGGGCGATAAGACCACCAACAATGGCGGTATAGTCACGCGTAAAGATACTTTCGATAAGCCAGCTGCCAATCCCTTGCCAATCAAAAATAACTTCGGCGATCATGGCGATGGTCACTAAGTTGGTAAACTGCAAACCACTTTGGCGAACAATGCCAACCAGTGCGTTACGAATACCGTGACGATATATGATCATTCCTTTAGATAAGCCTTTTGCCCGTGCTGCTTTGATGTATTTCGAGTCCAGAACGTCAAGCATTGAAGTTCGCGCTAAGCGTATAAAAATGGTCATCGGTGCCATCGCAACCGTAATGGCTGGTAAAATGAGGTGCAGTAGTGCGTCTCTAAGGGCTGCGCTTTTGTGTGGCATGTCACTAAGTAATATATCAATAAACAAAAAGCCTGTCCGATATTCAACTTCAAAAAGTAGATTTAATTGGCCAGCCGATGGTAGCCAGGATAAGGTTATCGAAAATAATAATATCAAGATCAGCGCCAGCCAAAATACTGGGATCGAATAGCCAAGCATAGCGAACGTTAAGATCATTTTATCGACCGGCTGATTATGAAAAATAGCAGCAACAAAACCAAGTGGCATACCTATGATTAACGCTAAAAATAGCGCGGCCAAACACAACTCAATGGTTGCTGGTAAGCGCACAAGTAACTCATCGAATACTGGTGCTTCTGTGGCCATAGATAAACCAAAGTTACCGGAAAAAATTTCCCTCATGTAAGCAAGATATTGATCGATGATATTGCCATCTATGTGATAGCGCTGCTCTAACAGTTGCTGCTGCGCAACGTTCCCGATGTTTTGCCCTGAAAGATTGGTAAGCAAATCACCTGGGAACAAGTAATTTAAGCTAAAGCAGACCACTGAGAGCATTAATAGGGTAAAGAGCAGCAAATTTAAACGACGGATAATAAAATTTATCATGATTATTGCTGTACCTGTTTATCAACACTTTCAAAGTTTACGCCACCAATCGAGGTTAATATATCACCGGTAATGTAGGCTTGTTTGGCTTGTGAACGTTTCGCATGGGCGATTGGCAATAAAGGAACATGATCGACTATCATTTGCTGCGCCCGAGTATATCGTTGCTTACGAGTCACTAAATCACTATCAAGCAAGGCATCGGCTAGTAAGCGATCAAATTGTTGATCACACCAAAATGCTCGATTTGAGCCAGTATCTACGGCTGCACAACTGAGCAGAGGTGAGAAAAAATTATCCGGATCGGGGTGATCTGCCGACCAGCCTATTAATACTGATTGGTGCTCTCCCTGAGCCAATCTTTTTAAAAACGTTGACCATTCATAGGTGACGATATTGACGCGAATTCCGACATCGGCCAAATCCGCTTGGATAAGTTTCGCCATTTTTAATGCATTCGGATTATATGCCCGCTGTACAGGCATTGCCCATAACTCGATACTAAAACCATCGGCGAGACCGGCATTGGCTAACAATTGTTTGGCAACCCGCGGTGAGTATTCAAGGCTGTCAATTTTATGGTTATGTGCCCAAGATGCGCTTGGCAATAATGAATCGGCTACTTCAGCTTGATTAAAATATACGGCATCGACGATCGCTTGCTTGTCTACGGCATGGGCGATAGCTTTGCGAACTAACGGGTTATCAAGAGGTGGCTTTTGCGTATTAAAAGCCATATACGCCACATTAAATGATGTAACTTGTTCAACCACAACGTTGTCACGGGCATGAATTTCGGGCAAGGCAATGGGGTAAGAAATGACATCACACTCTTGGGTTAATAATTTGGTTAACCGACCGGTATTACTCGGCGTAATATTATAGAGCAGATGATTTATCTTAACTTCTTGTCGCCAATAATCGGGGTGCTTTTGATAGCGAATCAATGCACCATTTTGATAACTTTTATATTTAAATGGACCAGTACCTATAGGGTGACTGTCAAGGCGCGACAGAGACTGCTGGTTTTGCACTAAACTGTCGGCGTACTCTTTCGATAAAATCACGGAAAATGGTGCAGCAAGGTTGGCTAAAAATGAGCTTTGCGGGTGATGTAAATGAAAGCGAATGGTGTGATCGTCAATTTTTTCAATATCAGCTACTAATTGGTCAAAATTGATGCTTTGGAAAAATGGAAATTGACCTTTCGCTGACAGGTAAAATGGGTGACTTTTATCGAGTATACGCTGAAAGCTAAATATCACATCGTCGGCATTGAGCTGACGTGTTGGGGTGAAGTAATCGGTTTGATGAAACTCAACGTTACGGCGCAAATAAAAAGTGATGAGGGTGCCATCTGAATTAACATGCCAGGACTTGGCAAGCGAGGGGATTTTATCGTAATTTTCGTGATTAAAATCGAGTAGCTTATTATACAGTTGCTTTGATGTGGCATCGATTGTCGTACCTGATGTCACCAACTGAGGGTTAAAAGAGTCTGGAGAGCCTTCACTACAGTAGATAACACCCTCGGCAAGGATGGACGTCGCGTCTACTTTTTCTCCACAGGCAGACAAGCAGCTACTGACGAGCAACAGCAATAACATTTTGCAGACAGCAAACCTAGCGTTGTTTGCTGATTGGTTGATTTTCATTAATTTGCCTCGCTACCATCGAGCAAATTGTACTTTTTCAAATACCCACGCAGTTGATGGTACGTGAGCTGCAGTGCCTCGGCTGTTTTCTTTTGATTAAATTGACACGCGGCAAGGGCCTCTTTAAGCATAGTGATTTCGTATTGTTGCGACAAGTCCTTGAGAGATACCGGATAGTCAAGTTGTTGCGTAACCGGCTCCGTAGTGTTGTTCGACTCTGTTGCCTGAGCTTGTTCAGTTGGGTTATCAAGGCCATCGCTTGCTTGGCTTCGACGATCCGCTGTTTTAATGCGATTTTTCGGTCTAAAAGGCGACTCAAATGGATCTATTATCAGCTCGTTTACCGCAAGATGAGGGTTGTTATGGCGATAAACGCTGCGCTCAACGACGTTCTTTAATTCACGAATATTACCAGGCCAATGATAATCGAGTAATGCTTTTTTGACTTTTTCAGTAAAGCCACTGAATAATTCAAACTCTAACTCTCGCGCCATATTTATGGCAAAGTGCTCTGCCAACATTAAAATGTCTTCACGGCGCTCCCTAAGCGGCGGCAAGGTTATTACGTCAAACGCTAATCGGTCTAATAAGTCAGCACGAAATTCGCCACGTTCAGCTAAGGCGGGTAAATCTTCATTGGTTGCGGCAATCAGCCGTACGTCAGCTTTAACCGTTTTTGAGCCACCCACTCGTTCAAACTCGCCGTATTCAACGACTCGTAATAGCTTTTCTTGGATCAAGCCTGATGTATTAGCCAACTCATCGAGAAATAAGGTACCACCATTGGCGCGCTCAAAGCGTCCTTCATGTCGCTTATTCGCGCCGGTAAATGCACCACCTTCATGACCGAACAATTCACTTTCTAATAAATTTTCATTTAATGCCGCACAGTTGAGTTTTAGGTAATTCTGGTCCCATCGCTTAGACAAATAATGCAGTCGCGCGGCGACGAGCTCTTTACCTGTGCCTCGCTCACCAATCAAGAGAACGGGTTTTGACAGGGGCGCAACTTGCGAGATATGCTCGAGTACTTCTAAAAAACTATTGGATTGCCCGATAAGGTTATCTTGTTGAAATCGACTCATTATCATTTTTATTGGTTTATTTCACTAATAAATAGTGTATTTCATTAAGCGGGTTCTGAGAAGTGTTTTTAGTTAAAATAATAAAAGCCTTTAAAATCATTGGTTTGAATTGTATTTTGCAAGTTGGCATCATAACTGAATAGTATATTGTAAATATTCCTTTTTCAGTTTTTATTTAGGGGACCAAGTCATGGGTGTTTTTTCACGATTTACAGACATTATTAATTCAAATATCAATAGCTTATTAGATAAGGCAGAAGATCCTGAAAAAATGGTTCGACTGATTATCCAAGAAATGGAAGATACGCTGGTTGAAGTTCGTTCGTCATCAGCCCGCACCTTAGCGGACAAGAAAGAGCTTACTCGTCAGGCGGCACGTATGGAAGCAGAAGCGGCTAACTGGCAACAAAAAGCCGAGTTGGCATTAAGCAAGGGCCGCGAAGACTTAGCCCGCGCAGCGTTGGTTGAAAAAAATAAATGCAGTGATGCCGCGGCATCGATGAACGATGAGCTAGCAACATTTGATGATCACATTGCAAAATTGCAAGATGAAATTGCACAGCTTCAAGAGAAACTTGCTGATGCCAAGGCGCGTCAAAAAGCAATTATTATGCGCGGTAAAACCGCATCATCGCGTCTTAAAGTGAAGAGTAAGTTAGACAGCGGTAAAGTAGAAGATGCATTAAGTCGCTTTGACCGTTATGAGCGAAAAATTGACGATCTAGAATCACAAGTTGATGCTTATGACTTAGGTAAAAAGTCTCTTGCTGATGAAATTGCTGATTTAGAATCAGATGATAGTATTGATAACGAGTTAGCGGCGTTAAAGGCGAAGATGGACAAGTCTAAGTCAGCAAGCGCTAAGAAAACAACTAAGAAGTAGACTTGTAGACAGGAATTGTTAGGAGAGACGTTATGGATCCAGATATTTTAATGGCACCGATCATCATATTCATGGTCATCGTTGCACCGATATGGTTAATATTACATTACCGTTCGAAACGCCAACTCAGTCAAGGCTTAAGTGACGAGGAGTTTCGTCAGCTAGCTGAGTTATCAGCAACCGCAGACAAAATGGCTGACCGTATTAAAACGCTTGAAGCGATATTGGATGCGGAGACCCCTGATTGGAGAACCAAAGTATGAGTAACGGCAAAGAGTTATTCCGCGACCCGCAAAAAGGTAAAATTGCCGGCGTGTGTGCCGGCATCGCAAACTATTTTGGTTGGGAAGCTTGGTTAGTTCGTATTCTGGTGGTATCTGGTGTCTTGTTAGGTATGGGCTGGTTTATTTTGCTGTACATCGCCGGTTGGTTTATTTTAGACAAAAAGCCTAATGGTGTATCGACAAAGCAAGTTGCTCAAAATGTTCGAGATAAGATGCATGAAGAGGAAATTGTTAATGAATCGATTAAAGTGAAATCGAAGATTTGGCAAGCAGGCGAACCGCCGAAACAAGCGATACGTGATATTAGTATTAAATTCAAAACACTAGAGCATGAGTTACGCAACATGGAACGTTATGTGACCTCGCCTGAGTTTACGGTATCGCGTGAAATTAATAAGCTTTAATGGTCAAAGCGTTAGGAGAAAGGCTGCAGTGCAGCCTTTTTTGTTTTACATTAAAGCATCAGCATGTTCTCGTTAAAAGGGTATCCACTGGTAGTTATGGCACTATTGAATAAGCAGTCCGTGTCTCGCTTAGTCCGTAAAATCGGCAATGAGGCAAATGACATCATTAATCGAAGTTTAGATAAGCATGTCAGCTTAGCGGTTACAGGGTTATCGCAGAGCGGTAAAACGGCATTTATTACTTCGCTGGTAAACCAATTGATTAACGAAGGTCACGGTCAGCCATTGACCTTTTTTGATACATCCCACCAAGGGCGGTTTATTGGTGCTAAACGCATCGCACAAAAGAATCTGCACATTCCGCGTTTCGATTATGATGGCGGTATGCAACGGTTGACGGCCCACCCGCCGACGTGGCCTGAGCCAACCAGTAATATCAGCGAGTTACGTCTTGCCATTCGTTATTATGCCAATGATTCGCTGTTAAATTTTGGCAGAGACATGCGCACTTTGTACCTTGACATTACCGATTACCCCGGTGAATGGTTGCTTGACCTGCCAATGTTGGAACAAAGCTATCAACAATGGTCTGAGCATATCACTGAGTTGTTGCAATCAGAGCCTCGCAAGTCGTTAAGTGAAGCGTTTTTACAGCGTGTTGCCGAGCTCGACCCTTTCGCTCCAGTAGACGAAAATCTCTTAGCCGATTTGGCTGAGCAATACACCGAATTACTGCATCAGTTTCGTTATCAGCAAGGACTTTCTGTGATTCAACCTGGACGATTTATTTTACCGGGCGAGCATAAAGGGGCCCCAGTTTTACAATTTATCCCATTTCCATTTTTTGCGACGCTTGATTTGTCTAAATACAAAAATGCAGATGAACATACCATGATTGGTATGTTGCACGCGCGTTATCGTCGTTACCGTGATGATATCGTGGGGGATTTTTATAAGAATCATTTCGCACGATTTGATAGACAAATCATTTTGGCCGATTGTTTAACCCCACTTAACAATGGTCATCATGCCTTTACCGACTTACAGTATGCGCTTTCATTAATAATGGACAGCTTTCGCTATGGCAACGCGAATATATTGGCGCGTTTGTTTTCGCCGAAAATAGACCGCTTGTTGTTTGCCGCCAATAAGGCCGATCATGTCACCAGCGATCAGCATCAGCAGTTAGTTGAGTTATTAGAGCGGTTGGTTGTCAAAGCGAAAAAGCAATTAACTTACGATGCCATAAAAATGAAAAGTTTGGCTATTGCCTCGATCAAAGCAACCGAGCAAGGCAAAACCGAATACCAAGGCAAACAACTGCAAGTCGTTAAGGGGCAGCGTTTAGATAATGGCGAGAAAATAACCTTATTTCCCGGGTCTGTGCCAGAGCGGCCCCCCAATAAACAGCTTTGGCCAGAGCAAGGCTTTAATTTTGTCAGCTTTGCACCACCAAACGATCTGCATGAAGACATCAGTTTACCGCATATTCGTCTCGATCACGTATTGCAGTTCTTGCTAGGAGACAAATTACGATGAGTAATAAAACGGAGTTCGAACAGCACATTATTATCGGCGAAGAAGACGAATTAACGCGGTCGACAACGATTCAGCAACCAGTGATTTTACCAGAACAAGCGTGGCAAGAGGTTGAGCAAGAGCTCGTTGAGGATGAGGCTAGCTATAAACCAGCCAAACTTAATTGGCTATGGCGCTTAGCCGGCGCGAGTTTGGCGATAGTAATAGTGTATGAGTTACTGATGTTTTTCATTGACGGATTTAGTCAATCGCCGCTCATTACCAGCATCTATGGCTTGGTGGTTGGTTGTGTCGGATTGCTAGCCGGCAAGGCCGTGTTTAAAGAGTGGCGGGCATTACGAAAATTTCGTCAACAACAAACCAAGCAAGCCAAGGCGTCAGCTGTTATGCAACACCAAGCAAGTATCGATGCTCAGGCATTTTGTCAGTCACTCAATAAACAGTATGTTGGCGATCATGTTCAACAACAAATTGCAGTGTTTGAACAACATATCGATGATGCGATGTCTGACAAAGAAGTGCTACAAATTTACAGTAAGCACGTATTGAGTGAGGTTGATAAGCAAGCATTAGCACAAATCAGTAAATACTCCACAGAAGCGGTGGTAATGGTCGCAGTAAGCCCGCTGGCGTTGCTGGATATGGCTTTGTTACTTTGGCGCAACTTACGCATGATAGATAAGGTCGCGGGCTTATATGGGGTGCAAATGGGCTATTGGAGTCGTATAGGCTTATTACGTCAAGTGCTTGCTAACCTCGCCTATGCCGGCGTGAGTGAAATAATAGCCGATGTTGGGATTGATGTATTAGGGGCAGAGGCACTTGGGCGTGTCTCAACTAGGGCCGCTCAAGGACTAGGGGCGGGTATGTTGACGGCGAGGCTGGGCCTAAAAGCGATGCACTTAAGTCGCCCGATCCCATTTGATGAGCAACAACCTGCTCCGAAATTAAAGCATGTTAGGCGGCAATTGTTGGGGATGTGAAGCGCTTACTAAGCCCCAAAGTCAATGATAACAAGGGGTGATTAAGGTTGTAAATTAAACCGTACAATTGAGCGTTGTTTACCCGTGTAAACGAATTGCAAATTTGCAACCAGTTCTTATAGTCTTAGGTCATATATTACAGAGCATGCTGAGCCTTTTCGGCGTTAAGCAACCAATAACGATAATAAAATGCTCTGATTCCAATAAATTGGAGAGGAAGTGAGTTATGACCAAGTCGACATCGTATGTGTCCAAACTAGGCGACGAAAATGGGGTTATTCGCTGGAGTGCTGAAGAGAATGCGATTTGGCACAAATTAATTAGTCGCCAATTAGCGTGTATTGAAGGCAAAGCCTGCAACGAATTTATAGCCGGCTTAGAACGTCTTAATCTACCGCTTGATAGGGTACCACAATTAGCTGAAGTGAATCAGGTGCTGCAAGCGACAACAGGGTGGCAGTGTGAGCCAGTACCTGCGCTAATTGGCTTTGAACAGTTTTTTCGTTTGTTATCCGAGAAAAAGTTTCCGGTAGCGACCTTTATTCGCCGCGAAGAAGATTTTGATTACTTACAAGAGCCGGATATTTTTCACGAAATATTTGGTCATTGTCCATTGTTAACCAATCCGGCATTTGCCAACTTCACCCAGCTATACGGAAAGCTTGGTTTGAATGCCAGTAAAGAAGATCGTGTTTATCTAGCACGCTTATATTGGTTTACGGTAGAGTTCGGCTTGTTAGATACAGCCGATGGATTGCGTATTTACGGAGGTGGTATTTTATCGTCTCCGGGTGAAACCATTTATGCTATTAACAATGACGAGGTTATTCGCAAGCCCCTAGATGTTGTTGATGTGTTTAGAACCCCATATCGAATTGATATCATGCAACCGATTTACTTTTTATTGAATCGTATTGAACAGCTTGATGATATTGCCGAGTTGGATTTAATGGCGTTACTTGAACAGGCAAAAGCAGTGGGTATGCATGAGCCATTATTTCCATCAAAGAACGTAAAAATTGCCAGTTAAAGAGAGCATTATGACTGAATTAGTAAAACAACAATGTGAAGCCTGCAGAGCTGACGCGCCAAAGGTAAGTGAACAAGAGCTAGCGGAGCTTATTCGTGAGATCCCAGATTGGTCGGCGCCGGTTCGTGACGGGGTTATGATGTTAGAGCGTGAATTTAAATTTAAAAACTTTAAGCAAGCGTTGGCGTTTTCCAATAAAGTGGCAGAGCTTGCTGAAGCGGAGTTTCATCACCCTGCGATTTTAACCGAGTGGGGCAAAGTTACGATCACATGGTGGACTCACGCGATTAATGGTTTACACCGCAATGATTTTATTTGCGCCGCCAAGACGGACAAATTGTTAGAGATCTAATATCGACGTTACTCGAAGCTAACCCATATTGAAAGGCGAATCATACTCTGGTATGGTTCGCTTTTTTTATTGTAAAATTAACTTTACAAGTGGATATTGGGGATTAGGGCGCGTGCGATTAGAAATAACCTGCGAAGACAGAGTTGGCATTGCTCAAGAAGTATTAGCCATTTTTGTCGATCGAGAAATCAATATTAAAGGTATTGATGCGATAACCGAATCTGGGCAAATTTTTATGCATATGCCGGATCTGGAGTTCAGTGAGTTACAGGACTTTATGCCGCAACTTCGGTTGATTGATGGCGTTAAAGACGTGAAAACCACCAATTATATGCCATCGGAGCGCGAGCGTATCGTTCTTGATACGTTAATTCGCACCCTTCCTGATCCGTTATTGTCAATCGACTCAAAGGGCGCTATTTATGCTCTTAATGATATTGCTTTACAAAAAATGAATAGCAAACGCAGTGATATCATTGGCGAGCAAATTGGTAATGTAATCAAAGGTTTCAACTTTAACCGCTACCTTGAACGAGAGGAAGTGCTGCCCCATACTCGTCGATTGAAATTTATGGATGAAGACTTTGTTGCAGATGTCATGCCGGTGCATTTACCTGGCGAGAATAATGAAAAAGTTACTGCTGGCGCGGTAATTATCCTCAAATCTGAAGCGCGTCTTGGCCAGCAAATCAACGCCTTTAACCAGCCTAAAGATAATGACTTTACTGAGGTATTGGTATTCTCTCCATTGATGCGTAAGGTCATCCGTGAAGCAAGACGCATGGCGTTGTTGGATTCTTCGATATTAATCATGGGCGAAACAGGCACAGGGAAAGAGCTTATCGCTCGCTCATGTCATCTTGCTAGTGACCGTGCCGAACAGCCATTTGTGGTATTAAATTGTGCCTCATTGCCTGATGATGCATGCGAAACCGAGCTGTTTGGTAAAGTACTCGCCGATGGCTCTGTCAAGCAAGGCATCTTTGAACAAGCTGAAGGCGGTACGATTTTTCTTGATGAAGTGGCTCAAATGTCGGCCAAGTTGCAACTTAAGTTAATACGAGTCCTCGATGATAAGCGTTTTCGTCGCGTTGATGGTGAAAAAGAGATCAAAGTTGACGTACGTTTTATCAGCTCAACCAATGCCGATTTATTATCACTGGTTGAAACCGGTCAGTTTCGCGAAGACTTATTTTACCGTCTTAATGTATTAGGCTTAACGATCCCATCGTTACGAGAGCGTCGTCAAGATATTGTCCCGCTTGCTGAGCACTTTATCAATAAAGCCTGCAAAGTAAATCATCGTAGCTTGGTAAGTGTTGCCCAATCTTGCGTCGACTTTATTGCCAACTACCCTTGGCCGGGTAATGTTCGTCAGCTTGAGAGTGTTATTTTGCGAGCTGTGTCACTACTCGATGGTGATGAGCTGCATGTAACGCATTTGCAGTTACCAAGCTACAGCCAAGACAGCGGTTATTTGGAAGGCGAGTTTCAGGGCACTTTAGAAGACGCGGTCAAAGGTTTTGAAGCACAACTGTTACGAAAGTTATACCCCGCTTACCCAAGTACCAGACAACTGGCAAAAAAACTGGGGTTAAGTCACACCGCTATCGCCAACAAGTTACGTGAATATAATATTAATAAGAAAACAGTAAAAATATAGGTAGTAGATATGATGACATTATACGGTTACTGGCGATCGTCAGCCGCTTATCGAGTACGTATTGCGTTAAATTTAAAAGGTATTGAACATCAACACAAAAGTGTTCACTTAGTTAAAGATGGTGGTCAGCAACACAGTGCCGATTATCAAACACTAAACCCAAACGAGTTAGTACCTACGCTTGATGATGATGGCTTTATTGTTAACCAGTCGCTGGCGATCATTGACTATTTAGACGAAAAGCATCCGCAGCCGGCTTTGTATCCAAAAGATATTAAAGACAAGGCAACCGTGAAAGCCCTAGCTTATGATATTGCATGTGATATCCACCCGTTAAATAACCTTAGGGTACTGCAATATTTGTCGACTGAGCTTTCTGTGACCGACCAGCAAAAAACGGCGTGGTATCAACATTGGATACAACAAGGGTTTAATGCACTTGAACAACAACTGGCTAAGACCGCAGGGCAATTCTGTTTTGGCGATACGGTGACGGTTGCAGATTTATGTTTAATCCCACAAATATATAATGCTAAACGCTTCAATGTTGATTTAACACCATACCCTACCTTGTTGAAGATTGACGCGAATTGTCACCAGTTAGCTGCGTTTGTTGAGGCGCTACCAGAACATCAAATTGACGCTGTTTAGTGATACCTGAATAGGTTATGCAATTTTTGTCTGGACTTTATTGTCAATAGTAACTAAAACAAAGACATATAATTACTATGGTACAAATAAGCTAGCATTGGAGAGTTAACTTTACCGATGTTAGCTCGTTAGCTATGTTTAAAGTAGAGAACATCAATCTAGAGGTGACATTTGTCTGAGCAAACTCCTTCTGACGTAAAGCCAAATAACGCGCGTTCGATGCTGTTGTTTATTATTGTCATAATAGCCGTGTTGGCGCTTTTCTATTATATGTTTGTTGGTGATGAGCAACCGCTACAGCCGGTTGTCGAAGTGCCTATAGAACAAATCCAAGACAGTAAGCCAAAGCCACCAGTAAAAACACCGCCTTTAGAAAAGCCCGTGGAAACACAGCCAATTCAACCTGCCGTTGTCACCCCTGCTGAGCCTGTTGCCGATGTCACCTTACCTGAGCTCGATAATAGTGATCAGTTTGTTGTTAATTATTTTCAGCAAGCATCATTAAAAGCTTCGTTATTTCGCTTGCTGTTAACCGATGATTTCGTTCGTCGCATTGTGGTGTTTGTTGATAATTTTGCAAAAGGTGAGCTTGCGTACAAGCACATGCCACTGAAACCACTTGCTGATAAATTTGCCGTGCGAGAAGATGAGCAACGCTTACTGACAGGTGATAAAGCGAACTGGCAACGTTATCAGCCTTATTTGCAGTTGCTGCAGTCTTTTGAGCCCAAGCAATTGCTAGCAGCATATCGCCAAATGCAACCCTTATTTGAGCATGCATATCAAGAATTAGGTTATCCTGAACAGAGCTTTGATGACGCTCTGTTATTCGCTATGCAGCGTATTTTAAATGCCAAAGTTGCCACCAGTAAGGAAGTCTTAGTTCAGCCGAATGTTGTTTACAAATTTGCCCAGCCAAGTTTGGAAAAGTTACCTGAGGCCGACAAACTGATGTTACGCATGGGACGGGAAAACTTACTGCAACTAAAAGCGGTGGTTTTAGAGCTTGAACGATTAATCGAGCAAGGTAATTAACCAAACGATAGCGACTCACACGCAGATATTTTATTGGGGAGCAAGATACGATGTCGCAACAACTGATTGATGTACCTGATTGTATTCCTCAATTGCACTCTAAATGGGGCAAAAAAGTCGGTGTATGGCTAATGAAAAAGACGGGGTGGAGCATCGTTGGAAAGTTCCCGGCACAACCTAAAATGGTGATGGCGGTAGCCCCGCATACATCAAACTGGGATTTTTTAGTCGGCGTAATGTGTAAAATGGCGCTGGATGTGAAGTTAAACTTTTTAGGAAAGCATACGCTATTTGTCGGCCCATTAGGAAGTTGGTTACGCTCACTCGGTGGCATTGCGGTCGATCGTCGTAGCGCACATGGAGTGGTTGGACAAATGGTCGAAGAGTTTGCAAGGCACGATAACCTTATCTTAGCGCTGGCACCAGAGGGGACGCGCTCTAAAGTCACTAAATGGAAATCTGGTTTTTTACAAATCGCCAAACAAGCTAAGGTGCCAGTGTTTCCAATTCAGTTTAATTTTGCCAAAAAACAAATTGAATTTATGCCTATTAGGTACATCGACGGTGATATAGAGCAGGAGCTAAGCGATTTTATTCGATTGTTTGATAAAAATAGTGCAAAAAATCCTCAGTTGTTTTGAGCGGTCACAAATTGTGTAAATTTTTACGATTTTCCCCTTGCACCTGAGCCGACAATTCTTCATAATTGCCCCGCACTTGAGGCAACTCAAGATCATTATGGTACCTCTCGGTCCTCCCGCAATGATACTCTGTAAACTCGGCCAGGTCCGGAAGGAAGCAACCGTAGCAGACGACTCATGTGCCGGGATGTGGCTGAGAGGGACCACCCAATAATTTTGCTCGACCGAGCACACAAAGCAATCCTTTTGTTACTCACCTGTTGGTTTTTTAATCTCGTTGTCTTTTACTCTCTGAATTCTTTTTGTTTATAACGAATAAATTAATTTTTGCTTATTGCATAGTGACTCTATTGATAGAGCTAACAGTGCTGCATTAACGTCAGCGTTGTTTGAGCACGCCAAGCATTATGTGGTTGCGTCATGGCCACGGTGTGACATGTGGTTGCTATACGACAAGGCCCGGAACTTGAGCTTTGCTAAGCCTGTATGTTGGTAGCCTTGGGCAATTCATAGCGCCCGAAGTGACTAAAATCTCGATTTTTCTTTATCTTCAATTTGTTTTTCTAATTCGTTTATCGCCCTTCGACACCGGCCCAAGCGTTGATGTATGGTAAATATCGCTTGGGTAATATGTTGTTTGTTTTCTCCGTGATCTTGCGCGAGCAACTGCTCTTGTTGTTTTAGCATTAACTCTAACCGTTGCTCGAAGCCTCTGTACTCGACAAGCTTACTGTGCATTTGATGTGCGGTCATGAAACTTGTTACATTGATTGGTTGTTTTTTTTGTCGCTGGTGCTTTTGATTTAACCGCTTTGCGGTTTGCAAGCGATAGTCACTATCACGTAAGCGATTGCTCTCTGACTTTAAAGCGATGATCATCGCACTAACCTGTGCTTCTAAACGCTCTAATAACGAGTCGGCTAAAGCGTTTTTATCACTATTGAGCAGTTTCTCTAGTTGTGATAATTGCTGTTGTAAATAGTGCACATAATCACCGTATTGATTACTGGTGATAGGGAATAAAGAGGGCGCAAAAAGCGACTGACGTTCAACGTAGCGATGTACTCGGCGTTGTTTGTTTTGCTGATCCGCTTGTTTGGCATCGACCTGTAATTGCTCAATGAGTGATTTAAATCGATGAATGAGTCTTGCTTGTTGCATTGATTATGTCCGCAGTAATAAGTGTTCAGATTAAACAAACCAGGCTGAATAAGCGAGTTTTAACGCCATAGAAATAACCACCATAATAAATATTGGTCGTATAAACTTGCTGCCGTAACGGATCGCTGAATGTGCGCCCAACCAAGATCCAAATATCATAAATATGCCTAATGCGAGGCCATAGACAAGATGTACCTCACCTAAATAGAAAAACACGCTAAGTGAGACGATATTGGAAATAAAGTTCATACTTTTTGCTAATGCTGAACTTAACAAAATGTTCATCTTATACAGATACAGATTCGAAACTACCCAAAATGTGCCGGTACCTGGGCCTGCCACACCGTCATAGCAACCTAAAGTAAGCCCCTGAATTTTTTGCTGTCGATAAAGGCGTTGTGACGGCGCTGGTAAGGTTGACCTTTCTGTGAGTGCAGAGCGAGCAAATAAGGTATACACAGCGCACAATAAAATAACGATTGGTAATAGTTTATCGAGGAGTTCGCCACTGAGCATGTTAACCAACACAGTACCTATGATGGCACCTATGGCGGTAGCTAAAGCCGATCGCCACCAGAAAATTGGATCAAAGAGTTTCTTTTTATAAAAGGTGAGTGATGAGGTGAATGAGCCAAAGCAGGCAGCTAGTTTATTGGTACCTAGCGCTAAATGTGGTGGCAAACCTGTAGTCAATAGTGCTGGCACCGTGAGTAAACCGCCACCGCCAGCGACCGCATCGATAAAGCCGGCGATAAAGCCAATACTCGAAAGTATTAATAGCAGTGTTGGGTCAGAAAAAATTTCATACATTATTTATTGTCCCAATCACAGATTACTCGGGTAACTTTATCAATTTAACTATTATCAATCACTTGCTCGCTGATGTGAAATAATTTCATGTTAACAATTTGCAATAGTTAAAGTCGCTGTTTTTTTATCCCCTTTGTTATTAAATCTGAAAAAATGGTTGTTGATACATAGTAGGGCTGGTTGTTAAGTTTCTGTTTGGAAAGGCTTTTTATTGTTGTCTCTAAAGTCTTTTTAGTGTTCGGAGATGTTGCGTTAATCGTCGTTGATGTGTAAATAAAACGCGACTTATGACTGAATTTTTACAATTTAAGCTATTTTTGTAAAAAAATATTAAATTTGTTACCTCTATGTTGTTGACCTGTTAATTGTATTCGTTCTATTATCAAGACCGACAGATCAGGTCATTAGGCCTAAAAACTACAAAGCAACAAAGCAGCATAGCTTTGAATTTGACAACAAACGAATCACGTAAGTGGTCCAGGGAGTAAACATGTATAGCAATAACAAACTTGCTAAAGCAGTTCGTCTTGCATTAATGTTCGGTGCATCGGCGACAGCTGGTGTATCAGCAAATGCAATGGCAGCTGACGAAGAAACAGCTGAAGATGTAGAGCGTATCGAAGTAACAGGTTCTCGTATCAAGCGTACAGATATGGAATCTGCTAGCCCAGTTTTCGTAACAAGCGCAGAAGACATCAAATTATCAGGTTTTACCCGCGTTGAAGATTTGTTGAACACTCTTCCACAAATCGAAGCAGGTCAAACATCAATGATCTCTAATGGTGCATCTGGTACAGCATCACTTGATTTACGTGGTATGGGCCCGAACCGTACCCTAGTGCTTGTAAATGGCCGTCGATTGCAGTCGGGTGGTGTTTACTCTCAATCACCAGATATCAACCAAATCCCAGCAGCACTTGTTAAGCGTGTAGAAGTTCTAACTGGTGGTGCTTCTGCAACTTACGGTGCGGACGCGGTAGCGGGTGTTGTTAACTTCGTAATGGACAATGATTTCGAAGGTCTAGAAATCACTGCTGGTGCTTCAGGTTACCAACACGATAATGACAACGGCTACATTCAAGGTCTAATGGACGAGCGTGGTTTCGATTACCCTACGGGTAATACAGGTATCGATGGTAAATCATATAACTTTGACGTAACCATGGGTGGCGCATTAGGTGACAAAGGTCACGCAGTTGCGTACGCAACATGGCGTCGTAATGACGAATTACGTCAAGAATCTCGCGATTACTCATCATGTGCATTGAATGCTGCTGGTGACTGGTGTGGTGGTTCAGGTAACGCTATTATCCCTAACTTCTACTTAGGTGGTGTAACTGAAGGCGGTGACTTTGACTGGGGTAACTGGGATTACCTAACCCTAACTCAAGACAGTAACTTCCAACAATCTGCTGGTAACGTATACAACTACGCGCCAGTTAACCACTTTATGCGTCCAGATGAGAAGTTCTCATTCGGTGCGTTTGTTGATTATGAAGTAAACGATCACTTTATGCCGTTTATGGAAATCAGCTTCATGCAAGATAAAACCAAAGCGCAAATTGCTGAATCTGGTACTTTCTTTAACGAGCAATACATCCTTCCTGTATCGCAGTTAAACGATATGCAACAAGCATACTTACTTGAAAACTTAGGCTTAACCGCTGATGACGAATTCGCAACCTACATTGGTAAGCGTAACGTTGAAGGTGGTCCACGTGCATCTAACCTAGAGCACAACTCTTTCCGTATCGTGTTGGGTTCTGAAGGTGAGATTAACGATAACTGGTCTTACGAAGTATTTGCAAACTACGGCCAAACTACCTCATCAGCTGCATATATTAATGACTTCTTTGGTCCGCGTATCGCTACCGCTGTAGATGCAGAAGCGTGTGAAGACGATGCTTCATGTCTATTCTACGATGTATTTACTTACCAAGGTATCACTGAAGAAGCTGCTGCATCACTAACAGGTGTTGGTATCCTAAACGGTACGACTACTTCTACAACGGTAAGTGGTTACGTAACGGGTGAATTACCATTAACGTTACCAAGTGCTGATGCACCAATCGCTGTTGTACTAGGTGCTGAGTACCGTGAAGAAGAATTCGAACGTTTATCAGATGAAGTATACGAAGCAGGTTTACTACTAGGTCAAGGTGGTCCAACAGCGTCTATCTTTGGTAGCTACAATGTACGTGATGTATTCTTCGAAGCGTCTATCCCTGTTGTTTCAGGTGCAGCGTTTGCTGAAAGCTTAACACTAGACTTAAGTGGTCGTTACTCTGACTACAACACCTCTGGTGGTGAGTCTACTTACTCTGCAAAAGTTGACTGGAATGTGACAGACGACTGGAAAGTCCGTGGTAGCTACGCTCGTGCGGTACGTGCGCCGAATATTGCTGAGTTATTCGCTCCACAAAACTTAGGCCTATGGGGCGGTTCAGATCCTTGTGCCGGTGCTGATCCACAGTACACCCAAGCCCAATGTGCTCTTACTGGTGTAACTGCTGCACAATACGGTAACATCACACCAAGTCCTGCAAGCCAATACAACGGTGTATTTGGTGGTAACCCAGAGTTAGCACCTGAAATCGCTGATACTGTATCTTTCGGTTTGGTTGCTAACCCACTAGAAAACCTTAACTTCACCGTGGATTACTGGGACATCGAAGTTGAAGATGTTATCGGTACTCAAGGTGCACAGTTCACAGTTGAGCAGTGTGCAGAAACGGGTGAAGCGAAATACTGTGATAACGTTGTTCGTAACGGCGCAGGTAGCTTATGGTTAGGTACTGAAGGTTACGTTCAAGCAACTAACTTAAACCTTGCAAGCATGCACTTTACTGGTGTTGATACAACCGTTAACTTCCTATACGAAGATGCGTTTGGTGGTACATTCCGTGCTAACTTAAACGGTACTTACATGACGAAGAAAGAGTTCGACGGCACTGACTGTGCGGGCACTATCGATAACGGCTGTTTTGCACAACCTGAATGGCGCCACAGCTTGAAGATGTCTTACGACCAAGGTTCATTCTGGACTGCGTCTGTAATCTGGCGTCACTACGGTCAAGTTGACTACACTGAAGAGAATGATTTACTTGTTCTTGAGAATGGTGGTATCGATGCGCAAAACTACATCGATGTTAAAGGTGCATTTGACGTGACTGAAAACCTAGGTGTATTAGTTGGTATCAACAACGTATTTGACAAAGAGCCACCAATGGTTGGCGGTACTTTATCATCTAACGGTAACGCGATTGCTGGTTTCTACGACACATTAGGTCGTTACGTACACGTAAGTGCAACGCTATCATTCTAATTTGAATTAGATTGTATGTGATAAAAAGTGAGCTTCGGCTCACTTTTTTTATACCACAAACTGAGCACTAAAGTGGTATCAACACCTTGTTATTGAGTTTTAGCTTTATATAAGTTTTATTGATGCTTAGTGATTAAATTTAACGGTTAAATTTGTCGTTAACTCGAGGTATACTGGTTGTTATTGTTAGTGCCTGTTAGTTATCAATAATGCAGTTTAATCCACAAGCCGTTACTCATCTTCAGCAAAAAATCGCCCAATCACCAACCAATCGCGTATATTACGATCAGCTTGCCGGTTACTTTAGCCAATTTAAGAAATGGCGCGAAGCCGTGCGCTGCTACCAACCTTATATTGAGCTACAACCAAATGACGCAGACGGTCATTTTAACTTTGCTTATCAATTAAAGCTTGCGCAGGATTACAAGCAGAGCATTGAATGTTATCAACGTGCCTATGCCTTAGGGATCTCATCACCGGAAGAAGTGTTCCTAAATATCGCGTTGATATACAGTGACTTTTTACGAGATAACGACAATGCTAGAAAGGCACTTGATAAGGCACTAACCATTAAACCAGATTACATTTCAGCCTTATATAACCTTGCCAACCTTGAAGAGGATGATGGTCATCGTCAGGAGGCATTAACATTATTCAGTAAAATCATCGAGTTGCAACCTGGTTATATTGATGCCCACGCGCGTATTCTTCACTTGCAAGATTGTCAAAGCGCAGAGCACAAAGCGATAAAAACATTAACTCATTTTTGCCAACAGCCGCCGAACAGAGAGACGTTACAATCACATATTTCAGCTCGCTATGCACTCGGTAAAGCCTTTGATGATTTGCAACAATACAGTGACGCAGGGGCTTGGTATCAGCAAGCAAACACCCTAAATCGCTATATATTGCCAGCCTATAATAAAATGGACGTTGCTGACACGTTCGGCAACATCAAACAGTACCTAAGCAAAGATTTTGTCGCCCAACATCAGCTCAACAACGCTGATAAACACATTTTCGTTTGCGGTATGTTTCGTTCTGGATCGACACTACTTGAACAGGTGCTTGCCGGCCATTCAGCAATTACCGCAGGCGGTGAAAGAGAATACTTATTGCGGGAGCTAAAAGCATTGTTGCCTCACTTTCCAAGCGGGCTAAATACTATTGATGAAAATCAACTAACACGTATTGCAAAGGGGTATCAGAACGATTTGCACAATGCATTTGCTGATGCGAACCTTGTCATTGATAAACGTCCCGATAACTTTATCTATGTGGGTCTAATTCTGACCATGTTCCCTAATGCAAAAATCATTTTTAGCCGTCGTAATGTGTTAGATAATTGCTTGTCCAATTACTTTTTACAGTTGGGGCCAAGCTATCATTACGCCGCCGATCTGAAAGATTGTCTCCATTACTACCAGCAACAACAAGCCTTAATTGACCATTGGTGTGCGTTATTCCCCAATAAGGTTTTTATTGTCGATTATGAAAACCTAGTCACGGAGCCTGAACCGACGGTTGCATCCGTTTTAGCATTTCTAGAGTTATCGTACGAACCTGGGTGCTTAGATTTTTATAAAAATAGCACAACAGTTAAAACGGCGAGTGTATGGCAAGTTCGCAAACCTCTTTATACCAGCTCAAGCGGACGTTGGAAAAATTATCAAGGGTTGTTAACGGATGCGCTAGGTGATGATTTGGTGGCGCAATTGACTCGTTAGCGAATCGGTTGGGCAATTTCTGGCTAGCGAGTTAACGAGGCAGCCCTGAATAACACAGTAAGCTAGCAAATACTCAGCTGATTTTCATGATAGAGAAAATCTGAACGTGCGCAACAAGGCACGCTCAGACTTTCTCATTGTTGATATACGTTATCTGGGTTGAATATCTAGCGCGGTAGTTATTCGTGACTGTGGTGCATGAAATGGATTGGTGCCGTGCCACATGTAACTTGGGAAAAATATTATTTGTCCAGGCTGGGGGCACACAGACAATGCGACTTGTTCTTTGTTCGCTAATTCTAATGATGTTTCACCAAATTTTATCCATCCCTGTTTGTCACTATCATTATTCGACATGACATCGGGTGTGGCAATATAAACAGGAGCTGATAGCCACCCGGCAGGATGAATGTGATTACTATGAAAGCCATTATCTTTTAGTTTTACAGACCAGCTTCCAGCTATCTTAAAACGTTGGTTGTTTCGTTGTAAAAACGGGTGTTTAACGTCTTGCGGTAGCTCGGCAAGGTATAGCGAAACTTGTTGCTCAATCGCGTGGTTTAACTGTTGTATTATCGGCTCGGATTTTAGCAATAAGTGACCAGCCGTTTGTGAGCCTTGTCTTACACTTTGATCTAGTGGGCTTTTGTTGGCTTGATGTAAGTTGGTCAAATAACCTTTAAGTTCGGCTAAAAAATGCTCTAGATTATCGTAGCCTTTCGGGGCTATAAGGGTGTGTGTTTTCACTAATCGTTTATAGTCATTTAGCCAACAGGCTCTATCATCGCCAGTTAATCGCCAGCAAATGCCCATATATGACCATACTTCTTGATCATGAGGTGCAATGTTAAGTGCTTGTTGTAAATGGGCTAAGGCACTTGTGTAGTCTTGTAAGTGGATATATTGGCTTGCTAAATCGATACGAAAACGGACGTTGTTCGGCGACATTTTTACACATGTCTCAAACCATTGTAAACAGCGTTCGCGCCAGTCCTCTGACGGCTTAATGAAGGTATACGATGTTGCTTTTATGTGGAGCAGTTCGGGAGTTTGTCCAAATTGCTCAATCGCCAGCTCGGATTCAGCAAATGCTTTGTGATATTGCTTGCTGAGCAGTAATTGTGAAATATAAGAATAGGTTAGCGGTAGGCTCGCATGCGAAATGGCTTGTTTTGCTTTTGGGTAACTCGATGTAAAGTCATTGTCGCGATTAATTTCCCATCGTAACTTGCTAAGGGTTTCATGGGCGAGGACAAACTCTGGCTCGATGGTTAACGCTCGTGTTAACGACTGCTCAGCCTCGGTAAAGCGGTTGAGATCATAATACACACAACCTAAGCTAAAGTGATAATCGGCTCGTTGCTCACCAGATACCGCGATTTGTTGATAGCACGCTAGCGCTTGCGCGCTATCACCGGTAGCCCGTAGCGTCGAGCCTTTATTAAACCAAGCGTTAAAGTTTTGATTATCGTTTTGTATGGCTTTATCGAAGGCTTCGATGGCTTTTTTATATTCATCATTGTTCTTATATGCAATACCCAATGCTATATCGATATTGGCGTTGTTGGGTTGCAACTCGACAGCCTTTACTAAGTGTTTTATCGCCAGCGGGAGCTGATTGTTATGTGTCGCGGCGATACCTAAATTGTAGTGGGCATTATAATGAGCAGAGTCTATTGCGATGCATTGTTGATATAACTTAATAGCGTCGGTAAATTTTTTCTGTGCCAACGTATGATTAGCGAAATTAAAATACAAACTAGGGTTTGTCTGTTGGCGGTTTAGCGCTTTTTTAAATAATGTTTCAGCAGATTGATGCTGACCTAAGCGACTATCGACCATGGCAAGCATATGCAATGCATCAGGCTGCTCAGAAACGGCACTGAGGATGCGTTGGCAGAGCTGTTTTACGAGAGGGAAATTATTTTGCGAAAAAGCCGTTGCGGCTTGTTGGAGCGCGTTTGCTAAATTGGTCATATTATTACAACACTTATCATGATGGTTAGCAATGAACAGAAAGGCTTTTAAATTGTTTGTTATTCGACCCAAAACTTTTCGTCACCTTTCTCTTTAATACGCTATTTATACATTTCTTTAACATTAAATTACCAGCGATTTAACCTATTTTTTTGCTTATTTATAAGTGTTTGCTACCTTTTATGGTCAGTTAGTCTAGGTTTTGGTCAAGCTTTGCACTTACAAAGAGGTTCATTGCTAATGACAAGATCGCGATTTTAGCTCGGTAGTTCCGCTGGAACAGGCAAGCGAACAATTAACGACGAATCGCGATTTATTTGCCCGCTTTTGACACGTAACGACGTACTCAAAGTTGTTACAAAAAGTATAATTTTTAAGCGTTGACTCAGACGGCTTGGTGAATTAAAAATGTTAACTGAATGCAATTTCAGTATAGTTTTTCGTAAAGCAGAGCAAAAAAAATACAATGTAAGGTTTTTTCGTACACAATAAGCCCGCTTAGCGCAAAATGATTGACATTAGGCGCTAGCTATTGTCTTATATACAGCTGTCTTTTTATGAAAAACAGAATAGTTTTGCTACTTTGCTAACGTAACGTGTCTTTGGTGTTAACTTAGGACATATTAGGTTAACACGGTGGTGTTTCTATTTTATTACAACTTAAGAGCACTGATTAGGTTACAATCGGTAACAAAATCAGATCCGCGAACCCTAGTATCGGGTTTATTGGAACAAGTTAAATAGCAATTGGTTGGGAATTATGTCCAAAATGAGCAAGAAAAGCCTAATCGCTTCAACGATTATCGGCGCCTTGGCGTTAGCCGGCAGCAACGTTGCTTCTGCTAGCAGCCTAAATGAACTTCAAAAGGTTGAAGCAGCGACAGTTAAAGCGTCTGCTAAATCGCAAGAAAAAATCAATAACATTTACACTCAGACTCAAGAATTACTTGCTGAGTACCGTACAGTTGTTGACGAAACTGAAAACCTAAAAGTATACAATGACCACATTCAACGTTTAGTTGATGACCAAAACCGTGGTATTGCATCTCTAGAGCGTCAAATCGGTACAATTCAAAACACTAAACAAGGTGTTGTTCCTCTAATGTACAAAATGATTGATTCATTAGAGCAATTCGTTGAAGCCGACATTCCTGTAAACTTAGCAGACCGTCAAGCTCGTTTAGAGCGCTTAAACGACGTTATGTCTCGTCAAGGTATCTCTGTTGCTGAGCAATTCCGTTTGGTACTTGAAGCATACGAAATTGAAACTGATTACGGTTCAATGTTCTCTGCTTACCAAGGCGACTTAGAGTTTGAAGGTCAAACTATTACCGTTGACTTCGTTCACATGGGTCGTACTGTGCTAGTAGCTCAGTCTCTTGATCTTAAAAATGCGTGGATCTGGGATCACAGCGATCGCAGCTGGAAAGCACTGGGTGATGAATACTTAAACCCAATCACTAAAGCAATTCGTATGGCTCGTAAGCAGTCTGCGCCTGACTTAGTTAAATTACCAGTATATGCAGCGGGTGAATAATGAAAAAGTTTATTAAAAGCGCAGCTATCGCTGCAACTATGGCTCTAACAGCAGGTATTGCGACAACCGCTAACGCAAACACGTTAGATGACCTATTAAAGCAAATCAAATCTGATCGTGTTTCAGAAGCTAAGCTTGATAAAAAGCGTGAAGCAGAGTTCCTTTCAGAGCGCTCTGACAAGCAAGCTTTATTGAACAAAGCGAAAGCAGACTTAGCCGCAGAAAACGCACGTAACGCACGTTTAACGAAAGCTTTTGCTGACAACGAAACAACGCTTACCAACAAAGAAGCTGAGCTAGAAGCTGCTAAAGGCGACTTAGGCGAAATGTTTGGTGTTGTTCGTCGTGCATCAGGTAACGCATACGGTCGTATCGCAACATCTGTTGTTTCTGCACAATACCCAGGTCGTGAGCAAGTTTTAGAAAAGCTAGCTAATGCGAAAGAAATCCCAGTACTTTCAGAACTAGAAGAGCTATGGTTTGCTCTACAAACTGAAATGACTGAGTCTGGTAAAGTTGCAACTTTCGATGCAGAAATCACTAACCTAGATGGTACTAAGAGCCAAGGCACGGTAACTCGTGTTGGTTCATTCAACTTAGTATCTCCAGAGATCGGTTACTTAAACTACAACGATGAGCAAGGTCTAATCCAGCCTCTAGGTAAGCAACCTGACGGCTCTATCGTTGGTACTGTTGCACCGTTTTCTGCAAACGACGCAGGTTACGCACCATTATTCCTTGACCCATCAAAAGGTCAAATTCTTAACCTAGAAACGCAAAAAGCGACTCTAGAAGAGCGTTTCCACCAAGGTGGTACCGTTGGTTACGTAATCACTGCAGTTCTTATCTTAGGTCTATTAATCGCTCTTGAGCGTTTAGTTTACTTAGGTACTGTTGGTGCGAAAATCCGCAAGCAACTTAAAAACACTGCACAACCTAAAGCAGACAACCCACTTGGTCGTATGCTAATGGTTTACAACGAAAACAAAGACATCGATGCTGAGTCTTTAGAGCTGAAACTTGATGAAGCTATCTTACGTGAAACGCCTAAAGTTGAACGTGGTATTAACATCATCAAGATTTTCGCCGCTATCGCTCCATTATTAGGTCTACTAGGTACAGTTGTTGGTATGATCGGTACGTTCCAATCAATCACTCTATACGGTACTGGTGACCCGAAAATCATGGCTGGTGATATCTCTATGGCACTTGTAACAACCGCTATGGGTCTAATCGCAGCATTACCACTAATTCTTATCCACTCAATCGTGGCAACTCGTGGTAAGCAGATTTTCCATGTTCTTGACGAGCAAAGCGCGGGTATCATTGCTGAGATCGCTGAGAAGGAGAAACAGTAATGTTATACCTGATAGAGCTTTGGGAATCTGTCAGGGAATTTATAGCCACCGGTGGTGGAGTTTTATACTTCGTTGCCGTGGCGCTCTTCTTAATGTGGATATTAATGATTGAAAAGTACTGGTTCTTAATGGCTGTGTACCCAAAAATGAAGCAAGATATTATTGCTAAGTGGGATGCTAGAACCGATACAACATCATGGTATGCTCACAGAATTAGAGATACATGGATTTCTGAAGCGACAGAGATATTAGACGCGCGTATGCTGACTATTAAAACTCTTGTTGCCATGTGTCCTCTTATTGGCCTACTAGGTACTGTAACCGGTATGATTGCAGTATTCGAAACAATGGCTACACAAGGGACAGGTAACCCACGCCTTATGGCAGACGGTATCTCAATGGCAACAATCCCGACAATGGCGGGTATGGTAGCAGCCCTTTCTGGTGTGTTCTTTAGCACCAGACTAGACGCGAAAGTAAAAATGGCGAAGGCCAAGCTAGTTGATAGCTTGCCTCATCACTAGAGAGATTTTCACATGGCACGTAAACGCATTCGTGAAGAAGAAGAAGCAGCAGTAGATATGACGCCGATGCTAGACATCGTATTCATCATGCTTATTTTCTTCATCGTAACCACTTCATTCGTGAAAGAAGCTGGTATTGATGTGCAAAAGCCGAAAGCGGCTAATGCGAGTAAAAAACCTTCAGCGAACATCTTCATTGCTGTTCGTGAAAACGGTGAAATTTGGATGGACAAGCGTGTAGTTGATGTTGAGCGTGTATCTGCAAACATTGAAAAACTACTTGCTGAACAACCAACCGATATTGTTATCATCCAAGCTGACAAAGGCGCTAAGCATGGCGTTGTTGTTAAAGTTATGGATGCAATTAAAGATGCAGGAATCGATAAGATTTCTATTGCTGCAGCAACGGGTGGTTAATTATGGTTCGCTTTTTAGTATCAATACTACTAGGCGTTGCTGTAACCTTTGGATTGTTTGTCTTTATGGCATACTTGATTTCAGGCGGTGCAAAGCGTAACGCTGATAACCAAGACAGTGTTATCATCGATATCGTCTCAGCACCACCTGAGTCAAAAGTTCAAGAGCGCAAACGTGTACCACCACCGCCACCGCCACCGCCTAAAACTCCGCCTAAGCCACAGGCTCCGGAGCCAGAGGCAAGCAACACTAACTCGGGCGTATCATTTAACGTTCCAAGCGTAGAGTTGTCTGGCACAAGTGCGGGTATGGATGCACCGGGTGCAGGTTTTGGTCGCGATGGTGAAGCTACACCAATCGTTCGTATCGAACCTAAATACCCAATTCAAGCAGCACGCGACGGTAAAGAAGGTTGGGTACAGCTACGCTTCACTATCAACGAAGTTGGTGGAGTAGAAGATGTAGAGGTTATTGCAGCAGAGCCAAAACGTATTTTCGATAAAGAAGCCAAACGCGCGCTTCGTAAGTGGAAATATAAGCCAAAAGTTGTTGATGGTAAGCCACAACGCCAACCTGGTATGACGGTTCAGCTAGACTTTAAGATGAGTCAAGAAGGAGGAGCACAGTAATGTTTAAAAAACTACTAAGCACTTCTGCTGTTATCGCATTAGTAGCGACGACAATGTCTGGTTCAGCTTATGCGTACGCGACTTGTCCAAAGGACCCTAATGCGCCAAAACCACGCACTAAGGTAATGAGTCCTAGCGTCGGCAAGAAAGTTCAGAAAGCTTTCGATGCCTACTCTGAAGAACGTATCGATGACGCAATTACAATCTTGTTGTCTGTTGAAACGAGTAAAGAGTATGACCGTGCTTACTTAGATCGCTTTATTGCTAACATGTACGCAACGAAAGGCGGTGACTTTTCGAAAAAAGCACTACCTTACCTAGCAAGTGCAACCAAAAACCAAGTGCTTAATGAAAAAGAGCACGCGGATACGGTTAAGCTTTTAGGTGACTTGCAAATGCAAGAGCAGCAGTACACAAAAGCGATCAAAACGTACGCGGATTGGATGGCATTTAGCTGTGAAGAAGACGCAAATACATACGTTAAAATCGCTAACGCTTACTACAGCTTAAAGCAGTACGATAAGATTATTGCACCAGCGAACAAAGCTATCGCATTATTCGATAAGCCAAATCAAAATCCATATATTTTGAAGTTGCAGTCGTACTACGAGCGTAAGCAGTATAAGCCTGCTGTAAAAGTACTTGAAGAAGTTGTGCAGTTGTTCCCTGAGAACAAGCAATGGTGGACGCAGTTAGGCATGTTCTACACCTTGGTAGAAGATTACAAGAAAGCTTTGTACACGCTAGATATGGCGTACAAGCAAGGCTACCTTGAAAAAGAATCTGAAATCAAAATGTTAGCAAGCTTATATGGCCAAAATGAGGTACCTTACAAGTCAGCCAAGCTACTTGAAAAGTACATTGACAGTGGCCTGATTCAGCGAACTGAACAGAACATGTTTACCATGGCGAATGCTTTCCATGCAGCTCAAGAAATTGATACTGCCGCGAAATACTTCGGTGAAACGGCGAAAATGTCGAACGATCCGAAACATTATCGTCGTCAAGGTATGCTGTTACACCAATCTGAACGTTTTAGTGAAGCAACCGCTGCATTACAAAAAGCATTAGATTTAGGTATCGAAAATAAAGGCTCTGTATACATGACGATAGCTGAAGCGTATTTCTACCAAGAGAAATACACGCAAGCAGCTAGAGCAATCGCAGAAGCTCAAAAAGATCCTAAAACGGCGAAGGCCGCTCGTGCATGGGCACAATTTATCCGTGACACGGCCGATCGTAAGAAAAAACTAGGTTAATTGATATCAAGTTAGATCCTAGTTATTTTGATAAAAAACCAGCTTCGGCTGGTTTTTTTATGTCTGAACGTTTTTGAGAATCACGTATAATAAGACATATTCCTTTTTATCAATCTGCTGAGAGGTATTTATGGCAACCGCATGTGCACGCCATATTTTGGTTAAAGACAAGGTTTTGGCTGAAAAACTAAAACAACAATTAGATAAAGGTGCTGACTTTGCTAAGTTAGCCAAGAAATATTCAACCTGTCCATCGGGAAAACGCGGTGGCGATTTAGGTGAATTTCGTAAAGGTCAAATGGTTAAAGCATTTGATGATGTGGTGTTCAAAAAAGACGTACTAAAAATTCATGGTCCAGTAAAAACGCGTTTTGGTTTTCACCTTATCCAAACCATTTATCGAAACTGATATAAGTGATAGATTTATTGTTCTTTTTCTTCATCTTTGTCTAATTGTTCATTGCGCTGTTTGATACGTTTTAACTGTTCGTCAGTTAAATTAAACTTTCGCGAACTTTTATAAATAAAATAAACGCCGCCGACGATAAATAAGATAATCGCAATACTGATAAATAAAGTCATCGAGTGTCCCCCTTGATGTCGACTAGTTTTGCTGTTGTTGCGGTATCAGATCTGCCCCATCTGATGTTCATGCTGTTACCATAAAAGGCGTTCATCATTGTTGGCTTTCTTTCTTTTGTCTAACTGCTTGATTATTTATGTGACCTAGACAGTCATCAAAGTTGGCAAAAGAGCCTAAACAGATGTGCGCCAATACGTTAGTACTATATCACGCTTATATCAATTACACATGGGCGTGCTTATAGATGTTAAGGGCTATCTAACATTAATGCGATAAGCCCTTATCGTTAGACGCAAACCGTTTAAAGCTTGGTTGCAGATTTCATTCGCTGGACAAATGATGCCAATTCAACAAGCATTCCGTTATCATCATTGAGGTTATTGGCGATAATGTTTACCACCGCACTGCCACTAATTGCCCCTTGGGCACCGCTAGATAGTGCATCTTTGACATCATCTGGTGTCGATATGCCAAAGCCTATCATAGTCGGGGGAGTGTTCAACTGTTGTAGGCGGTGAATAACGTGCTGGCTCTGGTTGCCCGACTTTACGTGTGTCCCTGTTACGCCAGCACGGCCAAGCACGTAAGTGTAGCCCGTAGAAAAGTCGGCAACCTGTTGTAAGGTTTTATCGCAAGCATTCGGTGGGGCGATAAATATTTGTGCAACACCATGCTGTTTCGCTATATCCATAAAAATTTCGCTTTCGCGCATTGGCACATCGGCGATTAATATTGAGTCGACCCCCGCTCGTTTCATATCAACATAAAATTTGTCGATACCACGCGCAAATATAATGTTGGCATAAACCAACAGGCCGATGGGAATATGTGGCGCGTACGCTCTCACTTCTTGCAGTATTTCAATGCAGTTATCGACACTTGTACCCGCCTGCAGTGCACGTAGACCGGCTTGTTGAATGGTAGGGCCATCTGCGCTCGGATCAGAATAGGGGATGCCGAGCTCTAACGCGTCAGCACCATTGTCAATTAATGTTTTAATAATACGTAACGACAGCTGTTGATGTGGGTCGCCTAAGGTGACGAAAGGAACAAACGCACCTTGTTTGTCGCTTTGTAGCTTGGCAAACATTTCCTGGTAGCGATCATCAACCTGTAAATTACTTAGTGTTGTCATTGTTCTTCTCCCGGTAGTTGTCGCCTTGTAAGATATCCATCACATGGTTTAAGTCTTTGTCACCGCGACCAGACAGGTTGACAACTATGATGGTCTCTGAGGTTGCCGATTCAGCAAGTTTTAGGGCATATGCAAGCGCATGAGATGACTCTAAAGCAGGGATGATACCTTCATTTTTAGACAAAGCCTGAAAGGCTGTTAAAGCTTCGTCGTCGTTAATAGCGACATACTCAGCTCGACCACTATCTTTTAACATCGCATGTTGTGGACCAACTCCCGGATAATCCAGGCCAGCTGAAACCGAATACGACTCGTTTATTTGGCCGTCATTATTTTGCATGATATAGGTATACGCGCCATGCAACATACCTTTACTGCCCGCGACTAACGTTGCTCCATGATGATTACTGTTAAGGCCTTTGCCGCCAGCTTCAACACCAATGAGCTTGACCGTTTCCTCTTCGATAAAGTCGTTGAACATTCCTATGGCATTAGAACCACCACCGACACAGGCAATAACGTAGTCAGGTAAACGTCCTTGCTGGGTGATTATTTGTTGTTTTGCTTCGATGCCTATCATCTTTTGAAATTCGCGAACAATGGTCGGGAAAGGGTGTGGTCCTGCAGCCGTACCAAGTAAATAATGAGCCTGCTGGTAATTCGCAGACCAATCTCTAAGTGCTTCATTGACCGCATCTTTTAAGGTCCCTGAGCCCGCTGATACTGGAATGATTTCTGCCCCCATTAAGCGCATGCGAAATACATTAGGTTGTTGCCGTTCACAATCGACTTGGCCCATATAAATTCGACACTTTAGTCCCAGTAATGAGCAGGCGATCGCTGTAGCGACACCATGTTGCCCGGCACCAGTTTCGGCAATGATCTCGGTTTTACCCATGCGTTTGGCTAGCAATGCTTGGCCGAGCACTTGGTTGGTTTTATGGGCACCACCATGCAATAAATCTTCACGTTTTAAGTAAATTTTTGCATGAGGGTTTTTCACTAGGTTACGGCATAGGGTCAGTGGTGTCGGTCGACCTGCGAAGTTGTTTAGTAAATCACTAAACTCGCGTTGAAAGTCGCTATCGCTTTGACTGTTAATAAAGGCTTGTTCAAGTTGTTCCAGTGCCGGTACTAATAACTCACCAACAAACATACCACCAAACTCACCAAAATATGAAGGTAAGTTATCGGAGTTTACTCTTGCACTTGCCTTATTCAATTGCTGTATCTTTTCCATCGTCTGTTCCTGTTATTAATACTGTCGAATGAGCGAGAACGCTTGTTTTATTTTGCTTGCATCTTTAATGCCTGGTGATACTTCAACACCCGAATTGAGATCCAGTCCCTGCATATGATATTGCTGTGCGGTAGCTATTGCCTGCACTAAGTTATCTGGATTTAAGCCACCAGCGAGCATCGTTATGGTGTTTATGTCGGCATAGTTTGCAAGTTGCTGCCAATCAAATGATATGCCACTGCCCCCTTGTGGGCTGTCAAACAAATATACATCGGCACCATCAGGTACCGCTGTGAGGTGAGCATCAATGCCAATCGCCTTACTGACATAAATGTGATTATGTAACCGCTGCTTTAACTCGTGAATATAATCGCTGTCTTCATCGCCATGTAATTGCACAACTGACAGATTAAGCAGGTTAGCTATGGCTGCGACTTCGTTAATTTGTTGATTTTTAAATACGCCGACGTAATCGACATGTTGTGACAAACGCTTGGCAACTTGCTGTTGGATCAGCATCGCCTGTTCAGGGCTGATATAGCGTGGCGATTGCTGAGTAAATATCAGACCGCAATAGACTGCGCCATGCTCAATAGCACAAATAACATCGTCACTGCGGGTTAAACCACAAATTTTATGCAAGCCAAAAACTAATTTACGACAAGCTAGATCGATATCACCTTGGGCCATCAGCGAACTGCCCACTAGAAAACCATTAACGAGTGGGGCAAGCTGTCTCACTTGCTTATTGGTATAGATCCCTGACTCCGAGATCACTAATCGATCATTAGGAATTAATTTGGCCAGTTTTTGTGTGGTATCTAAGTTAGTGGTTAAATCGCGCAGGTTACGGTTGTTGATACCGATTAATTTGGCGCCTAAGTTAATCGCTCGTATAGTTTCTTGTTGATTAGACACCTCCGTTAAAATGGCCATATTGTAGCGCTTGGCAACATTCGCTAATTGTTGATATTGCTTATCATCAAGTACACTGAGCATCAATAACACTGCATCCGCGCCATAATATCTGGCGAGGTGTACTTGGTACTCATCAATAAAAAAGTCTTTATTCAATACCGGGCAGGTAACTTGATCACGCACATAACGTAAGTATTTGTGATCCCCTTGAAAGTATTTCGCATCGGTTAATACTGAGATGGCCGCCGCATACTGCTGATATACCGAAGCAATGTATTCGAGATCAAAGTTGTCACGAATTAACCCCTTTGATGGCGAGGCTTTCTTACACTCTAAAATAAACGCGGTGGATTGCTCCTTGATGGCGGCATATAAATCGCGGTTCGATGGTTGCAACTTATCGATAAAGGCAGTTAACGGCCGTTGTCGCTGCATTGCGGTAACTTCAATACGCTTATTGGCGACGATTTGCTCAAGAATATTAACCATGACTCACCTCCGCAAGCGTACGTAAACACTGAGCCGCTTTACCGGTGCGCAACACGTGTCGCGCTAGCTCGATAGCATCGATCAGGTTACTGGCTTTATTGGCAAGGTAAAGTAATGCAGCGCTATTTATCAGCACGGCATCACGGTGCGCAGCTTGGCCTTTGCCTTCTAACACGGCCATACAGTCCTTGGCATTTTGTTGCGGGTCACCGCCTTTTATGGCCGATAGTGGATAGCTAGGCAAGCCTACATCGCTCGGTTGTAAGCGTTTTTCATATAATTGACCATCTTTTATTTCGATAATATCGGTACTGTCATGAATAGCAATTTCATCAAGGCCTGCACCATAGACAACCCATGCACGTTGAACACCGGTTAGCCTTAATGCTTGAGCCATTGGTTTAAGTAATGACTTGTCGTAAACGCCTACGAGCATAACTTGTGGCGCAGCGGGGTTCACTAAAGGCCCGAGGATATTGAAAATGGTACGTACCCCTAATTGCTTGCGAATAGGCGCAACATGTTTGAAGGCAGCGTGATAATGTGGGGCAAATAAAAAACAGATACCTGCGCTATTTAAGCAATCAAGGGCCGTCTCAGGCGACATGGTTAAGTTAACGCCTAAGGCTTCTAATAAGTCCGCAGAGCCCGATTTACTCGATACATTGCGGTTACCATGTTTAGCTACATGCAAACCACAAGCACCAGCAACAATCGCTGCTGTGGTAGAAATATTAATGGTGTGATGACCATCACCGCCAGTACCTACACAATCCACTAAGGTATGTGAGTGTTCGGGAAATGGCTTTGCGGCATGGCGAACCGCTAACGCTGCGCCGGCGATTTCTTCCGGGGTTTCTCCTTTGATGCGCATTGCCGTTAATAAACCCGCTATCATGGAGGGTTCTAGCTCACCTGCCAATAGTTGTTCAAATAACTGATAGCTTTGTTGTTGGTTTAATGACTGACCTTCAATGACGCGTTGCAATCTGTTCATGCTTGTTCCTCAGTAGTTTGGATATTACGAGCTTGGCGGTTTGCAGTGTTCAGCGCTAAGGGCTCTGCCACGTGGGATGTCGTGAGCAGATAATCCAAACTTTGCTGCATCAAAACGCTACCGTTCGAGGTTAATAGCGATTCAGGATGAAATTGCAGTCCGAGAACACGATATGTTTCGCTACAAACAGCCATCGGCATCGACTGATATTCGGCAATAATTGATAATTGACTCGGTACTTCACTGGCGATCAACGAATGATAACGGGCCACAGGCAAAGGTGATTTTAACCCTTGGAATGGCGCATGTTGTTGATGCTGAATGTTTGACGCCTTGCCATGGACAATGCTTTCAGCGCGAGAAATACGACCACCAAAATATTGAACCAATGCTTGGTGACCAAGGCAGATCCCTAAAATAGGGAACGTACCAACACACAAGTCAATCAGCTCCATCATACAGCCCGCTTGTTCTGGTGAGCCGGGACCAGGTGACAAAACTAAAACGACCGAACCTGATTGTTGTTGCATTTGTTGATAAATAAACGTCGCATCAACGGTATTACGGTAAATTATCGGCTCACAGTCGAGCCTCTTAAATTCATCAACCAAGTTATAGGTAAATGAGTCGAGGTTATCGAGCATAAATAAGGTTACTGACATGCTGACGGCTCCTTTATTGACGCGGGTTGTGTTTCGATATCGGCATGACGATGCTTATCAGCAGCTAACTCACCATTAAAATTCGCGTTAGCGATTTCAATTGCGGTGATCACCGCTTGTGCTTTTTGTCTGGTTTCATCAGCTTCTGCTTGTGGGATGGAGTCATGCACCACCCCTGCACCCGCTTGAATAATCGCTTGCTGATCTTTGACAAACGCACTGCGGATAACGATACACGTGTCCATATCGCCATCACCGGTTAAATAACCTACGGCACCGCCATAGCTACCTCGACGTTTACCTTCAATTTGACGAATAAGCTCTGTCGCTTTTACTTTCGGTGCACCGCTTAGAGTACCCATGTTCATGCAGGCTTGATATGCATGCAGCGCATCAAGCTGTGGCTGTAATGTACCAAGAACCCGAGAGACTAAGTGCATTACATGAGAATAGCGGTCGACGTTGAGCAGCTCAGCAACGTGGCGACTGCCACCAATACTGACTCTGGCGATATCGTTCCGCGCCAAGTCCACCAGCATTAAGTGTTCGGCTTTTTCTTTTTCATCATTACGCAGCTCCAGTTCAATTCGACCATCAAGATCCGCACTGTACGTTCCTTGGCGGGTAAAACCTCTTGGTCTAGTACCGGCAATCGGGTAAAGCTCGACTTGACGTGTGGTACTTGCAAATTTCAATGCCGACTCTGGGCTGGCGCCAAATAATTGAAAGTCGGCATCCTTTAGAAAGAACATATATGGGCTGGGGTTGGTTTGTTTCAGCGCTTGATAGGCAAGCAAAGGGTCATGGCATGGTAAGTTAAAGCTTCTTGATGGTACTACTTGGAATATATCACCAGCGCGGATATGCTCTTGCAGTGTACTTACATGTTGGCAAAACTGTTGATCAGAGACATCCTCCTTAACGCCCGATTGACGTCGAGTCTTAAGATCAATATCGATGCTCTGATGTGACTTTTCACACTCGTATTGCAGTGTTGCGAGGGCAATTTTACCGTTAAGCGCATTGCGTTCATCGTGCTCAGCCGAGGTGTAAAAACGGTTATGGACAAGCTGAGTTGATTGTTGTTTATGGTCGATAACAATCAAGGATTCAGCCAGATAAAATACAAAATCAGGGCAGGTATTATCGCCATCGTCGACATCCGGCAATTGTTCGCTTATCGAAATTAAATCAAAAGCAAAGCAACCACCAAGAAAAACCGAGAAGGGGTGTGTTTCACCAACAATATTTTGCAGACAGCGCAGTACTTCAAGGGGGGTTACGCTAAGCAGTCGAGACATTTCGTCGGTCGCGTGTAATGTTGCATTAAAGCTGACGACTAACTTATCAGCGTGTTTGCTCACAGTCAGCAGCTGCGCTTGACTGTGATGTTTTAATTGTTGGATGATATGCTCAATGACCGCCCAGCCACTGGAATTTAGTGGTGTTACCGTCACTAGATTGGCGTCGCAACGGACTTTTAGGTTGGCTTGAGCAAGAATAATCGATTTCAATGCGCGTTTGTTATCGACCTCTGCAGACTCGAGCAGTAAAGAGTGGGCCTTGTCGCGACTTAAATGGCGATACAGCGATAAAGGATCTGATTGATATGGTGCTGTTAAAGTGCTGGTAACAACCTTAAGTGATGGCGTGATATCTGTATTGTTCTGTTGTGCTGTCATAGTTGACCTCAAATCGTGAAAATCTCATTGTTGTTTGTCTTACGTTTTGTGTTTGATGCCACCAAATAAACCAAGTTTTTACTAAATATTTCATCATCTTTCTTTAATCTTTATGTTGAGGCTAAGCCTGTTATAGAAAAGAATGCTAGTAACGTCGGCCTTCGCTATTTGTTTTTACTACTGCGAGCAGAGCTGTCTGACTCACAAATATTCATTCACTTTGTTTGCGATATATGCTGCCAGCTTGCTTGGCTTGTCAGCAGAATTACATCCTTATACAAGCTCTTCCTTGCGCCCTCCATAACTCGTCAGCATAAGTACATCCATGTACAAAAAAACCCGCTAAAGAGCGGGTTTTGTGACGATATAGATACAACGAAACACACAACCCACTTATGTCAGGTTATGCCACCACCAAATGTTAGTCATTGCGATATTGTGTTTCTTCATTGTTGTACTTGCCGTTTCTAATCTATTTGTATCTGCCTTTTAACCAGCGTCTAAGCATTGCCTAAAGGCGTACGTATCGCGCCAGTCATTTATACCTGTCATTTACTGTGGATTGCACGTAAAATAGGCTTTCTTATAGAAAAAACGAATTTGCTCATGAAGTCAACAGAAGAGATGAAAAAAAATTCTCACGATCACCGCTCAATTAGGGTCGATTTGCATTCGCATACGACCTGCTCCGATGGTGCTTTGTCGCCACAAGAGCTGGTATTTAGGGCTTCCAACTTTCAAATTGAGCAACTTGCAATCACCGACCATGACACCATAAGCGCCTACCCTATAGCGAAAAGTTATATAGAAGAGCAACAATTAGCATTGCGTTTAATTAGTGGTATTGAAATATCGACGATGTGGAATAACTTTGAAATCCATATCGTTGGTTTAAATGTCGATGTTGATAATCCAAGTTTACTGGCGTTGATAGCGCAACAGCAACACGCTCGTGAACAGCGGGCGGTGCTGATGGCGAACAAGCTCGCCAAAGCCGGTTTTGCCGATTGCGATATACACGCGAAGCAATATGCCCAAGGCGGCACGATTACTCGTGCGCATTTTGCGCGAGTGTTACTTGAACGAGGGGCTGTCAGTTCGATGCAAAAGGCTTTTGATAAGTACATAGGTAAAGGTCAGCGTGCCTATGTTAAGCCGTTATGGTGCGATATTGCCAAAGCCGTTGCGACTATTCATGCCGCCGGTGGTAAAGCCGTTATTGCTCATCCAATGAAGTATGACTTGTCAACCAAATGGCTAAGGCGCTTAATTGTTGATTTTAAAGACGTAAACGGTGATGCTATGGAAGTTGCTTCGCCACAAATGAATGATCAGCAACGACAATTATTACTGCAATTATGCAATGAATATCAATTACAGGCGTCGGTTGGTTCTGATTTTCATGCGCCAGGGCGCTGGACGGAATTAGGCCGTCATTTACAGCTGGACAGCGAAGTACCACGGGTGTGGCAGCACTGGAATTAAGGAAAGAGCATGAGTCAGTTTTTCTATATTCACCCTGATAACCCACAACCGCGTTTATTAAAACAAGCGGTTGAAATCATTCGTCAAGGTGGTGTCATCGTATATCCAACCGATTCAGGCTATGCGTTAGGTTGCCATTTAGGCGATAAAAAAGCGTTAGATAGGATTTGTCGTATCAGAGATATCGATAAAGATCACAACTTTACTCTGGTTTGTCGTGACTTATCGCAGTTGTCTGAATATGCCCGAGTCGATAATGCTAACTTTCGACTATTGAAAAATAATACCCCAGGTCCTTATACCTTCATTTTTAAAGGCACCAAAGAGGTACCGCGTAGGTTATTAAACCCAAAAAAGAAAACTATTGGTATTCGTATTCCGGATAATAAAATTGCCCAAGACCTATTAGCGGAGCTTGGCGAGCCGTTGATGTCGACCTCATTAATTTTACCGGGTAGTGTGCAAGCGGAATTCGACCCTGAGATTATCCGCGACACATTAACCAAACAGGTTGAGTTGATACTCAATGGTGGCTACTTAAGTGAGCGACCGACCACGGTCGTTGATTTTAGCGAGGGCTATGCAGAAATTATTCGACTTGGTGAAGGCGATCCACAACCGTTTAGCTAATCATCTATGGCTAGCGTGGCGATCTAATCTATGACGACTCAACAGACGCATACACAAGCGAAGAACCGTACTAACGTAATGGCCTCGGCAAGCCAAGCAAAAACTGATGATATGGTGCAACAGGTGTTACCGCTTGCGTTTGTGCATGGTGAAGCGGTCATCGAAAGGCCACAAGACTTGTTTATCCCCCCCGATGCGTTAGAAGTTATTCTTGAAGCATTTGAAGGGCCTCTTGATTTATTGCTTTACCTTATTCGAAAACAAAAATTTGATATTGTTGATTTACCCATTGCTGAAATCACTCGCCAATATATGGAATACGTTGAGTTAATGAAAGATCTCAAATTGGAATTGGCGGCAGAATATTTGGTGATGGCAGCGATATTGGCGGAAATTAAATCGCGTTTGTTACTACCGAAAACCGATGTTGAAGAAGAAGAAGGTGATCCGCGCGCAGAATTGGTTAGACGCCTACAAGAATATGAAGTCATTAAAGACGCTGCTGAAAAAATTGATAAACTACCTCGCTTAGAGCGAGATCATTTTGAAGCCAGTGTTGCGTTGCCGGCCGAGTTTAAGCCCAAGTTGGTGCAGGCTGATGTGGACTTACAAGATTTAGTAATGGCGATGCGGGCGATATTAAAACGTGCTGCAGCGTTTGAGCATCATCATATACAGCGCGAAAGTTTGTCGACGCGGGAGCGTATGACCGCGATTTTAGCGATGCTAGATGAGCACAGCTATTGTGAATTTTCACAACTATTTGATCATAACGAAGGTAAAGCGGGCGTGGTGGTAACGTTTTTAGCACTACTTGAGTTGCTTAAAGAGACCTTAGTTGAGTGTGTTCAAGCGCAAGTGTTTGGTCCTATTCAGGTTAGGTTAGCGCAGGGTAAATAATGACAAAATATGATGACGACACATTAAAAGGGATTATCGAAGCCATGTTGTTCGTTTCGGCGGTGCCATTATCGCTAACAACGTTGCAGGAAACCCTTGATGATACGCAAAAATTATCAAAAAATCGGCTTATAGCTATTTTACAACAGCTACAAAACGATTATGATCGCCGCGCAATTGAATTGGTCGAGGTCGCATCAGGCTATCGATTTCAAGCAAGGCAGCAATATAGTGATTATATTGCTCTGTTATTTAAGGAAAAAGCACCCAAATATTCTCGTGCTTTACTCGAAACTCTTGCCTTGATCGCTTATCGACAGCCGATAACTCGTGGCGAAATCGAAGATATTCGCGGAGTTTCGGTCAGTAGTTATATAATTAGAACATTGCAAGAGCGGGATTGGATTCGTATTGTCGGTCATAAAGACGTGCCAGGACGACCAGCTTTACTTGCAACAACCAAAGAATTCCTCGATTATTTTTCATTATCGTCTTTGGCACAACTGCCAGCATTGATGGATATAACCGAACTCGATATCAATACTAATATCGAAGATGCACAACTTGCCGAGAAGGCAACGCAACATGAAAGAGCATAGACATGTCTGAAAAGTTACAAAAAGTTTTAGCCCGAGCGGGTAGAGGGTCACGCCGAGAAATGGAAGCGCTGATCAGTGCCGGTCGAGTCAGTGTCGATGGTAAAACGGCATTTTTAGGTGACCGAGTTGATGGTACCGAGCAAATCCGCGTCGATGGTCATACCGTTAAAATTGCAGCCGCAGCTGAGCAACCGTGTCGTATTTTGGTTTACAATAAACCAGAAGGTGAGATGTGTACCCGTAAAGATCCGGAAGGACGCCCGACAGTATTTGATCGGTTACCTAAAATAGAAGGCAGTCGCTGGGTTGCGGTAGGTCGTCTCGATATTAACACTTCAGGTATGTTGATTTTTACCAATGATGGTGAGTTAGCTAACCGACTAATGCATCCTTCGCATGAAGTAGAGCGTGAGTACGCCGTACGCGTGTTTGGTGAAATTGATGAAGCGATGCTACAACGCTTGCGCCATGGTGTGCAATTAGAAGATGGCATGGCCAAATTCAAAAAGATCACCTACAAAGGTGGCGAAGGCCGTAACCATTGGTTCCACGTTGTGTTAACTGAAGGCCGAAATCGCGAAGTAAGACGCTTGTGGGAAAGTCAAGACGTGCAGGTTAGTCGACTTATACGTGTTCGTTACGGTGATTTGCAGATGGAGCGTCGTCTACCACTAGGTGGTTGGGTTGAACTCGGCCTTAAAGATGTGAATTACTACCGTAAATTGGTTCAATTAAAGCCGGAAACGCAATCGAAAATTAAAGTCGATGAAAAAGGCATTGATCATAATAAGAGTCGTAAAATTCGTAAGAATGTGAAAAAGCATCAGCAACGTCGTGGCCAAGATACAGCACAACCTCGCCGTAAAGGTCGTTAATCGCACAAGTCGTTAGTAGCGTATCTAATAAGCCGTTGTATTATAAAGCCCGATAAATATCGGGCTTTATTGTTTGCAGAGCGTTATTTTCAGCTTAGCGTAATCGTTGACCGAGCAATGAGCGATTATGACCTGCTGTTGCACGGTTTTTCACTAATACGGTACGCGGCTTGCACAAACAGTAAATGTTGCATATGGCGTTTGTTTTCTCGATTATTTAACCAGTCTTCGCTGATGATGCTACGTTGTAATGCCGCTTCAAGCACCCGCACCGGATATTGGCCATAATAGTAACAACACGCATCAATATGGCAGTCGTTATTAGGCAAGTCAGGGCTACGCGAGTCAATCAACTCTTGTTTAATTACCGCCAATAGTTGTGGTTTGATATCGCCCATCAGCCAATCAATAAAGCGGTTGTAGCGTTTTGCTTGCACTAAGCGCCAACTCATCCAAATAAGTAATAGTACAGCCAGTACAGGAATGATGATTTCCATAAAACGTCTCTTGAAATGCGGGGCGTAAATTGCCAGTGCGTTGCAGATAAAGCGTGCTCTCTTTAGCAACAGTCGTTTTCGCTAAGAGTGTTCGCTTCAGATTGTCGATAATTACTAAAGTTTTGTCAAAGTTAATTAAGCCTCAATTAACGTTTAATTAAGGCTTAAAGTACGCACCTTCATGCATCAACAGTTTGGCTTTAAGCGCCATACCGCCGGCGTAGCCAGTTAATGTTTTATCTTTACCTATCACCCGATGGCAAGGAACAATAATGGCTATTTTATTAGCACCATTAGCGGTGCCAACCGCACGAACGGCACGCGGATTGTTGATTTCTTCAGCAAGCCCTGCGTAACTGCTGGTTTTACCGTACTTAATATGTGTCAGAGCATGCCAAACCCGTTGTTGAAATGGCGTACCAGGCTGCGACAGAGGTAGTTCAAACGTCTGGCGAGTACCTTGAAAATACTCGTTAAGCTGTGTTATCGCCTGTTGCAGGTGAGCTGGCGCTGATGCACTGTCTGGCTGCATCTGTGAGGTGATGGTAATGGCTGCCTTACCTTGCTGAAATGCGACTTGGCAAATACCGTGTTCATCGGCGACAACAGCAAGATCGCCTAAAGGGGTTGTGATGATTTGATAATGGATCATAAAGTTTCTACAGGTAATCTAAGGTTAATCACTTTACCAGGACATGCCCAAGTAAAAAAGTCATGGCTTAAGTGCTACTATTTTAATGAGTATCACTCAGCGATTGCCACAGGTATATAGCCGCATAGGCTCGCCATGGCCGCCACGATTGTGCCATTAAATTGATTTCTTTTGTGGTGATTCGCTCTTTGCATTGTTGTTGATTTGACAACGCTTTGATAATGCCCAAATCTTTAGCCGGAAAGGCGTCGGGCAAACTTAAACCACGCATCGCTAAGTAATTAGCCGTCCAAGGACCAATGCCCTTTAGTTGGCATACACAGCGCTCGAAATCGTCACTGTCGGTTACATTAACAAATTGTGACGGGTTTTGTTGATAAAAACTTAGCCAGCGCTGTAACGTGGCCATGCGCGTGTTTGTCAGTCCTAAATTTGCAAAATCAGCATCAAGAAGTCGCGCTAAAGATGGAAAGTTGCGCTTAATGCCTGCAGGGTAATCCAATTTTTCGTCAAGCTTATTGCCATAACGCCTACAAATTCGCTGTGCTAATGTGGTTGCGGCTTTAACGCTAATTTGCTGACCTAGAATCGCTCGAATTGAAAATTCTAAGACATCAATGCAACCTGGAAGTCGCAAGCCAGCATAACGTTGCACTAATGGTGCGAGCACATCATCCTTGCTTAAATGCCCTTTGACGGTATTTAGATCGCAGTCGACATCAAACATAACACGAATACGTGCTAAGACTTCGGGTAAACGTCGATAGTGATTCATCTGCACATCTACTTGCAAATAAGACAAGCTCGGGTCGGGGTTGCTTATACCAATTACACTAAGTTTGTGCCCAACTCAGAGTTAGGGCAGAGGTTCAGTTACAACATAGATTTCATTGATATAGTCATTCTATATTAATGAAATATAGGACCGTAAATGAGCCTCTGGTAAACTCCCTACGGGTGAGTTTTAAAGGCTTTTATGCTGCGTAACTGATTTTGACAATGGAATAACCATTCTCTGCAATCAAAGCCTTGCTTAAAAGCCTTTAAATTCTCACTGAGTAAGCAATAACTTAATGTGATTGGTATTACCCTAAACCAACCGTGGCTGGTGATATGGCCTTGAACATCCGTTAATTGAAAAGCACGTAGGTATTCACTGTTGACCACCTCAAGCCCGGTAATGGCTCGTTGCCTAAAAAAGTTCAGCATCAAATCCCAGTTATACTGACCTTGATATGGCAATTTGATACGGACAAAATTTTCGCACGTGTTGCTCGCTTGTTGGCGTATTTGGCGTGGTGACAGTCGATATGTTTGTTTTACATGCTCGTTAAAGCTGCGTTGTGATGTGAAGCCTGCGATATAAGCTATGTCGCCGATAGCCAGAGAAGAATGTAATAATAACCGGCGTGCGTTAATTAACCGTTGCTGGCGAATAAAACGTTTTGGACTAACACCAAACTGATGCTGAAATAGGCGCTGTAATTGCCTTTCACTTAACTGTAACTGCTCTGCGAGCATGGATACAGATAAGCTTGGGTTCGTTACAATCGCGTTAACGGCGCGACCAATAGGCTGTTCTATTGGCTGGTTAGGAGATAATTCCGGTTTGCAGCGTTTACAGGCGGTAAATCCATAAATTTCCGCTTGCGCGGCGGTATGAAAGTAACGAACATTATCTTCCAGTGCAGGTCCCGCGGGACACGTTGGGCGGCAGTATATGCCTGTGGTTATCACCGCGGTATAAAATTTGCCATCAAAACGTTTGTCGCGTGACAATCTTGCTTGCTGACAAATTTGAGCATTAAGTTGCATGGGGTATCTTACTATCCGGTTTCGCCTTGATAATAAGATAAATGTCGCCATTAATCTTGCGAAAATGCGACATTAATGGCAACATCGGATAGACTTACTGGCCGCTCCAACTGCGTACATGTGCCGTATCGATATGGACAAAACCTGATACAGGATAATAGCCCACACCACCGAGTTTTAAACTCTTGGCAGCATCACTAATGCGTTTTAAGTCAACACCGGGCATGGCAAAATCAATAGCCTTACCTTGCATATGAAAACTTTTCTTAGCAACACCACCCTTGCTTTTATTCGCTAACATGGCATTGGTTTTTGGTGAACGATAACCCGAGATTATATGGATCTCGCCAGTATAATTTAAGCGTTGCTGAATTTTGTGCAAAAACTCAAATAGCTTAGGGTCCATATTGGCTTGCTCATTACGACGGTGATCGCGAAAATGATGATTAAACTTAGCTAAGGTATTTTGCTTGAATTGACCATTGGCGAAAAATACCCCATCAACACGCTCATTGGTATGACGGTTGTAAAATTTTAAGTGTTTCGCATCCCCAGCAGAGTTTAATTTAGCATGGGCACTGTTGGCGACAAAAGGTAACGTTGCGCCTAATACAACGGCTGCTGACGCTTGTTTAAAGAATTTACGACGATTGAGACAAACCAAGCTCATACTACCTCTCAGCTCTAGTAAGGGACAACACGAACAACCTTATTATTGAGCAAGGTTGTTCGAAAACTGCGCAAGGTTAATGGTTTGTTGCTGGGTGGTCAATAGGGTGAAAATTGAGCGGTTGGTTTTTTTTTGAGGGGCTCAGCTAACTTTTTGTTATTAAATAAAAAATATCTCGATGAGGGCAATGTAAAAAAGTGTACTGTATTGTAATTGAGGCGACTAATACCAATTCGTATAAAAATTTGAGCAGTCAGCGAGAATTAACAGCTTTAGAAGTAAGGCATTGATTGAAGAGAATGGTTATTCCCTTGTCAAAATCAAAAACACAGCTTATGACGCTGTTAAACTCGCCGTTTGGGAGCTGCTCAGCGACGCGATTGTTGCGCCAAACGACTATGTCTACACACATTTCGCTTATTCTCGCACCGCTGACATAGCTATTAACTGACCAAATCTTTTTGTCTACTGGTATACGACCAATTTGGCAAAGTGTCGGCAATAAAAAACGCGAGTCAGATTAGCATCTAACTCGCGAATAAATATTGTTATAGGGTATTATCGTTGATACGTATCGCTTAACTATTCACGCTTAGGTATTGATAGCTAAGGTTGAGCGCATGAATGCCACCGTTAATTTCGCTGTTAATGTAACTAAATGCGATATTAACGGCTATCTATCAAGTTGTTACTTACCGCTCCAGCTGCGTACATGAGCGGTATCAATATGCACAAAGCCTGATACCGGATAATAGCCGACACCACCAAGCTTTAAGCTTTTTGCCGCATCACGCACGCGTTTTAAGTCAACACCAGGCATAGCAAAGTCAATGGCTTTACCTTGCATATGAAAACTTTTCTTAGCAACACCACCCTTGCTTTTACTCGCTAACATCGCATTCGTTTGTGGAGAACGATAACCAGAAATAATATGGATTTCGCCATCATAATTTAGGCGTTGCTGAATTTTGTGTAAAAATTCGAATAATTTAGGATCCATATTGGTTTGCTCGCCACGGCGATGATCACGCAAATGGTTGTTAAACTTAGCTAAGGTATTTTGCTTAAATTGACCATTAGCAAAGAATACCCCTTCAATGCGTTCATTGGTATGGCGGTTGTAGAACTTTAAGCGTTTTACGTCACTGCTGTTGTTTAACTTTGCGTAGGCATTAGCAGATACAAACGGTAACGTTGCACCTAGGACAACTGCCGCTGATGCTTGCTTAAAAAATTTACGACGATTTAGACAAACTAAGCTCATACTACCTCTCAGTTCAAATAGCGGTTACAACAAACAACAGTCATGACAACGACGGTTGCTCAAAAGAAGCGCAGGTTAATGATCTGTTGCGAAAAGATCAATAGGGTGAAAATCGTACCGTTGACATCGTGTCGAACAAGAGAAAATAAGTTGTTAAGATTTAAAGAAAAATTTTACAAATGTGGGGTGGGTAAAAATTGTACTGTTTTGTAAACGAGGTGATTATTGGTTTTTAGTTAAGGCAGAAACGGCAAAATGCGCGGATCATATCTGACGCTGATCCGCACTCATGTCACACTAGTAGCTATTAATCTTCAACCTTAACAGCCCAAACATCGTGCTCATCAGCATGAATAACTTGTGCCCAAATCATGTCACCAGGCTCAACGTCAAATTCATCCGTTAAATATACTTTACCATCGACTTCTGGGGCATCCATATAACTGCGACCAATGGCTCCTTCGGTCGTCACGTCATCAATTAATATTAAGTATTCTTGACCGACACGCTGTTGCAGTTTGCTCTTCGATATTTCAGCTTGAACTTGCATAAAACGCTGTAAGCGGTCTTGCTTTACGGCTTCAGGCAGGTGGTCGGGTAACTCGTTAGCTTTAGCGCCTTCGACGTCGGAATACGCAAAACAGCCAACGCGGTCGAGTTGTGCTTCACGGATAAAGTCGATCAACTCTTCGAATTCTTGCTCAGTTTCACCAGGGAAGCCAACAATAAAGGTTGAGCGAATAACCAGCTCAGGACAAATTTCACGCCACTTTTTGATGCGCTCTAGAGTTCGATCGGAGCTGCCAGGGCGTTTCATCAGCTTAAGAATACGCTTGCTGGCGTGTTGTAATGGAATGTCTAAATATGGCAGTACTTTTCCTTCAGCCATAAGTGGAATGATATCGTCGACATGTGGGTATGGGTAGACATAATGTAAGCGTACCCAAGCGCCTAATTTCGCTAACTCTTCACATAAGGCTTTCATGTGTGTTTTTACTGGCATGCCTTCGTAGAAGTCGAGCTTGTGCTTAACGTCTGCGCCATATGCCGAGGTATCTTGTGAAATAACCAATAATTCATTAACGCCAGCTTTGACTAGGCGTTTGGCTTCACTCAGTACGTCACCTACTGGACGAGAATCTAAATCACCGCGCATCGACGGAATAATACAGAAGGTGCAACGATGATCACAACCTTCCGATATTTTTAGATAGGCGTAGTGTTTTGGCGTTAATTTGACACCTTGATCAGGTACTAATGAGGTAAAGGGGTTGTGCACAGGTTTGGTCACATGTTGATGCACTTGGCTCATTACTTCGTCATAGGCATGTGGACCGGTCACGCCCAGTACATTAGGGTGAATTTCAACAATGTCATCTTCTTTTGCACCCAAGCAGCCAGTGACCAGTACTTTACCATTCTCTGCCAACGCTTCACCTATGGTATCAAGCGATTCCTGTACAGCCGAATCAATAAAGCCACAAGTATTAACAATCACCAGCTCAGCATCATCATAGGAGTTAACCACATCATAACCTTCGGTACGAAGCTGGGTAAGGATACGTTCAGAGTCCACTAAGTTTTTAGGACACCCCAAGCTGACAAAGCCAATGCGAGAATTACCGGCGATGCTGTTATCACTCGCTTTGGTGGCGGTGTCACTAACACTGCGTTTTACCGCTTTAGCATTTTCTGCTGAGGTTTGCGACGACGTTTTAACTTGTGTGTTTTTAGGATCAAATGTTTCTACGCTCATAACATTCCTGCTTTGAAAAGAGTAACTTAGAAAAATTGGCGCAATTATATCGTAAGTAGGTACGAATTTCAGTTAGCGAATGCTCAGCGAACAGCTTGAAGAAAAGAAAAAGCAATAGAGCCTTGGGTTTGTATAAATATGACAAATAAAAAGCCGATACCTAATGGTATCGGCTTTGAATTATCTTAGTGATGTAAGTCATAACTTACATCGATAGAGACGATTATGCTCTTCTACGCGCACCAATGGCTAGGCCAAGTAGGGCAATTAGGTAGAACAGGGCACCACCACCGCTCTTAGGTGCAGGCGCTTCTACAACAGGTGCAGCTTCAACAGTCACAACAACTTCAGTAGTTGCTACGCTATCACCGTCGCTTACGGTTACTGTGAAGGTATGCTCACCAACCGATAGACCGGTAACGCTTGCCGTTGCAGAATCTGCACCAGCAATGCTACCTGGGCCTTCCCAGCTAAAGGTTAACGCATCACCATCAACGTCATAACTTGCTGACGCATCTAGCGTTACGGTATCACCTTCCATAGCTGTTAGCAGAACAACGCCACCGTCGGTTAATGTACCTGACGCTAATTGTGCTACAGGTGCATCTTTTTTACCGGTTACGGTTAGCATGAAGCTTGTAGTGTAGCTATCGCTTGGGTATAGGTTATCCGTTACGGTAACAAATACTTCGGTTTCGCCGTTAAAGTTACGCTTAGGCTCGATATCAATTGATGAGCCAGACTCGTGACCGTGAACGGTAGCGCTAATGTTGTCACCAGTAACTGTGATAGTGTTTGCGCCTTGGTCTGAATCAGAGTAAGCCACCATGATGCCTTCAAGGATTTCATCTTCACCAATTTCTTGGTCATTGATGGCACCGACTTTGATGTTGCTTGGTACGTCAATAACGTGCTCAGCAACAATAGCATCTAAGCCTTCAACTTGGTTATCAACGTTGAACACCAACGATTTACCCGTTGAATCTTCGTTGATACGTGCTTGGAAAGTTAGCTCAAATTGTGAAGCTTCTGGGCCAACTAAGTCATAACAGATTACTAAGTCGTCAACAATCTTGTCTTTTAGGTCGTTATAGGCAAACGAGGTACCTTTGTAACCGTAAAGAGGAGAGAAGTCACTGCGTGCGCCGTGATAACCTTGTAAACCAATTGAACCTTCACCTGAAGCCGTGCCAAAGTCGATGTTGTCATACGCTTTGATGATTTCATATTCGCCTTTGTTGTAGCTGGTGTTCATGTTCAAGATAACTTCGAAGTCGTAGCTATCGCCTTGCATTGGTTCAAAGATTGGCTCGTAAGTATCCCAGTTCATACCTGTGTAGGTTTGACCGCGCGCATTATCCCATTCAATGATGATGTGTTTAGTTTCACCATTGGTAACGGCTACTGAAATACCTGAGTTTAGGTCGGCATCACTGTTAGGTGCAAACGGCACAGACATTGAAGCGTTGTCTTTGGTAAAGAACGCACCTTTCCACATAACACCAATTAATTGGTCAGGGAAACCATAATATGGGAATGGCATGTGCATATCCCAGAATAATGGGAAACCATTTAGCTCAACGTAACCCATAGGGCTGATGTTAATGCTCTTAGTACCAGCATATTCGTGGTTTTCGTAAAGTGCGTATTCAACGTCTTCGTACCAGAAATTGCTGAACGGAATTTCAACGTTGTCGCTGTTGCTGCCACCAAAGCTTGGGTAAATGTTAAACGCTTGCAAGTCAACATAACCGCCGTCTGATGGACCACCAAAGTTAGGTGTCATACACATTGCATCATCTAGGTTCGTGGTCATTACGTATTCGTAATCCATATCTCTAGAATCAAATTGCGTTGCTGTTACGGTAAAACCGTTATCCGCTTCTTCAATCATGGCATCAAATTGACCTTTTACCGTCACTGAACCAGGGATTAAAGTAGTTCCTTCAGGCATCATTGATGCTAGGTGAACGTTACGGTCTTGACCAGTTTTGTTAGGTACTACATTTAGGGTAATGTCAACGATGTCACCCGCGCGCGCTTTGGTTTGACTTGCGTTAACGCTTACTTCGTTTACGCCACGTTCTAAGCGAACTGGTACAAAGCCTAAGTTACCAGGGTTACCGGCATCGGTACCAATATCGAATGCAGAGTAAACAATGTCACCTTTTTCAAGGTCAGTCATGTTCCAGTGCATTTCTACTTCATATGGCATTAAACCATCAGTCGTTGCTGGACCTGTTACTTCGATGTCCGTTGATACTTCATCGCTAACAATACCTGTCGCTACGCGGTAAGTATCTTCTGGTGCATCACCATCCCAAAACATTTTATGGTTATGGATCAGTACCCAGTACTTACCCGCATCAGGATTGTTGATGTTACACCAGTTGTTTTCCCAAGCAGCATTTGACCAACAAATAGCTTCGTCTTGAGTTTGGATTTCACCATCACCGTTAATATCGATACCCATAAGCATAGAGGCAACACCTTCGTCCCAGCCGTTTTCAGCGGTTGAAGATACATGCTCTAATACTTCAGCAACAACGCGTTTGCTACCTGCTGGCACATCTAACCAAATGACTTTGTCAATGCCTTGTTCGACTTCAACTTTGCCATCATTAAATGGACTAGACTGATCGTAATCTTGTACTAAGGTAAACTCGTGAATGTCTGCCTGAACAGGCTGGTAAGCACGAGAAGTAAAGTCTTTGATGGCTTCCGTTTGTAGGCCGCCAATCACTTCTTTACCTGTGTTACGGTGAATTACGCTTTCAACTTTAGTCGGTAGTGAACCGTGGTCGAAACGCAATGCAGCCGGCCACATAACAGATGGAATGTCTTCGTTATCTGGCGTTAAGAAGATCTTACCGTGAACTTCAAGCTCTGAACCATGCAGACGGTTTTGGCTGTCAAGGATCTCACCTTCAATCATGATGGTTTGTACTTCACCAGCTTTTAGCTCGAACGTTTCTGGAATTGCACGAAGCTTAACACTGTATTCAGAGGTTTCAGTATCAACAGTCCATGTACCGTCACGAGTTGCTTTAACCGTTCTTACCCAAACACACTTTTGCTTACAAGTCATGTCTAGCACTTGTGGTAAGTTCAAGTTGCGTGTGTCACCACCGTTACGAGGATTCGCGTCCATAAAGTTTTCAATGCTTTCGTCCATAATAAGACCCGCATTGATCGCATTGGCAACATTAATGATACCTGTACCAGTATCGTAGAAGCCGGCTTCTTGAGGACCTTGCCAAGTATTTAACTTAGCAGGTGTCGCTGTCATTTGCAGTGCCGATTGAACTTCTGTAGGCGTCCAATCTGGGTGTGCTTGTTGTACAAGAGCCATAGCACCAGCAACGTGTGGGCTTGCCATAGAGGTACCGCTTAAGCTTGACCAGTCAGCAGATGCAGGGTACATGCTAAACGGTTGTTCATCAGCAAATGGGGCATATACACCAACACCTGGTGCCGCAACGGTTGGTACAAACAAGTGTTTGTTGGTTCTAGATGGACCGCGTGAAGAGAAGTCAGCAATGGTGTCAACCGTGTCTTCGTTGATACGCGTCGTTACGGTGCTTGCCGTGATGGTAGCCATGTGGCCTTCACCAGATGATAACCAATTCTTTAATTGGTAACCTGCACCAGCATCAATGTGTGCGCCAGGAAGCGGGTAAACATCGTTTACAACATTACCTTCAGCACCACCCCATTGGACGTTGTATAGAACAAAACCGCCGGCGCCGCCAGCTAAAACGTTATCTGCTTTGGCTACACGGCCTACGTCACCACGTTGACAAGCAACGATTTCGCCGTTAAACGTACCTTCTGGGAACGGTTCTGAACATAATGCGTTGCCAAAATTTTCAGCTAACACGATATTGCCAGTGTATTCTTCAGAGATACCACCTGCGGTAATATCACTAGGAGGTGTGGTATCACCACCTGTCATTTGCGCGATAGATTTACCTTCTACAGCAATTTCACGACCGTGATTACTTGCAGCAACAATGGTTTGCCATGGTGCAACGTGAGAGATGTTGTAGTGACCCGAGTTACCAGCCGCTACCGCTACGTTGATACCTGCTTCACGTGCTGATAAGAACGCAAGCTCCATTGCTGATTCCCAAGGGAATGGCTCACCACCACCAATTGAGAAGTTAATCGCATCAACGCCATCTTCAATCGCATCTTCAATGGCAGCTAGAATTGCTTCATCAGGACAGCCTAAGTAGGTGTGATCGCCAGGGTAACATACTTGGTAAGAGACGATGTTTGCATGTGGTGCAACACCTGAAACGCGATCAAAGGTAAAGCCGGTTTCAATACCATCACCATTACCTGGTACTGCTTGCAGTAGTGGCGCATCGTAAATTACGTTACCTGCTGCGGTACCAGCTACGTGAGAGCCGTGACCGTTGTAATCTTCACCATTTTTCGGGCGGACTAATTCGTTTGGCATCCAAGGATTTGGGTTTTCTTGAAACTCATCAGCGTCGTAGATGTCAGTGATAACATCGTAGCTACGTACACCAATCAGTTTGTCGTTACACATGTGCTCTTGGCCGGCAACGGTACAGTCACCAACGTATACGCCTTCGCCCCATGGGTTTTCGTGATCGTAACCATCGTCACCAACATCAGCAAATGATACGTGGTCAGTATTCACACCGGTATCGATGATACCAACGATCATACCTTCACCTTTAAGCTCTGTCGCGACGGTAGTTTCACCTGTCCAAGCTTTATCAGCTTCGATATGCTCAGGACCAACATCTGATAGTAGCTCTTTCATGCGCGAGCGTTGAATATGAGCAACTTCTGGTAATTCAGCTAGACGCATTGCCTGTTCTTGCGTCATACGTACCGACATACCATTAAAGGCTTTAGTGTATTGTAAACGCGGTTGCAGTTGCATACCTAAGGTATTGCCAGCTTTTTGTAAGAAACTACCTTGTTTTTCGAATAGGTAGTTTTGGTACTTAGTGATATCAGCGCGGTTATCACGTGTAGCTGAAAATAGCTTGTGTTCACCTGTTTCTGGTGTGGCATTTAGCGCCGTTGCAGGGTAGCCTGAAATACGACCATCATAAGTCGCAACAGGGCTATCTTTTAGACGAATGATGTAAGTTTGTTCGCCGGTAATATCCGCTTCAGGAACAAACTTTTGTTTTGTCGCTAAAGGTTGTAACTGACGGTTAACTGAACCGTTTGGACCGTTAACACCACGTTGATTGTGTTCAACGATACCATCTTTCTTATATTTGCTTAACACTGCTTGTGGAATATCGATTCCTTTCAATGTTGCTTCGCCATTGGCGCCAGCATCATTGGCAGCGGCTACGGCACTATAACTGTAAAGTACAGTACCAATAGCTAAAGCTACAGATTTCATTTTCAAGGTTTTTCTCCTAATTATTATTGTGTTTTTTACGCTTACTCATTGCGTTTTACGACTACGAGATTGCGAAAACCCTTTAATAATTAACACAATCGCAACATGGATATTGTTCGAAATTGTTTGAAAGAATTTAGTCGTAGACAGAAAAGTCCGAGATTGCTAGTATCAGCATGGTATTAACAAGGATTACAAAGTATTCACAAATAATGATGATTCGCTTGTCAACACTCATGTTGATTCTGTGCTGTAGCATGGTTGGCAAAATACAAGCACAAGCTAACGATGTTCCGGTTAATCAGTGGCAATTTGCCATGAGTTTCGGTTACGGTAGCATTGAAACTCCGATTGCCAATCATCAAAACCTCGATATTTATATCCTGCCTAACATTAGCTACTATGGTGAGCGCTTCTTTATTGATAACACCACTTTAGGTTACGCCTTATACGAGCAGGGACCTTGGTTTGTCGATGTGGTTGGTAAGCTAAATGAAGATGGTTTGTATTTTAAGTTTGATAATGTAGGCGCATTAGCTGCTGTAGGCCTAGATTTTGGTCGTGGTTGGAGTGGCTTTGATATCGCCTCAGTAGAGCGTGATGTATCGTATTTAGCAGGTATCGCGGTTAATTACGAAACGCCATTAATACAAACAAGTGTGCGCTTTTATCAAGATATTAGCAGTGTCCACAATGGCAGTGAACTGGAAGTGAGTGCAGCTAAATACGTTAACATTGCCGATTGGCTATTAACTGGTGAAGTGAGTATTACCCATAAAAGCCACGAGTTACTGAGCTACTATTATCAGCTTGCTCGCAATGAATCGGTAATGATGATTGGTACCTATACACCTCTACATAGTGGCACGAATATCAACGCTAAATTCGTGGCCGATTACCGTTTAACAGAACAATTATCTTTCAGTTTTTCATATCGACAGACTTGGTTAACTGACGAAATAACCAATAGTCCTATTGTTGATACTGATAGCATCGCTATGTTTTTTAGCGGTGTTACTTACACGTTTTAATCACTATGTTTGTTGTTAAGCCTATCAATAAACTACTCATCTTCTGGTTGTTATTCGCTATTGCTGAGGTTAACGCCGATGACGGCAATGTTCACATTTGGCAAGGCACGACAACGAATGACGAGCTAAAGCGAGGCTTGAGTGTCTTACCTAACGTTTGCGTCATCCAAGAACTAGGCGACTATTGCGAACAAGAAATTATTATAACGCTGACACTGACCAACAAACTTGATGTGTGTATTTATCAGCAACCAGATAACAAGAAGATTTGGTGTGATTATGATGTTATAACGGCGACCGTTAAAACGCTGATTAATACCAATAAAGACGTAACGCTGGTTATTCAAGACATGTTAACCGGCGAAGAGTACGGCTATACCGATGTCCACGTCAGTGTTTATCAACCGGTACAAAAACGACGAAAACGCCGCTACGGCATGGGATTTTTATAATGCGTGATTTAGATTGTTCACTGTTATTAATCGAAGATGACTTACCTCTTGCCGATTTAATTTGTACTTTTTTGCAAGCTCATGGCTGTCGAGTAACTCATATTAGTAAAGGGCTTGATGTTAATAAACTAGCGAGTCATGCTCAGTTTGATATGGTGCTTTGTGATGTAATGTTACCTGACATTGATGGCTTTCGGTTGCAGCCAATCCTAAAAAATAAAGTAAATTGTCCGGTTATCTTTTTAACCGCCATGGGAGAAGACGAACATCACATTAAGGGCTTAGAGCTTGGTGCGATTGATTACATTATCAAACCGGTTGATCCTAATGTATTAGTAGCGAGAATACGCTCTAACCTTGGCAAAAACCAGAGGGTACCAACGAGTAACCTTCTTGCGTTGACGGATTTAGTTTTAGACAACAGGCGCAAGGTTGTTGAATATCAGGGTGTGGCACTGGATTTAACCGGTAATGATTTTGACTTATTGTGGATTTTTGCTCAACACCAAGGTGAGCCGTTATCACGAGAATTTTTATTTCAGGCTATTGTTGGCCGAGAGTATAATGGGCTTGATCGCATTATTGATGCACGCACCATGCGTTTGCGGAAAAAAATTACCGACTTTAATATCCCTGGCTTGTCTATCTCAACGGTATGGGGCAAAGGCTATTTATTTACCTATGATTCGACATCGCAACCTGTTCAGTCAATCAGCCAGGTTTCCTAATACAGCCATTATTGGGGCCTTGAGTTAATATGCGCTTTCAATTTTTCCGGCTTTATTTATTGATTATTATTGCCGTTAGCGTGGTTGTTTTTTCATTTGATCAATTTATGGATTCGATCGATGAAAGCGATGAAGGCTACACGATGAGCGTTGACTACCTGTTTGAGGCATATAGTCAACGACAAAATAATAAGCAACAGGTAACGGTGCCATTACCGACATTCCGTTATACCCCCCTAGCCAGTTTAGCGTTGCCTGATGATCTGCAGACACTGTTGCAACAACACCGAACAATTGCTGTAACCAACGAGCAACAGCAAACCTATTATTATCGACTGACGAATAAACCAGACCAAGTGGTGCAGCTTGGTCCTGTCATCGCAAAGCCCCGTAAAGGTGATGCGGTATTGTATTTGGCGTTATTGTTTTATGGTTGTTTAGCCATATTGTTATTGTTGTTTATGCGCCCTATGTTTCGGGATTTACGCATATTGCAACAAGATGCTCAAGCCTTTGGTCGCCAACCTGTTGCCATGCAAAGTGATATCCGCAGTAGTTCCAGCATTTATCCTTTAGCGTCAGCGTTTCATCGCATGTCGAGCAAAATTGTCGATTTTATCGATATGAATAAAGATTTATCTCGAGCTATTTCTCATGAAATTCGTACGCCATTGGCGCGAATGAAGTTTATGTTGGCTCTGATATCTGACCAGATAGATGAGAAGAAACAAAAACAAATTCATAATGATATTCGTGAAATAGAGTTGCTCGTTAATGATTACTTATCTTTTTCTAAAGTAGAAAGCCAATTGTCGACCGAACAGGTAAAGCAGTATTCACCGCAGGCATTACTAAAAGTCATTAAAAAGAAATTTGCGGTGTATAGTGATGATATCGATATCACCATTTCGGCCAAAGGTGATAAGGCATGGTTTCATAAAGATGCCATCGCCTTAGCCATGCAAAACTTAATAACCAATGCGCTGCGTTATGCCGATAGGCGCATTGATATTAGCTTTGAGTGTGATGATGAACATTGCCGTTTAACGGTCGCCGATGATGGACCTGGTTTGCAAGCTCATAATCAGGCATCTTCCGTAGATAATAGCAATCGAGAAAAACACAGTGAACACAAGAGTTTCGGTCTCGGTTTATATTTGGTCAAGAAGATCGCTATTTTACATGAAGGCACATTCACTATCACGCGTTCTGAGCGTTTAGGTGGTGCCGAAATTCAGCTGTGCTGGCCGAATCGTCGTATCTAGTATTTCGCAGTAGGCATGGGCTCTGATACGAACAAGCGAGAATTGGTCGACAATGACACTGCCATCGTTAGCAGAGATAAGCGTGCCCGCCCATGGCATGACAATATGAGATTACTCTTCTATACATAGGTATGGCGTTAAATTACAATAATAGAGTAAGTTATGCTGTCAGCAAGCGACATCACCATAGTAAAAAGCACCATTCCTTTAATCGAAGCCGCCGGATCTCAAGTTACCGATCGTTTCTATCAACGTTTGTTTGAACATTATCCAGAACTTCGAGCAATGTTTGATCACCAGCGACAACAAAACGGGCAACAAAGCATCGCCTTATTTGAAGCGATAGTGGGGTATGCAAAGCATATTGATGAGCTCGATAAGTTACAGTCGATTATCGCAAACATAAACAAGCGCCACGTTACGGCACATGTGCAAGCAGAGCATTACCAAATGGTGGGTGAGCAGTTACTTGCTACCATGCGTGAATTATTTGCTGAGCAATTTAGCCTCGATGTTGAACGAGCTTGGCGCAATGCGTATTTACAACTTGCTGAGTTATTTATTGGCAATGAACAATGTTTATATCAACGAGCTAAATCGGGGTAGATATATTCCCTGTGGACGTAATTAGAGCGCACCATTGTCTTTTAATAACTGATGAACCGTTAACGCAAGTTGGCGATAGCCTTGGTTATTAAAATGTACCGAATCCGATTTCATCTCAGGCTCGGTGAGTAACTCACGAATGATTTCACCATCGTAGACGAGGTCATATTGCTCCGCTAACTCTTCATAAAAAGGCGCAGCGCTAGAAAATAATTTTTTTTCAGGGACGCCAATCAGCACCACATCAATGTTTTGTTGGTGAGCGATTTCGATCATTTGTGCAAGATTTTGCTGTGCCTTGCTAAGGCTTTTATTTCGGAGAATGTCATTACCACCTTGTAACAAAACCATCAATTGCACGCGGTGTTGCTGTAACAAGGTCGGTAGTCTTTTTAAACCATCTTCCGTTACCTCTCCCGAAATACCGGCATTAATGACCTCTAAGCCAGTCAGCTCTGCTAATACGCTGGGATAGCGATGTACTTTACTAACGCCATATCCGGCGGTGAGGCTGTCACCAAAAGCGAGGATTTTCGCACTGTAAGGCAGGGGCTTAAGCCGGTCGCTACTGCATGAGGAAAGAAACAGGCTGCAACTAATAATCAACACACCGATGCGAACAACGTGTGATATACCTGCAAAGCGTATCGTGTTACTAGAGATAAGTTGTATCATCGTCAAACTCTTTTTAGGAAACTGATTCTGCGATAAAGTTAGGGTTAACTAAGCCATAAATAAGGGTGTTATGCCAAGTATCATTGATCCGATACTCTTGTTGCATCAGCCCTTCACGTTGCATACCTATGCTTTCCATCACCTTCCAACTGGCAATGTTATCTTCGTTACAAAAGGCTGTTAAGCGACGCACATTAAGTTGGTTAAATAGGTAGTCACGGACTGCTTTAGCGCCCTCACAGGCATAACCGAGCCCCTGATAATGGCGATCGATCATATAGCCAAGCTCAGCATTGGCACTATGTTGACAGCGAATGCGTATGGAAAAACAGCCAATGGGTTGATGGCTGTGATTATCGATTGCCACCATGGCTGCCCAGGTCATCTCTTTGCCATCAAAGGGGCGCGCAAAATCAACAAACCACTCTTTTATTTGCTCCAGATTTTGTTGCTCGCGAATGTGTTTTAACTGCTCGCGGTCACTTTGCATATTCATAACAAAGTGCCAATCGCTGTGCTTGACTGGGCGCAACGATAAACGATGAGTTGTTAGTGGTGTAAGTGTATAAACAGTCATTTTATTATTATTGTTTTTATAAGTAATAACATGATATTAACGCTGTTCAATGATCTTAGCCAAGTGTTTGTGCATAATAAGGTTACTGGTTGTATATTAAGGAAGTAAGTATGTCAAAAACAGTGCTAATAACAGGGGCAAATCGTGGCATTGGGTTGCAGATGACGCGCATTTTTGCTGAACGTGGCGATAACGTTTTCGCCATATGCCGACAGCGGTCAACGGAGCTTGATAATTTACCCGTCAACATTATTGAGGGTATCGAGTTAACGGATCATAAAAGTTTGTTGAAACTGCAGCAAAAGCTCAACTCTGTAACAATCGATATTTTGATCAACAACGCAGGGATTTTACGAGATGAAACGTTAGATGATTTCAATAACAAGACCATTGTAGATCAATTTATGATTAACGCCCTAGCACCACTGAATGTAGTGCAAATGTTGCAACAACAATTGCAACCCGGTGCTAAAGTTGCCTTTATTACCTCACGTATGGGCTCTATCACCGATAACAGTTCCGGTGGTCGCTATGGTTATCGTATGAGTAAAGCCGCACTGAATGCGGGCGCCGTGTCGCTTGCTAATGATTTACGTACGCATCAAGTTTCTGTCGGAATTTTCCACCCTGGCTATGTGCAAACACAAATGACTCAAGGACGTGGCGATATCAGTAGTGACCAAGCAGCAAGCCGATTGGTTGGCTTAATTGATGCGCTATCATTAACTAATACAGGGTGTTTTTTCCATTCGAACGGCGAACCATTACCTTGGTAAACATAATGAGTCACCGCTAAACAATAATTAAGGACATTTACCATGAAACAGAGCGTGTTTGGGATTAAAAAAGCATCCACATTGTTATTTATTGCATTAACTTTAATGGTTAGTTGTGGTGTTCATAGTAAAGATGCGTTTAAATTTGAGCAGCTTGTTATTGAAGCGACATTCAATATTACTCAAGAGCCCATTCGCGCCAATTTAACCTCGGCACCGGGGAAAGAATTAATAGTCATTGGTGAGCGAGATGGAATATCACATATGGCACTGTTTGCCCTGAATGAAACGAGTAATCGCTATCAAATGCAATTTGATATTCCAATACCGGCGCAATATTTTGCTTATGACGTGGATGACTTTGCAACAGGGAATACTGAAACCCAGCAGGCATTGTATTTTTTAGCCGCCGATCACGTTGCCAAGTTTAAGCTAGATGAACAACCAGACTTTGATCGATTAGTTGATGTTCAGTCGATGTATGTTACTCGCCAGGCACCGTATCTAAAGCAGTGGGACTTTGTTCAAGACGTCAATGATGACTCGCTAAGTGATGTTATTTTGATGGGGTTTGCCAGTTTAAATGTGTATCTACAAAACACTAGTGGCTTTATTCTGCAACAACTGCCTATTGAGCCAATCGTTGAAATTTTTGATAACTCGGTAAGCTATACTGAAAAGCCATTTTATTTACTAGACATGACCTTTGATGGCAAGAAAGATGTGGTGTTGACCGCAGATGGTGAATTACACGTCTTTGCGCAAAATCCACAAGGTATGTTTGCCAAGCGTCAGGCGACGGTAATGCTTAATAACTCAATATCTGCCGTCAATTGGTGGGATGCTCGGGGCAGCGATGGCAAAACCGTAGATCAAAGTAACTTTTCACATCGCAATATTGTCAATTTAAGCGACTTAAATAACGACTCGATTCCGGATTTAGTGGTGTTGTTTACCCAAAGCTCTGGCGTGCTAGATAAACGTACCGATTACGAAGTGTACTTGGGCCGCAATGCGAATGGCCGGGTGGCTTTTAGCTCTATAGCCAATACCGCGATAAAATCACAAGGCACGTTAACACAACTTGAATTTATCGATGTCAATGGCGATACGCAACCTGAGATCATGACCTCTTCCTTTGATATTTCGGTATCGCAAATTATCGGCGCCTTATTATCGAGTAGCGTTGATCAAGATGTGCTGATCTTTGCGATGAATGGCGAGCAAGATTACCAACTGGCCTTCAAAGACCAAGTTCAATTGCAATTTAGTTTATCTTCAGGACGAAGCGGAGCACCAGTTGTTGAGTTAGCTGACCTTAATGGCGATGGCGCACAAGAGCTAATTTTATCTGCGGGCGATAAGCAGTTAAATATTTTTCCAGGCGGTCAGAGTACGCCGCTCATTAACGCAAGCTCACAGAAACTTGAAGTGTCGTTACCCAAAAATGGCGTGTTTGTATTTAGCGATGATCTTAACTTAGATGGCAAGGATGAGATCATGCTTCGTTATGCTGCTGAAGACGGCAAACAGCAACAAAAACGTTTGTTACTGATACGTAGTGAATAACATCATTAGCTCGAGATACAAGTTGCTATGATACACAACGGTCTCATGAGCAAGTGATGTCGGTGTAGCTTGCAAAAGTACTAATATGGATTCAAACGAAAACTATCAAAAAATATGGCAAACGGTGCAGGCAATACCTTTAGGTAAAGTGGCAACGTATGGGCAAGTTGCCGATCTTGCAGGGTTACCTGGACGAGCTCGACTGGTGGGTAAAGCGCTTGCCAAAGCGCCAGTAACATTGGCTTTACCTTGGCATCGAGTTATTAACGCTCAAGGTCTGATATCTTTACCTGAAAATAGCCCCTGTTTTAACGAGCAAAAGGGCTTGTTACAGCAAGAAAACGTGGTGGTTATTAACGGTCGAATAAAGCTTGCTCATTTTCAATGGCAACCAAGTTTATCCGAGTTATTGTTTACGCTAAACGGGTAGTCTGAATTTGTATGTAGCTACCTACCTAACTATCTAGGCCATTCGCTAGGTACAATATTAACTACATCGCTAACCTGCTTGTTTTACTCGTTTGCTTACTCTTAACCCGTTAGCTATTTGCAAAAGGCTTTATTGCCAATGATCTTATACGCTGGTGTACCACGTACTAACGCATCTCGGGCAAATTGACTATGACAATTAGGACAGACGCCAGGTTGGCTAGTATAGTCGCTGACAATGCGTTCTTTAAAACACTTGATCAGTGACCCTTTACCGCCTTTTTTATATTTGAATAATATTTGTCGACATTGGCTGCAGATGACATTAACGCTTTTTTCTGGAAGTTTTTTATTGGGTTTTGCCATGGATTACTCTAGAGCGTGTTGATCTTTCAGGGTTAAATTTTGTTCTAATTAAATGCCTTTTTATCGCGGCACTTGTGATACGCATAGTTATTCTGCGCACAGAGCAAGTAACAAGGAAAAAATGCATTTAAACGAATCCAAAGGACAGCTTTTATGACGCCTTTCTACTGTGGTATCACTTACTTATGTGGAGTAACCACACAACATACGTTCTGCCTTGTATAAAAACATCATAAATTACTGCAAAAACAACCTCAAAAGATCAACACGCTCTAATACTTCTCAATTTATCTTAGGGAGCATACGTTAACGCTTGTTTTGCCGACATTGTATCCGATATTATCTTGCCCACAAAGCGGGGCTGTACGCGAATAAGTGGTTATTTATATGCAAGATTTAGTTATTGAAAAATTATCGGCTCATAAATCAGAGCCCTATCCAGGTGTTTATGTGTCGGGTAGGGGGACACCTGTGGTTTTGCTCCATAGCTCATTAAATTCATCTCGGCAATGGCGCGTGCTTGAGCAGGCCTTAGTTACTGACTACACAGTCATTAACATAGACTTGTTAGGTTATGGCGCTGCGCCTATGGTCGATGGTCAACAGGCTTACGATTTAAGCAATGAAACTGCGCGTATTTTATTAGCCCTTGACTCACTAATTGGCGAACAGCCATTTCACCTTGTCGGTCATTCTTTTGGTGGCGCAGTAGCTCTAAAATTTGCGGTTGAGCAATCTCCACGGATACTGAGTTTATCGTTATATGAACCGGTCGCTTTTCATTTATTACCTATCAATAGCCTTGAGTATCGGCAAGTATCCGAGTTTGCCGCTAACGTTGCCAGATTAGAAGCCGAAGCAGCAACCCGGCTTTTTACCGACGTTTGGAATAGGCCTGGGTTTTACGATGCGTTGCCTGCGAAAATGAGAACACAGCTTGCGGCGAATATTGACAAGGTAAAGCTTGATTTCAATGGCTTAATCAGTGAAAGCTACACGGCGAGTGATTGTCAGGTAATCGAAGCCCCAATTCTACTGATGTCAGGGCAACAATCGCCAGCAATGGCACAGCGTATTATTGATATTCTTCGAGACAATATCGGCCATGCTAAATGGCAGCGTATCGATGCCGGCCATATGGCACCGGTTACCGATGCCAGTATAGTGAGTGAGCTCATTACATGTCATGTTGTTGGCGCATCATCATTTTGCTGATAGCGCTCGCGTGTTTTTGATTACGGTGAATAGCGAGAGGGTAGTTATCTGATCATTAACGCACAATTTCACCATATTAGATAAATGCGCCATAAAAAAGCCCCGCAAAAACGGGGCAACACAATAACAATAAATAGGGAGTAATATGTTAATGTAGGGCAGGCAAATACGCTGCCCTGAATAGAGAGCTAATCGTGCGCTTATTTAACGTCCGATTCTAATAAACTGTTTTTGTTAATGGTGATTTTACGCGGTTTTAGCGCTTCAGGGATCTCCCGCACTAAATCGATGTGCAGTAAGCCATTTTCCATGTGCGCATTAACAACTTTAACGTGATCGGCTAATTGGAATTTACGCTCAAAGTTGCGCTCGGCAATGCCTTGATACAAGAAGGTACGTTGTTCGTTATCTTCTTTAGCGGTTTTTGTTCCTGTCACGGTTAACGAATTTTCATGAGCTTCAATATCCAACTCCGCTTCGACAAAACCGGCAACAGCCATGGTAATGCGATATTTATCATCGGCAATCGATTCGATGTTGTACGGTGGATAAGCTGGTTGTTTTTCAGCGCGGCTGGCTTTATCCATCATGCGAGCTAAGTGCTCTGCACCAATAAATGAACGGTAAAGTGGGCTGAAATCAGTAGAAATAGTACGCATAATCATATCCTCTTATAGCAATATGTCAGTTTAATTATCCGCGCGTTTTGCGAATAAAAGTCTGCCCTTTACGTGAAACGGGCTGTTAGTTTCGCTAGTAAGCTCATGCTTTGCCTAGCTCTTTGGTAGTCCCATTATGGCGACTACAATAAATAAATAGGGGCGAAATAAATGTTTTCAAGAGCATAAATAAAAAAAATTTAAACATTTAAGTTTTTGTTTCTTTTTACAATTTTTAGAGCGGGTGATATTTACTGGTGTTTAGTTTGACGAAAGTCGCCAATGGTTTGGGTTTATTGAGCTGAGTAACTAGCTTTGTTGTGGCCAGAGTGAACGAAGACGGTGACACCATTCATAATGGTTTATTTGCCGCCTTTTGTACCTAACATCGACATTTTTTTATAAACTCGTGAACGTGAAGAATAACAATGGTTATTGCTGACGAGAGCAAAAATTGGCCGCCGAACAGCAACACGAGTTTTAAACCAAAATCGAGCTCTTCGCTAAAGGCCCTGGTGAAAAGGATCCCTGGAAACAATAGTATTTTATATCCTGGCAGTGTACCGTCGAGTAAATAATAGCTTGTTGTAAAGGCCGCCATACCAACCAAAAGGCAAACAACCCCAACCTTAAATGCAATGTGTTTTATCTCTAAAAAACTCAACATCAACGATTAACACTTCCTAAAAGCAAGGCCGGTGAATAAAAAAATAGCAGAGTCGATTTGATTATCGATTCTGCTACATGGATGAACTGCAAACCGCCTAGTCAGATAAGCCAAGAGGTTATCGCGAACTATTATTGATTGCTTAACGTATTTGTTTCTTTAACCGCCGCTAATGCTGCGTCGTAATTTGGGTGTTTTGAGATATCTGCAACCAATTCTTTATAGGTGATTTTACCTTGTCCATCAATAACGAAAATGGAACGAGACAGTAATCCCATATCTTTAATAATTAAGCCATATTTTTTACCAAAGTCACGCCAGACCGAATCAGATAATACCTTTAACGATTCGATACCTTCTGCGGCACAAAAGCGTTTTTGTGCAAACGGCAAATCAGCGCTTATGGTCAGCATAACAACGTCATCGGGTAAGTTGGCAACTTCTTCATTAAAACGTTTGGTCTGTAGTGAACAAACACCAGTATCCAAGCTTGGTACCGCTGAAATGAGTACCGTTTGTCCGGAAAAATCACTGAGTGATACTTTATTAAAACGGTCATCTACAACGGTAAAATCAGGAGCCTGGTTGCCGGTGTAAACTTGGCTACCAAGTAATGTGATCGGCTTGCCGCCAGCAACAACTAAGCCGACCGTTTGGTTGGTTTCATTGGCTGCGACACTATAAGCACAAAGTAATGAGGCAAAAAATAGGGATAACTTTTTCATAATCAGCTTCTTTTAAGATATTAATAATAAATAGTAATGGCAGAGCTGGCAGCATGCCAGCTTTTTATCTTTTTAGCTCTTGTTATAACGGTAATTTTTTACCATTAATGTAGGTAGCGAGAACCTTAGTACGCCAAATGTTTTGTTTATCGATGCTGAAAATATCTTGGTCAATGAAGATAAAGTCGGCTTTTTTACCCGCTTCTAAGCTACCAATAAGGTGTTCTTGATGTCCCGCGTAGGCGGCCGCCATGGTAAAACTATTAAACGCTTCGATGAGATCCATACGCTCGTTAGCATACCAGCCATTGCTAGGTTGGTCGTCTCGGTCTTGACGTGTGACAGCCGCATGCAGGCCAAAAAATGGGTTGGCAGGCTCGACAGGAAAGTCGGAGCCTGAGGCAATTATCACACCTTTATCAAGCAGACTTCGCCATGCATATGCGCCGCGGATACGCTCACTACCTAATCTATCTTCCGCCATATTTTTATCACTGGTGGCATGAGTGGCTTGCATTGACGCGATGATGTTGTGTTCACTAAAGCGTTGTAAGTCGGCTAATTGCAATACTTGAGCATGCTCAATACGATGCCGCAGTGCTTGACTGTTGGTTTGTTCGATTAATGTTTGATAGTGGTCGAGCACTAATTTGTTGGCGCGGTCGCCAATGGCATGGGTATTTACTTGAAAACCCGCTTGCATACTCGTTTGAATAAGCTGTTTTAATTGCTCTTCGTTGTGCAGTAGTAAGCCGCGATGATGGGGCTTATCAGTATAATCGGCGAGTAACGCTGCACCACGGCTACCGAGTGCACCGTCAGCTGAAATTTTTACGCTGTTGATTTGCAACATTCCCTGTTCATCGTAATAAGGGCCTAACTTAAGATGTTGATGCCAGTCAGCATCAAAGGCACCGAGCATGGCATTGACACGGATCAGCATGTCATTATTGCGATTTAATGATTTAAATGCCTGGATGTTATTCGAGTCTATGCCTGCATCATGGACACTCGTTAACCCCTGTCTCGCCAAATCTTGCATTGCGGTTTTTAAGGCGTATTGCTGCTCGTGCATGCTGAGTTGAGGAATTTTACGATAGACAAGATCCATGGCGTTATCAATAAACACACCGGTTGGTTTGCCGTCGCTGTCACGAATGATCTCGCCGCCATCAATATCTTTGGTATCCGCATTTACCCCCGCCATTTGCATCGCTTTGGAATTAACCCAAATGGCGTGACCGTCGATGCGCTGCAATACCACTGGACGATCAGCTATCAGCGAATCTAACGTGGCGGCACTCGGAAACTGTTTGCTAGGCCATTGTTCTTGGTTCCAACCTCGCCCTAACAGCCAAGAAAGCTGGCTATTTTTCATCGCATATTTGTTGACTCGTGCCGCAGCTATTTGCGCCGACTCGCTATTGACCAAATCAGCTTGCAGTAACGATTGACCATAGGATAGCACATGCCCATGGGCGTCAATCAGGCCTGGCAACATGGTTTTATTGGCTCCATCAATCACCGTAAATGTCGGCTTTTTTACGACCGCTTGTTGGTCTTTATACACGGTATCGATGATATCGTCGGTAAACTGGATAGCATGAAAGCGCACTAACTTACCGTTCTCCATGGTGTAGCCATTAATATTTTCAATGACCGTGGTTGCGGCGTGTGCCAGATTACTGGCAAGTAGCGCAGATAAACAAATTGCGTTGAAAAGCGTCATATTATCCTCGGGTAGCAACTGCTTGTTTACTTAAGTTTTTGTTATTTAATATAAATAAAGCCATCCCCTGTTGTAAAGGGAATGGCTTTAGAGCGCATACATGGTGTTGTGATGATATCGCTTTAAGCGTTACGCGGTTCTCGTTGCGATGGCCGGAGAGATCCTTGCGGCTTTGGTTGCTGGGTACAACACGGCAAGCTGGCCAACGATATATAAGGCAATGGCCCCGAGTATGAGCAATTCGCTATGTAGTGGCTGCATGGCAAAAGTGTTGACGAGCCACATATTCAATCCGACCGCACCCATCAGGCCTAGGGCAATACCAAAGCTGCTGATGATTAGGTTTTCTAGCATAAAATAACTCATGATTTGTTGGCGACTGGCACCTAGGGCGCGTCGAGTACCAATTTGTTTGGTACGGCGGTTAATTGAGAACATCGCTAAACCGACGATACCAAAGCCGGTAATGACGGTCAGCAAAATAATCACGATAGTGAGAATGTTATTCACGGCATTATGGTTACGATAAGAGCGCTCACGGGTTTCCGCCATGGTTGTCACTCGGCGAATAATACGCCCTTTATCAGCATCACTCAGTGTTTTTTCAATAATGGGCATCAGTTCATCACGGCGTCCAGGCTCACTGCGGATGATAAAACGACCACCGCTGGTTTCCATTTGATAGGGCACTAAGATTGAGCGTTCAACGCCATTCCAGCCATTCCACGGTGCTTGTAGCGTTTTGACAAGACCAATGATTTGCATCGGTTCATCGCGACCAATATACACGGTCTTACCGACGGCATTTTGCCAGTCGTCGGCAAATAAGGTCTGTGCCATCGCTTGGCTCATAATGATTTTTGCCGGCCATGAGGTCATGGAACTTGAACGCCATTCGATATCTGTTGGGGCAAAGTTTTCACCCATTATAAGCTCTAGACCAAGACTGTTTATGCCATGATCGTCCACCATATAAACCGCAACGCCAGTATCATCTTGTTCTTCTCCTGGTTTTGTTTGCAAGCTCATGGACCAACCACCACCGCTGATGGGAATGGCGTTGATTTGCGTAGCATCGATAACGCCGTCAATATTGCGAATGATGTCTAAATCTCGTTGCAAATTCACTTGCTGATTGTAATCATCGGCAAAAATGGTGTTGGACAGATGAAAAATATTGTCTTCATCTAAACCACTCGGGCGCGCCATTTGCTCACTACGAACTTGCATCATAAATACCGCATTAACCATAATGGTTAAGGTTAAGGCGATTTGTAAGGCGATTAACATCGCCCCCGTTTTATTACGCAATAGCGCTTTAATAATTAAGCTGAACTCGTTCATCATATCTCCTATTGCGCTTTTAACTGCGTCGATGGCTGAACATTACAGGCTCGCCATGTGGGGTATAAGCCAGCCAACAAGCTGGTGGTGATCGCTAATGCTATGGCGGTTAGCATCATGGTACTATCTAGTGTGGTGAGCTGTTGTAACATGTCGCCATAGAGCATATTAATGCCTTGTAAGCCCAACCAAGCCAATAACAGACCAAGTAGTCCGCCAGCTAAACCTATGCAACCGGATTCAACTAAGTACTGAGCAAACAAACTGCTGCGACTGGCACCAAGCGCTTGGCGTACACCAATCTCTGCGGATTTAGATAAAAACTTGGCCAATAATAAACCAACGGTATTTAACAAACACACCACCAAAAACATCAGTGACATTGCCGTCATCATGACCGCGTCATCGGCAACAACTTGCTGCTCTTCAAGCCATTGCATCACGTTACTTAAGCGGTTATTCAGCGGGCGCTCGAAACGGCCAATAAGCTTTTGTTGTTCAACATAGGCATTAAGGAAGGTCATATAATCTTGTTTTTCTTGCTCACTGTTAAGCTCTACCCAAAATTGTAACCACACACATTCTGAGTCTAAAAAGGCTTGCCAGCCATCGCCACTGGGTTTCCAACAATTGGTGTTACCGCTGCGATTGATCTTTTGCTCAGCAACCAACGAAAAAGGCACAAAAATGTCTTCACTTTCATTAAATGCGCCAGTGGTGATGTCGTAAAAGCGTGGCATCGGTTGCCATGTGTCGATAACGCCCGATACTTTGTAGTAATTACCAGCAATCCTTAGTTGACGGCCAACCGAGTTCTCGCCACCAAATACACGCTCGTTTATCTCACGGCTCAACACCACGACTTGCTCTTTATTGATATCGGCATTGTGATCCCAACCGCCACCATAGATAAACGGCACATCAAACATGGCAAAGAAATCGGCTGAATTGGCTCGGGCACTGACTAAAAACGGCAATGCATCATCGCCCTCGGGCTCAATAACGGCATTGGCTTGCGACTGTATGCTTTGGCGGAACGCCTTTTGTTGGGCAAATAAATAGGTACCATCTCGATAGGTCACTTGATCGGGGGGATCGCCATCATCATTGGCACCGTTATTCACATCCCAGCTATCAAGCTGGACATAGTAGAGATTATCTGACTTATGAGGAATTGGGTTAGCTGACATTAAATAGGTGACAGTGACCGTGGTCATTGACGCGCCAATACCGAGGCCTATGGCAATAATCATGAGTGCACTCAGTCCCCAGTGTTTAACAATGCTGATCCGAGCCAGTTTTAGATAATAGAGAAACATAAGGGCTCCTTAAGCGCTCGCCATTTTATTGCAAACAACCATATCTAGTTCGCTGACACGACCGTCTTTGATTTGAATTTTTCGCTTGGCGCGATTGGCTAATTCATTATCGTGAGTGACCATGATGATGGTGGTACCTTGTTGGTTGATTTCTTCAAGTAATTCCATAACGCCTTGCGCCATTTGCGTATCAAGGTTACCGGTTGGTTCATCAGCCAATAAAAAACGAGGGTGGGTGGCGAGTGCTCTGGCAATCGCCACCCGTTGTTGCTGACCACCGGAAAGCTGGCTTGGTAGATGTTTTTTCCGGTTGGCTAAGCCGACCATATCTAAGTAATGCTCAATGCGCTCTTTACGTTGTTTAGCTGTCATTTTTTGGTAACGAAGTGGCACATCGACGTTATCAAACAGGTTCAGATCAGGGATCAGGTTGAAACTTTGAAAGATAAAACCGATCTTTTCATTACGAAACTGTGAGCGCTGATTGTCGTTTAGGGCACCCACATCAATGCCATCGAGTTGATACTGACCACTACTGAACGTTTCCAACAAACCGGCAATATTTAAAAACGTGGTTTTGCCTGAACCTGAAGGCCCCGTGACGCTGATAAAGTCACCTTCTTGAACTTGCAAATGAAAGTCACGTAAGGCGTGTGTTTGCACTTCATCTGTTTTAAATACTTTATTGATATTTTTCATGGTTAACATAACAGTTCCTCTTGGTTATTTGTGTTGCAGTCAATGGCTGTTCATTGCTTGCGATATCTAGGTTATGGCTATTGAGTGAGCATGACGCGTTCGGCATTTTCAAATATGTCGGTACCCGATATCACTATCGTCTCCCCCACATCGAGGCCATCAATGATTTCTACTTTACTCAGGCTACGAGCCCCTGTTTGAATACTGCGTTTGCTGGCAATACCGTCTTTGACGACATAAGCAAAGCGACCATTCGAGCTGTCGAGAAACTGTCCGCGGCGCACTTGTAGGACTTGTTGTCGGTGTTCGAGCAAAATACGCGTGTTAAGTCTCTGGTTTTGTCTTAGACCTTGCGGCATATGTTGCTCAAAACGCACGCGACCGGTGACCTGGTTATCCAGGATTTCGGGGGAAATTGTCACCAGTCGCGCACGATACGGTTGTTGGGCAAAAATGATTTCAACATCCATGCCCAGCAATAGGTCGTCGGCGTATGATTCAGGCACAGCAACTTCAACTTCAAACTGACTCAGATCAACCACCATTAATATCGGTTGGTTTTTTACAAGGTAGGTTTTGTTTTCGACATTGAGGTTGCCGACAATACCATTAACAGGGGAGGTCACGGTTAAGGCATCAACTTGTCGTTCGAGATCTTTGACGAACAATGCTTGGCGTTGGATATCTAACCGTAGACTTTGCAATTCAAAGTCCATCGATTCTTTGGCAAGTTTCGCGTCACTAACGGCATGATCGTACTGCAATTGCGCATTGGCTAAGTCATCTTGGGCTTTCTCAAAGTCGATTTGGCTAATGGCATGCTTTTCATACGCTTGGTCGGCACGACGTTTCTCTCTCCGCGCGGTGGTTAATGTCACTTGTGCTAAGTCGACCGCTTTTTTATCCATCAGTTGTTGTTTTTTACCCTGGATGATTTGCCGTTGTAAACCGGCTTGAAGATTTTCTAATTGGGCTTTTTCTTGGTCGTAGCGGCTGGTGAGTTCGGGACTGTCAATGTGGGCTAAGATATCGCCTTGCGCCACTTCACTACCGGCATCGATGGTAAAGGTGATAGAGCCTTCAGCGGGGGCATACAAGGTAGGACTCACTGCCGCAACCACTCGCCCTTGTACCGATACATCGCGAGTAAAGTCACCATGCTCAATGGTTGCTAAGCGCACGCGTTCAAGTGGAATAGAGCGATCTGCTTGGCTCCATTTCGCCACCGCAGGACTAAGTACGTAAAATGCAAGCAACAAAAATAGCAGGCAACTGCCTGCGATTAACAGTCGTTGCTTATGCTTTGGTTTTCGCTCAACAACAACGTCTTGCGAGCTGGTATCCGATAATTTCATATTTCCCCCGTTGGCTTAGCAATATGGTTATTGCTAAGCGATCACTTAGTTCGTGAACCGCAACTTCTGTGCGGATTTTTTTAATCAACAAAGGGTTAGTCGCGACAAATTCGAAAAAGGTTGAAAGAAATTAACAAAAAATTTACGAGTGTTGTGTGCAGGCGGAAGACGGTAGGTGGATGCGGTCTAGCTGGGCTAGATTTTTTAAGGAGGAATTTGGCGAACACTAGTGTCTGTCGCAACGATCAGGCCCGCAACAAGCGCTCCTTTGCAATCAACACAGGTAAAGGCGCTTGCCGGTGTAACAGAGTTGACGGGCGACTTGCTCAAGGAGCACAGCGTTATGCTTTATTTTGATTTTTGCGGTTCCAATACAGGCGAACAACAATGAATGCCATCAATAACCAGCACAATACTTGCTGGGCAATACGTCCGTACTGGCTATATAAGGTATTACTGTGCACTTTGTTAACCGTGGTGGACAGTATCGCCTCTTGAAACTGTGGTACATCGGCAACAATATTGCCGCGGTGATCAATCACCGCTGTTAAGCCGTTATTGGTTGCTCGCAGCACCGGTTTAGCAAATTCGATAGCACGCATTCGAGCGATTTCTAAATGCTGATGTGGACCATGCGAGGCACCGAACCAAGCATCATTACTGATGGTTAAGATGACATCGGTTTTTGGCGTCATATTTGCGGCTAACTGATTGGGAAAAACGATTTCAAAACAAATCAGTGGCAACAGGTGCGTATCATTAGCGACTAAGTTTTGTTGTACATAGTCACCGCGACTAAATGATGACATAGGTAAATTAAACAGCGGTGCAATGGGTCGAAGCAAGTCACCAAATGGCACAAACTCACCAATGGGCAGTAAGTGGTGTTTATTAAAGTGATTGCCGTTACCGTAGTAGTAATCAGCTTGCTCAGCATCACGGTGTTTATTACCTAAGGTAATGATCTTGTTGTAAAACTGGCGAGTGTCGACATCATAATTAAGAATACCGGTAACAAGGGCACTGCGCTGGCTGTGCGCTTGGCGATTTAAATAACGCAACGTTGGTTGCGCCAGAGGCTCAACTCGCGGAATCGCCGCTTCAGGCCATATAATTAAGTCATGTTCAGCGTATAAAGGCTCGGTTAATTCCACGTATAAGTCGATAATGTCTTGCTCGACCTTTTCGTCCCAGCGTAGCTCTTGTTTGATGTTGCCTTGTACCAGCGCGACGTTGAGTTGCTCACCAGTTTCATTGACCGCTGTCAGTGATGTGGTAAATGGTGTGATTGCGATGACCGCAGTAACCGCCGCGCTAGAGCGTAAACAAAAACTCGATTGCAGTTGCTTGGCAATTGCGGCAACAATGAAAACGATAACAAAGCTAATGCCTACTTCACCGATAATTGGTGCCCACGAGACCAGCGGTCCGTCGACCTGAGTGTAACCAATGGATAACCAAGGAAAACCGGTTAACAGCTCACTGCGTAAGTACTCACACACTAACCAGGTTAGGGGAACAAGTAAGACATTAACATGTCGTGATCGCGTTAGCTTGGCGCTTAAATACCCTGATAATGCCGGAAATAGGGCAAGGTAAGCGCACAGAAGCGCCATAAGCAATAAAGATACGGCAAGAGGAAGACCACCAAACTGCTCTATCGAGACATGTACCCAGCTAATACCAGCCGAGAAGTAACCAAACCCCCAACCAAAACTGCGGGTCAGCGCCGTTTTGGTTGATGTTTTATTGATTTGCAGTAGCCAGACAAGTAACGACAGTGGTGCGAGATACCAATGCCCAAAGGGGGCGAAAGCAAACGTGGCAACGGTGCCGGCAAGAAAACAAACAATGAAAGCCAGTATCGGGTGTTCTATTTGAAATCTTGGGGTCGTTGTTGCCATACTATTATCGTTTATCAACCGTGTTACTTGTTATGCGTTGTTGTATCGATTGTTTAATTTAATGGTTTAATTTAACCAGTTTTTATTGGTGGCTACTCAGCAAGTTTACCGTTGATTTCATGCCCGTCAGGTACCACCACTTGTAATTGTTGAATACGGCGCTTGTCGGCATTAACGATTTTAAAGACAAACCCGTCGATGGTAATTTTTTCACCGCGTTTAGGCATGTGACCAAAGTGTTGAGTAACGGTACCACCAATGGTATCGGCTTCTTCTTCGTTAAAGCCAGAGGCAAAGTACTCATTAAAATCGACAAGCTCGGTCAAGGCTTTTACTTGATAAACATTACCGCTTAAATGACGAATTTCACGCTCAAGCATATCATCGTGTTCATCTTCGATTTCACCAACGATGAGTTCAAGAATGTCCTCAATGGTGACTAAGCCAGAGACGCCACCATATTCATCAACGACAATCGCCATATGGTAGCGTTGTTGTCGGAATTCTTTTAACAACGGTTCAACGCGTTTGCTTTCAGGAATGATGATGGCTTCACGTAACAGATCGGCAACTTTTAGATCGCAAGCATCTTGATTAAACGCATACGGAAGTAAGTCTTTGGCAAGCAATATACCTTCAATATGGTCGATATCGTCATTAATTACAGGAAAGCGAGAGTGCGCAGAGTCAATGATGATAGGCAAAATATCTTCGATGCTTTGCGAAATATCAATGGTAACCATGTGCGAACGAGGGATCATGATATCGCGTACACGCATGTCGCTTACTTCAAGAACGCCCTCAAGCATTTGCTTGGTTGATTGTTTGATCAAGTCACGGTCGGTTGCATCAGTTAATACATCGACCAGTTCTTCTTTACTTTGCGGCTCTCCGGTAAAAACTTGTACAATTTTTTCCATTAATGTTTTTGAAGAGCCGGTCGTAGACTGGGAATTGTCATCGCTCATAGAGCAGCGTTATGTCCTGTGTTAGTTAATCTTCAGAAGCAATATAGGGGTTACTAATGCCTAATTCAGCCAGTAACTGTATTTCGATTGCTTCCATTTCATTTGCTTCATCTTCGTTTATATGATCATAACCTAACAAATGCAAGCATCCGTGGATGATCATATGCGCCCAATGAGCCAATATATCTTTACCTTGTTGTTGCGCTTCTTGTGCAACAACGTCAGCACAAATGACTAAATCGCCCAATAAATCTAACTCAATGCCTTCGGGTACCTCAAATGGGAATGACAGGACATTGGTCGGCTTATCTTTACCACGGTAGGTGGCATTGAGTTGTTGCGATTCATCACAGGTTACCATGCGAACAGTAACCTCAAAAGGTTTGTTGTATGGCGCTAATACGGTATTAAGCCATAATAAGATTTGCTGTTCGCTTGGTAAATTGTCATTATCGCAAGCGACTTGCAAATCGAGCTGAATGTTGGTGGTCATAGGTTAGTCAGTGCTCTTATTGGCGTGGCTATCCGTGTCATTATCGGTCGACTTTGTGGGTTCAGCAACGTTATTGTCAGCGATACGTGGCTTTTGTTGCTTATCGGTATGCTTGTATACAGCATTGTTGCTGTCGTGACGTTCGTAAGCTTCAACTATACGCGCAACCACAGGGTGGCGCACCACGTCTTTTGATTGAAAGTAGTTAAAGCTTACGCCTTTGATGTTATCTAATACTTCAATAGCATGGCGTAAACCACTGCGTTGACCGCGTGGTAAGTCGATTTGGGTGATGTCACCAGTGATCACCGCCTTTGAATTAAAACCAATACGAGTTAAGAACATTTTCATTTGCTCTACGGTGGTATTTTGGCTTTCATCGAGAATAATAAAGGCGTCATTTAAGGTTCGGCCACGCATATAGGCCAATGGTGCTACTTCAATGACATTGCGCTCGATAAGCTTTTCGACTTTTTCAAAACCGAGCATTTCAAATAACGCATCGTATAGTGGGCGCAAGTAAGGGTCGACTTTTTGACTTAAATCACCAGGTAAAAAGCCGAGTTTTTCACCGGCTTCAACCGCTGGACGAGTTAATAATATACGACGTATTTCTTGGCGCTCTAGCGCATCAACCGCGCACGCAACCGCTAAATAGGTTTTGCCGGTGCCGGCAACACCAACACCAAAGCTGATGTCATTAGTCAGTACGTTTTGTACGTACTCTGCTTGGTTTTTATTACGAGGTTTGATGATGCCACGTTTGGTTTTAATGGTCACCATTTGCTCATAATCGTTATCGTATTCAGAGACTTTTTGCTCAGGGACGCTGAGCTCGGTCATCATCAGGTGCAATTCTTCCGCTGAAATACTACCAACGCGACCTTTGACCGGTGCCGTCATTACGTACAAATCTTTAAGCAGCTTAACAACAGCCTTACACACAAGTTCGTTGCCGTGTACTTTAAAGGTATTACCACGGTAGCCTATTTCAACCCCCATACGGCTTTCAATTTTGCGCAGGTTGTCATCTAAAGGACCGCAAAGGTTGGCTAATCGATTGTTATCTAGAGGCTCTAGAATCACTTCATGGCTGTGTTTACGGTCATCTTTGTTAGTCAAAATAGGCTCTTTATGCTGCATTGGAATGTATTATTATTGTTGTTTTTTCAAAATTAGCACGCTTACACCTTATGGCGTAAACGTGCTTACACCCAGCTCATCAACACCGTGACGAGGGGTGTTGTGATGCTGGTTTGCTAAAATGTCCGCTGGTGAATGCGCAATACGAAGACCCATTTGATCTTCGGTACGCACTAACTTACCGCGTAATGAGTTGGCGTATACATCGGTGATTTCTACATCAACGAATTGACCAATAACGGTATGCGGTGCTTCAAAGTTAACGATGCGGTTGTTTTCGGTACGGCCACGCAACTCCATAGGGTTTTTCTTCGATGGACCTTCTACCAAAATACGCTGCTCAGTACCTAACATGCGACGAGCATGTTGCAAGGCTTGCGAATTTACGCGGTCTTGTAAAATTTGCAAACGCACTTTTTTGGTGTCATCGCTTACATCGTCTACCGCATCTGCTGCTGGTGTACCTGGACGGGCGCTGTAGATAAAGCTGAAGCTTAAGTCAAAGTCGATGGCTTTGATCAGGTTCATGGTCGCTTCAAAATCTTCATCGGTTTCACCTGGGTAGCCAACAATAAAGTCAGATGACATGGCGATATCAGGGCGCGCACGGCGTAGCGCACGAATTTTAGATTTATATTCAATCGCAGTATGGCCACGTTTCATCATCGTTAAGATGCGATCAGAGCCGGTTTGCACTGGCAAATGCAGATGACTGACAAGCTCTGGTACGTCTTTATATGCTTCGATAATGTCGTCAGTAAATTCTACTGGGTGTGACGTGGTGTAACGGATACGGTCGATACCATCAATCGTTGCCACTAAACGCAATAAGTCGCTGAAACGACAAATACCGCCATCGTGGGTTTCACCACGGTAGGCATTTACGTTTTGGCCTAATAGGTTGACTTCTCGTACACCTTGCTCAGCAAGCTGGGCAATTTCATATAATACGTCGTCAAGTGGGCGAGATACTTCTTCGCCACGGGTGTAAGGTACTACACAGAATGTACAGTATTTAGAACAGCCTTCCATAATCGAAACAAACGCAGTTGGGCCTTCTGCTTTTGGCTCTGGCAGACGATCAAATTTTTCGATCTCAGGGAAACTTACGTCAACAACCGACGTGTCATCGCTATTCACCTTGTTAATCATTTCCGGTAAGCGATGCAAGGTTTGTGGACCAAATACGATGTCGACAAATGGCGCACGTTGACGTATCGCATCACCTTCTTGTGAAGCAACACAGCCACCGACACCAATAATAAGATCCGGTTTTGCATTTTTCATGGTTTTCCAGCGGCCTAACTGGTGGAAAACTTTCTCTTGAGCTTTTTCACGGATAGAACAGGTGTTTAGCAGCAACACGTCCGCTTCTTCCGGCTCGCTTACTTCAATGAAACCGTGGGTAGAGTCTAACAAATCGGCCATCTTCTGCGAGTCGTACTCGTTCATCTGACAGCCCCAGGTTTTAATGTAAAGCTTTTTACTCATTGCAAATATTGCCCAAATATCTAATTCATACAAAATTTTACTAAACTTAGCTTGCTCGAAAGCGGACTAAAAATACGTAGCCATAGCCAAGATAGCATTTAAGGGGGCGTATTTTACTCTTTCTTCACATAATCCGCCAGCGTTGTTGGCGTATTAATTTGTAATAAGATCGTTAACCAGATGCATGGAGTAAGGTGGTCATCGTGTTATGACGGATAGCAAGCAAAGACATTGCTTTACATGCTTGCTATCAGACAAGGTACATTGTTACGAGTTGTATCGAGGCTTAATCAGTTGTTGTAGGATCTCAACGCATTGTTCTTCATCGATATAAACAGGTACCGCATAAAGAAAATGTGCTTCTTTAAGCGCAGCCTTTGCTATCACTGGGCAGTCATCTATTTGCAATGGCTCAACGTGCTGCGGGATCGCTAAGTTGTGGCACAGCATTGTGACTGCGTCGATAAAAGCAAAGCTTGCTGCTTGCGGGTTACTCGCTTGGATCCCGATTGCTGTTGCAAGCTCAGCAAATTGACGTTCGCATGCCGGTTGATTGAGCTTCATAATGGCAACCAATACCATGGCATTGGCAAGCCCGTGGGCAATATGATAACGCGCACCTAGTTGATGAGCGATGGCGTGCACGTAACCAACCCCGGCTTTATTGAACGCAAGCCCAGCGTACGTTGACGCCAGTGCCATTTGTTGTCGTGCTTGAACGTTGTCGCCTTGGTTATAGCAATCTTTGAGGTTATTGAAAATAAGTCGCACGGCAGCAAGCGCGTAGCGGTTGGTCTCTGAGCTGGCGTTTTTCGATGTATATGCCTCAATGGCGTGCGTTAGCGCATCCATACCCGTTGCTGCTGTCATGTGAGCGGGTAAACCTGTCATGATATTGCCACATACTGCTGCGGCATCCGCGGTAATAATAGGGCTTATCACAGGATATTTTTGATTATTCTCTGCGTTGGTAATGATAGCCGCCATGGTGGCTTCAGAGCCGGTGCCTGCCGTTGTGGGGATAACATAAAGCGGCACACTTTTACGCCATAATTTAAGTAGTCCCTGACGACGTCGTATGTGTTTTTCTTGCAGTGAGGCTTTATGGGCTAAACCGGCGATCATTTTCGCGGTATCAAGAACCGAACCGCCCCCAATGGCCAGCACCGTATCATTTCCAGCCGTTCTTAAGGCGTTAACACCGGCAATAATGACCCGCTCATCGGGGTCGGGTTGTATATCGGAAAAAATATCATATGCGATGTTGTGTTGCTTAAAATACGCCTGTATCGGCTCGATGGTGCCTAAATCGAGCAGTGCATTGTCAGTGACAATTAATGGTCTTTTGCTACCGCTACTGCTCATAAATAACAACAAGTCATCGATGGCTTGTGTTCCTGTAAATAATAATGGTTTCGGAATGTTCAACATTCTTGCGGCGTATTTAAGCGCTATCGCATTAAGTCGGTATAGATATTGGAGTAACGCAATCGGCATATTGTGATCTTATTAGCTTGCTGATGTTATTAAATCTAAACGCTTTTTTGCTGTTTGTAAAAAACAGTAAGGGAGATGAAGGCAGATCATGAACAACGAAACCTTGAAAAGGTACATCAAACATGGTGAAAGCCAGCTTTACATATGGCAACAATCTTTAGGGTTCGTTACAATCAAAATATTATCATAAACACAGATGAGACTGTTGTGACCTCGACCAACCTTTGTAACGCTTCAATGCAACGCTCCGACGTAGCACCTCAAGAACAACAAAATGACAAGCCAATGAATAAATACAGTGACTGCTTAATTATTGGTGGAGGTATGATTGGTGGAGCAACGGCACTGGCGTTAGCTGAGCTTGGTTTGAAAGTGGCGGTTGTTGAAAAGGTTTCACCATTAGCTTTTGAGCCATCACAGCGATTTGATTTGCGAGTGTCTGCAATTTCTTTGGCATCAGAGCAACTCCTAAATGATTTAGGTGCATGGCAAGCGGTTCCAAGTGCCAGGGCGTGTATCTATCGACGCTTAGGGGTATGGGAAGATGATTTATCATATGCTGAATTTAATTGCGCTGAAATCAACACCGACCATTTAGGGCACATTGTTGAAAACAGGCTGATTCAATTAGCGCTTTGGCTACAAATGCAGCTACATCCCAACATAGAGTTATTGTGCCCCCAGAGTTTGCTGAGCTTTCAACAGCGCGATGATGGTGTGTTAGCGCAGCTCGATGGCATGATCATTAAAACCAACTTATTGATTGCCGCCGATGGCGCTAACTCTCGAGTTAGGCAGTTAGCAGGTATCGGTATTACGGGCTGGGATTATCAGCAAAGCGCGATGTTGATTAATGTACAAACTGAGCTTGAGCAACAAGATATTACTTGGCAAAAATTTGAGCCAACTGGACCGTTAGCGTATTTACCTATGCCTGGTAACAACGCCTCATTGGTGTGGTATCAACAAAAAGCGGAAATCAAACGTCTATCTGCGCTTTCGAATGAGCAATTAAGGCAAGAGATCGCAACACAGTTTCCTAAACGGTTAGGTAACGTTCGTGTTGTCGATAAAGGCGCCTTTCCGTTAACAAGACGCCACGCGAATCAGTACGTGAAAGGGCAGGTAGTGCTACTGGGTGATGCGGCGCATACCATTAACCCATTAGCTGGGCAGGGTGTGAACCTTGGCTTTAAAGATGTTAAAGCACTGCAAATGGTCATAGCTAAAGCGATTGGTAATGGCCAAAAGTACTTTAGCCCAGAGGTGTTAGCTCGATATGAAAAAAAACGACGTCACGATAACCTAATGATGATGTCCGGCATGGATGCCATTTATCAGATGTTTTCTAATGCCTCCTTGCCGGCAAAATTATTGCGCAATGCTGGTTTGTTTATCGCCAACCGTGCAGGGGGGGTAAAACAAAAAGCGCTTAAATACGCATGTGGCTTGGAATGAGCGCACAAGTTTCGCATAACGCGATGGTGATCTTAAGATGAGAGTATACAAATAAATCTGATACCCGAACCTCAGATTTATTTGTGGGCGATAACTGTTCAGCCATAAACCCTTCCTGATTTTCAGGCATAAAAAAAAGCTCTGCAAAGCGTTTTAAATAAAACATTTTGCAGAGCTTTCTACATCATCCATGAAAGTACATGGTGCGGGAGGAGAGACTTGAACTCTCACATCCTGAGGATACTGGAACCTAAATCCAGCGCGTCTACCAATTCCGCCACTCCCGCGATGTGGAGTGCATTATAGAGATGAAAATTTAAAGGGCAAGCGTTTTTTAACGAATTTTGCTATTTAATTATTTCTATGGTCTGTTCGTGCCAACTCTCGATCTTCACCACACAAGAAAAGAGCACCATATTGCATCATGTTGCTGGATGCAATACGGTCAAGATCATAGTGCCAAAATCGGACGCTGAACCGAGCTTAGTGTTTCATCATGTTTTTAAACTCATCAAGGAATTGTTGGTGTTTATCTTGATGCCATTGACCCATAGATTTGGACTTTTCTAACGCTATCGATTGAACATGAATTGCTTTTTTTACGTCACCTTGATCTGCAAGAGCTTTAGCTAATGAGGCGTGTGCATATGCTGAATCAGGGTAAAGTTCAGTCACCTTAGTATATATCTCAAGAGCTTCACTTGGGTTTTGGGCAACTTTTGACTTAGCAAGAGACTTTAATGAGCCTTCTGCTGATATTTCAAAACCATATTTATGCTTTGACAGCTTGTCGTAGTATGTAATGATCGCATCAACGCCACGTTGAGAGACTTCTGAGTCAGCAGCTAAATCGTGATGTATATCGTCAAATAAGGCTTCAATACCATTTAGTAGGGTTACTACAGGTCGAGACATATAATAATGGTTTTCGCTATTATTAGACTGCCACGTTAACTGGGGGTTAGTTTGCTTAGCTAAGTAATTCTCAAATTGCTTAAATGACTCGATATGGGCTTTCTCATAATTATGGTTACCAATTGCCATGTAAAGAAATTTCATACCATCGTATTGTGCTCCTAGTTTAGTTGGAGCGTCACTTAAAACACGAGCAAAGTCGTTGTTGAGTGTTGGGCTTGCAATTAGGTAGGCGTCAAACATACTGGGTCTATTTAAAAGGGTATATAGACCAAGCGCACCATTGCTCATAAAACCATTGAATATTCTGTACCCGTTGGTTCGGTATTTTTCATCTACTTTTTTCAATATTCCTTGCTGAAGAATGTCTAAAATACGTTGATTACTAGGGTTAGCGACTAAATCTTCAAATACGCCAGCAAATTCAGCGTTATAATCGGCAGGAGTCACTACTATAGTTTTTAACCAAGGCCATTCACCGTTGTGGCTCAACCAATCATGCATACCACTAATAAACGGCTGACTTCTAGGGTGCATATCAAAAAGTACAAAGTAGTTTTTGTTTACATCTTCCGCATATTTGTGGGGAAGAGTGATGTTGTATTTTATAGCAGATTTAAACCCTTCAGGTTTTATTTCAATCGTCTCTAACGGGTTGAGAGCAGCAATATCAACTGCCAAACATGGTATCGATATTGAGAGTAATATCACAAACAAAGCGTGTTTCATGTAACTTCCTTATTTTTATTGGTAATAAATTTGTTAATTAAGTTTTTCTTTGATGATTATTTTATAAAATACATGCGAAGTCACAATCGCACAAAAAACAAACTGACAGTTCCACATCTTTGGCTAAGCATCAATGTCCGCTCATCGCTCTTAAGAAACGTCAATTTTTTCAATTGACCACTCATTGTTTATTTCATCAAAGAACGCTAAGTAGCCTGACTTTAATTCTTTAAACTCTGATATCCAAGGGTATCTGTCAAATAAACACCCCATGCAAACAACACGTCCATCATCGGAATTGTCGGTGGTGTTACACATGAACTGCCACCCTCCATCATCCCAATGTAAGACTTCGACAATTGGTTGTTCGCCATTCAATACAAATTTGGTTGTCACAACCTCTGTATTTACATCACAGGTAAAAGGCCAAGTCTTGGGGATAACTTCGTGGTTCGGACAGCTTACTTTTCTCACTTAAATAGCCTATTTTATTATTCGTCAGAACAGCTCTTGTTCGCTCTTTACAGTCATAGTTAAGCAAACGCTTTAGTTATTAAATTGTTTTATGCCACGCTTTGAGGTCTTGCAATTCTGTCAACGCTTGCTTTTTCTCAACTAAATACCAACCAAAAGTAGCGCCTAATAGCATGTTATGCTGGGATTCAATTGCTTTATCAGATGCTGACTTAGAAGTTACAAGCTGATATTTGAAGAAATATTCTGTTCCTAGTTTGAACTCAAAAACAAAATCTAAATTAGCTATTTTAATCGCTGCATTTGGTGTAAATGATACTTCGTGTGTTCCTGGTTGTAATACAACCTTTGCAAAGCCAGGATAACCAATACAACCTTTATATTCCCCAGCGATCCCTACTAATAAGCAAGAAGTAACACCTGGCATACTATCTTGATAAAAATAAGCCGTAACATCATCTTTGTTATTTGGTGAAGAGTAATTAAAAACGGGCCCTTGGGGTACAACGTCGGTACTTACGCACCCCTGAATGATAAATAAAAGAGATAAAATTAAAATTCTCACTGCGTAGATATCCTTGTTATCTAATATTGGCTCCTTGCGAATAAATGGCGCAATAAAACCTTATAGTAATTAGTTTGAACGGCCGTTGCTCGCTCATTAGAGCCTGTTATTTCTTTTGGTCATCCGTCGGGTTATTAAAACCACCTGGCATATTATCTTCAACTTCAGCGACAATTCCATTTACAAACATCCCTACAAGCGTGATGAGTAAAACAATCCAAAAATTAAAGTTTGCGAAATAACTAATTATTCCCGCAATTACAGAAGCTATCGCTATGGTTATAAATAACGGCGGTATTCGCAATGGTTTATCCTTGGTTGAACGGCTGTTGTTCTCGTTACAGCCCTTGACTGCTTACCAAACTACCTGATAGTGCCGACTGACGCAAATGTGTCAGGAAAGCCAGTTAACAATTGCCAATATATGCAATTGTTGAGGATACTGAGGACCGATTAATCAATGCTTAATTCACAGCAGACATTGGTTTCGAGTGTGTATAGGTGTTTTACGGCTTTTTGAAAATCTATGTGGTTCCCATAATTCAGATTCTAACATCGCTCTCCTGAAACTTGCCTTCCAGGGTAAGCAACTTTTGTAAATGGCCATTCGTTTTGGAGCCACTCTGATACCACTTTATAAAGCGGAATTTCTAATTCTAGATTATCGGTTCGAATCCAAAAGTGTACTTCGCAATCGAAATATACTGAACGGCTGGGGTCCACGTAAATAGAGCCAAAACACTTGTTTTCAGCGTTATTTAAAACGGAATATGCGAAGGCTTTTCTAGCCTCAAATTCTTCCTCATGAACCTTTATGCTGATTAAATTCTCATTCATTGTCATGTTGGAGTTTGGCCAAGTGGAATTTCGACCAAATATTCCTTGAAGCTCGCTTTGACTAGACATGACTGCTTCGTAGTCTAAATCTGCAACATTTCGGGTCAAAGGACAAATGTGAAATGTATTAGTTTCTAACTTTGTGGGCACTTTAAAGTTGATAGGAAGAAATTGCTGCGACATTATCGGAACCAAAGGGTTATATAGCTGTTTGTTCTTTGGGCGGAAGATGATTTAAAACTTCAAACGCCCTAGAGTTGATTTGATATTTCACTATCGATTTGCTTCTTTAAGAAATAACTCGTAAATGTTGGTGGCATATCTGGCAATTGACCAAATTGTACATAACCTTGTTTTTTATAGAAATCTAAGACTTGAAAGGATGTAGTTTCCAAGCGAAAGTTAGTTATACCATTGGAAATAGCGAAGCTCTCAAGTTTGTCGAGTAACTCTGAGCCTAAGCCTTTTGAGCGCGCGCAATCAGAAACCCAAAGCCCTTCAATGTATAACCACCCCCATTTAATTTCGCCAAGAATACCACCAACGGTTTGATTGTTTTCATCTTTGACGAACGAAGAGATTTTTTTGCGGTAAAGAGGGCCCGTGAATTGGTGGTTATATTCATTCAAACCGTTTTTCAGAACTTCAAAATCGTTTTCTTTAGGGTGAGAAACGTCCGTTACTCTCATCTTTTTACCAAACTCCCTTGGTATATGACAGGCTTTATTTAGGTTAGGCTACATTTATCATACGATGGTATACTGAATGACCGTTGTTCGCTCGTTAGAGACATTAACCTTTTCAATCTGTTAACGTCAAACTTGTGCCATTAGCGGAAGTAAACGAATTACGAGCTTAATACACTATTTAAAAAAGCAAGCGCATAAAATATCAACCTCTATTTACATAATAATGAATAAAATTAGGATGGCTGCGTTAAACAGCAAATGCACTGATAGCGAAGTTAATTGATATAGCAGTAGATGCTATATCCAATGACATTGTATCTACATTAGGTAATCATATTTACCTAACAGCAGAAATTAAAAATATATCAAAATTGTTTTTTAAATCTACGTGACACTAAACAAAATATTCCTAATGCAAAAATGGCAAGTGAAGATGGCTCAGGCACATTAACACTTGTTCCCCACGCTTGCGTCCCTTCTTGAATAACAACTATACCTGCAAAGTTTTGCGCACTTGTAGTGGCCAAAAGTGTACCCCAAGTTTCGTTATTGCCGCCAGGCATCGCCCAGTTACCAGTTGCCGTGTGCTGTGGTCCATTTCCTGCGTGGGCTACTTTGTTTGTTAGATTGTCGTCAAACATATCCTGAAACGCAAAGTAAAAATGATTTTCTGAACCAGTGCTTGACGTGTAGTTACTCCATCCATTTCTATGGAAGTGGTTGTAGTCGGTGATTGGTGAACCTGCGCCCTGCCATAATGAGACGTAATCGCTGAATGTAGCAATTCTCCAACCTTCAGTGATTTCATAAGTATCTCCGACGGAAAAGTCGATATCCTTGGCTACAGCGAAAAATAAAGAACTATTGAATGTGGACTGAGTTAAACCTGCTGTAGCACTTCCACTTGAGTCAAACCAATCATCAAACTTGATTACTCCTGCTTTACTGACAGTGCTCACCATAAGTAAGGTACTTATCAATATGCTTTTAATTATAATATTTTGCATTTAAACCCTTCCACAAATTTTGAATAGTAGTACATTAAAATTGAAGTTTACCGCTGAAGAACAGCATAAAGCATACCAAGGTGAAAAGGTGAATAATTTCAATACAATGAATGCTCTATCAACATTTCACAATGATGTACTGTAAAATTTACTGACACTATGCATCATCCAGAAAGAGGCTTTTAAACAAAGCTGTTAACCGGTTTCTCTTGTTATACTTACCTAGCAATGTTTTTTTAATATAAATTGATTTCTGAAATCAATTGGGCCTTTTTGTTTTATATATACAATGATTAAAGCTTTAGTGCTGGCAGGAGGTACTAATTATATAATGAAAATGCTCTGGATTGGTTTTCGCCCGATGTCTCTTAATCGCTCTTAAGAGACATTAGCACTTTCAATAAGTTAATGTCTAAAAGGTTAAGTTTCGACTTTTTCAAACGCTATATTTTTAGCTCTGGTCGAACTCAATAAAAAGCCTTTGGTAGAGTCAATGGTTATTACTATCTGACCATACTTATCAGAAAATACACCTTTTTTAATTGCAGCTAATTCATGAGGTGCACTTCCAGCCATGTTTAGAATTAATCCGTTATTAGTCGCTGTTAGTTTATAGTGACTGTCCAACTCTCGTGAGTAATACTTCCCCGTATAATCTGATGGTAAGCTAAAATCCCCTTCGCTAACTTTCTCATATTCTGTCAATTTCTTAAGACCATGACGCATCGTCATGACTGTAATCGTAGAATTAGGGTTTAATGTTAATTGCGCTTGAATTCCGTCAGAAGAATAAATATTGAATGAGTTAGTTGATTCCCCATGACCATAAACCTCAGACTTATTTCGATTATTAACCTGATAAAAAATAGAATCATTATCCTTGGTTAAGGAAATCTTTTGCTTTAGCTCGTCACTCCAATAATCTCCTAGAAAATTAGTTACCTGTGAGGTGACAATTTTTTTATTTTGTTCCTTACGCAGCGTATCTTCGCCCTGAACTTCAAATATCACATTCGAGAGTTCTTGCGCTAAATTCTTGGTATTTACATATCCATCATTACAAAGAATTCCAAATGCAGTTTTTTTCTCAGGGAAGATCATGCTCATAGCTCGATAACCAGCATCTCCACCTCCATGATGAACTCTTTGCATTCCATTAAAACTATCTACTTCTAATCCGAAAGCATAATGTAGACTCTCGCCATTTCGATATTTCCCAACTTTGACCATCTCTCGAAAAACATTTTTATTATTAGATCCTGATATACCTTCCAGGAACGCAGAAAACCAAATTTGTAAGTCTTTATTAGTGGTATATAAACCACTTGCGCCAACTATATCCATAGTGTTAAAAGCCAATGTGTAGCTCTTGTCGGAAGGCCAATATCCGCTTGAACGCAGTTTAATGAGTTCAGTATGATTATCATTAAAATGAGAATGATGCATTCCAAGCGGTTTAAATATATTTTCCGTCGTAAATTCCCTAAAGCTTTGCTTAGTTACGATTTCTACTATTTTGGCTAAAAGATAGTAATTTGAGTTCGAATACATGTATTGTTCCCCAGGGTTGAAGTTAAGCGCTTCTTGCCTAGTTAAAAATGTCATTGCATCCTTATCCGTGTAATCGATACTTTCTCCAAATCCCCCCAAATAAGTCAGATGATCCATATCTCGAATACCACTTGTATGGTGAATTAAGTCAGATACCAATATTCTTTTCGCATATTCTGGAAATTGAGGGAAAAACTTAGATAAAGAGTCTGTAAGACTTATTTTTTCTTCTTTAACTAACAGAGCTACGGCGTATGCCGTGAATTGTTTCGACGTGGATCCAATTAAGAAGCGATTATCACTTGTGATAGGCGTGGAGTATTCCAGATTTGATAACCCATATCCTTTATCAAAAACAGTCTTTCCATTTTGAGTGATTGCTACTGAACAGCCTGGGCCGTTCGCGTTAATATTGGAGAAAACAGCATCTATATCATCTAAATTTAATTCATCAGCGATCGAAGCTGTAGAGTAAGTTAAAGCCAAACTTAATATGGTGTTTCGGATAATCAATTTCGTTCCTTGAAGATATTTTGATATTTGAAGAGAAGATTTGAACGACCGTTGTTCGCTCATTAGAGCCGTTGCGATTCAGCTATTAGCTCGGTATGCATTGCCACATAATGGCGAATGAACAAACTATCGCCACAGCCCACACAATAGAGCGCAAGGTACCGATATTCAGTAAATAAAGTGCGTTATAGGCCACTCTTGCAACTATATGTATCATAGCCAACAGCTGAACGGTTTCGTTGGTTGTATTGGTTGCTATCGCTAACAATATCGCCGTAGCAAAAACGATCAGGGATTCGAAGGCGTTTTGATGGGCAGCTAAAGCGCGAGCACCAAAGCCTGTTAAGTTCGCTTGTTGCTCTCTTGGGTGATTATTATCGTAACCGCCAGACTTATTCATGGCCATTGCCACCGGGACTTTAGCAAAATAGGGCAGCAATGCGGCAATAATTAGGCACCAAATTAATGTGATCACGGTGTGTTCCTAGTCCTTTGTTTATTTATTTGTTATGCAGAGACAGTACCCTTTTCAGCCCGTTAGTGTCAAACGTTACGGCTTAATGTGGCGGAAGTTCTATGTGACTCGCTTGAATTGTTAAGGACGATGAAAGCTAGAGGATAGTATTAACTAATGAAGGTAGTTGGCCATTAGTTGGCAGAACAAGTCATGGTTTACTAGCTTATAAACGAAAAAAACTCTGAAGATTATTTCTTTCGAAATACTCTTCAGAGTTTTCTGTGTCATTGACCATGACTGATTAAATGGTGCGGGAGGAGAGACTTGAACTCTCACATCCTGAGGATACTGGAACCTAAATCCAGCGCGTCTACCAATTCCGCCACTCCCGCGCATTTAATGGTGGCTACGCCCTGATTTGAACAGGGGACCCCATCATTATGAGTGATGTGCTCTAACCAGCTGAGCTACGTAGCCATCTTGTTTATGATGTGACCTTAAAGATTACGTCATATACTCGATTTTTCAATTTCTAAAAAAGAAATTGGCAGGGGTAAGAGGATTTGAACCTCTGAATGACGGGATCAAAACCCGCTGCCTTACCGCTTGGCTATACCCCTGCAGGGTTGAGTTTGTAGCATTACTACTTGGTAATTAAACTCTGAATAATATCTTGATTAAAATGCTATTCAGAGATTAATTAAATGGTGCGGGAGGAGAGACTTGAACTCTCACATCCTGAGGATACTGGAACCTAAATCCAGCGCGTCTACCAATTCCGCCACTCCCGCGATATGTTTTTAAGGTACATATAACCTCAAGTTTTTGACCATTTTCCAACTTCACGAAGAAGTTGGCAGGGGTAAGAGGATTTGAACCTCTGAATGACGGGATCAAAACCCGCTGCCTTACCGCTTGGCTATACCCCTGCAGGGTCTTCTTACATTGTTGGTCGCCATTTATTAACTGAGTTAAATAAAATGGCAGGGGTAAGAGGATTTGAACCTCTGAATGACGGGATCAAAACCCGCTGCCTTACCGCTTGGCTATACCCCTACAATGTAATGGTGCGGGAGGAGAGACTTGAACTCTCACATCCTGAGGATACTGGAACCTAAATCCAGCGCGTCTACCAATTCCGCCACTCCCGCGATATGTTATGGTGGCTACGCCCTGATTTGAACAGGGGACCCCATCATTATGAGTGATGTGCTCTAACCAGCTGAGCTACGTAGCCATAACATAAACTTGCCAGGTTGCCCTGAGCAAGTGCGGCGTATTATGCAAATCTGCCTTGGGCGCGTCAACTGTTTTTTAGAAAAAAAAGCGACTTTTTTTCTGTTTGCACAAAGAGTCGTCAATTTGTTGTATTTCTCGGCATGTTGATGCTCTGTTCGGGTAAGATATTAAGCTATTCGTTGTGTAATTGTGACTTTATGTACTGCTTTGGGGGCGCACAAGAATAATAAACAGCCTCGATCATATAAACAGCAATATAAGATTTACGCCATTGATATGTTTACATCACTATTCGGGTAACCGTTATCGATACCTTAGCCGTTGCTAGCGTCTATCTGCGGCCGTTTGTTCAAAGGCATTGCGTCTGCTCATCAAGTAAAACATCGCTGGTACCAAATAAAACGACAGCATTGTGGCTAATACGGTGCCGCCAGCAATAGCAATGGCAAACGGTGGCCAAAAACCACCGCCAGCAATAATAAGTGGTAAAAAGCCACCAACGGTGGTTATCGTCGTTGAGCTAATGTGACGTGTACAGCTGGTTACGCCGTGAATTATCGCATCAATATTACCTTGTATGGCATCGCTATCGGCTTTTAACTCGGCGACAATAACTATCGCTGAGTTAATCGCCAGACCTGCAAGTCCCATAAGGCCAATGATCACGGTAAAGCCAAATGGGTAATTAAATAACCAAACACAAAATAAACCTAATCCGGCCGACATAAATGCCGAGATAAAAATAATACTGGAAATACGAAACGAATTAAATGACATCACCACGGTCGTGATCAATAACACCACAATAATACCAACACTGCTTAGTAAGTCTGTCACGGCATCGTCACGAGCCCCTGACTCGCCACCAATTTCCATACTGTAGCCGTTAGGTAAGCTAAAGTTTTCTGCCGCTAACTGTTGCTTGATTTTATTTAGTGCAACCGATGGCAGTACACCAGCGCGTAAATAACCTTCGATAACGTTAACGCGGCGGCCATTTCGATGCGGGATCGCTCCGCGTGAAGGCTCAATACTAACTCCTGATACGGCTGACAGGGGGATAAACCCTGCTTGCTCGGCGTTCATTATCGGAAACGCATATAAATCACTGACGTCTTGTGTTGCGGTTCGCGGTCGTGATACCACAACCGGAATGGATTCGGTGGACTCGATAACCGAACCTGCGACGGCGCCATCTAAGCCAGTTTGTAATTGCCTTGCAACATCGCTTAGTGTCAGCCCTTGGTTATTGAGGGTCGCTTCGTCAGTGCGTAACCAAACTTTAGGGGTGCCAGCGAGTAATGTGGCGCGGCTGTGAATGACATCGTCGGTTTGGTTAAATACGCGGCGTAAGTCGTCACCGAGCGTTTTTAAGGTGTCGAGATTTGGCCCAAATAAACGAATTTCGATAGGGGCATTAAATGGCGGCCCTTGTTCTAACTTGCGTACCAAAATTTTGGCCTGCGGATAATGCTTATCTAGCGCTAACTGTAATTCAGGAATAAGTTGGTTAGCCGCGACAAAGTCATTGGCGGTGATCATCGCTTGCGCATAGTTTTGCATGCGGTCTTTGGCGGCAATCAAATTGTAATAAAATGACGGTGCACTTTCGCCAATGAACCAGCGCACATGATCAATGTTAGAGTATTGCTGCAAGTCAGCGCTGATTTGCTCGGTAAGCTGCTGCGTTGCACGCAGTGAGCTTTGCGGGGATAAATACACTTCAATATGAAACATATCGCGATCGGATGGCGGAAAGAACTGCTCATCTAATGTGCCAGCTAGCCAAAAACCACACAGTGGTAATAACAGTACCAAAGCTATCGTACGCTTGGGGTTGGTTAATGCGAATAACAGGCTGCGATGGAACTGTTTATGTAGAGCTGGCAAATGAATGCCTTGTGAGAGCCATTGGGGCACACGCTTGTCACTGCTTACCTTTAAAAAACGACCAGATAGACCGGCAACGATGGTATGAGAAATTAGGTAAGAACCGATTAAGGCAAAGATCACACTTAATGCAATACCACTAATAAATTCTCCCGCATCACCTGGCATTAAGGCAATTGGCATAAAAGCAAGGATTGTGGTGAGGGTTGAACCAAGCAATGGCATCCAAAGATGACGAACTGACTCAATAACCGCTTGCAAACCGTTAATGCCGTGTTTCTTCTTCTGTAGCACAGTATCTGTCATAACGATCGCATTATCGACCATAATGCCAAGGGCAACCACCAACCCCGTTACCGACATTTGATGAATTGGTAGGCCGGTAAAGTTCATCACCGACAGGGTAAAAAGCACAGTAAGTGGCAGCGATACGGTAACGATGGTTGCGGCGCGTAAGCCCAATGTAACCAGTAATACAACAGCGATTAACGCAAAACCAATAAATATATTGTCAATTAGCTCGCTTAAGCGTGTGTGGGTGTAGTCATTTTGGCTAAACAGTACGTCCAATGAAATGCTATTGGGGAGGCTTTGTTTAAATGCTGCAAGCTGTTGCTCGACTTGCTCACTCCATTTATCAACACGTACGCCTTTGAGCATTCGCGTGGCAATAACGATAGCTGGCTTGCCATTAACAATGGCAAGTTTTGTCAATGGTTGTGCCAAGGTTCTTTTTACCGTGGCAACATCGCCTACCAGCAACGGTGATGTACCATTGGAGCGAATAGGCACATTGCGAATACGATCAACCGAGGTTAATGCACCCGTTAATTCGATTTGCATTTGATTCGCGGGATTAACGAGGGTACCAGCGGGAACTTTTACGTCGGCCTGTCTAATGGCTTGTACCACGTGATCAGTGGAAATACCAGCAAGCGCCGCTTGATATTGGTTCAATTCAACCTGTATTTGTTCTTGGTTTTTACCGTGAATTTGCACGATATCGGTGTTTCTAACCAGCAACAACATCGACTTGAGCTCTTCTGCGTAGCGACCGAGTAAGAGCATATCGGGCTGGTCACTTGCTAGCCAATTTAGCGCAACTAATTGGGTATAAGCAAAAGTTCGTTCTTCATCAAGGGTTGGCTTACTGGCCTCAGCCGGAAGCTGATTTTCAACATCGGCTAATTGATCGCGGATCAACGAAAATATCGGCTCACCTTTGGCAACTGAGCCTTTTAGTTTGACGCGTAATACGGAAATTTCAGGCCTTGAAGTGGACTCGATGTAATCGATTTCGGCGATACGACGCAGACGTTGCTCAATTTTTTCGGTAACCAACGACTCAACGCGTTCAGCACTCGCTCCTGGATAGCTGGTGATGACAACGGCAAAGCGATTCTCCAAGCTAGGATCTTCGGTGCGAGGCAACATACTCAGTGAGGCTAAGCCTGATACTAAAACAATAGCGACCAACAAGGACAGCATGCGGCCGTTGCGCACTAACATCTCAATCATGATTAACGTCCTTGTTGTACATAGACCAATTGACCTGGCACGATGCGGTGCAAACCGCTAGTGAGCAGTAATTGGTGCTCGTCAATATCACCGCGAATAAACGCTTTATCTTGTTCGGTATGTATCACTTCTACGCTGTTATGAATAACCTGATATCGTCCGTTGTCGACGGTTGCATTGCCTGGTTCGTTACTATCTTGTTTGACCGCTTGTAAGGTATACACATTCCAACTGCCCCTTACGCCATCGGTTAGCGCGGTAAGCGGGATCCAGTATCCCGACTGCAAAAACTCTTGTTGCACTTGTAAATAGGCCAACTGATTATCAAAGGTAGCGATATCGGTTGTTAATTGAAAGCGTGCTTGCACGGTACGGGATATGGGGTCGATGGTTGAGTTGATAAATACTGTGTCGCTCACGTATTCGGTTCCATCGACAATGATGGTAAAGCTATTTTTCGTAGCAAGTTGTTCGGCAAGTTGTTGTGGCAGTCCTATTTTTACTTCTTGTTGATTATTTTTGGTGAGCTCGAAGGCAATATGTTGCGGGCTGATAACTTCACCAATATGAATGTTGCGTTTATTAATGGTGCCTGAGAACGGCGCATAAATATCTGCGCGGCTGATTTGATAGCGCTTGGCGTCGATTTGTGCGCTTATTTGCTGTTTGTTCGCGATGAGTACTTTTTGTTTGGTTAGCAACTCATCAATATTTTGTTCCGATACATAGCCTTGCTTTGCTAGGTTGGTTAAACGACGGATGTTGTTGTTAACCAGTTCAATATCGGCACGATTCTGTTGTAGCAATGCGTTAAGTTGCTGTAATTCGATATTAAATAACTCGGTATCCAAACTGGCTAACTTATCACCGCGGCGAACCGACGCTCCATCGTCAACATATATTGAGGCCACTTTACCAGAGGTTTCAAAGTTTAATTTTGCCTGTTGCTTACTTTGTATGGTACCGGCTAACAAACGGGTTACGGAATAACTGGGTACAGCGGTGATCGGCATGGCTTGCACGGTTTGATAATACCTCGCTTCATTGTTGGTACTGTGGTTTTGCTCGGAGCAGCCTAATAGCATCAACATGACAGCAGTTGGCATGCAAAAGTAGAAAAGAAGCCGAGGTGTTTGATGGTTAGCGATAAGTTTAAGCATGAGAATGAGGCATTAAATTTGATTAAATTAGACTGATGAGTCCAGTTTAGACAAACTAAACTAGACTGTCTAGTTTAGTTTGTTATGATTATGTGAGTACGCTAAGCGAATATGGTGGTGGTATCTGGTTGCAATGCCTCAACACAGCGCTTACATTTTCAACCTTTGTTCGTAAGTAGACTTGTTACAGCAATCTATGACAGTAAGGAACTAGAACGTGGAAAAACATCGAGTCCGCAGTAAGAGCGAAACAAAACGCAAAAGTATTCTCGCGGCTGCCTCACAGTGTTTTTGTGATAATGGCTTTGCTGCCAGTAGTATGGATGCCATCGCTAAAGCTGCTGGCGTATCAAAACAAACGGTTTATAGTCACTTTGGGAATAAAGATGAGTTGTTTTTGGAAGTCATAAAGCAAAAGTGCCAAGAGTTCCAAGATGCAGTGCTACCCACTATTTCGCGAGACAAGGTAGAGCCTGCATTAACGCATTTTTCCTGTCAATTTGTGCGCTTGTTGCTATCGGATGAAGGCATGAGTGGGCATCGTTTATGCATCGCTGAATCGCAGACCAACCCGACCGTATCGCAATTGTTTTTTAGCGCTGGACCAAAGCGTGTGATCGAGGTGTTAATGCAGTTATTGCAACATTTTGTCGATTTGGAACAATTGGTTATTGGCGATATTCGTAGTGCTGCCTTGCAGTTGTTGTGTATGGTAAAAGGTGAGGCGGTGATGCGTCGTGAATACAACACCGAACAGCAAGTGAGTGAAGTGGCGATGGATCGGTATATTGCCGATTCAGTGGCGTTATTTATTCGTGGTTATCGACCACAACAGAGTTAACTGTCAACAGAAAATTCTGCCAATAGTTTGACTATTCTGAGTCCCATCAAATCAGCAAATACGGCAATGGTTTAGCGAATCGCTCATTGGCCGCAGTTAATGACTGCTGACCTCCCCGCTAGAATCTCGAACCAGTAAACTTGGTTTGAAACATCGACTTTGTTGCTCTAAACGTTGACCCTGAATTGAGCTGATTAACAAGTTTGTCGCTTGCTCGGCAATTTTTTGATTAGGCTGATCGGCGGTGGTAATTTTCGGCCAAGTTTGCCTTGAAAAAGGCGAGTTCTCAAAGCCTACAATAGATAATTTGTCAGGGATATCGACATTTTGTAAGCGTGAAGCAAATAGGGCACCGGCGGCTATTTCATCATTACAGGCAAAAATGGCACTTGGCTTATCCGTTTGCTTGAGCAGTTTGCCTGCGCCTTGGACGCCAGATTCAAAATCGTATTCACCGTCAATAATCAATTGCTCATCACAGGTAATGTGATTTTGCTGTAATGCATGTTTGTAACCATTGATGCGCTCGTCGGTGAATTTATGCTGCTTTCCACCGCTAATAAAGCCGATGCGCTTATGCCCTAAATCGATTAAGTGTTGAGTAATATCAAACGCTGCATCAAAGTCATTTATCATGACGGTTGGGGATAGATTATCTGGCGCTTCGTGGCCAGATAATATGCGCACAAACTTTACCCCTATGTCACTAAGGGCCGTAGTGACCTTGCTCATTTCAGAAAAGGGCGGCGGTAATACCACACCCGCAATGCGTGAATGACGGATCATGTCGCTGATTTCAGTTACGATACCAGCCGATTTGGCATTACAAGGGTGAATAACTAGCTCAAAGTTTTGCTTACGGCATTCGTTTAAAATACCATTTTGCATATCAATCACATAATAGGCGTTTGGGTTATCATAGATGTAGGCGATAGTATATGACTTGGTACCAGCAAGAGAGCGAGCAGCGAGGTTTGGTTGATAATTTAACTCGCGTACAGCGTCCATGACTTTATCTCGCGTCGCCGGGCGAACCGATGCTTCGTTATTGATCACGCGCGATACGGTTTTCATTGAGACGCCAGATAGCATGGCTACATCGTTGATGGTTACTTTCATTATGTAATTTTTGACGTTGTCTTAAGGCTAGTTAAGGTATTGATTGGCAAATATATACGATTTTTCCGAATTGTTAAAAACATTTAAATGCACGTTGAGTAAGGGAGAGACTTATTATATTCACTTTTAAAGCTCTCGATGGCGTTTATTGGGACTTGGTAGGCAAACAAACGCTTTAGTACATCGGATATCCAAAGCGCTTAAATCCGGTTATAAAGTGTCACGTATCATTCTTTGCTTACGGGGAGAGTCTCTGGGCTATTGTGTTCAGCACCAAGCCAAGAGTACATCTTGCCAGCTAGTAACGCGCCAACGATAGGAGCGAGCCAAAATAACCAAAGTTGTGCGGTTGCCCAACCACCTACAAACAATGCTACCCCTGTGCTTCTTGCGGGGTTGACTGAGGTATTACTCACGGGAATGGTAATAAGGTGAATTAATGTTAAACACAAACCGATGGCGATAGGAGCAAATCCGGAAGGGGCCCGCTTGTCGGTGGCACCTAAAATGACGATGAGAAACATAAAGGTCATCACTAACTCAGTAATTAATACCGCAACCATTGAGTAACCACCTGGCGAGTGTGCATCATAACCATTGGATGCAAAGCCTGTGGCAACATCAAAACCAGGCGCACCTGATGCTATGACATAGAGTATTGCAGCACCCGCTATGCCACCAAAAACTTGAGCAATGATATATGGCGCGAGTTCATTGCCGGCAAAGCGACCCGCTGACCACAGTCCCAATGACACGGCGGGGTTGAGATGACATCCGGATATATGACCAATAGCGTAGGCCATGGTTAATACCGTTAAGCCAAATGCCAATGAGACGCCAACAAAACCAATACCTAATTCAGGGTAGCCAGCAGCTAACACGGCACTGCCACAGCCTCCTAAAACCAGCCAAAAAGTACCGATACACTCAGCCATTAATTTGTTTTTTAACATTATCTTCTTAACCTTTATCGTAAAAATATAACTGCAAAAAGCGACCTTAATGCTTAAAGTAGTTTTGTGTGGTATCTCTAAATTAGGAGATTAGGTCTATTTATGCAAATACTCTCGATCCTTCATAATATTGTCTGCTTAAAGTAGTCTTTTATCTTTAGCATTTATAACCATCGATTAAATCCGAACACTAGTAGAATGAAAAAGTGCATTTCGCCGTGATAAATGTCTCGTTGGCGCCATTTAATGATTTATACAATAAACTTGTTTTACGCGATATTGTATGAGTAGCAATTGGCGCCTGGCGTGAATTTAGTTGCAGTTTCCGTATCGAATAACAATGAAATAAACAAAGCTGAAAATATCCCTTTTAAAAAAAATTTAAATTTAGCTTGTATTGCTTGGTTTAACCGGTTTAGTCTAACCACGATTATTATAAATAGCTGTGTATATTGCATAGGGCAATATATAGCAGTCACAGACTTTAGGCAGCATTTTTGGGAGTTTTAGAAATGAGCCAACAAAATATCCAACCATTGAGCAAAAACGTTCACGGTCAAATCAAACTTAAAAACCCACAAAACTTCTCTTACGTATCTGGTCAACATTTAGCACCAGTTGTGGTACAAGAGTTTGCTCGTGCGGCATCAGAATTTCCTATTGTTTTCGTAAAAAACACTGAAACAGGTGACTTCCAAGTAGTTGCTCTATTTGGTGTGAAGCCAGGTGAAAACTTATACACGCAAACTGAAAAGTGGGACGGTAGCTACGTGCCAGCAGCCTTAACTCACTACCCTTTAGCTTTAGTACCTGAAAGCAAAGATTCGGATAAGCTTATCATTGTCATCGCTACCGAAAATGACATGGTAAATGAAGATGAAGGTGAAGCACTATTCCAAGAATCTGGTGAAGAAACTGAATATCTAGCTCGTCGTAAACAAGCTCTAGGTAAGTACTTTGAAAATTCTCAAATGACGCGCATGTTCGTAAAAGAGCTTGCTGAACGCGAGTTGTTAATGGAACAAAACCTTGAAATTAAAGCGAAAGATGAGAAGATTCAATTGAGTGGCATTTATGTCGTGAATGAGAAAAAGCTTGCTGAGCTATCTGATGAAGACTTTTTAGATATGCGTAAGCGTGGTATGTTAGCGCCAATTTACTCGCATCTTAACTCACTGCACCAAATCAACCGTTTGGCACAGAAAAAAGCATCATTAAACTAGGATAATATATATCCTGTTGAGTACACCAAGCATAGCCTATCAGGCTTGGTGTACTGTATTACTCCTATTTACCTTCCTGTCTATCTCATTCATTCTGTTTTACTTCCAAAAACTAGCTAACGGCAGAAAATACCAATAAAGACAATCGCACCCTAAAATCGTTCTTTGCAAATACATCATCGTATTTTTTTTAGCTATTTGATTGTTATTATAGATTTTAAATATTTATGCTATAAAACCCGTTAGGCTGCGTAAAAGGCCATTATGTTAGAAACACGATCAGAGTATTTATTATGAGCACACGTCGAGTTGTTAAAACGTTGTTTGACGGTCAACATTGGCATCAGCATGTTGCGGTGTCAATTGAGCATGGACGCCTTACCTCGATAGAGCCTGCGGGCAATCAAGAAATCGCAATGAATGGCATCATGGTGCCCGGTTACATTGACGTACAAGTTAATGGTGGTGGTGGGGTGTTATTTAACAACCAACCCGATTTACCAGCAATAAAGGTAATCGGTAGCGCCCATGCACGCTTTGGTACAACCGCTTTTTTACCGACATTGATTACCGATGATGTTAGCGTGATGCGACAAGCGGCTGATGCCGTGGCGCAAGCCATAGCGGAAAACCAAACAGGGGTGATAGGTATTCATTTTGAAGGGCCGCACTTATCAGAAGTTAAAAAAGGCGTTCATAGTAGCGATTTTATTCGTCCTATTTCTGACGATGAGATGGCGATATTTTGTCGAAGCGATATCGGTGTGGTGATTGTTACCGTAGCGCCAGAAATGGTCAGTGTAGACGATATTCAACGCTTGGTAAGTGCGGGGGTGACAGTCTGTTTAGGTCACTCTAATGCCGATTATGCAACGGTTCAAGCGGCACTTGCTGCTGGCGCAACTGGCTTTACCCATCTATTTAATGCAATGTCACCCTTTCAGTCTAGAGAGCCTGGTATGGTTGGAGCAGCATTACTTGATGAACACAGTTTTTGTGGTCTTATAGCCGACGGGCATCATGTGCATTATCAAGCTGCCGAGTTGGCGATTAAGGCAAAAAAAACAGGCAAAATGATGTTGGTAACCGATGCCATGTCACCAGTTGGAACAGAGCAACAAAGCTTTCCATTTTTCGGTACACGGGTGACACGCACTGGTGATAGGTTAAATGCGCCAAATGGGGCTTTGGCCGGCTCGTGTTTAGATATGGCAAGTGCAGTTAAGAATTGTATCGCATATATGAATCAGTCTGTTGATGAGGCTCTGCGCATGGCGTCATTGTATCCGGCTAAGTTTTTAACCCTAGATAGCGATTATGGTCACTTAGCTACAGGAGCTCGAGCAGATTTTGTTATTTTGAATGATCAATTTGAGACCATGGAAACAGTTATTGCTGGCTCAACACGTTATCAAGCCAAATAAGCCTCTCAATGCTATCTCATATCTAGCAAAACTAACATCGGTCAATGGTTGAGACACGACAATGATATATCACCATCGGCTTGTGACTGTTGCCGGTTAATATCTCTACGCATAAAAAACATCACTAAAATTGATAGGCATAACAGCCAAGACAGGCTACCTCCGCCAGATGTACTATTTGACTGATTACGGGGTGTCGGCGATAAAGACTGTGTATTTTCGATATTAATGATCATTTGCGTTGAGTCCGTTCGTCCTGCACTAATTACTGTTAGCTCGATAACTAACGTTTGATCGTCATTGACTTGTGGCGCATTAAAACGTATTTCCGAACTGTTCAAATCAGTTAAGGTTATTTGTGGGCCGGATACGCGTCGCCATTGGTACAGTAGGTCGCTGTCGCTACTGGGATTAACGCTTTGTGCGCCCGACAAGCTGATCTCATCACCTTCTGACACTGTGATTTCGCCATTTATTTCATCATTAATTTTGGCGGTAGGGGGGACGAGCACATCGAATGCTTGGCTTTGTCCGCGGTAGGATTGCCCATTCACGTGATACTCATAGTCAATTTGAAACCGTTGGTTTTGTTCTACATTGGGGGCTTGTAGCACCACACTGAGCGTTGTATCTCCTGCACCTGCGATATGTTGGTAACTCACCGTTAGTGTTTGATTATCGACTTGGCTATTCGACGGCCTCGAGACAATGCTAAACTCGCTTGGTACGGTTAACGTAAATTCATATGGCTTATCCTCACTTGTTCCATTTGCATCGAGATAAAGAGTCAACTCAATATTTTCTCCTGCATCGACGGTTGATTGTTCTAGCCCAATGGACAAGCTTTGCTCGCTACGTGCTATACGTAGCGGAAAACTGACAATATCGGATGGTGTCATGGCACTGCTACCAAGCTCTATGAACGTCATATATTGCTGAGAGGTTTCATCGATATTTTGCCAATGCAGGTTGAAGCCAATATCTGTTAACGGGTGAAGTTGTTGTGTAATGGATGAGGAGAACGTACCATCGTCTGCACCAACCAACATGATTTCAAGTTCAACATCATCAAGCTTGCCCGTTGGCGCATCTTCATCGCCAAAGTTGTGAACGGCGACAAAAAAATCACCGGCTGGTGGGTGCTCAAGCGTACATGACTCAAGAGTTTTACGGGTAGCGGATGTGCAGATGAGGTTATACATTTCCGATGCACTACTCGGCTTGCCGTCAAAATCATTGTCGTAGCCGATATATAAATCCAGATCTGGCGAGGTTGTGTTTAGTACATTGACTTGCAAATAACGGCTGTTTTCAGGGATGGTTAATGGTAAGGAAAATAAAGCCTCCTCCTGGTTGTAGACATTAAAGGGGAAGCTTCGTTGATCAAAATCATCACGCTGTATTTGTTTGCTCGCCTTTTGTATCTTATGTAAGCCAAAGTGTGAGACAACAATATTATCTGCGTTGTAATCAAGCCCAAGGGTCGTAATACCTGGCAGTAATTGGCTGCCACGGTTTGAATCAGCGGTAATGTGGGTAATAAACGGTGCGGTGCCTTTTTTGAATGACGCGATAACCGGCAGCCCTAAATCATTATCAGTGTTACTTGATCTAATCAGTATGTGACCACTTACATCACCACCTTGATAACCTTGTTTCGCGGTTGCAGAAATGGTGAGGGTGATCAGGTCGTTGTTATCGACACTAAAGCTTTGCGGGCTAACGGATAGGTTTATCGCATCATTGGTTATGCCTTTCACTTGCCAATCACCCGCTTGGGTTGCACGAAAGGTTCGTGTCCAAGAGCAGATCAACAAACAGTCTTGATTGACTAAAGCTGGCAAATTGAGTGTTTGGATATCGCCACCGATTTTAGGGTTAGCATCTTGGTAATTATCATGACTTTCATTCAATACTAAGCCAGCAGTTACCGCTTTATCGACGTTAATGCGGCCAGCGCCATGATCATAGTACCCTAAATTAGCCGAGCTTTTCTGGGGCAGTGTGGTGGCAGTTAGCATTAAAGCGGATTGCACTTCTGCTGGCGACCATAAAGGGTGTATCCCGCTGATTAATGCCATGGCGCCTGCTACATGCGGACTTGCCATTGAGGTGCCACTTTCAAAGCGGTAGGGGGGAAATTCAATATTTGCATTTTCATAAGGTTGGCGAGTTGCATGCGCGGCGTAAATATCGACTCCTGGCGCGACGATGCTCGGTACTAAATAACCTGAGTTTGTGTCATCAGGGCCTCGCGCGCTAAAATTGGCTAAGGTATCTTCTCGTGAAGTATCGACGATAACGCTGGAATCATTAAAACTGATTTGATGATTGCTACCACTAGTTAACCATTGTACGAGGTTTTGTCCATCATAGGCACTGATATGAGCGCTAGGCAAGACATGATGATCTGAAAATAGGGTTTGTTGACCACTGGGATTATTGATTAAAATCATACCGGCCGCACCGCCAGCTAAGGCATTATTTCCTTTGGCGACACGGGCAATATCACCACGCCGGCAAACAACCACTTTATTGGTTAACGAGCCAAGCGGAAAAGGTGATAAGCAATTGCCATTATTAAACTCTTCACCGTCAACAATGCTGGCGCTGATGCCTTTGGTAGCCGAGTAACCGGTGATATCGGCAAGCGAGCTATCGCCGCCTGAAAACGTTAACGTCTTTGCAGTGTAGCTCCTGCCGTGGTCGCTGGCGCCGACGCTAGTAAGCCAGGGCGCATTGGCTGGTGAGTTTATTGTTTTTGCACCATTGTTACCACCATTGCCAGCAGAGACTGCAACATGAATACCGGCATTGCGAGCAGTTAAAAACGCCAGCGCATCTATGGCTTGCCAAGGGCTATATGATGGTGAGCCAACAGAGTAATTTAATACATTGATACCATGTTCAATCGCATGCTCTACGGCTAGAACGGTTAAATCTGGATAACAACCCGCTAAATCACATACTTGATAGGAAACAATATTGGCTTTGGGCGCGACCCCTGATATTTGTGCAAATTGATGTTGGGTTTTATCGCCCAGGGTATTGTAAATGGGAACATTGTTAAGGGTGTTGCCAGCGGCAATACTGGCAACATGGGTACCGTGGCCGTCTATATCTAAGCCGATGGGATCGTCACCAGGATAGGTGTTGGTCGATGTAATGTCAGGGTGACTCCAAATACCTATCAACTTATTATTACAATAATGCTGATACTCGCTAAACTGACAATCACCGATAAAAACTCCATCACCTAGCGGATTTTGATGACGATAGCCATTGGTGTCGAGTTCGGCAAATGACGGGTGCATGGCATTAATGCCACTATCAATGATACCAATAATAACCCCTTCACCTTGATAACCTGAGCTTGTCTCACTGATTAGTCCTGACCAAACACGGTCGGCACCAATATTAGTGGGCCCAATATCTGTGTGCCGTTTTGCCACTTGAATTTTTTGAATAAAACGAACCTGACTATGTTGATTTAGCGCTGCTCTTTGCTGCTCGGTAAGTCTTGCGGTAAAGCCGTTAACCGTGTACTTAAAAGAGTCTAATAACGTTATCTTTTGTTTACTGGAGGCTGTTATATGGTGGATAAGTGCTTGTTGCTGCAGCTGAATGTCACTGATGTAACCTTGCGCTCGCCTTGAGTGAATATTTACGCGAGTGTTGCCTGAACCCAGCATTGATGAACTGGCGATATTGGCACCAAGATCAGCACCCAGTAATCCGGGTTTGGTTAATATAATCGCATATAAATTATCAATATTGCGACTATTGTAGTTGGAATTTGAGGGAAGCGTTCGAGTGGTTTTATCGAACATGTGGGTTGCCACATCATTGCCGCTATCGCTAGCCGTTATGGTAAAACTCAATCCAAAAAAACTAAGGGTAAACGTTATGATGTATACAACACTATAAAATAGTGTTCTTTTAATCAAACTGTTATCACCATTGTTATTATTTTCGGTATACATTTCAGTATATGCAACATTACTGAATTCGCTCGAAAATTTAACGTTAGGTGATTTTCTCTAGGGCAACCATATCAGGCAGCCCCATGGATAGGGCTTAGAACGGAGTGAATGGAATTTTTGCATAAAAAAAACGGAAGCTTAAGCTTCCGTTTTTAACGCAATAATTAATCGGCTAGATTAGTGTTGCTCTTTTAGACCTTCGTGCGTGCCTGTTACCGACAATTCTTCTTCAACTTTCTCGTTAAAGTCTTGTGGTTGAGCGTCTTCCGCACCGTGCATCCAGTCAACCAACTTATCACTGATTAACCACAACATGATACCGGCAACAAATGCCATAATAGCAACACCAGCAAAGGCTTGTAGAGGGCCGGTTTCACCAACCATTTGACCAACCCAAGCTGCTAGGTAGTTACCTACACCTGAGAAGAAGAACCACATACCCATTAGTAATGATGTGTACTTAAGTGGTGCTAGTTTGGTTACCATAGACAGACCGATTGGTGATAAACATAGCTCACCCATAGTATGGAATAGGTAAGCTAGAACTAGCCAAACAACACTTGCTTTAGCTGTTTCAGAATCGCCAATTTGTAATGCAGCCATTACCATTGAAATGAAACCTAAGCCTAAGAAGAACATACCTAACGCAAATTTTCGTGGTGAGTTCGGCTCAGCATCACCCATTTTTAACCAAGTCGCAGCAAAGATTGGCGCTAAGATGATAACGAAAATAGGGTTAACGGTTTGCAACCAAGATGCTGGCATTTCCCAGCCAAAGAATACAAGGTCAGTTTTGTATTTAGCAAATAAGTTCATCGAACCCGCTGCTTGCTCAAAACCTAACCAGAAGATGATGGTGAAGAAAGACATAATAAGTACAACTTTCACGCGGTCACGCTCTTCTTTGGTCAATGGCGCTTTCGATAGAGCCGCATCTTTAGTTTGTTTTGCTGATGGCTCAACACCGACATTGCCTAGGTACTTTTTCGCCATAGACATTTGTAGGATAACACCGATAAGCATACCAATACCCGCGGTTAAGAAACCGTATTGGTAGTGGATTTTTTCACCGATGGTACCTACCACTAAATAACCTAAAATTGAACCTAAGTTGATACCCATGTAGAAAATGGTAAATGCCGCGTCACGACGTTTGTCACCTTCTTCGTATAAGTCACCAACCATAGTAGAAATGTTTGGCTTGAAGAAACCATTACCAATAATCAGTAATACTAAGCCAATCCATAGGAATGTTAGCTCATTTCCTTCAATCATCGCATGTGGTGTACCTAGGGCAAATTGGCCTAGCATCATAAAGATACCACCAACAATGATAGACTTGCGCTGACCCCAAACGTTGTCTGCCATCCAACCACCTAGTACTGGGGTTACATATACCCAGAATGCATAGATACCAAGAATACCTAATGCTTTAGATTGAATAGCGGTGTTAAGTAGAGCTTCTGCATTTGGATCGTCAGGGTTGATACCAAAGTAACTCGCATCCCAGCCAAAGCTTGAAGCAAAGGCAACTAGATACAGTACAAAGATACCACGCATACCGTAGTAACTCATGCGCTCCCACATTTCGGTACCGAAAAGCAAAAATAAGCCTTTCGGGTGACCAAACATGGTGCTTTGTTGTGCGTTAGACATGTAAACTTCCTTACTAACTTCTTTAGATTTTTGGAAAAACCGACATGTTATACCGCACTGCTAAGCCTAATTGCAAGTGAAGTTCATTATCGTGTTACAAATGAGTGGAAGTTTGTTTGTGTTTTTTACGTATTAATGGATATCGTATGTGCTAACGATAAAAATCTTTAATTATAGAGGGGCGCATTGACTTTCTGTGCGTTATCGTTAGCAGTGATAGCCTTGATCAGGTAGAATCATAGACAAAATTATGGTTTTTGAATCTTAAATAAAGCAGTCATCGTGACCTAAGAATTATAAAAAGGATATTTCGATGCATTTTGATGTGTTTAACGGAGATGCCGACGGCATTATCGCGTTAGTTCAACTAAGGCTTGCAGAGCCAAAAAACTCAACACTGATTACCGGTGTTAAGCGTGATATTGCATTGGTGCAACAAATTGATGTGGAGCAAGCAACATCGGCGACTATTCTCGATATCTCGATGGATAAAAACCAACAAGCGCTGGAAAACTTATTGGCGCATTGTGTACCCACCATGTACGTTGATCACCACCGCGCGTCAAATATTCCAACCTCGTCATTGCTAGACACGAACATCAACACCTCTGCCGACGTTTGTACCAGTTTGTTAGTCAATGATCATCTCAAAGGTAAGTACAAATTATGGGCCATTGCCGCCGCTTATGGCGATAACTTGACGGCGGTTGCTGATCGTCACTGCGCCCTGCATGGTATTGACACCAACACCTCAGCGTTACTAAAAGAGTTAGGGGTTTATGTTAATTATAACGGTTATGGACGTACCACCAATGACTTACATTTTCATCCCGCGAAATTGTATGAACAACTGTTAGCTTCTGAATCGCCAGATACGCTGTTTGTAGATAAAGGCTCATTGTTTTATCAATTACAGGAAGCGTATCATCAAGATATGGCCCAAGCTGCTAGTGCCGACGTGCTTTTTGATAATGCCATCTGTAAAGTGGTATGTTTAGACGATGCTGCCTGGTCGAGACGTGTTAGTGGTGTTTTCGGCAATGAACTTGCTAATCAGGCACCGGATAAAGCCCATGCCGTGTTAACCAAAAACCTAGATGGTAGTTATACCGTGAGCGTTAGGGCGCCACTGAATAATAAACAAGGCGCAGATGAGGTTTGTGTGCAATTTCCAACTGGCGGTGGGCGCTCAGGTGCCGCGGGAATTAATGCCTTGCCAGAAGAGCAAATTGAAACATTTATCATCACCCTGGCAAATTACTATCGTTGATAAGCCGTGATGATATAAGTTAGTAATTAAAAATAATGGAAGTATTATGAGTTTATTAATTACCGGCGGAACCGGTTATATAGGCAGTCATACTGTTGTCGAGCTGTTGGAGTCTGGTCAAGATGTCGTTATAGTAGATAATCTCGCCAACTCATCAACCAAAAGTCTTGATCGTGTCGAGCAAATCACCGGTAAAATGCCGACCTTTATTAAAGCCGATATCTGTGACAAAGCTGCGATGCAAGCGGTTTTTGCTGAGCATAACATCACCAGCGTGATCCATTTTGCTGGCTTGAAAGCAGTTGGTGAATCAACACAAATACCATTAAGTTATTATCATAATAACGTTTCAGGTACCGTTGTCTTGCTTGAGGTGATGGCCGAATATAATGTTAAAAACTTGGTGTTTAGTTCATCGGCCACCGTCTACGGTGAAAATAACGTATCGCCACTTGTTGAGTCGATGCCAACCTCAGCAACAAACCCTTATGGTCAAACCAAGTTGATGATAGAACACATCCTATTTGATCTGGCCAAAAGCGATCCTGAGTGGTCGATTGTTTCGTTGCGATACTTTAACCCAATTGGGGCCCATAAATCAGGTCTTATTGGTGAGTCACCAAACGGTATTCCAAATAACCTGTTACCGTTTGTATCACAAGTCGCTGTTGGTAAGCGTCCAGAGCTTAGTGTTTGGGGTGATGATTATGACACGGTCGATGGCACTGGCGTACGCGATTATATTCACGTGGTCGATCTTGCTATTGCCCATTTAAAAGCGGTTGATGCATTAGCAAAAGTCGATGGTTGCATGGCTATCAATGTCGGTACCGGTAATGGTACATCTGTTTTACAGATTGTTGACAAGTTCAAAGAAATCAGCGGTGTGGATATTCCATATCAAATTTGTCCACGCCGTCCTGGTGATATTGCTACCGTTTTTGCCAAAGCGGATTTAGCGAGTGACTTTTTAGGCTGGCAAGCTCAGCGAAACTTGGATGACATGATTGCCGATACATGGCGCTGGCAATCACAAAACCCGAACGGTTTCGAATAAACGTTTATAACCACAGTTATAAATTAATAAGGGCAGCATAGATAACTTTCATGCTGCCCTTATTTTTAGCTCGTATCGCTGTTTTAGCGATATTTAACCTTTATTAGCCGTTTCGATAGTGACTGATCAGCGTGTGATATACCGCTTCACTGTCTTTGTCTTGTTTCGCAGTGGCTTTGCTTACTAACACACCAACAAGCAGTGATGCGATAAAGCCTGGGATCATTTCATATAAGCTAAATAGCCCGCCGAGATCTTTTAACATAGGCCAAAAAATAACAACTAACGCACCCGTTACAATTGAAGCAATCGCACCAAAACGGGTGTACTTAGACCAGAATAAGGCAAGTAATACCGTTGGTCCAAAGGCACTACCAAAGCCTGCCCACGCATAGCTCACCAAGCCAAGTACACTGCTTTGTGGATCAAGAGCTACAAAGGTGGCAATAATAGCTATCGCCAGTAGTGAAAAGCGTGTTAGCCATACTAATTGAGCTTCACTCGCTTTCTTTTTGACATAAATTTTATAGAAATCTTCAACCACAACACTTGAGCAAACCAATAACTGCGAATCAATGGTACTCATGATTGCCGATAAAATGGCGGCGATAATAACACCAGCAACCCAAGGGTTAAGCAACGCTTTTGATAAAAAGATGAAGATGGTCTCTGGGTTATCCAGTGGCGCATCAGCATAATAGGCAATACCCACTAAACCAACGGCAAGTGCTCCCAACAGTGATAGCACCATCCAAATCATGGCAATATTGCGAGAGGTTGGGATATCATCAACCGAGCGAATAGCCATAAAGCGCGATAAAATATGAGGCTGACCAAAGTAACCAAGTCCCCACGCCATCAGCGAGAAAAATCCAATCCACGAAAAATCTTTAAATAGCTCGGAATAATCTGGGTTTGTTTGCGCAAGAAGTTGTTGTGTTTGTGCCATACCGCCAAGTTCATTTACGGCAACTATGGGTAAAATGATCAGCGCGATTAGCATTAAACAACCTTGGAAAAAGTCAGTCCAGCTTACCGCCAAAAAACCGCCTAAAAAGGTATAGGATACAATAACAATAGCGCCAATGATCAATGCCGTGGTGTACTCTAAACCAAATACTTTCTCAAATAATATCGCCCCGCCCACAAGGCCAGAAGATACGTAAAACGTAAAGAAAATCAATATAGTTAGTGCTGACATTAAACGTATAACGTGCGATTTATCAGCAAAGCGATTTTCAAAAAATTCTGGTAGCGTGTGAGAGTTATTGGCCTTTTCAGTAAAGCTGCGTAGCTTAGGGGCAACCAATAACCAGTTAAATAACGCACCAATGACTAAGCCGACACCAATCCATACTTCGCTGGCACCCGATAAGTAAATCGCCCCAGGTAAGCCGAGTAAAAGCCAGCCACTCATATCGGATGCACCAACACTTAGAGCCGTGACTGCGGGACCTAATTGGCGACCACCAAGAATGTAGTCACTCAGAGTCGATGTTGCTTTATAGGCAATAAAGCCAATGAGCAACGTAGTAAGTAAGTAACCGATAAAGGTTACTAACATGGGAGTTTCAATTGCCATAATTATTATCATCTATTTTTAATTTGAGGCGATACTATCAAGGAATGCGAGCTATTGACAGTCTATCGAACAATTGCGCGACATTTGTCCAGTGTATATCGTCAACAACGTATTAATACTGTGGTATTTTGTTGCCCGGAGCTTTATCCAAGCAACTTACGGGAGGAAATCACTTACAGGGGGGGAGAGCCGTTAAATGGACCACTTAATATGACGGCTAAGCTGCTGCTGCCAGCTGTCAAGTGGGGTATTTTTATCAGCAACGATCACCACATGCCCTTGCGGGTATTGTTGACTGACGCCGTGCGTCCTATTGTCAGCAAACTGCTTACTATGCTGTAAATGCTTATTTTTTGGTAAAATAAATACATTGACGTTATCGTTGAGCCCTTCAAACACTAGGTGCAGCGAATCCATGCCGTCAAAAAAGCATTCTTCTACGGCGATCAATTTCCCTATCGATTGTTGCAAACTGATCCCCATCGAGCCCATAACTTGATTAATGTCATCTAGTTCATAGTTACTGCCTGCGCGCTCTTTATAGTCGTCTTGCTCGTGGTAGTAATGAGCAAGCGCATAGTCAGAAATCGAGTTATAGGCAGGAGTCATGTAGCGATAGCTAAAGGATATGCCAACAATAAAAGCGATAGACGCTGCCATAGCCAAATACCAGCGGGTTTTACGTTGGCGGTGCTGATGGGCAGTTAGACTTTGTTGTAAAATAATTTTTTCAGCAAGTTTATCTGGTACGCTAACCTTCATTGCTGCGGCGATATCAGCATCGATTTGTTTCATCTGTTTGGCTAATCGTTTGCGTTCATCATCGCTAGCAATAGCGTCGTTTATGCTGCTGTCGTTTGGATCAGCGTAGAGCTTTCGACGAAATTCTAATTCATCCATTGCGTCGCCCCTTGGCTTGGTTGTCTTGTACTATGGCATCTTTAAGTTGATTACGAGCTCTAAATAAGCGTGTCATAACGGTATTTTTATTGAGCTTTAATATCTTGGCTATTTCATCGCCTTTAAAACCTGCAATAACTTGCAATACCAACGGCTCTCGATATTCCGGCGATAAGCTAGCGATACGTCGTTGAAGCCAATGATGCTCTTGAGCTTGCTCAACCGATAAGCTCTCTGTATCTAGAATTTGGCTTTCGTCGTAGTCCGCCATATCAAACTGTTTACGCTCAAAACGACGGGCGTTTTCACGCCTTAATATGGTAATTAACCAAGATTTAGCGGCATTATTGTCGTTGAGACTATCTAACGCTCTCCAAGCACGCAAAAAGGTTTCTTGCACTAGGTCTTCGGCCACCTGTTTATCGTGGACTAGCCAATATGCATAGCGATACAAATCGGCGTGCAGGGCGTTAACGAGAGCCTCAAAGCGTTGTTGTTTAGTTGCCATAGTCCATATTATGTTAAAGGAGTTATAAGTTGAGACCTGTCCGTGGTGACTTTTCTTCCCAAATAAAATTTTTTATTGTATTTCTGCGTAAGTCGGTATAACAATGCCCACAACAAGTGGGCATTCTCGGCATGTTATTTCGTGTTAGGTTGTTATGGGTTTAGCGCAAATTCAACCTGTTGTTTTTGTGTCGTATGCGTTTGTATTCTTGATATCACTTTTAACAATTGAGAGCCTTGCCACGGGGCTTGTTGCTTGCCGTAATAACATTGTTGTAGCTGGTTGACAGCATCATGAAGGTCCTTATCTTCAACGGCGTCGAGTAACTGTTGTAAATTTGCGATATGTGCATTCGCTAATAACTCACCGCCCCACAGCGGCAGTAAGGTCAAAACCTGTTCTCCGTTATTTTGCTTACATGCGGCCATCAGTTGCAAGTAGTATGGCTTATCACGGGGGTTGAATCGCTTTTTAGGTTGGACTTTGCCCCTGAATTTGGCGACATACAGCCATGCTAAAGCCGTGGCAATCCAGCCGGTTAAAAACAACCATTGCAAATAAGAAGCTTGTTGCGGTTCAGTGCTAACCGTTGGCGAGGGCACTGTATTTTGCGGTTGCACAATCGCGGCACCTTCGACGGTGATGGTTTTACTTGGGATAATAGCTTGCTCTTGGAGGTTAAGTTCCGTGTTCCACCAAGGAATGCGTAGCTCAGGGATAACAAAAGTCCCAGATTGCGTCGGAACAATGGCAAATTCTTGTACTTTTTGGCTGATCAATACGTTGTTTTTCACGCCAATTTGGCTTTCCGCTTGATCAGGATAAATCTTTAGACCATCAGGTGCACTAAAACTAAGCTCGGGCAGCTGTTCTGCGCTTAGTGCCGCAGCCGTTATGGTCACGGTTCGAGTGATGGGTTCACCCAGTTGAAACGGCTCTTGCTGAGTAGGCCAGGCATCCTCAACCACGATCAATTCACTTGGTAACCATTCACCATTAAAGTTGCTTTCAGCTGGTTTTACTGTGATATCTATAGATTCACCTTTAACATTAATCGGCGTACCGCTGTTTAACCCGCCAAATAGAGAGCGACGTTGATTGCCTTGTTTAACAATCTCGCCCTCAAAAACGACGCTGTGCAGTACCAGATTTCCCGATGTTTGTGGTTTTACTGAATAGACACGTTCAATGATACGAAAGCGACGACCGTCGATAATGTCACTGTATTCATTGTTTTCACCAATTTGACGAATTTCAGCGCCAGTCATCTTCGGATCAGCGATGCTACCGCGCTTTAATTCTGCGGCAAAATGCAAGCGCACCGTCAACGTAAACTGTTGTTGGACATAGACGCTCTGCTTCGATACTTGCGAGGTGATATAAACATCTTTTTGTGTTTGCTTACTCTTATCAGCAGCTGGTAACACACTTAGTTCTATTGGTTGGGTGCGCGCATCAGCGACTTGTAATGCAGGAATGGTTAAAGTCCCGGCTTGCTTTGGGATTAATAACGTAGTCCAGCGTGTCGTGCGGGTGGTTTGCCAATTCACCATACTGGTTTGGCTACTGATTGACGTACGACCAACGACAAAATCGGTTTGTAATGACGACGGATCAAAGGCATCGGCTGCTACCGAGTCTTGGGCTATGACGGTTAATACCAATGACTCATCGACAACAGCGGGGTTTTTATCAATGCTGGCGCTGACCTCGAGCGCTAGTGTTTGAGCACTCCATAGCAAGGCGATGAAACCAATGATGAAACGATAAGCGATTACCATTTTTCTTTTACTCCAATACTGCTTCGATTTTGTCGGCGCTTTTGGTATTCAAGGCGCATTTTGTTTTGCAATAATAATTGCGGGTCATCCGTGACGCGTCTTAACATTTGTTCATAACGTTGTTGTTGCTCACTTTCTGCCGAGGAGTCAGACTCTACAGCAACCGAGCTTTGTTGATCCGCAGCTTCGGTTTGCTCTACTTTTTGCTGCTTAGCTTTAGCCTGTTGTTGTTGCTCTGTATCGTTTAACTCACCAGCATGTTGTTGGGGGTTCTGTGCCTTATCTGCGTTATTTGCATTGTCATTGGATGTCGGCTTATTGGTTTGTTGATCGCGACCCATTTTATCATCAGGCTGTGCAGGTGGAGATGAGGGATCTTGCGGATCGCTACTATCTCCTGCATTTCCCTGTTGTTGCTGCGATTGGTCATCTTTGCTAGCGCCTTGGTCATTTTGTTGCGTCGAGGATTGTGATTGTTGCTCGCCTGCTCCTTGTTGGTCGTTAGCTTGTTGACCATCTTGGCGCGGTTGCTCGCTTTGGCTTTGCTGGTTGTCTTGACTTTGTTGATCGTCTGATTGTTTTTGATCTTCAGTGCTTTGCGACGGATTATTTTGTTGCAGTTGCTGCTGTTCAAGCAATTTTTCAACGAGCGTTTTATTGGCCTTAGCATCTGCATGTTGCGGATTTTGCTGCAACACTTTTTTGTATCCATCAAGGGCTTGTTGTAGCTGGCCTAACTGCGCATACGCATTAGCGCTGTTATACATTGCTTGTTCACTGTCAGATTGCGCAAAGGCTTTTATGGCGTTTTCGTAATCACCCGCGCGGTAATAACTAGCACCTTGCCAGTCTGGCTGATTAAATTGCTTTGCGGCCTTGGTAAAGTCTTGTTGTAAAAACTGCTTGTGCCCTTGCTGGTCGTCTGTTTGCCACAAATCGTCCCATAGCGAGGCATGAGCTGCACCGGGAAGCCATATGCTAGTTACTAGCAAGCCGGTCAATAATGGTGTTAGTAACACTCCTTTGCGGAAATATCCCAGTGCCAATGGCAACGCAATCAGTAATAAATAAGGGCCAAACTCTTGCCATTGGTCTCCTTGGTTTTGTTGCTGACTTTCTAGGGAGCGCTCGCTATCAAGTTTGCTTAATGCACTTAGTTTTTTAACATCGCTATCATCAGCGGTGATTGGCGTAAAAATCCCGCCTGAATTGCGACTCAGAGCTGACAAGCTGTTGGTGGTTAATTTAGGAATAACGATGTTACCGCGACGGTCTTTCATCAGTTCACCATTAGCTAACGTGATTGGCGCACCTTGTTCAGTGCCAACGGCTAAGATGTTGATGCGATGATTGCTATCATTGACGAAACCTTGAATATCCTCGACTTCATCACGGGTTATACCATCGGTAAACCAATAAATATCGCCTTGACTATGACCGGCATTCGATAACATTTCTTCAGCGAGCAATAATGCAGGGTAAGGGTTCGATCCAAGTTCAGGCATGATCTGTGGTGACAGTGATGGCAATAATAATTTTATGTTATTGATATCAGGGGTCAGCGGGCTTATGGTAAACGCATCGCCGGCATAGGCGATTAAGCCAATGTCACCTTCGTCTATTTTTTCCACCAAATCGATGGCCTTAAAACGCGCCATGGTTAATCTGTTCGGTTGGATATCGGTGGCTAGCATGGAAAAGGACATATCCATAACCAGTACCGAACCTCGTTTTACTTCAAATACTGGCTGTGGCAACTTGTGCCAAGTAGGGCCCGCAAGGGCAATAATAAAAAGGCTGCCAATGAATGCTATCGGAAATAAAGATGCCGGCTTGTTCTCACCGCTGTTGTTTAACAACTTTTGCGTTAAATGCTTGGGGATAAGCTGATGCCAGGCACTGGCTGATACTCGTAAGCGACGTATTTGCCATAATAACCAAACCAACACAATAAAGCCGGCTAGGAAGACTGGGCGGATAAAGTGAAAGTCGGCCATTATTTACGCTCCTTAGCCACAAACGGTACACCATAAGCGAGGTAGTGCAGCCAAACAATGCGAGCGGTAATTAGCAATAACGCGAAGCCGAGGGGCCAGAAAAACAACGCCGTTAATGGTCGTAATTGTTCAGCGTCTTGTGCCACCGGTTCTAATTGGTCGAGTAATTGATAAATTTGTGCCATCGATTCTCCATCTTTGGCGCGAAAGTAACGCCCCCCCGTCTGGTTGGCAATTTTGCTCAATGTGTCTTCATCAAGATCGCGAGATGGATTGACTTTACGTGTCCCAAATAATGAGCGCTCAAACATCACATCAGCGCCAATACCGATGCTATACACTGTAACATCTTTAGCAACCGCGAGCTCAAGGGCTTGATCTGGGGTTAATTTACCTGAGGTATTTTGGCCATCGGTTAATAATACCAACACGCGGTTTGAGTCATCTTTGTTAATAAAACGTTTTACCGATAAGGCAATCGCATCACCTATGGCGGTTTTTTGCCCCACCAAGCCAATGACGCTTTCATTAAGCATTTGTTTAATGGTTTGTGTATCGAACGTCATTGGTGCTTGCATGTAGGCATCATCAGCAAACAGCAGTAACCCTAATCGATCGCCTTTTCGACGTTCGATAAAGTCGCTTAATAAGGCTTTAACCATATTAAGACGATTAATGGTTTGCCCTTGATATTGCATATCTTCAATTTGCATACTGCCTGATAAATCAACAGCAATGATCATCTCTCGACTTTCGGTTGGCAGGGCAACAGGGTCGCCTAACCACTGCGGACGCATGGTGGCGAGCACTAAAAGCGCCCAAATCAACGCGGTTAGCCACAAAGGCGCTTTTTTGTCATTTGTGGCCACTGATTTTGCACGCATATTTGGTAGCAGTACCGGCATCTTAAGAGCGGCATGTTCTGACGACGCCGGCGGCAATAACCAATAGGCGATAAGAGGTAAAGGTAATAACAGTGCCGCTAATGGCCAAGCAAACTCAATCATAATGATTTTCCTCGCTTGTATGATGGTAAACAACAGTGGTGTAACCAATAAAGTGCCGCTTGCTGCATTTGCTCTGCATAAAGCTGTGATGCGTTTGCTCGGTAATGCTGCTGCACTGCCTGTTCAGCCAGTTGATTAAAATGTGCTTGATGCTCGCTTGGTAAATACTCACTAAGCGTTTTTACTAATTTCGATCCGTGGCTACCGGCAACACTCTGTCTGTTGAAGTAGTGCATTACCACAAATTTAATGATAGCGATCGATTGCTCGGTGGATAATGCTTCGCGGTTTTGTAATTGCTGTAAGGCTTGATGTTTTACCCTGTAAAATTTTCGCTTGTTGTATGCTTTTATTAATAGCCAGGTGACTAAAGACGCTACTGCCAACAGCAATAACCACCATCCAGGCGCAACTGGGTAGTTGTGGATCGGCTCTGGTAAATGTATGTCTTTTAGATTTGTTAACGGATCCACGTTTCAATCCCTGATTTTAATTGTTGCTCAATTGGCGAAGCCGCGGTGAAATAGATTAAACGCGCGCCTGCGCGCTGATATAAAGATTGTTTTAGCTTGTTTGTCATGTTGGCTTGTTGTTGATAGCGATGCTGCGTGGTGACATCACCTAGCAATAATTGTTGCTTGGCCTGACCGTCGGTAATGGCAACAGAAACTTTCCGATTGAGCGTTGGTAACTCTTGCTCGAGCGGATCACTGACTTGGCAGATGACTAATTCACAATGCTTGGCGACTTTCGCTAATGGTCGTAGTACATCATCGTTAAAATGAGTGCCATCGGTAATTAAGTAAACCAGTGCGCCAGGTTTACTTAACTGTGACAGTCGATTGATGTTATCAACAAAATAGTTATCCGTTTGTTCCGGTTTTTGTTGCCAGTTGGCTATCCCTTGTTGATGATTTTCTTGTAACGCATGAAGGTAATGCAATACACCATTTTGTCGACTACGAGGTTTGAGTTCATGATGGCATTGTTCATTAAACACTAAGCCGCCAACTCGATCGCCACGCTTTTTCGCGTGCCATGCTAGCAACGCGGCGATGTGACAAGCTTGTACGGATTTAAATAACAATTGTGAGCCAAAGAACATCGACTGACCCAAATCGGTGGCAATCATAACCGGTCGTTCTACCTCTTCGCGAAACAACTTAGTATGGGTCTTGCCGGTGCGAGCTGTTACTCGCCAATCGATTGCCCGTATGTCGTCGCCACGTTGATAATGGCGGACTTCGTCAAATTCCATACCACGGCCTTTGGTACGCGCTAAGTAGTTACCTGAAAAATGGCCGTGAATAGCATTCTTGGGGGTTAAGTCCAGTAATGATGCTTTGCCTTGATAGGCTAACAGCTCGTCGATAGTGACGTTAATGCCATCACTGACAAGCTGTGCTAGTTGTTGTTCAACGGCACCGAAAGAGGCCGTTTGATTGGAACGCTTCCACCACATACGTGTTACTCGCCTTATGACTTCACTTTTCGTTGCGTTAACGGCAATTTTCTTAGGCTAGTGCCACTAATTCCAAGATACGGTCCAATACTTGATTGGTGGTAATACCTTCGGCTTCCGCTTGATACGTTAGCAACAAGCGATGACGCAAGGTGTTATGAAAGACCGCTTGAATATCTTCCGGACTGACAAAGTCGCGACCATGTAACCATGCTCGAGCGCGGGCACATCGTTCCAACGCAATGGTTGCGCGCGGGCTTGCGCCATACGCCAACCATTTGGCCAAGTTATCGTCATATTTCTCGCCTTCACGAGTTGCCATGATCAAATCGACAATATACTGCTCAAGCACAGGCGCTAAATAAATTTCTAGTGTTTCTCTGCGCGCGGTAAAAATATCTTGCTGAGTTAATGTGTCTAATCGTACCGGCTTTTTATGTAGAGCTTCACCACGATTAAGGCGGAGAATTTCTAACTCCGATTGGGCATTTGGATAGTCAATTTCCACATGCATCAAAAAGCGGTCGAGTTGTGCTTCCGGTAATGGGTAGGTACCTTCCTGTTCAAGCGGATTTTGCGTTGCCATGACTAAAAACAACTCAGGTAACTTATAGGTTTTTTTACCAACGGTTACTTGTCCTTCGGCCATTGCTTCAAGTAATGCCGATTGCACTTTTGCTGGGGCTCGGTTAATTTCATCGGCCAAGATCAAGTTTTCAAATAGAGGCCCTTGCTGAAACACAAAGCTACCATCTTCCGGACGGTAAATGTCGGTACCGGTTAAATCTGCGGGTAATAAATCTGGCGTGAACTGAATGCGATGAAAACTGGCATCAACCCCTTCAGCCAGGGCGTTAATAGCACGAGTCTTTGCCAAACCAGGTGGCCCCTCGACAATTAAGTGACCATCCGCTAACAGAGCGATGAGTAAGTTTTCAACAAGAGTATGTTGTCCAACAATTTGCTCACTTAAGTGAGCTTGTAAATTTGAAAATTGTTCGATAGCCATCCGAGATATATTCCTGATAAGTATTAGCGTATTATCAACAGTGCGAACACGCACTATTCAGGTAACTGCTGAGTTATTAATATTTTGTATCTATATTGACGCTATGTTATTAGAAATCAACCCTTTTAAAAAGTTTGTTTTGTGGTTAGAATCGAATAATTCATCAGGTCTGACCTGTTGTGGTAATTACTAAAATAACGATAACGACCTACACTTCAGTAAGCAATATCAGCTTGGGTTTAGGCGGTACCGCAAGTCTATTAAGAAACAAGAAAGGAAAACGAATGGCGAAGATGCAAAACCTTAAGACCGCGACAGGCGAACGTGTTGCAGTCGTTACAGGTCTACGTACACCGTTTGTAAAGCAAGCAACGTCTTTCCATGGCGTACCAGCGCTGGATCTGGGGGCGATGGTTGTAAATGAAATGGTTACTCGTACGGATATCGATCCTCAACTGATCGAACAATTGGTGTTCGGTCAAGTGGTGCAGATGCCAAAAGCGCCAAATATTGCTCGCGAAATCGTGTTAGCGACGCAAATGAATGTCCATACTGATGCGTATAGTGTTTCTCGCGCCTGTGCCACCAGTTTTCAGTCAACGGCCAATGTGACTGAATCGATATTGCTAGGGAATATTGATATTGGTATTGCTGGCGGTGCAGACTCGATGTCGGTACCTCCAATCGGTGTATCGCAAAAATTTGCCCGTACCTTACTTGATTTATCGAAAGCAAAAACGCTTGGGCAGCGCTTGAAGCTTATCTCGGCACTGCGCTTTAAAGACATCTTGCCTGTACCACCAGCGGTTGCCGAGTATTCGACTGGGTTGTCAATGGGGCAAACAGCCGAGCAGATGGCGAAAACACATGGTATTAGCCGTCAACAGCAAGACGAGCTAGCACATCGCTCTCACACACTAGCTGCGCAAACGTGGGCGAGCGGCGTTTTAGCTAACGAAGTCATGACCGCACATCCTGAACCGTACAAACATGCCGTTGAGCAGGATAACTGTTATAGAGCGGATTCCGATCTTGCTGGTTATGCAAGATTACGTCCTGTGTTTGATCGCAAACACGGGACGGTCACAGCGGCCAACTCAACCGCATTAACCGATGGCGCTTCTGCTGTACTATTAATGCGAGAAGGTCGCGCGAAAGAGCTTGGCCTCGATGTATTAGGTTATATTCGCTCATACGCATTCACCGCCATCGATGTATGGGAAGACATGCTAATGGGGCCATCCTATGCGACGCCATTAGCGCTTGACCGCGCAGGCTTATCGTTAGCGGACATGGACTTGATTGAAATGCACGAAGCCTTTGCCGCACAGACCTTAGCAAATGTAAAAATGTTTGCCAGCGATAAATTTGCTAAAGAAAAACTTGGCCGTGACAAAGCCATTGGCGATATCGACATGGATAAGTTTAACGTGCTTGGTGGTTCCTTGGCGTACGGTCACCCATTTGCCGCAACAGGAACACGATTGATCACTCAAACGCTGAATGAATTAAAACGCCGAGGTGGTGGTTTAGGTTTGACAACAGCGTGTGCCGCCGGTGGTTTAGGTGCGGCTATGGTTCTTGAAGCAGAGTAATCGAGGAGTAGGTAATGGAACAAAATACAGCACAATCAGCGTTTACTTTAAGCGAACAAGACAATGGTATCGCCTTATTAAAAATCGATGTGGTTGATGAAACCATGAATGTGTTAAAAGCGGAGTTTTTGACACAAATCGAACAAATTTTACAGCAAATAAAAAACAATGCCGCCATTAAGGGGTTAGTTGTTTACAGTGGTAAAGACAATTCATTTGTAGCGGGTGCCGATATCTCGATGCTCGACAAGTGTGAAACCGCAGAACAAGCGCAAGATATCGCGACGGGTGGTCAGATGATGTTCAACCAGCTTGAACAATTGGCAATACCGGTTGTTGCGGCAATTCACGGCCCGTGTTTGGGCGGTGGCTTAGAGCTGGCAATGGCGTGTCACATGCGCGTTTGTAGTGACGACAACAAAACCGCATTGGGTCTACCAGAGGTGCAACTTGGCCTATTGCCTGGTAGCGGTGGTACGCAGCGTCTACCTAAACTCGTCGGCTTACAAAAAGCGTTAGATATGATGTTAACGGGTAAGCAACTACGTCCTAAACAGGCGTTAAAAGCAGGCCTTGTTGATGATGTGGTACCAAAGTCGGTATTGCTTAGCGTTGCTGAGCAAATGGCTTTGGCAGGTAAGCGCAATAAACAGCGTAAAGTGCCACTTGTCGAAAAAGCGTTGGAATCTAATGCACTAGGACGTAAAGTTGTATTTGAGCAAGCAACGAAAACCGTACTGGCGCAAACCAAAGGTAATTACCCTGCGCCATTGCGTATCATTGAGTGTATTCGCACCGGGTTCGATAAGGGTATCGTTGCTGGATTAGCGCTTGAAGCCAAAGCGTTTGGCGAGCTTACACAAACTCCGGAATCGGCACAGCTTCGTAATATTTTCTTTGCCACTACGGAAATGAAAAAAGAGCAAGGCGTTGCGGGTGTTGATGCCAAACCAATCAATAAAGTTGGCGTGCTTGGTGGTGGTTTGATGGGCGGCGGTATCGCGTATGTCAGCGTTAATAATGCGAAAACCCCGGTCCGTATTAAAGATATTAACCATACAGGGATCTCTAATGCATTGAAGTATTCGTTTGACTTGCTGAATAAGAAAGTCAAACGACGCTTTATGTCAAAAGCCGCTATGCAACAACAAATGCATAAAATAACAGGGACACTTGATTATTCTGGCTTTGCTGATGTTGATATGGTGATAGAGGCGGTGTTTGAGGATTTATCGCTTAAGCAAACCATGGTTGCAGATATTGAAGCGAGCTGTAAAGAGGATGTGATTTTTGCCAGCAACACGTCATCTTTGCCAATCAATCAAATCGCTGCCAATGCAAAAAGACCGGAAAATATCATTGGCTTACATTACTTTTCGCCAGTAGATAAAATGCCGTTAGCTGAGATTATTGCTCATGACAAAACATCTGAGCAAACCATTTCAACGACGGTTGCTTACGCTAAGCGTCAAGGAAAAACGCCCATTGTGGTAAAAGATAAAGCCGGTTTTTACGTGAATCGTATTTTGGCGCCGTATGTTAACGAGGCTGCCAATATGTTGCTACAAGGTGAGCCGATCGACAAAATCGATCGCGCATTGGTTAAGTTTGGTTTCCCAGTGGGTCCCATTAAGCTACTCGATGAAGTGGGTATCGATATCGGTGCCAAAATCAGCCCTATCCTAGAAGCAGAGTTAGGTGAGCGTTTTAAAGCCCCTGATGCGTTTAATAAGTTGATTGATGACAATCGTAAAGGTAAGAAGACTCAAAAAGGTTTCTATTCCTATACGGGTAAAAAGGCTAATGGCAAGCAGGTTGATGACAGCGTTTATACCTTGCTTGGCGTGCAACCTAATAGTCTGTTGTCAGCAGAAGATATCTGTCAACGCAGTGTACTGTTGATGGTGAATGAAGCGGTGCGATGCTTGGACGAAGGTATTATACGATGTCCACGCGATGGTGATGTCGGCGCTATTTTTGGTATTGGCTTCCCACCATTTGTTGGCGGTCCATTTAGGTACCTGGATAGTTTAGGCGCCAAAGTGGTGGTTGAAAAGCTACAGGCCTATCAAGATAAATATGGTGACCATTTTGCACCATGTGAGGCTTTGTTGAAAATGGCTAGTGAAGACAAGACCTGTTACTAACAGGTTATGCTAAGTGGCAAACGGAAAACGTTTGCCACTCAATGTAAAAAAAGAGGCAATAAATTGCCTCTTTTTTATGTCTAAGATAATGCATATGATTCGTCGTAAACAAGTTTAGTTATAAGTTATTAACAAAAGAGTACAAAAAATACGCTGCGTGTTCTTTTGAGTATTTATTCTATTTGTTATACTTTCTTTCCATTAACTTGTTGGTCGATATCATGCTGTTGATTCCGTTATCGTTAGTTTGCGCCGTTTTTTTCTATTGTCAGGCTTTTAAGTCTGGCTTAGGTCGTAAGCGTTGGGCAACAGCCGGCTTGCTGCTCGGACCGTTTGCTTGGCCCATGTTTTCGATGCAACAACGTATGCAAATGTACAAGCGCTATGGCATGAGCTATGTCACGTTTAGCGCTTGATATCTTCCTTATTAAGACCACCAGCTGTCGGCAGACATCTCTTTAAACTCAATGCTTTCAGCAACTTTTTGAGCTGCTGACTTTGATGAAAAAATATTTTTAATAATCGCTAACATAATCAACTCCTTTTCGCTTATGAAGCATTGGTGACTGGCTTAATACGAATACGATGATTCGTGGTTGGCTTAATGCGAATACGGTGATTCGTGGTTGGCTTAATGCGAATACGATGATTCGTTGTTGGAGTAATAACTATGTGAGTTTGGTGGCTAACACTACTCGCTGTATTAGTAGACTGCGCTAGTGGCTGGGCGTCAGTATTTACGTTAAAAGCCATCAAGGCTGAAAAGATTAATGAATTTAGCATGTCAGTAGTACCTAATTTAGATTTATTATTGTTAAAGTTACCTAGGTATTAGCGAATAACGTGCCAACTTTTAGTTTGTCGATATCATAGTAAATATTTTTCATGGTTTTGTTGGTGCTATTTATCACCGTTTGAGTACATGAACAGCGATGAGGAAGGGGAGTGGAGCGCTGTATGAACTGCTTGCAATACAGCGCTGAACAATAGGGGGTTAGTATAAGTATTTATTATATTGTTAAGTATCCATAAACGGCGCGGATTGGGTAGTTATAATATGTGACAGGAGATAGCGTTCAAAATATTCTTCAGCCAACGGTTTCGAGTACAAATAGCCTTGCATTTGTTCACATTGAAGGGTTTTTAAATAACTTAATTGTGTTGCCGTCTCGACCCCTTCGGCCACAACACTCATACCTAAGTTATGGGCAATGGTGATGATGGTTGCGACCATATTGCGGCCTTGTTCGGAAGCTTCTATATCATCAATAAATGCTTTGTCTATTTTTAGGGTATTTAACGGGAATTGCTTTAAATGAGCAAGTGACGAGTAGCCTGTACCAAAATCGTCTAATGATAAATGAATTCCCATGTGGCGAATTTGCTGCATTGTCGCAATAGCTTGTTGGGGGGAATTCATAACCGTACCTTCCGTGATCTCAAGCTCTAAGTGCTCTGCCGGTAAACCAGTTTCTTCTAAAATTCCATTGATGGTTGCGACTAGGTCAGATTGCTTAAATTGAACGGCCGACAAATTAACAGCCAAGCGACCATTAAAAATGCCCTGATCGAGCCAGGCTTTTGTTGCTATGCAGGCTTTACGCAATACCAGCTCACCAATTTCGATGATTTGTCCCGTTTCTTCAGATATTGGAATAAAGATGTCAGGGCGAATGATGCCTTTGTCGCCAGCATCAAAGCGCACAAGGGCTTCCATACCAACCACACCACCTGTATTAACGTCAATTTTGGGTTGATAAAACACAGAAAACATATCTTCTTTTAACCCATGACGAATGAGATTTTCGATTTGTAGGCGCTTAACGGCTTGTTTGTTCATAGCATCACTAAAAAACTGGTAATTGTCCCCACCATGATCTTTCGCGTGATACATGGCGGTATCGGCATTTTTAAGCAGTTCATGAGTATTGATGCCATCATCAGGGAACATGGCGATACCAATACTACAAGACAGCGATATTTCATGCAGATCAATCCCGTGAGGGGCAATAATAGTTTTTAGTATTTTATTGGCCGTAGCGGTAATTTTATGAATGTCATTGGTTTTTATAATGAGTGCAAACTCATCGCCACCGAGTCGATAAAAGGTGTCTTTAATACCGCTAATTTGGCTGATCCGTTCTGCGCTGTTACATAATAACGAGTCGCCAACTTGGTGACCTAAAGAGTCATTAATTTTCTTAAAATTATCTAAGTCCAAAACCAACAGGGTGTGATGTTGCTCTTGATTGATCAGTTGCTCATGATAACTTTGGAAAAATGATCTGTTTGGCAAGCCTGTTAAGGTATCTGAATTGGCTAGTCGGCGTAGTTCTTGCTCTGTTTTTTTACGTCTGGTGATATCGGAAAAAATCGCAACATAGTGTGATATAGCATGATGTTCGTCACGTATAACGTCCATGGTGATATCGATTAGATAAGGTTTGCCATTGACCCGAGTACTTTGCACTTCACCTTGCCAGGTGCCATGTTGTTGTAAACTGGTTTTGATCGATTGCGTAAATGTCTGAGGATAATTGCTAAATTCAAGACTTGAACCAAGTGCAAACTCTTTCTCTTGACCTGTGATTTTCTCATATGCCGCATTACAATCGATAATGACAAAGTCTGCATCAAACACCACAACGCCATCAGAAATATTAGCAATACATTTGGCAAACAGCTTTAAGCTCTCTTCGTTTGCTTTTATTTGACTTATGTCCTTCAGTGTTCCGGTCATTCGAATCGGTTGGTCATCTGCATTGCGTTCAACTACCTTGCCACGATCAAGAACCCACATCCATTCGTTAAATTTATTACGCACACGATAGGTCGCCTCGTAATGTTCGGTGATACCATCTTTGTGTTGTTGTAAAACCTGCTGTACCCGCTCCCTATCTTGTGGATGAATATTACGCTGCTGGTCGTTGAGTTCGCTCTCGTTGTTGGTTGTGTTTTGTATAGGAAAGTTTAAAACGCCCCAAATATTAGAGCGGTACATGCGATTAGTGACAATGTTCCAATCCCACATTTCATCACCAGAGCCCCACAGTGCCAGTTTTAAACGCTCTTCTGACTGACGAACCATTGCGTTAATTTGTTGTTTGTTTAAGGCTTGTCGATAGAGGTAGTAGCAGATCAATAAAAACACTAGGGCATAGGCAAAACGGGCACTGTTGCTCAGCCACCAAGGCGGTAAAATGGAGATGGTTAAATCGCGGCTCTGCTGATAATCGACTTGCGATTGATCATAGGCTTGAACCATAAAGGTATAGTCGCCAGCATCTAGGTTGGTATAGGTCGCACGGCGATGAGCACTATTCGTTTCAATCCACTTGTCATCCACACCGACAAGTTTGTAGCGATATAAGGTCTGCTCGGTAATACTGGCATTAGGGGATGAAAACTCGATAGTAAATGGCGATTGGTTATATTCCAGTGTAATTGAATCAAGTTCAAATAAAGGCGCTACAAGGTCGGTCTGCTCTTTATTAGCAATTAACAGTTTCGTGTTTACTGGCGCTAAAACAACATTATTGTGTGGCAATATGTCTTCAGGGTAGAAGCTGTTAAAGCCATTTAGACTACCAAAATAATAACGCCCGTTACTGGCTTTAAAAGCCGACATAATCCAAAACTGCTGTTTTTGAACACCAAAAAAATGATCAAAATTATCAACTTTTCGTTGCTTGGCTGATATTTTTGAGATTCCTTTGTTAGTGGCTACCCAAGCATTAAAGTTAATATCGACTAAAAGACTCAATACATAATCGTTCGCTAATCCGCTCTGTGAATTAAACTGGGTATATTCACTGGTTTGTTTATCGAGCAGTAAAACGCCATCGCCCCAGAAACTGAACCACATGTAATTTGGTGTGTCACTTATCGATGCTAATGTTTTTTTATGAAAAACCGGGTGGCTTTTTAAATTGTAGTGAGAAAAGCTACGATTTAATGTGTCAAAAGAGAGAAGCTCTCCTTGCTCACCAGATATAAATACACTGGTATCGTTGTTACTTGAAAGCATGTAAAAACTAGATGAATCAGCGGGGATCTCATATGTTGTTTTTTGTCCTGTGTAAATATCGTATTCGATTAACACACCGTCATTGGAACCATGAAAAATAGAACCTTGCGAGAATTGAAAGTCGACACGGTTTAAGCCCGTCAAGCTTTTTGAATCAATATTCCAGAGGTTGTCAACGTGCCAGGTATTGATATTGACTCGGTAAATTTCATAGTCAGTTGTCATTAAAATGAGGTCGTTTTGGGTACCTGATGTGATTGATAAAATGGTTGGTGGCAGATCAATTGGCAGGCGCTCAATGGTGTTGGAGTAAAAGTCTTGATAATAAATACCGTGCGATTCGGTAGCGATAAAAAGCCCATTTTTGTTTACTTGGCTAAAACCGATAACATTCTTTTGAATATCTCGATCAGTCATCGCTTGTGAAAACAAAGAGCTATTCGCAGAAAATTTATTGGCGCCTGCTGTCGAGGTTGCCAGCCATAGCGAGCCAGCCTGGTCGATAAATAGATCATAAATAAAGTCGATGTTCAGTTGGGAGCTATCAACCCGTTTAGTTTTTTTGGCTGTAATTCTCTTGGTAACCATATCGTAGACATATAGTCCCGCTTCGGTTCCTAAGAAAACCTCTATGTCATTAGCCTTTTCAATGGTTCGGATATGGTTGGCTCTATGAGCATCTGCAGTTGGAGGTTTGATATGTTGTTGAAGTTGCCAGTCCTTATCAATCACATATACCCCGTTATTGGTTGCCAGCCATGTGTTGCTATCAATTAAATTTATCTCGTAAATGGTGGTTTCGGGTACTGATAAGTCAAACCTGTTTGGCTGTTGCGCCGAAAAAATAAAGCTTAGTTGTTCATTGCTAATAAAAAGGCCATTTTCATATGTGCCAAACCAATAGTTACCTTGTTGATCTTGGTAGATACTTTTCACTTCAACAATATCGTTAGTATATTGTCGAAAGCTCAGTTTGGAAAAATTGATGTCATCTTTTTGTTGTCGATAGACACCATCATTAGTTGAGACCAGTATATTGTTGTTGGCATCTTCAAAAATTGACCATATTGTCTGGTTTTCGAATTGTGTATCGACCGTATGAAAACTATCGGTAGTGACATCGTAAGTGACTAACCCTGATTGTGTACCAACCCATAATTTGTCATTGGAATCAATAAATAGCACCCTGATAATATCTGAAGGCAAACTGTTTGAGTTTGTTGCGTGCGATTTGTAAGTGATAAATTCATAACCATCAAAACGATTTAGGCCATCAAGAGTTGCCAACCAGATAAAGCCTTGGCGGTCTTGGGTAATTGAAAATACAGTGTTTTCGCTAAGCCCTTCGTTGATTGAATATTGTTGTAACTTAATGAGCGTTTGCGACATTGCTTTGTTAGGCAATAAAAGTAGCATCAAGCTTGCGAATATAAAATAGAGGATGTGATTAGCGCTGAATCGCTTATTTTTATTATTTTCTTTTACTAGCACAGATGGCTCACAACAGATGAAAATAGCCGATATCTTACATCTCGACTAGATAATACTTACAACTAAAAATGATACTAAATCAATTGCTTGGCAAATGAAAGAACTGCCGATAGGAAATTATGATTTATGTGGTGTTCGACGATGGAAATCATCAATATCATGGATAGTGTTAGCTTGCTTTGCCAAGTAAGCTAACTCATCGGCGTGCTTTACGGATGCCAAGTATATTTTATCGGGATTGGCGTTATTGTTTAGGGTATTTTTAATAAAGGCGATGACATCGCTAAGCTCAATCGAGTTTATTGCGGTGACTAACCGCTCTTTTTGATCAAATAGAAAATCTTTATTACAAATACTCATCCAATATCGTTGGCTTTTGATGCGTGGACTTGTTTCGCTTTCCTGCAGTTGACCGATCAAACCATGTTTAAGGTTAAGCCATTCATCGTCACTAACATCCGTCACAAAGTCATCGATGAACTCATTCATCGCAGCGAACAGTGTATCTGCATCGGTATCTGGAGATTGAATATAAAATGCAATGCCAGGAAAACGGTTCATAGGTACATAACCGACGCCAACCAAATAACCGTATTGCTTTTGGGTACGCATTTGATGAAAAAAGTGTGGTGAAATTAGGTGGCTTGCGATCATGGTCATCGCCATTGTTTTAGCATCATAGTTTCGCATCGGAAAGTAAATGACGCTAGCGTAATCATGTTCGGCAATGTGTTGCGCTAAAATGGCCGTTTGCTGGCCGTGGAAATCAATCACACCGCAAGTCACCGCGGCATCGGCATTAATGTGAGGACCAAGTGCGTGTTGAATTTGTTCACTAATTTGCCACGCGTGTTGTTCTTGCCAATTACCATAAATGAACACTTCAATACACAATTGACTAAAATAGGATGCGCAAAATTGAGTAAACTCGTCGTAACTGACACATTCCAATGCCTTGGCTAAATCATTACTCGGTGGACTAAAGGGTTTCATTAAGGCGTTGAGTTTGGCAAATAATTGCGAAATAGATTTGCTTTTATCGGCGTTGCGCCAATTGGTGATCAATTGATTTTTAAATAGCTCAAACCGGCTTGGTGAGAGCGAGTGATCTTTAATAGCCGTCAGCAAGTTAGCTAACAGTAACGGTTGCTTTTCATTGATCCCCGACAGCTGCAATGTCATCCCCCCTTGATGAGGATATAAGTGGTAATGAATGCCAGCGAGTTCTGCATCGTAGTTATTTTCCAGTACCGAATCGCTAAATAATTCGACAAACAACCGTGTCATCGCTATGTGGGTTTTGCTTTCTACCGCGACTCGAGAGTCTATCCCTATGATAATTTGGCCTTTGGGGACAAAGAATGAACTGTCTTGTTTGAACCAAACGCTAAAGCCAGGATCATTGACTAACTGTTTGGGGATTATCATTTCTTTTTCGATAGCAACCAACGTAGGCTCTGCGACAATATAAGGGTTGGCTCTGGGTAATGATAATGATTTGGGGATATCTATATTGCTCAATCGCAGCAGTTGCTGTTCGCTTATCGGCTTCGTTGCATAGGGCACTTGATACCAAGGACTCACCGTGTCGGTGACCACTTGTTGGTCAATGTGAATAATACGCATGTTATCTGGACGAAAATAGTCTAGATATTGATGGATAAGAACGGCAGAAAACGTCTCCATGGCATAATCGCCATAGATGTAATCTTCAGCAGGGTAGTGGTGCATATTGATCACCAGCTGGTTTGCTGAATCGAGCGCCTTGAGCTTTTCCTGATATTGATAAGAAAATTCGGATATTGCTTTTTTTTCATCAAAATAAATGGGTTGAACACCGCGTTGTTTGACTAATTTAATGTAGGCAAATATCAGTTCAATAATGTCTTGTTTGTGCTTTAGCCCTAGTTCGGTTAGCCGAATGCTGATATTAAAATCTTTAAAATTAGAGCCATTAATACCACTACCCGCGTTTAAACCGAGTGCCCATTGGTTGTCTTTTAGTACCGATAAAATGCTGCCAGGGCCTTCGTGTCCAAGTAAGTAGGCAATATAACTCGCTGGTTTCGATTTATAGTCTTTATCAATCCCAGGCAAGGCAAAACTTAGCAGTAATTTTTTGTCGTCTTTTTCTGGCTTAATGTAGACATTCAATGCTAAGTCTTGACGACGATATAATGGCGTTTCAATACGAGGTTTGAGGCTATCGCCAGGCTTAATAGCAGCAAAGTGGTGCTCTGCTAGGTTCGCCAGATGCTCGAGAGACTGCGGTCCTTCTAAAACTAACGTCATACGATCGGCACGGTAGTGCTCATTAAAAAAGGCGATGACTTGTTCGCGCAGATTATGTTGTTGTCTATCTGCTAAGGTATCGTTGTTACCAACCGAAAACTTGCTAAACGGGTGCTGAGGATTAACTGTCGCTTTATGGACATCATAAATACGACGCATATCATCTTTTAGTTTGAGTTTATATTCGGCGTCAACATTAAGGCGCTCTTTGTCGATAAACTCTTGTGATAGCAGTGGCGATATGAAAAATTGACTAAATCGGTCTAACGCATCAGCGAAAAACTCATCGTTTATATCAAAGAAAAAAGCGGTATGCTCCGTGCCTGTCCAAGCATTATTAGAGCCATTGTGTTGTGCAAGGTATTGCTGATATTCGCCTGGCTGAGGATACTTTTCGGTACCTAAAAATAGCATATGCTCTAAAAAGTGGGCGAGGCCCTGACGATCGGTTGGGTCGTCAAAATGTCCGGCGTTTACCGCCAGTGCTGCGGCGCTGCGATTGGAATCGTTGTGCTCAACCAATAACACACGTAAGCCATTATCTAAGGTAATCGCTTTATATTGCTTATTATCGTTAGGGCTTTGCTTCAAAAGCGCCTCCGAGTTATCGATAAAAAAACACGAAAAAATTGCCGCCACACAGGCTTATTTTAAGCGGCACGTTTTGATAACTTACATTGAATACCATCTATGGTGCAATATATTGCGTGTCCGTTAAAGCTTTAATGCTTACGACGATGAATATTTTATAATATAGACGATAGCTATTCATTTCTGAACTATTGTTTATCTATGATGGTAGATTCTTTAGAATAGTTCGCATAACAATGACGAACCCCAAAATGCCTGCAAACAATGAATATTTACATTATGCGTCATGGCGACGCGCAAATCGGTAATTTCGAAGATAAAAAACGACCGTTAACTGAAACGGGCGAACTTGAAGTAAAAGTGATGGCCAAGTGGCTCGCAGGCAAGCGTTGTCAGTTTGATGCCATTTTTGCAAGTCCTTACCTAAGAGCGCAACAAACCGCACAAGTATTGGTACATGAAATCGCCATAGATTTGCCCGTTCACACCTTAGATTTATTAACCCCTGATGGTGATGCGAAGCAAGTTCATGATTATCTTGATGGCATGTTAGCAATCGAAAAGTGGCAAAATATCTTGTTGGTATCGCATATGCCATTGGTGAGCTATTTGTCGGGGCAGTTAACCGCCGATCAACATACGCCGTTATTCCCTACGGCGAGTATTGCTGAAATTGACTATGACCAACGCTTGATGCGTGGCAGTATTACTCAGCAGTTTAGCCCAACCAATTTTTGTTAAATTGTCCGCAAAAACGGCAAAGGAAATCGATGGGCGTGGTGTTATGATTGCAGCTAGTTCGAGCTTATTACGTTATTTATTGAGAAACGCTTCTTTTAGTTCAATTAGCACCAATAATGCACCGTCGCCACCAAATTCTAACGGCGCTTGATGAAATGCCATTACATCGGGGTGTTGCACAAGCCAATGGGGAACTTTGTGCTTTAGGACTCGGCTGCCGATGCCATGGATAATACAAGCACAGTTTATATTGCGCTTGATGCACTCACTAAGCAGGGCGGCGATTTCAAGTTTTGACTGTTGTTGATTTAAACCATGTAAATCCAGGGTTATCTCGGGGTAATAGTCACCCCGGCGTAACCGTTTCGCTTCAAAGCTATCGACATCATCGCGAACGTACTTCATTGGCCCGGTGGCTTCAAGGTTTGGTTCAAATTCATCCGAGAAGTAAAATGTTTGTCGACTCTCTTGGCGCTGTTTTTGTTGCTTGCGCACCATGGCAGGCTCGTTTTTTCGATGACGCACGGTATCTGTGGTAACAGGTTTCACTTTACCAACGGCTTCTTTGAACAGCGCTTTGTCGCTTTCGCTAAGGAGATCTTTGAACTTCATCATTAAAGTGTATCTTTTTTTAAGGCAAAAACATAGCAATAAGCGATGGCTCAAAGGGGGAGTATCGTGATGTGCCTTATCGGGTTTTAGGGCGTTAAGATATTTTTATCGGTAAAAAACGGTCTATCGGTATACCTTCACCTAAATTATTGTAAAATTAACGAGTAGTCATCAACAGCACTGAGTAATTAGTATATAGTGTTGGCTATATTCGTGAGCCTTTTATCACGCCGTATATCATCCATTTATCATGCTTTTAGGAGTTTCCTTTGTTAAACGTTAATGTCAAAGAAGTCATTGAAGACTTGCATACCATTCATGATTTTTTGCGCTGGGGGGTAAGCCGATTTAATGAAGCGGATTTGTTTTATGGCCATGGTAGCGATAATGCATGGGATGAAGCGGTTGCATTGACGTTGTATAGCTTGCACCTGCCCGCCAATATTGGCGATGGCATCATGCAAACTCGGTTAACAAAAACCGAAAAACAACAG